>JAVSBY010000001.1:0-17980 GCA_031960925.1 Gilliamella sp. CRA003912
ACGTGCTGACGACCATTATGGACAGCGATGGTCAAACCGATCATGTTAGGAAAGACCGTTGAACGACGGGACCAAGTACGAATTGGTTTCTTGTCCCCGCTTTCCACCGCTTTCTCTACCTTCTTCAGCAAGTGTAGGTCAATAAAAGGACCCTTCTTGAGAGAACGTGGCATAGCTAATCCTCTATTTTAATTATTTCTTATTGCGACGACGAACAATGTACTTATCAGTACGTTTGTTGCTACGCGTTTTCAATCCTTTGGCTTTTTGGCCCCATGGAGATACAGGGTGTTTACCAAAGTTACGACCTTCACCACCACCATGTGGATGGTCTACCGGGTTCATTGCAGTACCACGAACAGTAGGACGAACACCACGCCAACGCGTTGCACCCGCTTTACCTAATACGCGAAGCATATGCTCAGAGTTACCAACTTCACCAATAGTGGCACGGCAATCTGATAATACTTTACGCATCTCACCTGAACGCAAACGTAATGTTACATAAGCACCATCACGCGCTACAATTTGCACATAACTACCAGCAGAGCGAGCAAGTTGTCCGCCTTTACCTGGTTTCATTTCGATGTTATGCACGGTAGAACCGACTGGAATGTTACGCATCGGTAAACAGTTACCTGTTTTGATTGATGCATCAACACCAGATTGGATCTGATCACCTGCTTTTAAACCTTTTGGTGCTAAGATATAACGACGTTCACCGTCTTTATATAGAACCAGTGCAATATTTGCACTACGGTTTGGATCATATTCTAAACGCTCAACTACAGCAGGAATACCATCTTTGTTACGTTTAAAATCGACAATACGATAATGTTGTTTATGACCACCGCCAATGTGACGTGTAGTAATACGACCATTATTATTGCGACCACCAGTTTTGCTTTTTGATTCAAGCAACGGTGCATAAGGTTTACCTTTATGCAACTCTGGGTTAACCACTTTAACAACGTGGCGACGACCCGGAGATGTAGGTTTACACTTAACAACTGCCATTGTTCTTACTCCTCCGAATTACTCAGCGACGCCAGCTAGGTCTAAATTTTGACCTTCTGCTAAAGTAACGTAAGCTTTTTTCCAGTCGCTACGGCGACCGATTTGTTGACCACGACGTTTTACTTTACCTTTTACGATAAGGGTATTTACGTCATCTACTTTGACTTCAAATAGTTGTTCAACTGCGGCTTTAATTTCTTTCTTAGTAGCATCTTTAGCAACTTTCAATACTAATGTATTTGTTTTTTCCATTGAAACGGATGCTTTTTCAGAAACATGTGGTGCTCGCAGGACTTTAAGCAGACGCTCTTCACGAATCATGCTAACATCTCCTCTACTTGCTTAACTGCATCAACAGTGATAACCACTTTATCAAATGCAATCAAACTCACTGGATCAATACCTGCTACATCACGCACATCAACTTTATAAATGTTACGTGCTGCTAAGAAAAGATTTTCATCAACTTCAGAAGTAATGATAAGAACGTCTTGTAAGTTCATATCTTTCAATTTCTGAGTTAATAATTTAGTCTTAGGTGCTTCAACAGTAAATGTTTCAACTACAACTAAACGTTCTTGACGCACTAATTCAGAGAAAATACTTTTTAATGCACCACGATACATTTTACGGTTAACTTTTTGGCTATGATCTTGTGGTTTTGCTGCAAATGTGACACCACCACTTCGCCAGATTGGGCTCTTAATAGAACCTGAACGAGCGCGACCGGTACCTTTTTGACGCCATGGCTTTTTGCCTGAACCAGCGATTTCTGCACGAGTTTTTTGAGCTCTAGAACCTTGACGAGCAGCAGATGCATAAGCAACAACCACTTGATGAACTAATGCTTCATTAAACTCACGTCCGAAGGTAGTTTCGGAAACAGAAAGCGCTTGCGCGTCTTTTACTACTAACTCCATCTCTATCTCCTTGACGTTAAGCCTTAATTGCTGGTTTAACAATAAGATCACTATTGATCGCGCCTGGAACTGCACCTTTAATTAATAAAAGATTACGTTCTGCATCTACACGAACAATATCAAGATTTTGAACAGTAACACGTTCATTACCTAAATGACCTGCCATTTTACGACCTTTGAACACTTTACCTGGAGTCTGGTTTTGACCGATAGAGCCATGACCACGGTGTGCCAAAGAGTTACCATGCGTTGCATCTTGGGTACGGAAATTCCAACGTTTAGTTACGCCAGCAAAACCTTTACCTTTAGATGTTCCAGTAACATCAACTTTTTTAACGTCAGTAAAAATATCAACGTTAATGCTTTGACCTACAGCAAATTCGCCTTCTTCAAAACGGAATTCCCATAGACCACGGCCAGCTTCTACGCCAGCTTTAGCAAAATGACCTGCTTCAGGTTTGTTTACACGGCTTGCTTTTTTGCTGCCAGTAGTAACCTGAACTGCTTGATAACCATCATTCTCAAGTGTTTTAACTTGAGTAACGCGGTTGCTTTGAACTTCAACTACGGTGACAGGAATTGATACACCATCTTCAGTAAAGATACGTGTCATTCCTACTTTACGACCGATTAAACCAATCATTGTTTCGACCTCTCAATCATTCAATTTAGGATTAACCTAAACTGATCTGCACGTCAACACCGGCAGCAAGATCTAGACGCATTAATGCATCAACTGTTTTTTCAGTTGGTTCAACAATGTCAACTAGACGCTTATGAGTGCGAATCTCATATTGATCACGCGCGTCTTTGTTGACGTGTGGTGAAATCAATACGGTGAAACGCTCTTTGCGTGTCGGTAATGGAATAGGACCACGAACTTGCGCACCTGTGCGTTTCGCAGTTTCTACAATTTCAGCAGTTGATTGATCAATCAAACGATGATCAAACGCTTTTAACCGGATACGGATTCTTTGGTTCGACATGAGACCAGAGCTCCACTATTTAAAAGTTATAACAAAAGACCACTCCTCTTACCCTGTTTCGATTGACAGGAGAGTGTAATCCGTTCTTTTTCGTAACCCCCAAATCGGGGATATTGTTGATATAATCCAGTGGGTTAAAACTGCTTATATCGCTATTAATACCTTGTTCATTGTTTACACAACAAGCAAAGCGTCTCGTAATTATACGCAATTAATAAACTATTGCAAGAACAATTAACCCTTGCAATTTAAATCAAAACAGTCTTTGTATATCATCAATTTATCACGCGCTATCAAGCTGATAATTTCTGCCCTTCCACAAACCAATCCTTGCGCGAATTCAATAAATCTTGTGCTGACATCGGTTTTTTACCCGCAGGTTGTAATACTGTCATGTTTAATGCGCCCTCTTGGGTTGCAATACAAATGCCTTGTTTGTTGGCTTTCAAAATTGTCCCAACCGGTTGATTATGCATTTCTGAAATTACGTTAGCTTGCCATACTTTAACCAGTTCTCCTTTTACCTCAAAATAACTCACCGGCCATGGATTAAATGCACGAATACAACGCTCAAGCTGCTTGGCCGATAAATTCCAATTCAATTGTGCTTCTTGTTTAGATAGCTTTTCAGCATAAGTGACATCTGATTCGTGTTGTTTTTCTGGTTTAATGTTGCCTTCGCTGATCAGTGTTAGGGTGTCTAATAACCCTTTCGGCCCCAATTTCGCTAATTTATGATAAAGAGTGGCACTCGTATCATCTGGTTCAATTGGACAACTTAATTTATACAACATATCACCAGTATCCAGCCCGGCATCCATTTGCATAATAGTGATACCCGTTTCATGATCGCCAGCCCAACAGGCTCGCTGAATAGGTGCTGCGCCACGCCAACGAGGCAAAAGGGAACCATGCACATTTAAACATCCCCACTTTGGCATATCCAGAATCACTTGCGGTAAAATAAGACCATAAGCAACCACAATTATAATATCAGCCGCTATAGAAGCAATCGTTTGCTGAATGTCCGCTTTCTTTAGCGATTCGGGTTGATACAATGGAATATTATGCGCAAGTGCCAAATTTTTGACGGGGCTTGCGGTCAATTTATTACCTCGACCAGCAGGTCTATCAGGCTGAGTGAAAACAGCAACAACATCATGTGGTGAATCAATTAATGCTTGTAAATGCTCAGCTGCAAAATCGGGAGTACCCGCAAAAATAATCCTCATCGTTCAATCCCTCTTGATTAAATTTTGACTAAAATGGAAAGAATATCGGCACCAATGCAATATCGATAACCATTACAAGAAACGTTAATGGCACGCCAACTTTGACAAAGTCACTAAAACTGTATCCTCCCGGCGCTACAACCATGGTTTTTACCGGAGATGAAACCGGCGTAATAAACGATGCTGATGTTGCAATGGCAACCGTCATCGCAAAAGGATAAGGCGAATAACCAAACTTCAAGGCAATATTAATGGCTATTGGCGCAATCAATATTGCTGTTGCAGTATTTGAGATAAAAAGTCCTACTAAAGAACAAAATAAGAAGATAAACGTCAGAACAAGATAAGGACCGAATGATCGTAAATGCAATTCAAGCCATTCTGAAATTAACGCTATCCCACCAGTTTTATTAAAAGCTAGAGCAAACGGCATCATACCTATAATTAAAATCAAACTTGGCCAGTTGATCGATTTATAAGCGCTATTCATATCAATGCATCGTGTAACGCCCATTAAGAAACAAGCAATTAAAGCCGCAACCACATTTGGCACAAGTCCTGTCACCATCAATCCAATCATTATTCCAAGATTAACTAAGGCAGCAAATGCTTGCGAGCTGGCTGGGGCGACATCATCAATATCTGCTGGGAAATCTAAAACAACAAAATCATTGGTCCGGGTTTGTAATTTTTGGATGGATCCCCAATCACCACAGACTAATAACGTATCACTCATTTCCAAACGTTGCTGAAAGAGATTATTATTTTCAAGCGGTGCATGATTACGCCAAATACCAATCACACTTAAAAAATACTTACTTCGGAAATTGATATCATGCAAAGTTTGTCCACATAACGTTGATTCTGGTAATAATGCAACTTCAGCCATTCCAACTTCTTTTAGCTGCTCTGAAAAATATTCACCCCGTAGAATTTTAGGCTCAAGATTATTCGTGGTTAAAAAAGCACGGTAATCGGCTTCTGAATGAGACATATCCAATAGCAAAATATCGTTTTCACGAAATTCAGTTGCCCCATTGACTGGAATTAAGACTTTTTGGAACTTACGCCAGCGTTCAATACCAATGACATTGACCCCATGCTGAGAACGTAGATGAAGCTGATCAATCGTGCGACCAATAAAAGAAGACCCTGGAAGCACCTGTGCCCGATGCGCTCTACCAGCCAATTTATAATCACGAATTAAATCTGTGATTTTACGACGATTGGATACTGATGATGTGGGTATCGCTTGCTTAGAGGTAATTAACCAATTACGGGTCAATAAGCAATAAATAACACCAAAAAATAGAACACCCAATCCAATTGGTGTAATTGAGAAAAAACTAAATTCGGTTAGTGCAGCACGATGCAGTTCACTATTCACAACCAAGTTAGGAGCCGTTGCCACTAATGTCATCATGCCACTAATTAATGCTGCGATACAAAGTGGCATCATTAATTTCTTAACATGAATACCAGTATGATTGGCAATGCGAATAACAACAGGAATAAAAATCGCAACCACCCCCGTTGAGCTCATGACAGAGCCTAACAACGCAACACCTAGCATAATGTAAATAATAATCCTAATATCGCTGGTTCCTGCAATCTTGAGAATATATTCACTCATTTTGTATGAAACGCCCGTTCTAACCAGACTTTCGCCAATAATAAATAATAATGCAATCAAGACAATATTGGGATCACTAAAGCCGGCTAATGCTTCTGCTGGCGTTAAAACGCCGGTTATTACAATTGCAGTTATTGTCAGTAATGCAATAATATCCATTCGTAATTTACTGAATGAAAACAGAAAAATCACCACTAATAATAGGATGAAGACAATAATGAGCTGATGATAATGAATCAGACAATCAGGCACATATGAAGCGATAGCGGTGAGTAATTTTTGACTAAATGACGATTGTTCCACGGAAAATAAACTTATATAACCCTCATAATGATCGCTTATAATACATTGATTCACGTAGATAGGAAAACCATTATTTGAAAAATAATGGTTATATACGTTTTATCGCTACACTAAATATCAATACCGCGTTCACACACCAAGATAATCAATATCCCATGAGCAAATTGTTCTGAATCAGATTTCAAAATTAGGCTTAGTAGGCAACGCTCATACGTTCTCGTTTTCGTCCAACACAAACTCGTCATCAGCCAAAACGCGTAACGGCTGCATATCACTTTCACCTTTTATCACTAGTGAAGAATCAGAACGTAAACAGGTACCACCATAATGTCCGCCTACAGTAAAGGTGCAAATTTGGACATATCTGTCATCGACGTTGGGTAAACACCATAATTCTTGATAAATATTTTCTTGCTTAGCAAATTGACCCGCTGTTTTACCCAGAATCTCGTCATCATTACCAACTAATTCAATATTGCTACCACGCCGCCCTGCAATAGGTTTAACCGCATAACCTTTTTTAATCAACTCATTATCCAGCTCGAAAGAAGAAGCCAATAAATACCGATGATTAGGGAACAATGACCAAAGAACAGGCAATATGGCTTTATTGCTTGGAATAACGGTCCATAAAGGTTCAAATACCGAGATTTCTGGCCTTAATAACACATCAATCAATCTCACTCTAGATTCAGGGTGCCCTGTACGAATAGGCAATCCGGCAACTTGTGCTTCGCTCTCCTCGCGCAGCTGCTCAAGTACTGTTTCCCATGCCCATGTTTTCCAGACACAAGTTAACTGACGATTTTGGTCATCAACCAACCGCCCTTCTTTATCCCAATGTAAAGCATCAAGTCCATGTAGAATATAACTATCAAACCCACCTTGTGTTAAGGCTTTTTGCATAAATAAAGCATGATAATTTTCTTCACTATCGTTATCTTGCATAATATGAACAAAGGGTTTAGCATCGCTGTGCTTCCAACAATCAACTAACGAATTAAGTAATTGTTCCCCCGGATCTTTACCGGCCGTTAGCTCCGCTTGTTTTGCCCATTGATTTAAAATTTGACCTGATTCGGTATGGCATGACGCGGAATCCGCATTGTATTCATAAACTTTTAAGCCACGCTCACTCATACAAAAATCTAATCGCCCCGAAATCATTTGATAACGTCTTTGCTGCCATGAAAGACGTAGTCTGGTCCATAAAATCTCAGGAATATTGAAATTCCGTAGCAAATTATCGTCTTTCAACACCTTATCAGTTGCATGTAAGTACATTAAGTGTAATTCATTGGTTGCGCGAATCAATTCTTGCTCAGCGCTTTCAGACATAGTGAAATAACGATAGGGCGAATCGTGATTAATGTGATGACCATTGGCTAATACATAAGCATGTTCAACCGGATCGTTTTCGTTTAACCATTTACCCGCAAATTGTCCATGATCATCAATCTTTGCACTATGAATGGCAAGATACTGCGGTGGCGTTTCTGACTGCGGTAAGCTATATAGTGTATCTTCTGTTTGAATCATCCACCCTAAAATAGTTGTATCGGTAAAGGTATCTTGTAATACATAGTGCCCGTCATTGATTACCATGGGTAATTCGCGTGTCCACTGTTGTCCCATAGGTAGACGGATATCATTGACATTTTGTTCTGCAATTCTAATCCGATCACCTAATACCTCGGTGATAATCGCTACATGGCCAGTTCGCTTAAATGTGCCGCCTTCATCCCAAATCAGTAAGGCTCCTGCAACCGGCGCTTTTTGGCTTCCATTAGCAAAGGCTTGTAAAGGTAAAATGGCTTCGGTCACTACTTGACGTAAAAAGCGTAATGAAAAAATTTCATACGCCATCCCCACATCAGTGAATACCACACCATAGTTTAAATATAAAAATCGACGCGCAAACTCAACGCATTGCCATTTATATCCCATATATTCACGGCCTTGATAACTCCGATAAGATGCATCGTTAGGATAATTATCCAAATTGATGGTGTTATAATCCGATGAATAAATAGCAACGCCACCCGGTGCATGTCCAAGTAACGCGCCAAAAGGTTGTTTTGTCTCTCGATTTGAAGGCATACCGTTTCGACCTTTTAAGAATAAATAGCTATCGACCTAAATGTGCAACTATAACTAAAATACGATGACTTTCTAGGTGTTTTAACGTATTTTTTGATTGATTAAAAATTACTTATAACTTTTGTTGGTTCTTGCTTTAACGTCTTTCATTGTTTGTAGTATTCGATGGTAGTTTTCAAATCTTGATTTTGCAATTTTACCGTCTTTTTCTGCTTGCAAAAGGGCACAGCCGGGCGTATCAAGGTGATTACAATCACGAAACTGACATCCGCCCAAATAATCATAAAACTCTTTAAACCCGTTAATAACTTGTTCTGGCTGTAAGTGCCAAAGTCCAAATTCTCGAATACCTGGCGAATCGATAATATCGCCACCATCTGGTAAATGATATAAACGCGTTGACGTTGTTGTATGCTGACCAAGTCCAGAAATGTGCGAAACCTCACCAGTTAATGCCGACTGTTTTTGCTCAGGCAAAAGCAAATTAATGATACTGGATTTACCTACGCCTGATTGTCCAACAAGAATAGATATTTTGTTTTGTAACTCTTTTTGTAATGCAGCCATTTGCTGTTGTTGATGACAAGACACCAATAAAACACGATAACCTATCTTTTGATAGAGACTTAACTGCTGTTCAACGTGATGACGCTGCGCTTCACTCAATAAATCAATTTTATTGAGTACAATAATCGGCTCTATGCCGGTTACTTCACTGGCAACGAGGTATCTATCAATAATATTGAGTGATAATTCAGGTAAAACAGCTGAAATAATAACAATCTGATCAACATTTGCCGCAACCGGTTTAACTCCATCATAAAAATCAGGACGGACTAATTCAGAATGACGTGGATGCACAGCTTCAATAATACCGTTAGTATTAGGTTCAAGGCTTTCCCGCCAAATCACTTTATCCCCCGTGACAATAGAGGGTAAAGTGCGACGAATACTGCAACGATGAATAAGCCCCAAACTATCTTCCACATCAGCAGATTTACCAAATCGACTCACAACAACCCCGTCATTTGGTAACGAAAAGGTAGACAGATTTTCGTCTTGTTTTGTCTCTAAACGTTGCTGGTGCTTTGCCGCAACGCGTCTTTTTTGATTTTGAGATAATTGATTTTTTGCCACAGTCTGCTAATTTTTGCTAAAACAGTTTGCCAGATATGCTACACTACTCACCATGAAAAAGAAAACTGATACACAAAAAATTATGACTAAATCATGTCAAATTAGCCACAATAACCTTATTTGGATCGACCTTGAAATGACCGGACTCGATCCAAATGTCGACAGAATTATTGAAATAGCCACTATCGTTACCGATTCAGATTTAAATATTCTCGCAGAAGGCCCTGTTATCGCTGTACATCAATCTGATGAACAACTCGCCTTGATGGATGACTGGAATAAAAACACACACGGAAAATCAGGGCTTATCGACAAAGTACGAAAAAGTGTCATTTCAGAACAAGAAGCCGAAGCGCAAACCCTCGCTTTTTTAGAGCAATGGGTACCCGAAAATTGCTCGCCAATTTGTGGTAATACTATTGGACAAGATAGACGGTTCTTAGTGAATTACATGCCCAATTTAGAACGTTATTTTCATTATCGTTATTTAGATGTCAGTACTATCAAAGAACTCGCTAAACGCTGGAAACCCGGCATACTCAAAGGAATAACTAAACAGAGCTCACACCAAGCTTTAGATGATATTCGAGATTCAATTGCAGAACTCACCTACTATCGTCAGCACTTTTTTAATATTAAATAACGGTTATGCAAATTATCTACACCCTATTACTCTATCTTGTTCAACCACTTATCTGGTTACGCCTACTATTAAGAAGTCTTAAAGCACCCGCTTATCGTAAGCGATGGATGGAACGTTATGGATTTTGTCAGGGTAAAGTCAAACCCGGTGGTATAGTAATCCATGCAGTATCAGTTGGTGAAACGGTGGCTGCATTTCCATTAATTAAAGCGTTGATTAGCCAGTATCCCGCTTTACCAATAACCGTTACCACCATGACTCCAACCGGATCTGAACGTGTAAAAGCCTTATTGGGTGACGCTGTCAGCCATGTTTATTTACCGTATGATTTACCGTGTGCAACGCATCGCTTTTTAAAATCAGTCCGCCCGAAACTGGTTATTATCATGGAAACCGAACTTTGGCCAACCTTAATTAGCCAACTGCACGCGAGCAAGATTCCACTGATTATTGCCAATGCTAGGTTATCTGAGCGCTCAGCAAGACGATATGCAAAATTAGGCAAATCAATGCGTAAACTGTTACCTAAAATAAACATGATTGCCGCACAAAATAGTCAAGATGCAGAACGATTTGTAACGCTAGGCCTTCCCCCGTCCCATTTAGCCATTACTGGTAGCATCAAATTTGATATTCATCTAACTCAAGAGCAGAAAGAACACATTTCAACCTTAAAACACACATGGCAACTTAACCGACGAGTATGGATTGCGGCCAGTACACATGCCGGTGAAGATGAAATTATTCTAACTGCTTTTCAAAAATTACTAAAAAAATACCCAGATTTACTACTCATTCTCGTTCCACGCCATCCTGAACGTTTCAATACTGTAAAAAAACTGATCAGCAATCAAAACTTGAGTTACCAGTGCCGAAGTAAAAATGAAATACCAACAGCTGATACCAAGGTCGTACTCGGTGACACCATGGGAGAACTGACACAACTTTATGCTTTAGCTGACATTGCCTTTGTGGGTGGCAGCCTTATTGAGCGTGGTGGCCATAACCCATTAGAACCTGCTTTACACCATATTCCAATTGTGATGGGTGAGCACTTTTTTAATTTTAAAGTCATTTGTGAGCAATTGATTGCAGCGAATGGATTGATAGTTTGTAGGAACACAGCAGATAATGTATACTTTGAAATCAACAAGTTACTTGATGATAGGCATTATTGTAAACACGTTGGAGACAATGCCTATCATGTGCTTAAACAAAATCAAGGTGCTCTCGATCGATTGTTAATTCTTATCAAAAATTGTCTTATATAATAAAGGACATTTAATGGAAAAAAAGCATGGTCTATTACTGATTAACCTAGGCACACCGAGTGATACAACGTACTCGGCAATAACCCAGTATTTAACCGAATTTTTGCATGACCGTCATGTCGTTGACCTTCCCCTTTTGATTTGGTATCCGATTTTACATGGTATTGTTTTACCTAAACGTGTCCCCTATATTGCTAAGCATTACCAAAAAATATGGATTGAAAATCAATCACCATTGCTCTACTACAGTCAAAGGCTACGTGATCAACTGCAAAATCTTCTCTCTAAAGAAGTTATATGTGAATTGGGTATGACTTATGGCAAACCCAGTTTATCAGATGCATTAACCAAATTGCGTACATGTGACAAAATCACTGTTCTTCCTCTTTTTCCACAATATTCAACAACAACAACACTTGCATCATTTGATAAGTTAGCGCGCGCTGCATCGACTAATAAAATTCAGTGTCAGTTCAATTACATCAATGATTATGCCGATAATCCAAGCTATATTGAAGCGCTTTATCGACAAATTAAGCATGCCTTTTTGCAGCAAGGTAAGCCGGATGTTTTGTTACTTTCTTATCATGGAATTCCGGTACGTTACATCAAAAAAAGACGTGACAACTATACTGAGCGATGCGAGATAACGACCACATTATTGATTGAGAGGCTTAAAGCAAGCGGTATCAATATACCAATAAAAATGGCCTATCAATCTAAGTTTGGCAAAGGCAAATGGACCACGCCCAACACAAGCGATATGCTAGTTCAACTTGCGTCTGAAGGCATTGAAAATGTTCATGTCCTTTGTCCCGGCTTTGCGGCCGATTGTATTGAAACTACTTATGAAATTGATGAAGAAAATCGAGAAATATTTCTTAATGCTGGCGGTAAACAATTTTACTATATTCCAGCATTAAATGATTCAAATTTACAAATCAATCTCATCCTTGATTTGATCAAGCAATCAACACTTAACACAGATCAAGCATAAGAATTTTAGAGTTTCGTTGGTAATTGTATAGGGTTTTCTTTTTCATCGGTAAATCATTAACTTCAGCCGGATTAAAGCCCTTTTCCCTAAACCAGTGAATACTGCGCGTTGTTAATACGAATATTTTTTCTAAGCCAAGTTGATTTGCACGCTCAACAACTTTATCGATTAACATGTCCCCTCTTGCTGAATGACGATAATCTGGATGGATAGCAACGCAGGCCATTTCCCCCATTTTTTCGTCATGATAAGGATACAGCGCTGCGCAGCCAATCGTCATATTGTCACGTTCAATAATGGTAAATTTATCGATTTCGATTTCAAGTTGCTCGCGTGAACGACGAACTAAAATCCCTTGTTCTTCAAGCGGCCTTATCAGTTCCAAAATACCGCCGATATCATTAATGGTTGCCGCTCGAATCTGTTCTGAATGTTCCATGGCAACTTGCGTACCAATGCCATCGCGAGAAAACAGCTCTTGTAAAATGGCCCCATCCTCTAAATAACTCACTAAATGGCTACGGCGAACCCCTTTACGACACGCTTTTGACGCTGCTTGTAAAAAACGTGCTTCACTTGATAAATGTTTACCTTGTAGCAATTTACAACTCACATACTTGTCCGCATCACTTGGATAAAGATCGGTTATCACCTTGCCTTGTTCATCTAAAACCCCTTGTTCTGCACAAAAGCTGATCAGTTTATCCGCCTTAAGTTTTATCGCAACTTCAGCTGCGACATCTTCGGATGACAAATTAAAACTTTCACCGGTAACCGACACACCAACCGGGCCAAGTAATACAATTGCACCACGATTAAGTTGCTCATTAATCCCTTCATCATTGATACGGCGAATTCTTCCGGTATGGCAATAATCAATACCATCATCAACCCCTAATGGCTGTGCAATCACAAAATTACCACTCACCACATTAATATGTGCTCCTTGTAAAGGGGTATTATTCAAACTCATCGAAAGGCTCGCGGTTATATTAAGTTGTAATAACCCCGTCACCTGTTTAACTATATCTAATGTCTGTGTATCGGTAATTCGTGTATTTTTGTGATATCGAGGTTCAATATTGTGATTTTTCAATGATTCATCAATTTGATTTCGCGCGCCATTGATAATCACAAGCTTAATACCCAAGCTATAAAGCAAGCCAATATCACTAATAATATTTGAATAATTATTACTTTTTAATGTTGCCCCCGTTAGTAGAATTACGAAGGTTTTTTGGTGATGAGCATTGATGTAAGGTACTGAATGTCTTAATCCTTCAACCATTTCCGTTGTACGTTCTTTCATTTTAACGACACCTTGCAATTGAATACTTATTCGTTTTTTATGTATTTTTATGTATTTTAGATTTAATAGCAAGTGCTTTTTACAAAATTTGACAGGTTAACAATATCGGTCAATTTGCAATTCAAATGAAATAGCAATAGAACCAATTAATCAGTGACAATATGAAAGAAAGAAGGATTGAGCATAATCAAAAAAGGGCCCTAAGGCCCTTTCAAGTAAACAGTTACATTATATCTTGCGCATATCAACCACTTTAACAAATCGCAAATACACGATAAACCCGAGTATCGCACTGGTCATTGCAATAAAGAGATCGACTAAAATGGCATAGCTTACATCAATAATAGCCAGTTCAGGAATCACTCGCGGTACAACAATATAGGCAATCCCACTGAGTGTATAAACGCACCCAACAGCCAGCCCTTTACGCCCAGGAAACAGCTGCTGCATCACGACTAACGTCAATTGTAAAACGCCACCTGCCGCAGTAAAGCCTACACCAATTGCGGCAATCACACACATCTGCTGCGAAATATTGAAAAAGAAGATCGCTAAAATAATAGATGAAAGAAAAGGCAGTATAATGATGCAATAAATCGGTTTTAACCATTTTTTAACGACATATGCCGTGATAAAGACCGAAACAATCGAGGCGGTACTGTAATAAGTGATTAATTGTTTTGCAGCAAATTTATCTAATGCCACACCGCGTTCGGCAATTTCGGGTAACCACTGCACAATCACAACAAATGTGGCTGTCGTTGTAAATCCCATTAAAACAAGTAATACGCCTTCAAACCAGATACATGGTCGCCCGATAAAATAGTTAGTCTCCCCCGCTGTGCCACTAATTTTAGTATCCTTAGATGGAAATCTTTGTGGCGCCATCAATAAACCATTGATCAAAAGATAGATAGAAAAACAGATAAATGCCCATCCATACCAAATATGATGCGCATCTGTAAACGTCACAATGAAAGGCAAAAACAACGAACCAATCGAAATAAAGGCTTTAATTAAAATACTTGCAGAGCCAGCAGAACGAGGAAAACATTCGGTGAGCGTTGGCATAGAGCCGGTATCTAAAAACGAATTACCTGCCCCAACAATAATGGCTAAGAAAAAGGCTTGATGAATATTGGTACAAAGCGTCATTCCCACAAAAAAGATGATATAACACACCATGCCCATATACACAAAAGGCTTACGACCAAATCTGTCCGAAAGCACCCCGCCAATAAACATTAAAAGTATCTTACCAATACCAATCCCTGATGCAACGTAGCCAAGTCCAATAATATCAGTATTTAGCTGCATTGATATATCTGTCGAAAATTGCATAATTACAATCAATGCAATACTTTGCATAATGTAATTTGCATAAAGTGAACTGACAATCCCATAAGAATGAATAGGTTGATTATTCATTGTCATAACCCCAATACTTAAAAAATAGAACCTCAAATTAAATCAATATAAAACCTGATTGTTGATAATAGCGCTAACTGCATATGTACAGTGACTATTTCCCTATTTTTGATTACCTTATCAAACACGGACTGTAGAAAAGAAAGGACCACTCCCGCATTTACCCGACTCATTAGCGGCATTATTTTTACCGGGAAAAAAATACCGCATTGTGTGCGGCATCGATTAATAACCATTATTGTTTATAAATAGCCACTTAGTCCGCCAATACTTTAAGTATATGCGCAATAATTTCTGTCTCATCGTGATTCACATTGACAATATGATGTGCGGAATCTTGATATAATGGCATGCGATCTTTTAATACGCTTTCCATTTCATCTTGAATTGATAAGCCTGTTAAAGAGGGTCGCTGCGCCGCATTAGGATCTTTCATTAAACGCGCGGCTAAAATTGCAGCCGGCGCAGACAAAAAGATAACCGTACCATTTTGCTTCATAAACTCGCGATTGTGCTCAGCGAGAACCATTCCGCCACCGGTTGAAATCACGCGATTAGGCTGAGTTGTCTCAATTAGCGCTCGGCTTTCTCTTGCTCTAAAACCTTCCCACCCCTCTTTGTCAACAATTTCAGCAACGGTTTTTTGGGTGGATTCAAGCAAGTAACTGTCTGTGTCAATGAAAGAAAATGATAATTGGCTTGCAAGCATCTTGCCTATTGTGGTTTTACCGGCAGCTCGCGCTCCGATTAAAAAAATCGTTTTATTCATCTCGGATCCTTTCTGATTTGCCGATATTAGCGTATAGATTGTGATTATGCTAGTGATTCTAAGCATCATTTGCAATAATTATTTTACACTTAATTAATAAATATCTAACCAATTGATTTAAAATGCATTAAAATCATATTAACGTAAATTAATATTTACACTTTAACTATTATTACCTGTATGACTTTTCGGATGCCGCCAGTGAAATTTTATTTTGTGCATAGATAAAATGGCGTTAACTATTCAGCAAGATTGCCGATTAATTTAAAAAACAGGCAGGATATAATAACGTCTAACGTATTTGTGGTTTATGAATGTATAAAAACACACCAATAGATCATGTCGACATGGTGTGTTTTACTCAATCATTATTTATCGGCTAAAGCATCAATAACTGCTTGCTTGGCGCGATTTGATAGATCTTTTCCTGTCCAGATTTTAAATTGTGCATTCGCCTGACCAATGAACATTTCACGACCAGAAATCGATTCCCAACCGGCTTGCTCTGCTTCAATGCGAAAACGTGTATCATAAGGCGTATAAACGATATCATAGGCAACACCTTTTCCTTTGAACCAAGTTTGCTCATAAGGCGTTTGATCTTCAAATTTCCCTTTCATTCCTAACGGGGTTGAGTTAATAATAATTTGAGCCTCAACATTACCTCGCTCATCCCATGCAACTACTTCTAGATTAAACTCTTTGGCAAGTGCAGCGGGTAAATCACTCACAATATCCGTTACAGTGATATCGGTATAGCCCAAACTTTGTAAGCCAACAACCGCAGCCCGCGCAGCACCACCCGCACCAAGTAACAACACTTTTTTATAGTCTGCCGGTAGATTTTTTTGCTCAAGCGGCTCCATAAAACCGATAATGTCAGTGTTATCACCGCACAACTTATCACCATCCCAATAAACAAGGTTCGCCGCGCCCGCTTTTTTAACCCGATCAGTCACGTCATCTAGGTAAGGAATAATGGTTTGTTTATGTGGAATAGTCACGCACAGCCCACGAATATTGAGCAAACGAACCGATTTAAATAACGTTTCAATCTCTTCCGGTGGAGCTGGAAATGGCACTAATACAGCTGGAATATCATGATCTTTGAATGATGTTGTGTGAATAAGCGGGCTCATACTATGCCCAAGTGGATAACCGATAATACCGTATAAACTATAGGGCACGAACTGACTCATAGTATCTCCTTGCATAACATAAATTAAAATAGGTTAAATATACCGTTTTTTTATCATAAAAATAAACAAACCAATATTAAAACATATTTATGAGGAGATTAACTAGTTATAAACTAGGATAAAAGGATATTGGTTTCCATTAAACCTATCACTTTTTCAAAACAAAAATAAGCAGGCGTAACTTAAAAATGCGTGCCGCAATTTTAAGTTCTCAAATATTCAGATATTTTCTCTCAAAAAATATTTTACAAGGTATATAACGCTATTTAAATACAACTTATTTACCGGTTAAGTAAGATAATACTTGAGAATCTGCGCATAACAGCGTATACTTCGCTACCTCATTAATATGGGTGCAGTGTGAGAGGTTAAACTGCTTCTCAAGTAGATCTGCAGAAACTGAAAGCCTGACGAGGTTAATTCCATTAACATATTGCGCCCAAGGCTTAAGCATAGAAATTTCGGAGAATTATTGACATGTCACGAGTATGCCAAGTAACAGGAAAAAGTCCTTTAGTAGGAAATAATCGTTCTCATGCGATGAATGCTACTAAACGTCGTTTTCTGCCAAACCTTCAAACACACCGTTTTTGGGTTGAGAGTGAAAAACGTTTTGTAAAATTGCGTGTATCAGCTAAAGGTATGCGTACTATCGATAAAAAGGGTATTGATACAGTGTTAGCTGAACTTCGTGCCCGTGGTGAAAAGTACTAAAGTACTAACTCATAGAGGAATAATATCATGGCTAAAGGTGTACGTGAGAAAATTAGATTAGTTTCTTCTGCGGGTACTGGTCACTTTTATACTACTAGCAAGAATAAAAGAACCATGCCTGAAAAAATGGAGATCAAAAAATACGATCCCGTTGTTCGTCAGCATGTTGTTTACAAAGAAGCTAAAATTAAGTAATTTGTATTAAGTAATGAAAAACCCGGCCTAAGTCGGGTTTTTTTATATCTGCATTTGGTTTAGCTCACAACTTCTGTCTCTGTCTCTGTCTCTGTCTCTGTCTCTGTCTCTGTCTCTGTCTCTGTCT
>JAVSBY010000002.1:0-5572 GCA_031960925.1 Gilliamella sp. CRA003912
CCAGGCAGAAAATAAGATGAATCTTGCACTGTACTCATTGTAATTCCTTATCGTTATTTTTCGTTATTCTATTGTCAAAGTCGGGAGTAATAAGCATTCAAGATTGTCTAATTTCTCGACTACATCCGAAAAACACTGGATTGAATAATGTGCTATTTTATTTTCTTGGCAATAATTAATCAGTTTATCTTTTGCAAAAACAATATCAACATGATGTGAGACACAGTAATCAGAAGTCCCGTCTCCAACATATAATATTGGGCTATAATGTTGTTGTTTTTTCACATGATTACACTTGCAGTTCCCACTTCCTTTGATGCAATTCTTATTGGCATAAGGGAACTCGAGTTTCCATCCACGTTCATTATCATGCAGTAAGCGATTAGCGAAAATAGGCAAATCACCTAAATTATTATGCTTAAGGATAGTTTTAATAGCATAATCTAATCCATCACTTACGATATGAACTGGGATATTTCTCTTTTTGGTATAATCGATAAACTCTTTGAATGTTGGATCAATCTCTATTTCTGAAAGCACTTGATTCATTTCATCAAAGCTTGCATCCATAAGTGCAATTTGTTTACTCATACATTCTTGAGATCCGATCTTGCCGGCTAACCATTGTTGTTCAAGCTCTTCACAACCTTCTCGCCCAAAATGGCTTAATAATGTATCAGTCACATCTTTTAGGCTGATTGTGCCATCAAAATCACACAAAACGATAGGGGGAGTCCCTCGCGTTTTTACCGAGTTAAAAAGTCCGTTTGTGATAGATAAAAAAGTGCTCATGATTTAAACTTATGCTAATAGGAATTAATTATGGACACAATTTTATAATATTGCACAGCCAAACTTTGTAGATTCTTTGTATATATTCTGTAACCAAGCTTGTTTTGCTTGTATAATAAGGCCTGAGGCATTGGTTGGTAACCTGTTTAGAAGGCAAAAATGAGTGAACGTATATTAATCATAGAAGATGATTATCGATTAGCCAAGTTAATCCAAGCTTATTTGATTCGGCAAGGCTACATCGTTGAATGGCATAACGATGGGGCGACAGCTGAAGACAAAATCAAACAAATCAATCCAGATATTTTAATTTTGGATGTGATGCTACCTGGAAAATCAGGTTTTGATATTTGCCGTGATGTTCGAACTTGGTTCAACAATTTTATTCTAATAATGACGGCAAGTGAAGATAATATTGATGAAATTGTTGGGTTAGAATTAGGCGCTGATGATTATCTAGGAAAACCCGTTGAACCTCGCTTATTGCTTGCCCGTATTCGCGCTTTATTGCGGCGTAAACAAGTTGAGCACGAAAAAGAATTTGCCACACCCTCGAATAATAAAGCCCTCATTTTTGATGATCTTGTCATTAATGAAGAAAATCGTATCGTTACATTAAAGGATGAAGAAATTGATTTAACAACAGCGGAGTTTGATTTATTACTGCTGTTAGCTAGTCATGCAGGCCAAATATTGTCTCGAGATGATATTTTTTCTCTTGTAAGAGGGATCGATTTTGATGGTAGTGATCGTTCAATTGATGCCCGTATTTCGCGTTTACGCCGTAAATTACTGGATGATCCTGATAATCCATCAAGAATCAAAACCGTAAGAGGAAAAGGCTATCTATTTTTACAAAAGGATGATTTACATTGAGTCATTTATTAGCAAAACCGCTACTTTTCAATAAACGAATTGTTATTTATCTAGTGATATTATTAATATTGCAATGCATCATTGCTTATGGTGCGTTGTTGGTATTTGATGCTTTGCCGTCATCATTGACAGGAATTCCTGATGATCATGTTGTATTTCGAGAATCACAGCGTGGCGCGGTTAACTTGATTCGTCTACAAATTAATGAGCATAAAGATCAACCGGTTCAACAAGTCGTTGATGGTTTGCAACATTATTTTGGTTATCCAATTGAAGTTCTATCAATTGATACACCGCTCTCTTCTGATGTGATTAAAGAGCTTAAAGAATATGATTTTGCTTATGATGAAGATAATGATACCGTTTACGTCGATTTAAAAGATGGGCACCTTCTTCAATTAGGTCCGATTGTGATGCGTTACATTCTCGAATCCAATACCATGTCACTCAGTGTATTTTTGGTTATTTGGGCACTATTTAGTGCGATCATTTTCTTCATCTTAATTTATTTTGCATTCAGTTCGTTTTGGAAAGATCTTGTGCACATCAGACAAACTGCCGAACAGCTCGGGCAAGGTAATTTGAAAGCCAGAACTGAAAATGTCAAGGGATGGTTATTTAAGCCGTTGGCTAATGTTCTGAATAATATGGGAACGCATATTGAACACCTTGTTGGCACTAATCAGACCATTTCACATGCGATGGCTCACGAGCTACGAACCCCACTTGCCCGGATGCGATTTGAACTGAGTATGCTTGAAGAAACTGACGATGAAAATGAAAAGCGGCTGCTACAAAAAGGAATGAGTGATGATATTAACGAATTAGAATCATTAATCAGTGCAAGTCTAAATTATTTTAAAATGCAGCAAAGTAATATCGAACTTAATTTAACCTCTGTCTCTTTAAAAACATGGAGCGATAAGCTGTGCCAGTCACTTGAACTGTTTAAGCCGGAAAAATTTGAATTACTGTGCAATGCACAAGATGTTAATGTGATGATTGATAAGGATTTAGCTAATACGATCATTAAAAATCTATTACTCAATGCCTTCAAATACGCAACGCACAAAGCCGTTTTAAATATTACTAAAAAAGACAACAGATTATTAATTGAAGTTGATGATGATGGCATGGGGATACCGTTTGATTCGCGGGAAAAAATCTTCACGCCATTTGCAAGACTTGATACAAGTCGAACTCGATCAACCGGAGGTTACGGATTAGGTCTTGCCTACGTTAAATTAATGGCTGAATTTCATGATGGCAATGCATTTGTTGTGACCAGTCCGCTTGGCGGCGCAAGATTTGTTGTTACATTAAAATTAAATAATGAGTAATGTCGTTGTGGTTGAGTTTATTCGTTTTAGTTAACTTTATAATAAATAACGCATTACTTAGAAAGGTTCAGCATGCATTTGACGATAGGGTGGTTTTATTTTTCAGTTTTTTATAATACCGCCAAATACCTCATGCAGATCCATTTCAGAAAGTTGAAAAATTTGTTATATTCATCGCTCAATTACAAGAAAAAATAATTAAATTAAAAACAAAAATAATCAGAGGTTTTTTATGAGCGGTTCATTACCGAAAGACATTGAAGCTCGCCCAACTAATTTTATTCGTCAAATTATTGATGCTGATATTGCAGCAGGAAAATGCAAAACAACGCATACTCGGTTCCCACCAGAGCCTAATGGTTATTTGCATATCGGTCATGCAAAATCGATTTGTCTTAATTTTGGTATCGCGCAAGATTATCAAGGTAAATGTAATTTACGGTTTGATGACACCAATCCCGTTAAAGAAGACGTGGAATATGTCGAATCAATTAAAGAAGATGTTCGTTGGCTCGGTTTTCAGTGGGATGGTGAGATTTGTTATTCTTCTGATTATTTTGACCAGCTTTATCAATATGCGATTGAGTTAATCAATAAAGGACTCGCTTATGTTGATGAGCTCTCCGCTGATGAAATTCGCGAGTACCGTGGCACGTTAACCCAACCAGGTAAAAATAGTCCTTATCGTGATCGTTCGGTGAGTGAGAATTTGCAATTGTTTGCAGATATGAAAGCCGGTAAATTCGAAGAAGGAAAAGCGTGCTTACGAGCCAAAATTGATATGGCTTCCCCTTTTATTGTTATGCGCGATCCAGTGTTATACCGAATTAAGTTTGCAACGCATCATCAAACAGGTGATAAATGGTGTATTTATCCGATGTATGATTTTACCCATTGTATTTCTGATGCGCTTGAAAACATTACCCATTCGCTTTGTACGCTTGAGTTTCAAGATAATCGCCGTTTATATGATTGGGTGCTTGATAATATCACAATTGCGGCTCGTCCACACCAATATGAATTTTCGCGCTTAAATTTGGAATACACCATCACATCAAAGCGAAAATTGAATTTGTTAGTGACCGAGAAAATAGTGGATGGCTGGAATGATCCTCGAATGCCAACCGTTTCCGGGTTACGTCGTCGTGGTTATACACCGGAGTCGATTCGTGAGTTTTGTCGCCGTATTGGGATTACTAAACAAGATAATACCGTCGAAATGAGTACACTGGAATTTTGTATTCGTGAAGATCTCAACCAAAATGCACCTCGTGCAATGGCGGTTCTCGATCCGGTTAAAGTGGTAATTGAAAATTTTGCCGATGACGCTGAAGAAGTGCTTTCGATGCCAAATCACCCAAATCGCCCAGAGCTTGGTGAACGTGAAGTAACCTTTACGCGTGAGATTTATATTGATCGTGCTGATTTTCGTGAAGAAGCGAATAAAAACTATAAACGCTTAGTTTTAGGTAAAGAAGTCCGCTTACGTAATGCGTATGTTATTCGTGCTGATCGTGTTGAAAAAGATGTGGACGGAAATATTCAAACAATCTTTTGTCGTTATGATAAAGCAACACTCAACAAAAATCCGGAAGATGGTCGTAAAATCAAAGGCGTCATTCACTGGGTTTCTGCTAGCTATGCAAAAGCGGCCGAAATTCGTATTTACGATCGCCTATTTAATACCGCAAACCCGGGCGCTGCCGATGATTTCTTATCAACAATTAATTCTGAATCTTTAGTAATAAAACACGGTTTCGTTGAACCTAGCTTGCAACAAGCTAAAGTAGGCAGTGCTTATCAATTTGAACGCGAAGGGTATTTCTGTTTAGACAGCAAATATACAACCGAGGATCATCTTGTTTTCAACCGAACTGTCGGATTAAGGGATAGCTGGAACGAAGCATAATATGAGTTTGTGTGCGTTGTTCTCGAAAACAAAAAACCACCCATTTAGGTGGTTTTTTTATATACAGAAAAATACTAATTTGATTCTTTCATATCTTTTAAAGCTTCAGAGCTTTTATCTAATGTATTATTATACGTTTCAACGGCTTTTTCTTTAGCGTCATTATAATTTTGTTCAGCATTTTGTTTAGCAGATTCATAGCTTTGTGATGCTTTTTCTTTCGCTGAATCGTAAGCTTCTTTTGCATTGTCTTTAGCTGATTGATAATTTTCGTTAATTTTATCTTTAGATTCATTATAAGTATCAGTTGCAGATTTTTTTAGATCTTCATAAGCTTCTTGACTGCTGTCTTTTGCTTTATCAGCTTGCTCTTTAGCTGAATCATAAGCATCTTTAGCGCCTTCTTTTGCAGATTGATAAGTTTCATTAATTTTATCTTTAGATTGATCGTAAGCATCAGAAGCAGTTTGTTTCGCATCTTCATAAGTTTGTTGACTACTTTCTTTTGCTTTTTCCATAGATTGGTCTACTTTTGACGGCTCTGCTTTAGTATTTTGGTTATCATCACAAGCAACAATAGCTAAAGAGGTAAGTAATAAAATAAGCAGTTTTTTCATATGAGAGTTCCTGTTTTTATCATAAATGGTTGATGAAA
>JAVSBY010000002.1:5672-23906 GCA_031960925.1 Gilliamella sp. CRA003912
AATATATGATAGGCACAGCGACCTTATTTAGGATTAATTATGGAAAAGAGTAACCATAGCACGGTTGATTTAACCAAACTTGTCACAGAAAGCCGTAATCCGAGCAGTGAAAAAATTGATACATGTTCAACACATGAAATTTTAACAATTATTAATAATGAAGATAAAAAAGTTGCACTCGCTGTTGAGGCGGAGATTGCCCAAATAGCCAAAGCGGTTGATATAATTAGCGACGCTTTTATTAAACAAGGGCGCTTAATTTACATTGGCGCAGGAACATCAGGCCGATTAGGTATTTTAGATGCAAGTGAATGTCCACCAACTTATGGAACGTCTCCTGACCAAGTTATCGGTATCATTGCGGGTGGCAATGCAGCTATTTTAAAAGCGGTTGAAAACGTGGAAGATTCGCCGCAGCTTGCAATTGAAGATTTAAAACATATACAGTTAACTGAAAATGATGTTGTAGTCGGTATTGCGGCGAGTGGACGCACCCCTTATGTGATAGGTGGGCTGACATTTGCCAAATCGATTGGCGCAAAAACAATCAGTTTATGTTGTAATCGTCAGGCTCCGATGGTGGATCTAGCCGATATTGCCATTACCCCGGTCGTTGGACCGGAAGTCGTCACGGGATCATCGCGCATGAAAGCGGGCACGGCTCAAAAATTGATTCTTAATATGCTAACGACAGCAAGCATGATTAAACAGGGAAAAGTTTATAGCAACTTGATGGTCGATGTTGAAGCAACTAATGCAAAATTAATGGAAAGGCAAATTAATATTGTGATGCAAGCAACCGAATGTCGTCGTGAAGACGCCATTTGGGCTTTAGCACAAAGTGGAAAACAGTGCAAAACAGCAATTTTAATGATTTTGGCAAATTTAAGTGCGGAGCAAGCCAATAAAGCATTATGTGAAAACCACGGATTTATTCGCCAAGCATTAGCGAACGATGTGGCAATAGTGCATAAATAGGGTTGGTTTGATACTGTTTTACGTCATGTGAGCTAATTTTCATTAAAGCGCGGCAAAAACCTAATTGCCAAGGGACAATCAAGCGGGTATTCTTGCTTAACAAGCTCAAAGAGTAATTGCACTTTTGGCTAGAAAGAGTATAATTCTCGGGCTTTGATTTTGTCCATGTTGGGCATAAAGAAGATTATTTTTAATTTAAGAGGATGTTATGGTAACTATTCGTTTAGCTCGTGGTGGCTCTAAAAAGCGCCCATTTTATCAAGTAGTTGTTACTGATAGCCGTAACCCACGTGATGGTCGTTTTATTGAGCGTGTTGGTTTCTTTAACCCAATTGCGCAAGGTAAAGCAGAAGAATTACGTTTAGATCTTGATCGCGTAAATCATTGGGTTGGTTTAGGTGCAACTGTTTCTGATCGTGTTAATGCACTGATCAAACAAGCACAAAAAGCTGCTTAATTAACTATAAGTGAGGCAGTGCTGTAAAGATGAATACTGAGAATCTGATTGTCGTAGGTAAACTTGGTTCTAGCTACGGAATTCGTGGGTGGCTCAGGATTTTTTCGTTTACAGAATTTCCAGAGAGTATTTTTGATTACACTCCTTGGTATATCCAGCGTGCTGGACAATGGCAAGAAGTCGTTGTAGAAAGCTATAAACCCCACAATCAAGATATGATTGTAAAGCTCGAAGGCATTGATGATCGTGACCAAGCTAATGCGTTAACAAATTTCGAAATTTACGTTGATGCAAAAAGATTACCGGCACTTTGTGATGGTGATTTTTATTGGAAAGATTTGATTGGTTGTCGAGTAAAAAACACGGCTGGTTATGATTTTGGTCAAGTCACTGATCTGATGGAAACCGGTTCAAATGATGTTTTGGTGGTTAAAGCAAATCTCAAAGATGCATTTGGAGCAACGGAACGTTTGATTCCATTTGTTGAAGATCAATTTATTAAACGTGTTGATCTGACGACAAAAATGATTGAAGTCGATTGGGATCCTGCCTTTTAATTGGTAAGGTAAAAATATGTGGATTGGCATTATTAGCCTTTTTCCTGAAATGTTTGAATCTATTACCCATTATGGCGTAACAAGTCGAGCTGTCAAAAACGGGCTGTTGGAAGTTAATTATTGGAATCCGCGCGATTTTGCGCATGATAAGCATAAAACTGTCGATGACAGGCCTTATGGCGGTGGCCCCGGTATGTTAATGATGGTGCAACCTCTGAGAGATGCTATTCATGCAGCTAAGAACGTAGCTGGTGACGATACAAAAGTAATTTATCTTTCCCCACAAGGGCGCAAACTAGACCAAAAAGGTGTTTGTGAATTGTCTCAAAATAAGAAGTTGATTCTGATTTGTGGACGATATGAAGGTATAGATGAACGCGTAATTGAAACCGAAATTGACGAAGAATGGTCGATTGGGGATTATGTGTTAAGTGGTGGTGAGTTGCCCGCAATGACGATGATTGATGCGTTAGCAAGGTTTATTCCTGGCGTTTTAAATCATAAATCATCAGCAGAAGAAGATTCTTTTGCCAACGGATTACTTGATTGCCCGCACTATACAAGACCCGAGGTGTTAGATGGAATGGCGGTGCCTGATGTATTAATGTCTGGACACCATGAAGAGATTCGTCGTTGGCGATTAAAACAATCACTAGGACGAACTTGGTTGAGAAGAGATGATCTTCTTGAAAATCTAGCTCTGACTGATGAGGAGCAACAGTTACTCGCTGAATTTCAACACGAATACAGCAGTAAACAGTGTCACTAATATTTCAGTATAACTAGTTAATGAGATAATATTATGAAAAATGCAATTATTCAGCAATTAGAACAAGAACAAATGAAAAAAGACATCCCGTCTTTTCGTCCGGGTGATACGGTCGAGGTAAAAGTATGGGTTGTTGAAGGTAATAAAAAACGTCTTCAAGCTTATGAAGGTGTGGTTGTTGCGATTCGTAACCGTGGTTTACATTCTGCATTTACAGTACGTAAGATTTCTAATGGTGAAGGTGTTGAGCGTGTGTTCCAAACCCATTCTCCAGTTGTTGATTCAATTACCGTGAAACGCCGTGGTCAAGTACGTCAAGCTAAACTTTACTACTTACGTGCACTTCGTGGTAAAGCGGCTCGAATTAAAGAGCGTCTTAACTAATTTATTAAATTTATTATTTAAAAATTTGGTTAGAAAATGGTCACTTTAACGTGACCATTTTTGTATGTATTGCGATAATAAAAAAGAATATAATACGAATTTGATATATTATAAAATATTGATGTAATGGATGTTAGGAGTATGATTGTGGGTGATTATGTTATTGAGTTTCTTGTAACAACCGTAAAATTATTTGCTTTAATGACGCCTCCCGCTGTACTAAGTGCTTTTTTGGGTAGCACAAAACAGTACGATGAAGAACGTAAACGTAAAACAGCATTGAAAACATCAAGTGCGGTATTTATTATTGGCATTGTTTTATTTTTTCTCGGTAATGCTTTATTTAGTGTGTTTGGTTTTACACTTGATGCTTTCCGAATTGGCTCTGGTGCGTTACTATTTCTCACAGCCGTTTCTCTCATGAATGATTCACCTGATAAAAATAAAATTAATTCAGATGAAGATATCAGTGTTGTGCCGCTTGCCATTCCACTTTGTATGGGGCCGGCATCAATTGGTACTATTATTGTTATGGGAACAGGGTCAATTGGCATTGCGCAAAATATTATTGGGGCATTGTCTCTGTTTATTGCGTCTTTAGGCATTTATATCATGCTGTTAACATCCAAAAGTATCGCAAAAGTATTGAAAAATACCGGTATTGCTATCTTATCTAAGTTAACAGGATTATTATTATCTGCTATTGCTGCGCAAGTTATTTTTACAGGCGTATCTGCGTTTATCAAATAACAGCACTGTTGTTATCTACATTTCAGTAGCGCAAGCAAAGGCGCTACTCCATGCCCACTGAAAATTATAACCGCCAAGCCAGCCTGTTACATCAATAACCTCACCAATAAAATAGAGATTAGGTACCGATTTTACCTGCATCGTTTTTGATGAAATTGCATCGGTACTCACGCCACCCAATGTGATTTCTGCCGTGCGATAACCCTCCGTACCATTTGGTGTGATCGTGAACTCGGTTAATGCTGCATTTAATGCATTTAATTGTGCATGATTTAATTGCTTAACAAGTAAATCAGGGATCATAGCAAGTTCAATCATAACCTCAACCAACCGTTTCGGTAGGATTTGTGATAAACAATTTTTAAGACTTTGATTACGGTTTTGAGTCAGTAACGTGTCGAGTTGATGATTAGGTAAAAAATTGATCACAATCGGTTCATTGGGTTGCCAATAATTTGATAACTGTAAAATGGCAGGGCCAGATAACCCACGATGGGTAAAGAGTAAATTACCCTTAAAACTGATTTTTGAGCATGATACTTCGGTAAAAACAGCGATGCCGGATAGTGTTGAAAACGTGTCTAATAAAGGTTTTTGCAATGTAAATGGCACAAGCCCGGCTCTTACTGGGACAATCGGTAAATGAAATTTTTCTGCCACTTTATAACCTATTGATGTCATCCCTAATGCTGGCATAGAGAGACCACCCGTTGCGATAATGACTTTTTCACTTTTCATTAAGCCCTTGGATGTGTGTAAAACAAAGTGATTATCGACAGCCTCAATATCATTTAACTGTGTTTGCATCATGAACTGAACATCTGCTTTTTTGCATTCGTTTGCTAGCATATCAACAATATCTTGGGCTGAATGATCACAAAATAATTGCCCTTGCTCTTTTTCATGATAAGGTATTTGGTAGTGATTAACTAATTCAATGAAATCCCACTGAGTGAAACGCGTTAATGCTGATTTACAAAAGTGAGGATTTTGTGATAAGTAATTATGAGCCTCTATGTACAAATTAGTAAAATTACATTTACCACCACCTGACATTAAAATCTTACGGCCGATTTTTTTACCGTTATCAATAACCGTAACACGAAATCCTTTCTGTCCAAGTAGACTTGCACAAAAAAGACCGGCGGCACCCGCACCAACAAGCGTAATTTGAGATTGCATAATTATTTTTCTAAATGATTTATAACGATTATAGCAGGATTATCTTCCCAGTTTAATACTCAAATCATCATCTTAATTTATTGATATGTTGTAATTGATCATTAGCTTCATTAATAAGTAATTAGTCAGTTATTAGAAGATTGACTTATAAGTAATTTTTATTTGACCTATACACTGTTTACCGTTAATTTTTGTAATCAAGATAGACTATTTCTGTATTTTAAAAACTCATGGTGACTATTTTTATAATGACTTGGGGATCAAAGGATATAGAAAAATAATTATGAAGAGGCAATGATATGTTATACAACCAGCATCATGAGAAGGATAACTGCGGTTTCGGTCTCATCGCTCACATTGAGGGCGTACCAAGTCACAAAGTTGTCCGAACGGCAATTCATGGACTTGCAAGAATGCAGCATCGTGGGGCAATTTTGTCTGATGGCAAAACGGGCGATGGCTGTGGATTATTACTTCAAAAACCCGATCGTTTTTTTCGGCTTGTCGCCGAGGAAGCCGGATGGCGACTTGCGACCAACTATGCCGTTGGTATGTTATTTTTAGATCAAGACGAAAAAACAGCAAAGCTAAGCCGAGAGATTGTTGAAGAAGAACTGGCTAATGAAACCCTATCCGTGCTCGGTTGGCGGGTGGTGCCTGTTGATACCAGTGTTTTAGGTGAAATCGCATTATCATCCTTACCTAAAATAGAACAAGTTTTTGTCAACGCCCCCGCGGGTTGGACTAAAATCGATTTAGAGAGACGTTTGTATATGGTGCGTCGTCGCATCGAAAAACGTGTCACTGATGAAACATTTTATGTATGCAGTTTCTCAAATCAGGTCAATATTTACAAAGGCCTTTGCATGCCTAAAGACTTGCCTCGTTTCTATTTAGATTTAGCTGATTTACGGATGGAAACAGCAATCTGTTTATTCCATCAGCGTTTTTCTACTAATACCGTACCGCGTTGGCCTCTGGCGCAGCCATTTCGTTATTTGGCTCATAATGGTGAAATCAATACAATTGAAGGTAACCGTCAATGGGCAAAAGCACGGTCTTATAAATTTAAAACGCCACTTATCCCAGATTTACAAGATGCCGCACCATTTGTAAATGTCACTGGATCGGATTCTAGCTCATTGGACAACATGCTTGAAGTATTCTTAGTCGGCGGACTCGATATTGTACGAGCTATGCGTTTGTTAGTGCCACCTGCATGGCAAAATAATCCCGATATGAATGAAGACCTACGTGCTTTTTTTGACTTTAATTCAATGCATATGGAACCGTGGGATGGTCCTGCTGGCATTGTCATGTCTGATGGGCGCTACGCCGCGTGTAACTTAGACCGTAATGGGTTAAGGCCTGCTCGTTATGTTATTACAACAGATAAGCTGATAACTTGCGCATCTGAAGTCGGTATTTGGGATTACCAGCCTGATGAAGTGGTCAAAAAAGGACGAGTAGGACCAGGTCAATTATTAGTAATTGATACCGAACAAGGTCGCATTTTAGAATCGGCAGAAACGGATAATGACTTACAAAAACGTCATCCTTATAAAGAATGGATGGCTAAAAATGTAAAACGCTTAGTGCCTTTTGAAGATTTGCCAGATACCCACTTAGGACACCGAGATTATGATGATAATTTACTGGCTACTTATCAAAAGCAGTTTGGTTATAGCCGTGAAGAGCTCGACCAGTGTATCCGTGTTTTAGGTGAAAATGGACAGGAAGTGACAGGCTCGATGGGCGATGATGCGCCTTTTGCTGTACTGTCAACAAAACCTCGCGTGATTTATGATTATTTCCGACAAAAATTCGCACAAGTCACCAATCCGCCAATCGACCCACTTCGTGAAGCCCACGTAATGTCACTGTCTACATGTATTGGCCGTGAGATGAACGTTTTTGCCGAGGCCGAAGGACAAGCTCATCGCGTTTCATTCAAATCGCCAGTATTGCTTTATTCTGATTTACAACAATTGACCGCTTTAGAGTCGCGTTATTATAAATCAGAAGTCCTCGATATTACCTATGAAATCGATGGCAGCTTAAAAGATGCGATTGAACAACTTTGTGGTGATGCAGAAACTAAGGTGCGAGATGGGGCTGTGCTGCTGATTTTATCAGATAAAAATATTGCACCAGATCGTTTACCGATTCCAGCACCAATGGCGGTAGGGGCTGTTCAGCAACGCTTGGTTGAGAAGAACTTACGCTGTGATGCCAATATCATTATTGAAACGGCAAGTTGCCGTGATCCACATCAATTTGCGGTATTAATCGGCTTTGGTGCGACAGCAATATACCCATACTTAGCCTATGAAACATTAACCCAAATGATCGACAATGGAACCATTAATAAACCGTATCGCGATGTGATGCTCAATTATCGCAATGGTATTAATAAAGGGTTGTACAAAATTATGTCGAAAATGGGGATTTCGACTGTCGCGTCTTACCGCTGCTCAAAATTATTTGAAGCTGTCGGCCTTAATGATGATGTGATTGAACTCTGTTTTGAAGGTGTGACTAGCCGTATTAATGGTGCTAATTTCGAAGATTTCCAACAAGATTTATTTGAGCTGTCAAAACAAGCCTGGTTAAAACGTAAACCGCTTGAACAAGGTGGATTATTAAAATATGCACACGGCGAAGAATACCATGCGTATAATCCAGATGTGATTCAATCATTACAAAAAGCGGTAAACAGTGGTAACTATGAAGATTACAAACGTTATACCGAGATTGTTAATTCACGTCCGGTAACGACGTTACGTGATTTATTACAGTTAAATCCGCCACCAAATTCAGCGATTCCATTAGATCAAATCGAAGAAGAAGCTTCACTATTTCAACGCTTTGATTCTGCGGCCATGTCAATTGGCGCTCTCAGTCCAGAAGCGCATGAGTCTTTGGCTGAGGCAATGAATCGATTGGGTGGGTATTCAAATTCCGGTGAAGGCGGCGAAGATCCTGCGCGTTATAATACGATTAAAGTTTCTCGTATCAAGCAAGTTGCTTCGGGCCGCTTTGGTGTTACTCCAAGTTATTTGATGAGTGCTGATGTGATTCAAATCAAGGTTGCACAAGGAGCAAAACCAGGAGAAGGCGGGCAGCTGTTAGGTGATAAAGTTACCCCCTATATTGCAAGATTACGTTTCTCTGTGCCAGGCGTTACTTTAATTTCACCTCCACCGCATCATGATATTTACTCGATTGAAGATTTGGCGCAACTTATTTTTGATCTTAAACAAATCAACCCACATGCAATGATTTCGGTAAAATTGGCGTCAGAGCCGGGCGTTGGTACCATTGCAACCGGCGTTGCAAAGGCTTATGCCGATTTAATTACCATTGCTGGATATGATGGCGGGACAGGCGCCAGTCCATTAACCTCAGTGAAATATGCCGGTTCACCGTGGGAACTTGGTCTTGTTGAGACTCAGCAATCGCTTGTTGCAAATGGGCTTAGACATAAAATTAGACTGCAAGTTGATGGGGGCTTAAAAACGGGAACCGATATTGTCAAAGCGGCTATTTTAGGGGCAGAAAGCTTTGGTTTCGGTACTGGGCCAATGGTTGCTTTAGGTTGCAAATATTTAAGACTTTGCCATCTGAATAACTGTGCAACCGGCGTTGCTACGCAGGACGAAAAATTGCGTAGCGATCATTATCATGGATTGCCAGAGAAAGTGATGAATTATTTCCGTTTCCTTGCCCGCAACACACGTGAGGTGATGGCGGAATTGGGTGTTAGCCGAATTATTGATCTTATTGGACGAACAGATCTATTGCTTGAACTTGATGGTGTGAGTGCGAAACAACAAAAATTGGACTTATCGGGATTATTAGAAACAGCTAAACCAGTTGAAGGCAATCCTGTTTACTGTATTGAAGATAACAAACCGTTCGATAAAGGTGTGTTGAATAAAGAGATTATTGCTCAAGCGCAGCAGGCGGTTGATGACCGACAACCGAAAAGTTTTTATTTTGATATTCAAAATACTGACCGATCAGTTGGTGCGACATTGTCAGGGTATATTGCTAAAAAATATGGCGACCAAGGCTTAGTCACAGAGCCGATGACACTAAACTTCACCGGTACCGCTGGACAAAGTTTTGGTGTGTGGAATGCTGGCGGCGTTGATTTAATGTTGACAGGTGATGCCAATGATTATGTCGGCAAAGGTATGGCCGGTGGCCGCATTGTGATTCGTCCTCCGCAAGGGTCGGCCTTTTTAAGTCATGAAGCAACAATTGCAGGTAATACTTGTTTATACGGTGCAACCGGTGGGCAGTTATTTGCTGCTGGGCGCGTTGGAGAGCGATTTGGCGTTCGAAACTCAGGTGCGATAAGCGTTGTTGAAGGCATAGGCGATAACGGCTGTGAATACATGACAGGCGGCATTGTGTGTGTACTTGGTAAAACCGGAGTTAACTTTGGAGCAGGTATGACAGGTGGCTTTGCTTACATTCTTGATGAGGATGGGGAATTTGACAAACGTATTAACAAAGAGTTGGTTGAAATATTACCCGTAGCCGATTACCCAATTCATGAAGAGCATTTACGGGGATTAGTTATGGAACATGCGCAGTTGACTCATTCTTCACGTGCAGAAGCTATTTTAGCGAGTTGGAAAGATTTTGCTAAACAATTTGTCCTTGTTAAACCAAAATCCAGTGATATTAAAGCGTTATTAGGTCATCGAAGTCGCTCATCAGCAGAACTTCGTGTTCAAGCGCAATAAAAAGGAGGAAGCACAAAATGAGTCAAAATGTGTATCAGTTTATCGATTTACAGCGTGTTGATCCGCCTAAAAAGTCGCTTAAAGTACGTAAAATAGAATTTGTTGAAATTTATGAAGGATTTTCAGCCGTTCAAGCACAAGCGCAAGCTGACCGATGTTTAGCTTGTGGTAATCCTTATTGTGAATGGAAATGCCCTGTGCATAATTATATTCCTAATTGGCTTAAGTTAATTAATGAAGGCCGAATTTTAGAGGCTGTTGAACTTTCTCATCAAACTAATAGTTTACCAGAGGTCTGTGGACGGGTTTGTCCTCAAGATCGTTTGTGTGAAGGTTCATGTACATTAAATAATGGCTTTGGAGCCGTTACAATTGGCAATATTGAACGTTATATTACCGATGAAGCCTTTAAAATGGGGTGGAAACCTAATTTAGATAATGTCGAAAAAACCGGGTTACGTGTTGCCGTTATTGGCGCAGGGCCTGCTGGACTTGCCTGTGCCGATGTACTGATTCGTAATGGTGTAACTCCCGTGGTTTTTGATAGGCATCCTGAGATTGGCGGCTTACTCACTTTTGGAATTCCCGCATTTAAATTAGATAAAACGATTCTAACTTACCGTCGCAAAGTGTTTACCGAAATGGGCATTGAGTTTCGTTTAAATACCGAGGTCGGTAAAGATATTTCATTAACTACGTTGCTTGATGAGTTTGATGCGGTGTTTGTTGGTGTTGGCACGTATCAATCAATGCGAGCAGGGCTGGAAAATGAAGATGCTACGGGCGTTTATGATGCATTACCTTTTTTAATCGCCAATACCAAACATATCATGGGACATACACACTTTAGTGATATGCCTTACATTGATATGAAGGGCAAAAGAGTTGTTGTCTTAGGTGGTGGAGATACCGCGATGGACTGCGTTCGCACATCAATTAGACAAGGTGCTGTCGATATAACGTGTGCCTATCGACGTGATGAAGCCAATATGCCGGGTTCTAAGCGTGAAGTCAAAAACGCCAAAGAAGAAGGTGCACAGTTCCAATTTAATGTTCAACCACTTAGCATTGAAATTGGTGATAAAGGGCAGGTAACGGGCATTAAAATGATTCGAACTGAACTCGGTGCGCCAGATAGTCATGGGCGCCGTTCCCCTGTTATTATAGAAGGGTCTGAGTTCGTATTGCCAGCAGATGCGGTAATTATGGCTTTTGGTTTCAAACCGCATGCGATGCCATGGCTTGCCGAGCAGGGTGTGCAGTTTGATACTCAAGGCAAAGTGGTGGCTCTTGATACACGAGGATTCCAAACTAGTAATGCAAAAATTTTTGCTGGCGGTGATGCGGTTAGAGGTTCGGACTTAGTTGTAACAGCTATCGCTGAAGGTCGAAAAGCGGCTGAAGGCATTTTATCCTATTTAGACGTTTAAGCTGCACTTTGATTTATGAAAATAAAACCGCCGAAAGGCGGTCTCATTGTATGGTGCAAACTGTAATGATAATGATATAAAATGACTATAGATAAACCACTTGTGTGCCTTTTTCAGGATCAAATGTCGCTTTACCAAATTCATCTAGCAAATACGCAATATGATCGGCTTTATCACCGACTAAACGACCTTTAACTTTATTCCATGTCATCAGTACAATTGTTGCATCGGGCTCGCAACAGATCAACATCGGTTGTTCAAATTGTTGATTCCAATAAAATTCTCCGCCATATAATTTTTGAGCGGTCAGCAACAGGTAACAACCATATTCTTGCGTTATCATATCGAGTTGTTCTTCGGAAAGGCTAAAATTTTTCTCAGACAGTTCACTGACAATCATATCGACAACAGTAATACTCTTTTCTGAGTAATCAAGTTGATTGATGCTCCAAGTTGGGCTATTCAAAATGGCATTTTGAGCCCAAGCTTCGATTTCTTGATAAAGTTCATTTTTTTGTTGTGCCATGCTAATTACTCACCTAGTTTATTATTCAATTTTTCTAATTGTTTGACTTGTTGCCACGCCTGTTCCATTTCATCGATTGTTGCATCAATCAGCGCCCCCTTATTCTGATTAATTAAGGTTTCGACCTGTTTAAATCGACGTTCAAATTTTTTATTGGCTTTTTGTAAACAGATTTCGGGTTTGATTTTTAAATGCCGAGCTAAGTTAACAGTTGCAAAAAGTAAATCACCCACTTCTTCTTCAATGCTTTCTTGGTTAATCGGTGTTTGCGCTAATTCTTGCATCACTTCATCAAGTTCTTCATTAACTTTATCAATCACAGGCGATAGCGTGTCCCAATCAAATCCAACTGATGCACACCGTTTTTGTATTTTCTCTGCGCGCATGAGTGCAGGAAGTGCATCTGGAATATCATCCAATAATGAATATTGTGATTTTTGGTCTCGTTCTTTTTGCTTAAGCTGTTCCCAATTCGGTTTGTCGATTTTATTATCGCCAAAGATATGTGGGTGACGGCGTTCTAGCTTATCGGCAACACCTTCACAAATATCATTAAAATTAAATTCACCTTTTTCGTTTGCAAGGTCGGCATAAAAAATGATGTGAAAAAGAAGATCACCCAACTCTTTTTTTAACTCAAGGCTATCTTGTTTATCAATCGCGTCGAGAACTTCATATGTTTCTTCAAGAGTATAGGATTTTAGCGATTGCGGTGTTTGCACTTTATCCCATTCACAACCAGTTATTGGATCACGAAGTTGTTTAATAATCGCTTGTAAACGCTGTAGTTGCTTCAAAATAAGGGTTCTCATTTAGTCAAGATAAAACCATTATATCAGTGCTTATCTTTGTCTGTAAAAAATTAATGCGTCAGATCAGAGAGATGACAAAATATTAGCAAAATCATCCTTATAATGACGATGTGGTTTTAGGGTAAACAAAGTTTTTGAATCTTCATTAATTAATAAAAGATCAGTAAAAATACCGTTTCACTTGACTTTTAGGTAGATAATTTCTGGCTCAGAAAGGCTAATTCAGTATATAATGCCTTATTTAACGTCAATTTTATAATAATATGAATAATTTAAGTGAGCTTACCCTCCGAGGCACAATATTAGGTGCTTTTATCACTGTTATTTTTACGGCCTCAAATGTTTATCTTGGTTTAAAAGTCGGGTTAACATTCTCATCAGCAATTCCAGCTGCCGTAATTTCAATGGCGATTTTAAGGTTATTTTCTAATGCGACTATATTAGAAAATAACATGGTACAAACGCAGGCTTCCGCGGCAGGTACATTATCATCGATTATCTTTGTTTTACCCGGTTTACTTATGCTTGGTTACTGGCACAGTTTTCCATTTTGGCTAACCTTATCAGTTTGCGCTGCTGGCGGTATGCTTGGTGTCTTATTCTCTATTCCATTACGTCATGTCATGATTGTTAAAAGCAGCTTACCTTATCCGGAAGGGGTTGCTGCGGCTGAAATTTTAAAAGCCGGTTCAAAGTCTGATGACAGCGAAAGTAGTGAAGGACTAAAAGATATTTTGTTTGGTGGCGTGATTGCTGCGATTGTTAGCCTGTTTACAAACGGATTTCGACTTATTTCAGATAGTGCAGCTTACTGGTTTACATCAGGTAAATCGATTTTTCAATTACCAATGGGCTTTTCTCTTGCTTTGCTGAGTGCGGGATATTTGATTGGCATCATGTCAGGCATTGCAATCTTAATTGGTAGCATCATTGCTTGGGGATTTGGTATCCCGATTTTAAGTGCATTCACTGATTATGATCCAAGTTTGCCTTTAGCTAAAGTGGCGATGGGGCTTTGGGCCAGTGATATCCGTTTTATTGGCGCAGGCACGCTTGCCATTGCATCTATTTGGACTTTACTGACATTAGTTAAACCAGTGATTGAAGGCTTAAAAATGTCATTTCGTACGTTAAATTCTAACGTTTCAAAAAATGATATTCCAAGAACTGAACGAGACTTATCTCCCAAAGCGATTTTTCTTATCATGGCGGCAATGTTACTGATTTTATTAGCTACTTTTTACGTCTTTATCTCCGACAGTGGCTTATCAGCAGGGATTGCTTGGTCGCTAGTTTTTTGTTCTGTACTGTTTGCTTTTATTATGGGATTTTTAGTTGCGGCCGCTTGTGGTTACATGGCTGGACTGGTTGGTTCATCAGCAAGCCCTGTATCGGGTATTGGTATTGTCGCGGTGACGGTCATTTCACTTATTTTACTTGGTGTTGGCGAAGTTAATGGCATGCTATCCTCTGTTGATGGATCAAAATTTGCAACAGCGCTAGCTTTATTTACAACCAGCGCAGTTTTAGCAATTGCGTGTATTGCGAATGATAATTTACAAGATCTTAAAACCGGTTATTTAGTCAAAGCAACGCCATGGAAGCAACAAGTTGCGTTGTTGATTGGTTGTGTGGTTGGCGCGATTGTGATCGCACCAATATTAGAAATTTTGTACAACGCTTACGGTTTTACCGGCGCAATGCCTCGTCCTGATATGGACTTGTCACAAGTGTTAGCAGCGCCTCAAGCGACATTAATGACCACTATTGCGACAGGAATTTTCTCACACCATATTGATTGGACAATGATTGTTATCGGGCTAGTTTTAGGTGCTGTGATTATTTTTATCGATTTCTTACTCTCAAAAAGTCGCTTTAATTTCCGTTTACCGGCATTGGCGGTTGGGATGGGGATTTATTTACCACCTAGTGTCATTACGCCAATCTTTTTAGGGGCATTACTGTCATGGATTATTCGTCGCAGAGCCTATAAAAAAGCTGCCTTGAATCATTTGGATGCAGAAACACAATACAAAAAAGCCGATCGTAAAGCTTCACTTATCGCGGCCGGATTGATTGTCGGTGAGAGCTTAGTTGGGGTATTACTGGCTGTTGTGATTGTGATTAGTGTATCAAGTGGCGGGGGAGATGCACCACTTGCAATCGATATTGATCTTGGTAATTTACATCAGTATCTAGGATTAGTTGTTTTTGTGGTTATTTGTTTTCTATTTGTGCGCAGGGCACTGTCTGCAATCAAAAAATAATTAACATTTCCCCCACTTTTTTAGGCCTTTCATTTCAAATGAAAGGCTTTTTTATTTTTCGAATGTCGGTTTTGGTGGCGTTAAATCCTTTCTTTATCCCAGATTGATTTATTTTATTGCCAAACCATCTCATGAGGATGGTTAAGTTTTCCATTTTGATTTTGCATGCAAGCAAATTTTTGTTAGCATAGCGTATTTCGTTTTGAAAATAGATAAGAATATCATGATAGTTTTTGATTCAATACAAGTGCGCCGCGGTGTCAATCTCCTACTCGATAATGCATCTGCAACCATTAACCCTCACCAAAAAGTCGGATTAGTTGGAAAAAATGGTTGTGGTAAATCAACGCTTTTCGCATTAATGAAAGGTGAAATTCAGGCTGATGCAGGCACGCTGAGCATTCCTGTACAATGGCAACTTGCTTGGGTCAATCAAGAAACCCCTGCATTAGATATTTCGGCAATGGATTATACTATTGATGGCGATCGTGAATATCGGCAATTGCAACGTCAGTTAGAACAAGCTAATGCAGAGAATAATGGCAATCAAATTGCGATGTTACATGAAAAACTTGATACGATTGATGCGTGGACGATTCATTCTAGGGCTGCAACGCTACTCCATGGTTTAGGTTTCTCAAATGAGCAACTTTTACTGCCTGTCAAATCGTACTCAGGTGGATGGCGCATGCGATTAAATTTAGCACAAGCGTTGATGTGTCGCTCTGATTTATTGCTACTGGATGAACCGACTAACCACCTGGATTTAGATGCTGTAATTTGGCTTGAAAAATGGTTAAGCAATTACTCTGGTACACTTGTTTTAATCTCGCATGATCGCGATTTTCTCGATCCTTTGGTCAATAAAATCATCCATATTGAGCAAAATAGTTTATTTGAATATACCGGTAACTATTCCTCTTTCGAAGTACAAAGAGCGACAAAATTAGCTCAGCAGCAATCACTGTATGAACATCAGCAACTCAAAGTCGCACATTTACAAAGTTATGTTGATCGCTTCAGAGCGAAAGCAACAAAAGCGAAACAAGCACAAAGTAGAATCAAAATGCTGGAAAAGATGGAGTTGATTGCCCCTGCGCATGTCGATAATCCTTTTCAATTTAGTTTTCGTCCCTCAGAATTTTTACCTAGCCCTTTATTAGTTATGGATAAAGTAGTGGCTGGATATGACAGTAAAATTGTGCTGGAAAAAATAAAGCTTAATTTAGTGCCTGGTTCAAGAATTGGTTTATTAGGACGAAATGGGGCGGGTAAATCAACGCTGATTAAACTTTTAGCCGGTGAATTATTACCGAAAGAAGGACAACTCAATTTAGCTAAAGGGGTACAATTAGGGTATTTTGCGCAGCATCAATTAGAATATCTGCGGGCACAAGAGTCACCACTTTGGCATCTTTCACAGCTTGCTGATCCTAAAGTGACTGAACAAGAACTGCGAAATTACCTTGGTGGTTATGATTTTCATGGTGATAAAGTCAAAGAGCCGGTGCAAACGTTTTCCGGTGGCGAAAAAGCGCGGCTTGTATTAGCTTTAATTGTTTGGCAAAAACCAAACCTACTTTTATTAGACGAACCAACCAACCATTTAGATTTAGATATGCGACAAGCATTGACCGAAGCTTTAATTGATTTTGAAGGCGCATTAGTTGTTGTTTCGCATGACCGCCATTTGTTGCGCTCAACAACCGATGAATTTTATCTGGTTTATGATAGTCAAGTCGCACTCTTTGATGGTGATCTTGATGATTACCAAAAGTGGCTTACTGATCAACAAAAAAACGAAAACCAGCTAACTCATCAGCAGGTTGAATCCAAAAACGAACAAAACCAGAATGTTTCAGCTCAAGATCGTAAAGAGCAAAAACGTAAAGAGGCTGAATTACGTGCTCAAATGCAGCCGATAAAAAAACAATTACAAAAAGAAGAGAAAATGATTGAGCAGCTCACCAAACAGTTGCAACAGATCGAAGCACAACTGCTGGATTCGAGCATGTATGACATCGATAAAAAAGCGGAATTAACGCGCTTGTTACTGGAGCAAAGTGAGTTAAAAAATACGCTAGAACAAACGGAAATGAATTGGTTAGAGTTACAACAAAAGCTGGAAGATTTTCAGATAACGTTCAATTAAAAGTAAAAAACCGCAATTAAGCGGTTTTTTTTGAAGCAGAATTAGCGTAGTTGATTAATTTTTTTCAACCTGACTAAAGTCTAATTCAACAGGTGTTGAACGACCAAAGATCGAAACAGAAACTTTTAAGCGGCTTTTTTCATAATCCACTTCTTCAACAACACCATTAAAGTCGGCAAATGGACCTTCGTTAACGCGCACCAACTCACCGGGTTCAAACAATGTTTTAGGACGTGGTTTATCGCCCACTTGTTGTAAACGATTCATGATAGCATCAACTTCGCGTTGGCTGATTGGTGCTGGACGGTCAGAGGTTCCACCAATGAAGCCCATTGTACGAGGAACACTTCTTACTAAATGCCATGTTGCATCATTCATCATCATTTCAACAAGCACATAACCAGGAAAGAATTTACGTTCGCTTTTACGACGTTGTCCGCCTTTCATTTCAACGACTTCTTCTGTTGGAACAAGAACTTCACCAAAGGAATCTTCCATGTCATGTAATTTGATGTATTCACGTAATGATTGTGCAACACGCGCTTCATAGCCAGAATAGGCTTGAATAACATACCATCTCTTTTGTTGTGTTTCACTCATATTAACGTCCTATTGAAGTTAGATAAAAAATTACTGAACGGAATAAAGAATCCATACCCCATAAAGCCAGTCCAACTATCACAGTAATTGCCGCGATAAGTAACGTTGTTTGCATTGTTTCTTTACGGGTTGGCCATACAACTTTTCTTATTTCTGTTCTTGATTCTTTTGCAAACAAAAAGAATGCTTTGCCTTTTTTTGTTGTAAATGCAATAAATAATGTGATGATAGAAACAACAACAAGCGCAATAATTCTAATTAGTGTATTGGGTTGATATATGTCATTAGGCCCAGCAAAATAAAAATTTCCCCAGACAATAAAAGCAATCAATACTAGCACTAAAATCCATTTGAATTTATCTAGAATCATGTTTGTTTCTTGATTATCATTACTTACTTGCATATAAAACCTATGATTATGTTATTGAATAATATCTATTTTCCAAAATGTTCTCACATCTAAAAAAACACTTTGCTAAACAGACCTAATAAGATAAGAAAGGGCATCAAATGACACCCTTTCTTAGTCAATATACTATTTAATCTTACTTGATAACCTTAGCAACAACACCGGCACCAACAGTACGTCCGCCTTCACGGATAGCAAAACGTA
>JAVSBY010000003.1:0-48676 GCA_031960925.1 Gilliamella sp. CRA003912
CCTAAAATTCGTTATATCACCGATGATATTAATCATTGGAAAGATAATAATGAGATGGAAGTCGGCGTTAAAACAGTCCCATCACCTGGCACTACTGAAAAATTATTGCTACTTGAGAAAGGGCCAAATATGACCCTTCTAGTCTGTTCAATGCAAGGCGCGGTAACCGATGAACTATTAATGCAAGAACGCCCAGATATCAAAAAATAGGCTAAATAGCTGACTCATCGACCTCGCCAGTGCGAATACGAATCACCTGCTCAACATTATAAACAAAAATTTTACCATCACCGATTTTGCCTGTTTGTGCGGTTTTCATAATCGTTTCAATACACATCTCAAGCATGTCATCAGAAACAACAATTTCGATTTTAACCTTAGGCAAAAAATCCACCATATACTCTGCGCCGCGGTACAATTCAGTATGACCTTTTTGACGTCCAAACCCTTTAACTTCGGTAACGGTCATACCGGTGATACCTTGCTCTGCGAGTGCCTCACGAATATCATCAAGTTTAAATGGCTTTATAATTGCTTCAATTTTCTTCATATTTTTTCCTTAATTCGCTGGCATTACCAATTTTTAAATCCAAATGCCGAAGTGATTGGATAACGTCGACCTTTACCAAAATTACGTGATGTAATTTTAGGCCCCACGGCCGATTGACGACGTTTATATTCATTAATATCAACTAGTTTGATGACGCGTCTTACTGTTGCTTCTTCATAGCCTTGCTCAATCAATTGTTGAACACCAAGATTTTGTTCAATGTACCCTTTTAATATGCCATCTAAAATATCATAAGGAGGCAAACTGTCTTCATCTTTCTGATCCGGCGCCAGTTCAGCTGACGGCGGCCGCGTGATTACACGCTCAGGAATAACATAAGACCGCGTATTACGGTATTTAGATAATTCAAAAACCAACGTTTTAGGCACATCTTTAAGCACATCAAAACCACCGGCCATGTCGCCATATAAAGTGGCATAGCCAACGGACATTTCACTTTTATTACCCGTTGTTAATACTAGGCGCCGACGTTTATTAGAAATGGCCATTAAAATAACCCCGCGGCAACGAGCTTGTAAATTTTCTTCCGTTGTATCTTTTGCTGCACCAACAAACATCGGGGTTAATGTACTCATAAATGCATCAAATATCGGTTCGATTGACACAATATCAAATTCAACACCTAATATTTCCGCTTCTTCTTTCGCATCAGCAATGCTCATATCAGCGGTATAATGAAATGGCATCATTAACGCTTGCACGTTATCTTTGCCCAACGCATCGACTGCAATAGCCAGTGTTAATGCCGAATCAATGCCACCAGAAAGGCCAAGTACGGCACCGTCAAATCCATTTTTGGTAACATAATCCTGCGTTGCTAAAACCAACGCATCATAAATTGAAGATAACTGGCATGCCGACAACGTCTTTTCACTCAACGGCTTTAGATCAGTTTGTAATGTAAACGTTGTAATATCTTCTTGAAACGATTTCAACTGACAAATCACATCCCCAGCTTGATTGCTAACAAATGAGTTCCCATCGAAAATAAGCTCATCTTGGCCACCAATTTGGTTAACATAAACAATCGGTAAACTTGTACGCTGCGCCTGTCTGTGTATCAAATCTTGCCGATGAAGCATTTTTTCATAATCATAGGGCGATGCATGAATACTTATAATAAAATCGGCATGTTGCATTTTAATCTGATCAACAAGTGAGTCTTGCCATAGATCTTCACAGATTAATAACCCGATTTTATTACCTTTAAAGTCAATGACTGATGTTTGATTTCCCGCTGAAAAGTAACGCTTTTCATCAAATACATCGTAATTCGGTAAGGCTTGTTTATGATAAAGGGTCTGCTGCTTTCCTTCTGCAAAAAACGAGAGCGAATTATAGATATGATCATCTTGCCAATGCGGGTGACCGACAATCACTGCACACTGACTGCTGGCTTTTGAAATTGCCTCCAAAGCCGTTTCACAACGCGCTTTAAAATCGGAGCGATAAAGTAAATCTTCGGGCGGATAACCACAAATTGCCAGTTCAGAAAAAACAATGATATCATCAGATGAATGTGATTTAATCAAATCAATAATCTGCTGCGTATTCCCTTCAATATCACCCACTCGCCAGTTTTTTTGTGCAAGGACAATCGATAACGACATCTCAAAACTCATCAAGACAAATTCAAATAAAGACTAAGTTTAAATGATTCTAAGTTGCGCTGCTACTTTTTTGTCGTTAACATGCAATAATAATTCATGTTAACTAAGTTAGGTATTATCATGTTAAAAATCTTAAATGTAACACTGAGCGATCGCAGCTATCCAATATCAATTGGTTGTGATCTGTTATCACAGTTTGAACATTTTAAACTAAAAGCGGGGCAAAAAGTCTTTATTACAACCAATGAAACGGTCGCTCCGCTTTACCTTGAAAAGTTAGTATCCATGTTAAATACCAATGGAATCATCACAGATACCCTTGTTGTACCTGATGGTGAAAAATATAAAACAATGGAAACTTGGAATGCCATTCTTTCCGCATTGTTAAAAAATAATCATACTCGTAGCACAATACTGATTGCACTCGGTGGCGGTGTGATTGGGGATATTGCTGGATTTGCTGCATCAGCCTATCAACGTGGCATTAAATTTATTCAAGTGCCAACCACATTACTGTCACAAGTGGACTCTTCGGTCGGTGGAAAGACCGCAATTAACCATCCGCTAGGTAAAAATATGATTGGTGCATTTTACCAACCGCAATCGGTTGTGATTGATTTGAATTGTCTAAATACACTACCAGAAAGGGAACTTTCCGCAGGCCTTGCCGAGGTGATTAAATATGGTGTTATTTTAGACGCGCTATTTTTTGAATGGTTAGAGCTGCATATGCAAGATCTCTTAAAACGCGATCCGAGTGCAATGAGTTACTGCATACATCGTTGCTGTGAACTTAAAGCACAAGTGGTTGCTGCTGATGAGACAGAACAAGATATGAGGGCAATCCTCAATCTTGGCCACACTTACGGTCATGCGATTGAAACCGAGCTCGGCTATGGCAATTGGTTGCATGGTGAAGCAGTCAGTGTCGGTATGTTAATGGCAGCACACACAGCCAATTTACTCGGTAAATTCTCAGTGACCGATATTGAACGAATCAAAGCGTTACTGATTCACGCGAAACTGCCCGTTACACGTCCAAAAGAAATGCCAGCAAACACCTACATTGCCCATATGTTACGCGATAAAAAAGTCTTATCTGGTCAATTAAGACTTGTGATACCCACTGAACTTGGCAAAGTGGATGTGGTGGATGGAATTAGTCAAGATATAGTACTGGAATCCATTTGCCGAGTTTAATATTGCCAAATAATCGTAAATCTATATTTACGATTATTCTCTATTATAAGCGTTACCAAGCCTTATCCCCAATTTTTCAGCCCATAATTACCTTCAAAAGAATTTAATCTCACGATTTTCTTGTAAATATTCAAAATGATTTCCAAAAACATATTTACACATATGTAATTATGTGTTTACATGTATCGGTATATCTGTAATTAATATGTTACATAAAATTATTAATGAATTTTCACAAGGAAAGCTCAATGTTAAAAGATACCCTGAACAATACACGAATCCACGATGAGCAAATGCTAATTACCCCGAATGAAATTAAAACCCGTTATCCACTAACACATGAATTAGAACAAAAAATTGCGTTATCCCGTCAAACCGTTGTCGATATTTTAGAACGTAAAGATCACCGTTTATTGATTGTATGTGGTCCCTGCTCAATTCATGATCCCGTTGCAGCGCTTGAATACGCTAAAAAGTTAAAAAAATTATCCGATGAGTTAAGTGAACATCTGTTTATTATCATGCGCGTTTATTTTGAAAAACCGCGCACAACCGTTGGTTGGAAAGGGATGATAAATGATCCGCATATGGACAGTTCTTTTGATATTGAGCATGGCTTAAAAAAGGCACGCAAATTACTGCTTGATATTACTGAAATTGGCTTACCTATTGCAACCGAAGCTCTTGACCCTAATACGCCACAGTACATTGGCGATTTAATCAGTTGGTCAGCGATTGGCGCAAGAACAACAGAATCACAAACTCACCGTGAAATGGCATCTGGCCTGTCTATGCCAGTTGGTTTTAAAAATGGGACTGATGGCAGTTTGGATGTGGCCATTAATGCAATGAAATCGGCTTCGATGCCTCACCGTTTTGTAGGCATTAATCAGCAAGGTCAAGTCACTGTATTACAAACATTAGGTAACCCTAATGGCCATGTCATTTTGCGGGGTGGAAAAACGCCGAATTACGATAAAGACAACGTCAGATGCTGTGAAGCTCAGATGGAAAAATCAGGACTTCGACCGAATTTAATGATTGATTGTAGTCATGCCAATTCAAATAAAGATTATCGTAATCAACCGATTGTCGCTGACTCAATCATTGAACAGATCAAAAATGGCAATAATTCAATTATTGGCGTCATGATTGAAAGTCACTTAAACGAAGGAAACCAATCTTCAGAACAGCCGAAAGAAAACTTTAAATATGGTGTTTCAGTGACCGATGCCTGCATTAATTGGGACACAACTGAGACACTTTTGCGCAAAATGAATGATTTGCTTGCGACCTCACTGATTGCACGTCAAAAGCAGCAGGCATAATAGTGACATCAACGGCCAAGCGCAACCCCGTCGAGAAATCGACGGGACAATCACCGCAAGAATACTCACCTTATGCAGCATTGATTAATTAAAGTGTTTACGTGCATTACGGAAAAGACGCATCCATGGTCCCTCTTCCCCCCAATTATCAGGGTGCCATGAGTTACTGACTGTTCTAAATACACGTTCAGGATGCGGCATCATAATTGTTGCGCGTCCATCAACTGTTGTCACGGCAGTAATACCATTAGGTGACCCATTTGGATTCGCTGGATATTGCTCCGTTACTTGCCCTGCATGATTGATGTAGCGTAATGCAATTAAGCCAGATTGTTCGAGTTGGGCAAGGTGCATATCATCATTTGTTTCAACATACCCCTCACCGTGCGATACAGCAATTGGCATATAAGATCCGACCATTTGATCAAAGAATAGAGATGGGCTTGGTTGAATTTTAACTAAACTAAAGCGTGCTTCAAAACGTTCAGACATATTACGAACAAAACGAGGCCATAAATCAGCACCCGGAATTAACTCTTTTAGGTTGGACATCATTTGACAACCGTTACAAACACCTAATGACAATGTATCATTGCGATGGAAGAATTGTAAAAATTGTTGCCGAACGCGCTCATTAAAGAGTACCGATTTAGCCCACCCTTCGCCCGCACCAAGCACATCCCCATACGAAAATCCGCCGCAAGCAACTAAGGCATTAAATGATTCAAGCGTTACGCGCCCTGCCAATAGATCAGTCATATGCACATCAATAGATTGAAAACCGGCCCGGTCAAATGCGGCGGCCATTTCAACATGTGAATTCACACCTTGTTCGCGCAGCACAGCAACCCTAGGTTTGATTCCTTTCGCGATATAAGGCGCAGCGATATCCTCGGCAGGGTCAAAGGTCAGTAAGACATTCAATCCCGGATCGCTTTCATCTTGCTTCGCTTTATGTTCTTGATCGGCACAATCAGGGTTATCACGTAAACGCTGCATTTGCCAGGTGGTTTCTGCCCACCATGTACGTAATGTCAAACGGGATTCACTGTAGACAATTGTTGATTTTTCTCGCACGATAAATTGTTGCCCTGCTTGTGCATGTCCCAAAATATGGATCGCGCTATTCAAACCAAACTGGTCGAAACATGCCATGACATCATCAAGTCGATCATTGGCAACTTGAATTACCGCACCCAATTCCTCGTTAAACAACGAGGCAATCACATCACGTCCTAATGCTGAAATATCCACATCAATGCCACAGTGGCCTGCAAATGCCATTTCTGCCAAGGTAACAAATAAGCCACCATCAGAGCGATCGTGATAAGCAAGGAGTGCATTTTTTTCAACTAATGCCTGAATGGCTTGATAAAATGATGCAAGTTGTTGCGCATCACGAACATCAGCGGTTTTGTGACCTAACTGACGATAAACTTGGGCTAACGCTGTCGCCCCCAAGGCTTGATGCCCGTTTGATAGATCGATAAGTAATAGGGTATTTTCTTTATCAACATGCAGCTGTGGCGTCACGGTTTTACGCACATCTTCAACACGAGCAAAAGCCGATATCACCAGAGAAAGCGGTGATATCATCGATTTTTGTTCACCGCCTTGTTGCCATGTGGTTTTCATCGACATTGAATCTTTACCAACTGGAATGGTCAGCCCTAAAGCGGGACAAAGTTCTTCACCAATTGCTTTAACTGCTTGATAAATGCCGGCATCTTCGCCTGGATGCCCTGCTGCTGCCATCCAGTTAGCCGACAATTTGATGCGTTTAATATCACCAATATGCGTTGCTGCAATATTGGTAATTGCCTCACCAACGGCAAGTTTTGCTGAGGCTGCAAAATCCAGCAAAGCAACAGGTGCTCTTTCACCTATCGACATAGCCTCACCATAGTAACTATCAAGACTTGCTGTAGTTACCGCACAATCAGCAACAGGCACTTGCCATGGACCAACCATTTGATCACGCGCAACCATTCCCGTTACTGAACGATCACCAATGGTGATTAAAAAGGTTTTTTCAGCAACAGTCGGTAAATGTAAAACCCGTTTCACTGCATCATAAAGATTAATATCTCGGCTTGAAAAATTATCTCCCTTTGCTTGCTGTGATTTCACATCACGAACCATTTTAGGCGTTTTACCGAGTAAAACCTCTAAAGGAAGATCAATCGGATTGTTAGTAAAACACGCATCGTGTAACGTTAACTGCTTAGTCGCACTTGCTTCACCAATCACCGCATAGGGCGCGCGCTCTCGCTGACAAAGCGCATCAAATAAGGCTAAACTTTGTGGCGCTATAGCAAGTACATAGCGCTCTTGAGATTCATTACACCAAATTTCGAGTGGGGACATACCCTGCTCGTCGCTGAGTATTTTACGCAAATCAAATTGCCCACCACAGCCCCCATCACTCACTAACTCCGGCATCGCATTTGATAATCCCCCTGCACCGACATCATGAATAAATAAAATTGGATTATGCTCACCGAGCTGCCAGCACCTATCTATCACCTCTTGGCAGCGGCGCTCCATCTCTGGATTATCACGCTGAACAGAAGCAAAATCGAGATCAGCATCTGATTGCCCTGACGCCATTGATGATGCCGCGCCGCCACCAAGTCCAATATTCATCGCAGGTCCGCCTAACACGATTAATTTAGACCCGGCCGGAAATTCACCTTTTTGGATATGTTCACGGCGAATATTACCGATTCCGCCGGCTAACATAATTGGTTTATGATAACCACGTAATTCTAGGCCGTTATGGCTATTGACTTGTTCCTCGTAAGTTCGAAAATACCCAAGTAATGCCGGCCGACCAAATTCATTATTAAACGCGGCGCCACCTAAAGGCCCTTCCATCATAATATCAAATGCACTAACAATGCGATCAGGTTTACCAAAGTCAGTTTCCCAAGGTTGCTCAAAATCGGGAATACGCAAATTAGATACAGAAAATCCAACTAAACCCGCTTTAGGTTTGGCGCCTCGCCCTGTTGCGCCTTCATCGCGAATTTCACCGCCACTACCGGTTGCAGCCCCTGGCCAAGGCGAAATAGCTGTCGGATGATTGTGGGTTTCAACTTTCATTAAAATATCGGCATATTCATGATGATAACCGTACGTCTTATTGTCATTATCGGCAAAAAAGCGCCCAACGATGGAACCATCCATGACTGCGGCATTATCTTTGTAGGCTGATGAAACATAGTCGGGTGTTTTTTCAAACGTATTTTTAATCATTTTAAACAACGATTTTGGCTGCTTTTTACCATCAATTGTCCAATCTGCGTTAAAAATTTTATGACGACAATGCTCTGAATTAGCCTGCGCAAACATATATAACTCAACATCCGTTGGATTACGATTTAATCGTTTAAAATTGTCAACTAAATAGTCAATTTCATCATCGGCTAATGCTAGTCCGAGTTTACTATTTGCCTCTTCTAATGCTAGGCGTCCCTTGCTCTGTAAGTCAATTATTGTCACCGCTTTTGGCGATTCTTCTTTAAATAGTTGTGCAGCTTGGTCAAACGCTGACAAAACCATTTCCATCATGCGGTCATGAATCAGTTGTTCAAACGCTTTTTTTTGTTCATCATTTAGCGGCGTATCACTTTCAACATAATAGGCAATGCCGCGTTCAATACGGTGAATCTGCGTTAAACCACAATTATGTGCAATATCGGTTGCTTTTGATGCCCACGGTGAAATCGTGCCCGCTCTTGGTGTAACTAAAAAAAGAATTTTTCCTGACTCATCCTGGTTTGAATCAATCAAGGTTGACGGTTTAGGGCCATATTTTAATAATTTTTCTAAGGTTAATTGCTGTGATTGAGAAAGTGGACTATTCAGATCGACAAAATGAATATACTGCGTATCAATCCTACGAATCGGGATATTTTTTTCGTGACAAGCTAATCGAATTTTATTAATACGGAAAGAAGATAGAGCACAAGAACCAGCCAAAATTTTCATAAAAATTACTCTTTTTTGAGCCAATAGGGGGAAAAGTGGATAATAATTATAAAATAAAGTAACAAATGTTTCTATCTTAAAAAACAATAATCATGTCGAGATTTAGATAAAATTTTGGCGCAACTGCATCGATAATAAACGGTTAATAGCAAATAGTTACCTCAAATCCCCCTTGATGACGATTGCCGAATTGCACAGGCATAGCGTGAATTTTGGCAATTTTTTTAACAATAGATAGCCCAAGACCACTTCCATCAACTGATTGTCCTGCTGGGCGGTAAAACCGTTCACCTAGTCTTGCTAACGTCTCATCATCCACACCATTTCCATTATCTGCAAACGTAATCAGATGATTATCGATGCAAATATCCAGCGTTGAACCCTCAGGCGTATAACGAATCGCATTATTGATGATATTACGAACCAATATTTGCATTAATACCGGATGTCCATTAAACAAGTGATCTTGAGCCTGTTCGACTAAAACAATTTTGATCTGTTTTTGCTCAGCAAGTAAATACACTTGATCGATAACATGTTGAATTAATAAACGCCAATCCAATTGCTGACATTCTTGTTGTATTTGAATCGAATCTAAACGCGAAAGAGTCAGTAATTGATCAACAAGGTGCGTCGCTCTATCAATACCAATATTAAGGTTTTTCAGCGCTTTTTGCTGGGCAATGGCATCATCATCAGATAACTGTGCAACTTCTGTCTGGACTTTAAGTGCAGCAAGTGGCGTTCGAAGTTCATGAGCAGCGTCCGAAATAAATTGCCGTTCTCGTGCAATCGTCATTGAAATACGTGTAAACAATTTATTAAGAGCGACTACAAATGGCACAATTTCTTTTGGCGAATTGGCCGTACTAATGGGAGATTGGTCATCGAGTTCTCGAGTAGTAATTTGCTTTACTAACTGCTTAATGGGTGAAAACTCACGATTTATCATGAAAATAATTAATAAAATCACAATAATAAACGTCAAAAGCCAAGGGATGAGTTGTTTGTACAGTAAAGAAGCTAAAATATCTTCTTGATAGTCAAGTTCCTGACCAACAGCAATTATCGAGCGATTATCATTACTGAGTAACCACAAAATACGCCATTTACCGGATTCGGTGATTAAAGCCCCATTTTTAATCGATGGAAAAAATCCACCATCGAAGAGAAATTTTCGACCATTTTCCCCATCATTTAATAGCATTTCGCCTTTTTGGTTGAAAATAGCAAATGCTAAAGCATCATCATCAAAATCTAATTGATCTAATGCATCGGTTTTTATATGGGGCAAACTTTTATCAATATCCATTTTGCCATGTAAATTTAGCGCCGCTAGACGCTTAGCAAAAAGCAATTGTTGACTGTCAAAAAGTTGTCTTAATGAGCTGTGTAATTCAAAATATGCAACGACAGTTGTAATACTGCAAGCAACAAACAGCAATGCGCTGATAAACACCGTTAATCTGAGACGTAAACTTAGCGATTTCATTCCGTTGTTCCCAGTGCATACCCAGCACCATAAACGGTTTTGATAAAATGATTACCCAACTTTTTACGTAAATTATGAATATACACATCCACAGTATTGCTCGTTACATCATCTGACCAACTGTACAATTTTTCCTGAATTAACTCTCTTGACAGAATTTTGTTTGCATTAAGTAAAAACAACGCTAATAAGCGGGTCTCTTTTGACGTTAAAACAACTAATTGTCCCGCTTTTTTCACCTGCTGATTTTCTGGATTAAAAGTAACATCCAAATGCGTTAATTCAGGCGTCACTTGTTGGTGGTTTCGTCGAATTAAAGCTTGTAAACGTGCGGCAAGTTCGGTAAGAGCAAACGGCTTACAGACATAATCATCCGCGCCCATTTGCAATCCGATAACGCGCTGATCAATCGCATCGCGCGCTGTTAAAATCAACACTGGCGTGGATATCGCTTGTTGGCGCCAACTTTTTAGTATCGAAAGCCCGTCTTTTTTCGGTAATGATAAATCGAGAATTACCGCATCGTAAGGTACTAATGTTAAGGCATTTTCACCTTGTAAACCATCGGTAAACCAATCTAAGGTAAATCCCATTTTTTTTAAGCCAACACTGATTCCATCCGCAATAAGATCATCATCTTCTATCAGTAAGATGCGCATAAAAACCTCGACTTTGTCTTATTTAAATGTGAATTAAGTATAGCAAAAAAAGGAAAGAAAAATGAAATGGGCGCGTTAAAAAATTAAGTCATCATTCACTTAAACATGCATGACTTTCATCACTAACTTTTTAATTCTTCTTTTTGGGAACGCCCAAGCAATGTCATTGCGGCTTGTTTAGGATCTTTATGGCAATAAAGCACTTGGTAAACTTCTTCAATAATAGGCATATCAACATGATGATGCTGCGCTAGAAGCCAAACCTCTTTGGTATTTCGTAGCCCTTCAACAACTTGTGCGATAATTTGCTGCGCTTGCTCAATCGATTTATTTTGACCAAGTAGCATGCCAAAACGACGATTACGCGACTGATTATCGGTGCAAGTTAAGACGAGATCGCCAAGGCCGGCCATCCCCATAAATGTCGCAGGATCTGCGCCAAGCACGGAACCCAGACGCATCATTTCAGCAAGTCCTCGAGTAATAAGCGCTGTTCTGGCATTTGCACCAAAACCGAGTCCATCTGAAAGCCCGGCGCCAATTGCAATCACATTTTTTATCGCACCGCCTAGCTGCACACCAATAAAATCTTTACTGCTGTAAACACGAAAGCTTTTACTGCAATGAAATAGATGTTGTAGTTCAGCCAAAAACTGCTCATCGCTCGATGCAACCGTAACCGCAGTTGGAAGCCCAGATGCGACTTCTTTCGCAAAGGTTGGTCCAGAAATAACCGCTAATGGGATCTGTTCACCCAAAGTATCTCTGGCAACATTTTGTAATAAACGCCCAGTATCAACTTCTAATCCTTTGGTTGCCCAAACAATTTTTGTATCATCACGTAAAAAAGGCTTAATCTGCAACAACATATCACCAAAAACATGACTTGGCACAACGACCAACAAAATAGAAGATGCCGCAACAGCTGCTTGCAAATCACTTTCAATGTATAGCTGCTGTGGGAAAGGAATGTCTGGCAAAAATTGTTTGTTTTGACGTTCGTCTTGTAAAATGGCCATTTGGGTTGGATTATGTCCCCACAATATTGTGTCATGCCCATTGCGTGCTAACAAAATAGCAAGCGAAGTGCCGTAAGAACCAGCACCAATAACCGTGACGACTGCTTGTTTATTCATAATCAAACTCCAAAAAACCCTATCACATCATTTATTGGATCAATAAATTACTGTAATGTTTCTGTTGATTCAGATTCTTGTTGTGCCTGTTGTTGCTGAAGGTAATTCATAAACAACGCATCAAAATTGACTGGCTCAAGATTAATCGGTTGGAATGTCCCTTTATTCACGAGGCTTGAAATAGTTTCTCGCGCATAAGGGAATAAAATATTTGGGCAGTAAGCACCAAGGCAATGTTGTAATTGATTACCCGAAAAACCAACAATTGAGAAAATACCCGCTTGAGTCACTTCACAAATATAGGCAACTTCATCGTTTGTTTTTGTGGTTAATGTGATACGCAATGAGACTTCATACACATTTTCACTTAAAAGTTGTGATGACGAATTCAATTCAAGATTGACTTCTGGCTTCCACTCTTTTGGAAAAATTTGTGGTGTGTTTGGTGTTTCGAAAGAGACATCTTTGATGTAGATTCGTTGAATGGCAAATGCGGTTTCAACTTGTTGTTCATTATTCTGCTGTGTCATAATAAAGCCTTACTTTGATAATATTATTTTTTAACTAATGGTAAATTCTCACCATTCCATCCTGCTATACCATCTTTTAAAACATAAACTTGCATAAATCCTTGTTGAATAAGATTTTCCGCAACATTTGCCGCAGACAGTCCATTATCATCAAGCAAAATAACTGGGCTCTCTTTATGCTTTTCAAGCACTTTAATTGTGCCATTTTTAATATCAACCGGAAGAATATTATGCGACTGTGTGATATGCCCTTTTTTAAAACTATCTGCTGAACGAATATCAACAACCATCGCATCTTGTTTATTGATAAGTTGAATCGCAAGTGCATTACTTATGATCTTAACTTTAGACAATTTGCTTTTAATCGTCATAACAATAATCACAACAAACAAAACAACCCAGCCAATTGACAACATCGGATGATGTTTAATAAATGGTATAATTTCGTTAATAATAAAGTCCATATGCGTGCATTTACCTAAATTTTAAAATTTAAGCGGAGATTATAACGATATTATGCTATGAAATATAGTACCTATCTCGAAAACTTGCTTTGCTGTTCACTTTTAGGGGAGGAAAGGATCGCTGTTGTGCATATTGCTCCATTGTGGTGCATTACCCTATTTTGTGTTATGCTCTCATACCGTACTTAGTGCTCAATTCTAGGCGTTACCGATATTTCAATTTTTTAAATTATGGCATCCTTTTTGCATTACATAAATAAAATTACGTGGAATAGATTCCATCTTGCTCAATTTTTTATCCTAAATGGAGAATCACATGTCTATACAAAAAGTTTTAACAATGATAAAAGAGAACGATGTTAAATTTGTTGATTTACGCTTTACTGATACTAAAGGTAAAGAACAACACGTTACCATCCCAGTTAGTCAAATTGACGCAGATTTTTTTGAAGACGGAAAAATGTTTGATGGTTCTTCAATCGCGGGATGGAAAGGAATTAATGAATCTGACATGGTGTTAATGCCGGATGCAACAACAGCCGTTATCGACCCATTTTATGAAGAAACCACATTAAATTTACGTTGTGACGTGCTTGAGCCAGCAACACTGCAAGGTTACGATCGTGATCCGCGTTCAATCGCTAAACGTGCTGAAGAGTTCTTAAAATCATCTGGGATTGCCGACACCGTTATTTTTGGACCTGAACCAGAATTCTTCTTATTTGATGATATCCGCTTTGGTTCGCCTATGTCAGGTAGCTTTGTCCATATTGATGATATTGAAGCCGCTTGGAACTCAGGCACTAAATATGAAGGCGGTAACAAAGGTCATCGCCCTGGCGTAAAAGGCGGTTACTTCCCACTTCCTCCAGTCGATTCTTCACAAGATATTCGCTCTGAAATGTGTTTAATTATGGAACAACTTGGTTTAGTTGTCGAAGCACATCACCATGAAGTGGCAACAGCGGGACAAAATGAAATAGCTTGCCGCTTTAACACCCTAACGGCAAAAGCGGACGAAGTCCAAATTTATAAATACGTGGTTCAAAATGTCGCGCACGCATACGGTAAAACAGCGACTTTCATGCCTAAACCGATGTTTGGCGATAATGGTTCGGGTATGCATTGCCACCAATCACTAGCCAAAGATGGTGTCAATTTATTTGCGGGTGATAAATACGCTGGCCTTTCTGAAATGGCATTATTTTACATCGGCGGCATTATCAAACATGCTAAAGCAATCAATGCCTTTGCTAACCCAGCAACTAACTCTTATAAACGTTTAGTACCAGGTTACGAAGCGCCAGTGATGCTTGCTTATTCAGCACGTAACCGCTCTGCTTCAATCCGCATCCCTGTTGTCACTAGCCCGAAAGCGCGCCGCATTGAAGTGCGTTTCCCAGATCCAGCAGGCAATCCATACTTATCTTTTGCTGCTCAGTTAATGGCAGGACTTGATGGTATCATTAATAAAATTCATCCAGGTGATGCGATGGATAAAAACTTATATGATTTACCGCCTGAAGAGTCTAAATTGATTCCTCAAGTTGCAGGTTCACTTGAAGAAGCAATGAAAGCGTTAGATGCGGATCGTGAGTTTTTAACACGGGGTAATGTCTTTACTAACGATACCATCGATGCTTACATCGAATTAAAACGTGAAGAAATCGATCGTGTACGTATGACGCCACATCCGGTAGAGTTCGAGCTTTACTACAGCTTATAAAAGCGTACAAATGACTATCCACCGCTAACTGGCGGTGGTTTTAGCCAAACGGAGAACCTATTATGACATTTGATAATGAATCTGATGCAAATCTCGTTCTCAACGCAATGATAACCCATATCTTATTATTAAATAGTCAGTTAAATATCATTTACGTTAATACAGCAACGCAGCAACTATTAGCCCAAAGTTCAAAAAAACTGCTCGGCTGCTATTTCCCCGATCTATTAAGTTATTTTTCACTTGATATTGAATTAATGCAAAGTGCATTAGCGCAAAACCAAGGTTTTACCGATAATGAAGTTAATTTAGTTATCAGAGATGAGTTACATATTTTATCCCTCACTGCCCAGCCTTTGGAGTGTGGAAAAATTCTCATAGAAATGGCGCCGTTAGATAACCATAAAAAGCTCAGTCAAGAACAGTTACAACAAGCACAGCAAATGGCTGCACGCGAATTAGTCCGAGGGCTTGCCCATGAGATAAAAAATCCGCTCGGTGGTTTACGAGGCGCAGCGCAGTTATTGTCGAAAGAACTGCCTAAAAATGAACTGCAAGACTATACAAAAATCATTATTGAGCAAGCTGATAGGCTGAAAAACTTAGTGGATAGATTATTGGGTCCCCAGCATTTATTACAACAAAAAGAGCAAAATATACATCAAACTCTCGAACGAATTTATGCATTGTTATGCGTTGAAAAGAGTGATCATGTTGATATTATCCGTGATTATGACCCAAGTTTGCCAGACTTCGTCCATGATTCAGAACAGATAGAACAAGTTATTTTAAATATTGCACGAAATGCATTACAAGCGCTTGGTCAAACACCTGGCACCATTACAATAAGAACCCGCACCGCATTTCAACTAACGCTACATGGTACCCGTTATCGGCTGTGTGCACGTATCGATATTGAAGACAATGGCCCAGGTATTGCTGTGCATTTACAAGATACACTATTTTATCCAATGGTCAGCGGTCACGAAGGCGGAACAGGCCTTGGGCTTTCAATTGCAAGAAATATCGTTGATCAACACAAAGGCAAAATTGAATTTAATAGCTGGCCTGGCCATACTGAATTTTCAGTCTATTTGCCAATACGGCAGTGAGGAAATCAAAATGAATGTTTGGATTGTAGACGATGATAGCTCAATCAGATGGGTACTTGAAAAAGCCTTAACCCATGCACACTTTAATTGCGTCAGTTTTTCAACAGGTCAAGATGTTATCGATGCGCTAATGGTTAATCCCCATAAACCTTCGGTCTTGATCTCTGATATAAAAATGCCGGGGATTGATGGATTAACCTTGCTCAATTATATAAAAGAACAAACACCTGACTTACCAGTTATCATCATGACAGCGCATTCCGATTTAGATGCCGCAGTCAATGCTTATCAAAAAGGCGCTTTCGATTATATTCCTAAACCGTTTGATGTTGATGAAATGGTTCAGCTGGTTGAGCGAGCTATTTTGCAAAGGCAAGAACAAAAATCAAACGAGTATACCAAAAATAAAGCAAGTGCTGGGATAATTGGTGAAGCGCCCGCAATGCAAGAAGTTTTTCGCATTATTGGTCGTTTATCTAAATCGTCGATTAGTGTGTTAATCAATGGTGAATCAGGAACAGGTAAAGAGCTGGTTGCAAAAGCGCTGCATACACACAGTCCTCGATCACAAAAACCATTTATTGCACTTAATATGGCCGCTATCCCCAAAGATTTAATTGAATCGGAACTGTTTGGACATGAAAAAGGGGCATTTACAGGAGCAAATCAAATCCGGCATGGCCGCTTTGAACAAGCAAACGGCGGTACCCTTTTTTTAGATGAAATTGGTGACATGCCACTTGATGTTCAAACCCGATTACTGCGTGTATTAGCCGATGGACATTTCTACCGAGTTGGTGGTTATTCACCGGTTAATGTGGATGTTAGAATCATCGCTGCAACCCATCAAGATTTAGACAGTCGGGTCAAAGAAGGGAAATTTAGGGAAGATCTGTTTCATCGACTTAATGTAATTCGTATCGTATTGCCCCCACTGCGTGATCGTGCACAAGACATCCCTAAACTTGCAGAACATTTTTTACAAACCGCAGCAAAAGAATTAGGTGTTGAAACTAAATTGTTTAGTCAAGAAGCCTTGAATACACTTTGTCAATTTAGTTGGCCAGGTAATGTTCGGCAACTTGAAAATACGTGTCGCTGGGTGACCGTGATGTCATCAAGTAAAGAGATCCTCAAGCAAGATCTTCCTCCTGAACAATTACAGGTATCTACTCAAAAAGTTTTGCTTCAAAATCAAACACAAAATAATAACTTGGTCAATACTGTTGATGCAAATACCAATTGGCAAACTGCACTTGAAAGCTGGGCAAAACAGGCTTTAATGTCGGGTAAGAATAATATCTTAAATGAAGCAATAATCGATGTTGAACGGATTTTATTAACCTGCGCACTCAATTTTACACGCGGACATAAACAAGAAGCCGCACATTTATTAGGGTTAGGGCGTAACACCTTAACACGTAAATTGAAAGAATGGGATCTTCATTCACAAGATGAGGTTTAAGGCTGTAATTGATTTTATTGAAGGTTTTAAATCAATGCTCGCATACCCGCTTGCATTGATTTTTTTGTGTCATTAATAATCATGTGTTGACGAATCAACAAGAACCTGGCGATTGCCATTGTGGCTTGGAGAGCTGACTATGCCCTCCACTTCCATCTGCTCAACAATCCGCGCTGCACGATTGTATCCAATTCGAAACTTGCGCTGTACACTCGAAATCGATGCTCTACGCGTTTCAACAACGAAGGCAACCACTTGATCAAAAAGGGGATCAAGATCTTCGTCGATATTATCAAAGCTATTGCTATCTGAACTATCATCACAGCTAACTGTCACATTGTCGATATATTTAGGTGTGCCACGTGCTTTCCAATCTTGCACAACCGCATGAACTTCTTCATCACGCACAAAAGCACCATGAACCCGAATAGGTATCGAACTGTTTGGTGCGAGGTAGAGCATATCGCCCATGCCTAACAAGGACTCGGCACCCATTTGATCCAAAATCGTTCGGGAATCAATTTTACTTGATACAGTAAATGCAATTCGTGTTGGAATATTGGCTTTGATTAATCCTGTAATCACATCAACCGAAGGTCTTTGCGTTGCAAGCACTAAGTGAATTCCAGCCGCGCGAGCCTTTTGCGCAAGCCTCGCAATGAGTTCTTCAATTTTTTTGCCAACAGCCATAATCAAATCAGCAAATTCATCAACCATCACAACGATATACGGCAACTTTTCAAGGGTCGGCATAGCAAGATCCATGCTATCAGTTGGTTTCCAAAGCGGATCTGGGATGGGTCTTCCCATCTCTTCGGCTTGCTTTATTTTTTCGTTATAACCCGCAATATTACGCACCCCTAGCGCAGACATTAATCGATAACGGCGTTCCATTTCATTGACGCACCAGTTAAGCGCATTAGCCGCATCTTTCATGTCAGTAACCACTTGAGTAAGTAAGTGCGGGATCCCTTCATAAATAGACAGTTCCAACATTTTCGGATCAATCATAATGAATCGAACATCTTCAGGCTGTGATTTATATAAAATACTTAAAATCATCGCATTAACGCCAACTGATTTACCCGATCCGGTTGTACCTGCAACCAATAAATGCGGCATTTTAGCTAGGTCAGCAACCACAGACTGCCCTGAAATATCTTTTCCTAAAACAATCGTTAATGGTGACTGGGCATCTCGAAATTGTGGGCTGTCTAACACTTCTCTAAAATAAACGGTTTGGCGATCTTTATTGGGTAATTCAATGCCAACATAAGGTTTGCCGGGAATTACCTCAACCACACGTACCGATGGCATCGATAGTGAGCGCGCTAAATCACGATCTAGTGTTGAAATGCGTGCGGCTTTAATGCCAGGCGCTAATTCGATTTCAAAACGGGTAATAACAGGGCCTGGCAAATAGTCGACCACTTTGGCTTTAACCCGATAATCAGACAAACTCTTTTCAATGAGTTCTGACATTTGACCTAAGGCACCATGATCGACTTCGATTTGTTTAGTCGGCGGCGCAGTCAATAAATTTAACGAAGGTAATGGTGTTGTCGGTTTTACCAAGGGCTTATCATCACGGCGCAGCAAGGGATGAATTAAACTGTTTTCGTTGTCATCCTCATCTTTGTCACTCGCCATCACAACATCATTTGTCGCAAGGGGTTGTTTAGGGCTGGCCGTATCTACTGAATATTGACGATGCATGTTATCAAAATCATCATTCGCGTTTGACTGATTAAAGTAAGGTGTTGATGATGTTAGTTGTGGTGACGGCGCTGCTAACTCAGTTTGGCTATCTTCATCAATTGGGGTGACTTGCTCTGGCAAAGCCATATCGTGTTCGGTATCAAGTTCTGATAGCGGTTCAAAAAGAGGCTGGATCTGGCTATCACACTGAGTTGATTCAGGCGGTAAATCAACTAAACTGAACAGCGGCTGATTTGACTGCACTTTCTCTGACAATTGTTTAATAGAGGATTCTAATTGCTGTGTAATTTGTGCAGCCTGAGTGTGTGACATCTTACGCTCATTGATCGCCTTAATCATCATCTCCATACGCGTAAGAATATCATCTTCATTGATGGACTTAGCTGGTTCAGAATGGCTTAGTTGCGTTGGTTGTAACGCTGGCGTTGTGTTTTCCGATTTAATTTCAATCGATTGTAGCAATTCCTCGGTACTTTTTATAGCCGGTTCTTGCAGCGCTAAGCTCGCTTGTTCGGATGTATTCTCGTTAACAGGTTCTACTTCACTGTCATTTTTTATGTCAATGTCGGTTGCAGCGTCGGTTTCTGTGGTTGAAATTGGCTGCGTATCAGTTACGACATCATTGATTATTGTTTGAGGTTTTTCTTGCTCACTTGGATGAGCTATTATCCTATCATCTACCTGTACCAGTTGTACCTGCGCTTTTTCTTGTTTTAACGGCTTTTCTTTTGCTGGTCGATTTTGTAAACATTTAAACAACCACCAAAATGGTGAAAGTAAAATCAGCACTAAGGCACCTAGTTTTTCGAAAATATAGAGCCATGAAAGTCCCGTTAACAGTTCTATACAAGCAAGGCAAACCACCAACATGAGTACAGATGCAGCAACGCCATTCATCATCGACAAAATACTATTGGCGACAATATCACCAAGATTGCCCCCTGCGTGGAATACCTCGGGATCTTGAATATTGAGCGAGAAAAAACAGGTTGCACTAAAAATAAAGGCTAAAAAGCCAATAATGCGAAAAGATAAGCTGAAATAGTTTATAGGCTTATGATAATGGCGATAAAAGTATACGATCAGTTGAAAACAAATGACGATTGCTAATATGGGAATACTAAATGCAATAAAACCAAAAAATTGCAAAAAAACATCTGACACATAGGCGCCAATGTAACCGCCAAAGTTTCGAACAGGGTCGTGCCATGCAGTTTGAGACCAGCCGGGATCAGCAGGATCATAAGAAACCAACGATAAAAAGACACATACAAATAGCCCTAAAAGCAATAATAAGAAGAATTGAATCCCTATTTGTTTTTTTGTGATCTTTGACTTTTTCAAACACGCACCTAACAATTACTTAGCATTAAATTGGGCAGTATTTTATCATAAATAAAGGCAACTCACAGAACCAATCTTTTATAAAACGCGATTTCTTATTCATCCAATCATACAATAAGGCAAAGCGTTTCAGCAAAGCGCAAACCATTTAATCGATAACGCTCAGCATTGGCAAGATTTGCGGCTATTTCTTGCTCAGTCAGCTTTCGGATAATTTTTGCGGGCGATCCCATAATAAGGCATCCTTCTTGATAAGGTAACGAATGGGTCACTAATGAATTGGCGCCAACAAGACAATTTTTAGCGATTTTCGCATGATTTAAAATGGTGCTGCCCATACCAATTAACACATTATCTTCAATGATGCAGCTATGAAGTACGACATTGTGTCCAATTGTGACATTTTCACCCACAATGCAAGGCACATCCGTTTCAGTATGTACCGTTGAGTTATCCTGAATATTACTATTTTTACCAATGATTATCGGTGCAATATCACCACGCAATACAGCATTAAACCAAATTGATACACCGTCTGATAAGCTAACATCACCAATCACATCAGCGGACTTAGCTATGAAACAATGTTGATGTACTTGCGGTATTAACTCACCAAGACGATAAATCATAATGCTATCCTTTTTTGCTGTTTTTAACGCTTAAAAATAGTCCCAAACCTAAAAAGTTACAAAGTACCATCGAACCAACCATTAACCATTCCGTCATATTATTATTCACAACCTCTGTGGTATGTGACGGTGCGAGCGCGGCTAACAAAACCCCTATCAATCCTGCAATGACGAAACGTATCGTACCAGCAAGTGATGCAGCTGTACCTGCAATGTGTGGATAAAAGTTGAGTATAATTGCCATGCAATTTCCGCCAACAACAGCCATGCAACCAATATAACCGGCAATGCAAGCAACTAAGAATAAAAAGCCAACTTGAGACAGTGTGACCACAATTAAGCCAATTGACATAATAAATTGAATGGCAAGACCAATTTGCATCATATTAATTGCACCCACGCGTTTAACAAAACGACTATTGATGGTGTTCATTAATACCATAACTAAAATATTGAATGCAAAATAGTAACCAAAGTTAATTGATTCAACGCCATGCAAGTTCATATAAACAAATGGACCGAGACTTAAAAAAGAAAACAGTCCTGCACCACAAAATGCGGCAACAAGCATGTAAGTTAAAACCTGTCTGTGCCGGAAAAGAGCAACGAAATTACTTAATATCCGAATTACGCTAAATTTAGCGCGATGTTCTTTAGCTAGCGTTTCTGGGATATAAAACGATACCATTGCTAAACAAAATAACGCGGTCAAACTGATTGTGTAAAAAATAGATTGCCAGTTAAACCAATTTAAAATAAATCCACCAATGATAGGGGCTAACAGTGGGGCAACATTCGAGATTAACATCACAAAAGACATCATTTTGGAAAATTCATCGCGATCTTTGTAGATATCTTTCATTAAGGCATTAACAACTATCACTGTTGCTGCCGCAGCAACACCATGGAAAAAGCGTGCAGTTATAAGTTGGTTAATATTGCCTGCTATACCACAAATCAAGGCAGCTACAGCGAAGATAACCAAACCAACTAAAAGGATTGTGCGTCGACCATAGCTGTCAGTTAATGGCCCAAATAATAATTGCCCAAGCGAAAATCCAAGTAAATAACAGCTAATTGTTAATTGAACGGCGCCATCAGTCACATTAAAATTTTGCGCGATAGTTGGCATACTCGGTAAATACATATCAATCGACAACGGCATTAGCATCGACAGTAAGCCTAGGATAAAAATCAAGCCTCTTTTGGATAAGGTGATTTCTCGTTGTAGTTGCATAGTTAAACATCCTTTATATTTTTTATCGTCTTTTTTTATTTTTAGCAAAAAGATTGAATTTCTTCTTCGGTTAATGTGCGGTATTCGCCTTCTGGCACATCGAGCTTAATATGTCCAATTTGCTGGCGATGAAGCGCCATAACATGATTATTTACCGCCGCAAACATCCGTTTTACTTGATGATAACGCCCTTCACTAATGGCTAATTCTGCATGATAGTCATCAAGAATAGTCAGCGTAGCCGGTTTAGTCAGCGTTTTTTCGCCATGCAATTGAATGCCTTGCTTAAATTGATCAATAAGATCTGTGGTTAACGGTTGTTCAACCGTTACCAAATAGACTTTATCGCAATGATGTTTGGGTGAGGTAATTCGATGAGACCACTTGCCATCATCCGTTAACAAAACAAGACCTGTTGTATCTAAATCAAGGCGCCCTGCTGCATGTAATTTCTCTGACATGGGTTCGTCAATAAAATAAAGAATCGTTGCGTGATCAGGATCATCGGTTGAACAAACATAACCTTTCGGTTTGTGTAGCATGAAATAACGATTTTGCGTCACAGGTTCAATTTCATTATCATCATATTTGACGATCTGTTGAGGGGATAATTTATAAGCACCCGACTTAATAACCTCGTCATCAACCGTTACTTTACTGGCTTTAAGTTCTTTATTAATTACATTGCGGCTAACACCAAGGTGATGAGCAAGGAATTTATCTAAACGCATAATATGGGGAAAATCCTATCGACTAATTTTTATTCTACTGCTTTGCATGGATTTATATTATAACGGTAAATAAATATCAAAACGATGGTTTTTTGTTTCAATTTGAGCTATTGGTTTTTGATCTGCTAAAAATGGCGCATAATCAGGCCGTTTAACGACGACACGTTTCCCCGCTAATCGTCTAGCCGGTTCGAGCAAATTATCTGCATCAAGATCGTGACCAACTAAATGCTGGAATATACGCATTTCTTTCTTAACTAGGGCACTTTTTTGACGGTGGGGAAACATGGGATCAAGGTAAACCACATCAGGTTTTTGTTGTGGTGAAAAGCAATCAAGCGATTGCCCTTCCGCCAAATACTGCAAACTTAAACGCGCTTTAAGCCACTCGCCAATCGTTGGATCTTGATAACCACGTTGTAATCCATCAGCCAGCAAGGCAGCAACAACCGGATGACGCTCAAACATCATAACTTGACAACCAATTGCGGCTAGTACAAATGCATCACGACCAAGGCCGGCTGTTGCATCGATAACCGAGGGAAGGTAATCTTTTTTGATACCAACAGCTTTAGCGACAGCTTCGCCACGGCCGCCCCCAAACTGACGACGATGGGCCATAGCGCCAGAAGCAAAATCCACATAAACTGCCCCTAACTTTGGCTCATCATTCTTTTTTAACTCAAGGTGCTCACCAGTTTGAATTAACGAAAACGGCAACGTCGGTTGCGTGCAAAGCCATTGCTCAGCCAATAAAGTTAGCTGAGCAAGGTCCGGATTAATTAATTCCATAGTGATGCAGCAATGCGTCGAGTTGTGGCTCGCGACCACGGAAGTTTTTAAATAACGTCATCGGTTCGTCACTGCCACCTTGGGAAAGAATGTGCGACAAAAATGCATTACCGGTTTTGGCATTAAAGATGCCGTCTTCCTCGAATCGTGAGAAAGCATCTGCCGATAACACTTCTGCCCACAAATAGCTATAGTAACCGGCCGCATAGCCGCCAGCAAAAATATGGCTAAAGGCATGCGGGAATCGTCCCCATTCAACCGTTGGCACAACAGCAACTTGCTGCCTAACGTGTTTTAAGGTATCTAAAATATCCGCATTTTGCTGTGTGTGTAATTTAAAATCAAACAAACCAAATTCCAATTGACGTAGAATAAACAGCGCAGCTTGATAATTTTTAGCTTCCAACATTTTCTCTAATATATTTTGCGGCAAAGGCTCCCCGGTTTGATAGTGACCTGAGATAAAAGCAAGCGCCTGTGGCTCCCAGCACCAATTTTCAAGAAATTGACTTGGTAATTCAACCGCATCCCAAGGCACACCGTTAATACCAGCAACCGAAGAGACGTCAATGTCGGTTAACATATGGTGCAAACCATGTCCAAACTCATGAAATAATGTCGTCACTTCATCGTGGGTAAATAGCGCCGGTTTGTCCCCAATTGGACGATTAAAATTACACGTTAAATACGCAACCGGTTTTTGAAGGTGACCATCAGCAAAGCGCATACGACCTATGCAATCATCCATCCATGCCCCACCGCGTTTATGTTCACGAGCATATAAATCGAGATAAAAGCTTCCTTTTAGTTCACCATCAGCACTATAAAGATCATAAAACTTCACCTCTGGAGACCAAACATCGACGCCTTGTCTCTCTTTAGCTGTAATACCAAAAATACGATAAACAACTTCAAAAAGTCCATTAATGACACGCTCTTGCGGGAAATAAGGTCGTAATTCTTCATCATTGATTGTATAAAGATGTTGTTTTTGCTTTTCACTGTAATACGCGATATCCCATGGCTTAATATCACTCGCGCCAAAAAATTCATACGCATAGCGTTTTAAGGTCGATAACTCTTTTTCGCCTTGTGGTTTCGCTTTAGTTGCAAGGTTGGTTAAAAAGTCGATCACTTGCTGAGTGGATGTCGCCATTTTGGTCGCTAATGATTTATCCGCATAGGTTGAAAATCCAAGTAACTGAGCAAGTTCATGACGTAACGCTAAGATTTGTTCGATAATTTGTGTATTATCCCATTTGCCTGCATCTGGACCTTGATCTGACGCTCTGGTGCTATAAGCTTGATACAGTTCAAAACGTAAATCGCGATTATCACAGTAAGTCACAACCGGCAAATAACTTGGAATATCAAGCGTCAGTAACCAACCCTCTAATCCTTTTGCTTCTGCTTGCTCTTTAGCTGCTGCTAAGGCACTTTCCGGCATCCCCGATAATTGCTCAATATCAGTAATTAATTTTGACCACCCCATGGTCGCATCTAACACGTTATTACTGTATTTTGACGATAGCTCAGATAATGCGGCAACAATTTCACCATAACGTTTTTGTTTATCATCAGCAAGTCCGATACCCGATAATTCAAAATCACGTAATGTATTATCGATAACTTTCTGTTTTGCTTTATCTAATTTTGCATACTCATCACTTGCTCTAAGCTGTTTGTAGGCCTGATACAACCCGTTATGTTGACCAACCCATGTGCTGTACTGTGATAACAGCGGTAAACAAGCTTCATAAGCTTCTCGAAGTTCAGGGCTATTTTTAACCGAATTTAAGTGAGAAACCGGGGACCATACACGGCTAAATTTTTCATCCATTTCATCAACGGGCTGAACCAGATTATCCCACGTATAGTGTTGGTTTTGACTCACAACACGTTCAATCGTATCACGGCAATTATTTAACGTTTCTTGAACTGCTGGTAAGATATGTTCAGGTTTGATTTTAGAAAATAGCGGTAATTCTGAAGGTGTTAATAGTGGATTTGTCATCATATGTGTCTGGCCTTTTGCTATTGATTTTATCTGCAATACAGGTATATATGGAGATAAAATCAATAAATTCAAGTGAATTAGAATAGAACATTACAGTCCTATCAGTTTTCGTTCGCGCTTCCATTCCGCTTGGGTATAGGTTTTAATTGAAACTGCATGTATACGATTGTCTGCAATAAATTCCGAAAGAGGAGCATAAACAAGCTGTTGCTTTTTAACTCGGGTTAACTCTGCAAAAATATCACCGACTGCAATCACTTGAAAATGGCTCCCATCATCACTCATCACGTAGACTTCATCAATGCTTAGCGAACTTTTTAATTTATCTACAATCTCTTGTTTATCCATTGCTAACACGTCTTACCATTATTCTTTATTATTAATAGGCTGGTCTTGATATCGAAAAGCCTTTTATAAAACACTAAATCACGTAGTTTTTTTAACATGTGTTGATATTTCATTCACGCACAAGTAAAAATTAAGCTACGCACCTATCACGCTTTGTAAATCATATAACTCAATTAGCGTTTGCAGCTGAGGGTTAATCCCCTCAACTTTAATACCATATTGATTGCAAAAATAAACCAACGTTGCAAGGCCGCATGAATCAACACGCACAAGCTCAGCCAAGTTAACACGTTTGATCGAACTAAATAGTGATTGTCTTTTTGACCACAGATCATTCAATGAATTAACACTTAACTCACCTTTCAAATACACTTGATTTTGTTGATTATTTGTTTCAATTTGCAACATATCACGCTTAACCTTTATTGTTGGCATTAGGATCAATATTTTGGCTTGCTAAACTATTAAGTTGTTTAGTTAACGCATCAATACCTTGTTGACGAAGCAGTGTTGACCACTCATTTTGTTTTGTCGTAATCATGCTTACCCCTTCAGCGATTAAATCATAGGCTTTCCATTCACCTGTGACTGAATTTTTACGCCACTGGAAGTCGATGCGAACAGGTTGTTGATTTTTATCCGGTTGAATAAGCAGCACACGAATAGAAAGAAGAGATTTACCGTCCAGATTTTTCGCTGATTCGACTTGATAAGTTTGTCCATTATAAAGTGATAATGCTTGCGCAAAAGCTTGAACTAAATAGTTTTCAAACGCGGTAAAATAAGCCGTTCGCTGTGCATCAGTTGCTGTTTTATAGTAATTACCTAAAATCAGTGCCGCAGAATATTTGACTTGTACGTAAGGCAATAAATCTTGTTTAACAATATCTTTTAGAAGATTAGGATTACTTTTTACCTCTGCGGAATTGGCTTTTAGCGTGCTAAAAATTTTATCGGCAGCCACTTGCATCTCTTGATAGGGATCACTATTTGCCGCCATGGCTGCTGAACTTAATACCAACGCCATCACTAAAAAAACTGCTTTTTTGAATCTTGTTAACATATGCACTCCTTATTTTTCACTATCGTCTTTTTTGTCTTTATCCGATGAGTCTTTAGAACTATATAAGAACTGACCGATTAAATCTTCAATAACCATTGCAGGCTTGGTATTATGAATCACAAAACCTTCTTGTAAATAAGCCGGCGTTGAATTGTCAACTGGCGTATTCATCGCATCACCCGCATCTAATGCATCAATCTCATTACTCACCGCTTGATCAAGCCCAAAGTTGATATCAACAAATTGTTCGCCAAGTAATCCCGATGTTTTAATTGACAGTGAACTGCTGCTTGGGATTTTGTCATACTGGCTGTTCAAATCAAGTGTGACATACGGTTTGTAAATTCCCTCATCTTCTGACTTTAACTCAATGCCACTAATACGGCCCACAACAACACCGCCAATTTTAATTGGTGAACGCACTTTAAGTCCGCCAATATTATCGAACACCGCATATACACGGTAGGTATTTTGACTAGCAAATGATGTAGGATCTGTCACTTTGAAACAGAGAAAAAGTACCGAACAAATGACAAGTACCATGAAAAATCCAACTGTAATTTCAACTTTACGACTCATGTTTAATAACCTCAATGACTAAACATTAATGCGGTTAAAATAAAATCTAACCCCAAAATAACTAATGATGAATACACTACCGTACTGGTAGTCGCTTTACTAATACCTTCAGATGTTGGCACACAATCATACCCATTAAACAGTGCAATCCAACTTGTTGCGATAGCAAAGGCAAAACTTTTTATAAAGCAGTTGCCCAAATCGTGTGAGAAGTCCACACTGCTTTGAATAGACGACCAGAAAAAACCCGAATCAATCCCTTTCCAGTCAACACCAACTAGCGAACCACCCCAAATACCGACCGCGACAAAAATCGCCGTCAAAAATGGCATACAAAAAAAGCCGGCCCAAAAACGCGGTGAAATGATTCGTCTTAAGGGATCGACCGCCATCATTTCCATACTCGATAATTGTTCAGTTGCTTTCATTAAACCAATTTCAGCAGTTAAGGCAGAACCCGCACGACCAGCAAATAATAACCCGGTGACTACCGGCGCTAACTCACGCAATAGTGAAAGCGCAACCATCATCCCTAAACTGGCTTCGGCACTGAACGTGGTTAAAATAAAATAACCTTGCAAGGCTAAAACCATGCCGATGAAAAGGCCGGAAACGATGATGATAGTCAGTGATTGTACACCAACAAAGTAAACTTGTTTAATCAGTAGCGGAAACTGTTTTTTAAATTGTGGACGACCGATTAAAGCACTAAATAGCATAATCCCTGATCGCCCAAGCATCGACACAAGATTAATGCCGAACTGCCCCAATTTTGCCATTAAATTTAGCATTACAACTCACCTCGAGAGAGATCTAATTTATAATCATCAGCAGGATAATGGAAAGGAACCGGCCCATCAGCCAATCCTTCGAGAAATTGTTTAACACGTAAATCATCATTTTCACGTAATGACTGTGCCGTGCCGCCCGCAATAATATGCTGCTCAGCAACAATATAGGCATAATCTGCGATACTGAGCACTTCATTCACATCATGACTGACAACAATGCAGGTTAATCCTAAGGATTGGTTGATTTCTGAAATCAACTTCACAATCACCCCCATCGAAATCGGATCTTGCCCAGCAAAAGGCTCATCGAACATAATCAGATCAGGATCTAACGCAATAGCACGCGCTAATGCAGCTCGCCTTGCCATGCCGCCCGATAGTTCAGAAGGCATCATGTGTGCTGCTCCCCGTAACCCCACTGCTTGCAGTTTCATTAAAACCAAATTATGTAATATGGGTTTGGGTAAATCGAGGTGTTCACTCAAGGGATAAGCCACATTATCAAACACAGAGAGATCGGTAAACAGTGCACCAGATTGGAACAACATACTCATGCGTTTACGTACATCATAAAGCCGAGAACGTGACATGGTTGGAATATTTTCACCATCAAACAAAATTTTTCCTGTTTGCGGTTTCAATTGCCCACCAATCAATCGTAATAACGTCGTTTTACCAATTCCAGAAGGTCCCATGATAGCGGTTATTTTGCCTTTGGGAACATGCAAACTCATATTTTTGTAAATGGGTCTATTACCACGATAAAAGGACATATCATGGATTTCAACCAAATTTGTTGGTAAGGAAGTGGTCACTGAAATTTCCTGATTCATTGTAACAAAAATTTATACTATTCTACTTGATAATTCCCCATAAAGGAAATGCAATCATGCTATAGCTAAAATCGAGGTAACAAATTAATATCGCATTGATAGACTCATTCCAACAAATAACTTATCTTCTTTTACTTCTCCCTAATTTTATCGAAAATGACTTAATGATAGTAATCACTTAAATCAGGTTTTGGTGCCTTATGATTTTTAGTTATAAGATAGAATAACTTGGAATAAGGGGATCTATTTTTGTGTGTTAATCTTTCATCACCTATTATCTTTTCAGCGTTGTAAAAATGCATAATCTCATATTGAAAGATCAACAACAGAGAACCATTTTCGGCTATGTTTTAATTATTTTTATTGCCGTCATGGCATTTATGACGAGTGCTTGTGATAGCAGTTCTAACAGCATAAATAATCAAACAAAAAAAGAGATTAGTGTTGGCGTTTCACCCGGGCCTTATAACGATCTATTTAATGAGGCAGTGAAACCAATCCTTGAATCAGAGGGAAACAAAGTCAAACTGATTAACTTTCCACACCTACTTGAGTCAGATGTGGCTTTAAGCGAGGGCAGTATTGATTTAACCGTTGCTCAGCATGCTGCTTATATGGACGTTTTCAATCAAAAACGGAAAGCGAATTTGAAATCGGTTGTCCCTGTTCCCTCTGTGCCTGCTGCACTATTTTCTAACAAGTATACGTCGTTAACACAGGTCTTTTCTGGCGCAAAAGTGGCAATTCCTCAAGATGCATCTAATGCTGCGCGCTCATATAATTTATTGGAGAAAGCCGGCTGGATAAAATTAAAAGATAATCTCAATCCTGTTATCGTCGATAAAAACGATATTAAAGAGAATATTGCAGGTATTGATATTATTGAAATGGATTCAGCTAACATTCCTCGAGTTTTAGACGATCTCGACTTTGCTGTCATTCCAGGGAGTATTGTTTATTCAGCAAAAATTGATCTCGCTAAAGCCCTTCTTTTTGAAACCCTGATTCCCGATTTCGAAATCACAGTTGTTGTGAATGATGGCAATCAAAACAGTCAATGGGCACAAGATATCAAACGAATTTACCAATCTAACCAATTTAAAGATTATATGAATTCTCATAATCAAAATGGCTATTGGGTCATGCCACAGCAATAACGTGCTTACCAAGCGTTAATAGCGTGCCATTTGGTTATCAACCATTAACGCCCAAGCATCAATACCACCATACAGATTGTAAATATTATCTGCATCAAATCCATTATCAATCAGGTAATTAGCAACCTGTAAACTGCGAACCCCATGATGACAATAGATCACAATATCTTTGTCATCTGGAATTTTATCTAAATATAATGGAATCAGATGCATCGGAATATGCATGGCATTATCAATCATACAGAGTTCAACTTCGTTAGACTCTCGAATATCGAGCAAACAAAACCTATCATTTTGTTTAATTTTATCTGCCAGTTGCGGCGGTGATATTTGTTTTACCGTTATCATCATAATAAATTACACTCATCGAATTAGTCGTGTAAACATCACCGACAAAACCTGATTTATCGGTGATATCCCTTGACAGTTAAGCGGCTAACGCTTTACTGACTTTTTCAAACAGATCTTTAGACAAATGGTCAATTTTCAAGATTGCTTCAAGCGCTTGTCGCATTTGGTGCTGCCGTTTTTCGTCGTAACGTTTTAATCGAATCAGTGGATCCACCAATCTCGCTGCCACTTGTGGATTTTTCTGATTGAGTTCGGTCAAGATTTCAACTAAAAATTGATAACCTTGTCCATCATCGGCGTGAAATGCAACCGGGTTTCCGCTGACAAAACTGCCAATTAACGCACGAATTCGATTCGGATTACTCATTGAAAATGCACGGTGATTAAGCAATTTTTTAACTGTCACTAACACCGCACTATCAGGACTAGTTGCCTTTAACGCAAGCCACTTATCCATAACTAATCCATCATGATGCCACTTATTGTCAAAATCAATCATTAATTCATCTTGGCAAGGTAACTGTGCCTTCACCGCAACACTTAAAGCAGCAAAACAATCGGTCATGTTATCGGCATTATGGTATTGCTGATGCACTAACCTCGTCGGTTCGGTTTTATCATTGGCATAAGCAAGTAAATGTAAAACACAATTTTTAAGTGCACGCTTAGCAATATCCTGATGCAAAATCTGATAATGATCCAATTTGTTACAATGGTAGATAGCACTGAGTTCATCATAAAGTTCATTGGCAAAACGTTGAAGCAAATACTGCCGGACATGATGTATGGCAATAGGATCAACAACATCGAATAAATTCGCAAGTTCATTTTCTGATGGTAAAGTCAGTATTTGTGCAATGAGTGCCGGATCTAGTGAATCTGACAGTAAAACTGAGCGAAATGCATCAATCACTGATTCCGGTAATTGTTGTGCTCGGCTTTCTTGCCAATTTTTAACATTCGCCCGGCTGTATTTGGCTAACAACATTTGTGCCGCATCATAGCGATTAAAAGCATTATTTGCATGTTGCATCAAAAACACTAATTCAGCATCTTGGTAATCATAGTGTAATTTGACTGGCGCAGAAAAGTCACGTAACAAAGCAACGATCGGTTTTTCGGGTACCTGTTCAAAAATGAACTGCTGCTTGGCCTGTTTTACATCTAAAACAGATGCAATGTCTTGTCCTTGGCTGTGTAATGCGATGCGTTCGCCACTTTGTTTATACAGTTCGATATCCAAAGGAATATGCAGTGGCTCTTTATTAGGTTGATCAAGCGTTGGCTTAGTTAATTGTTCAACAATTAATGTATATTGCTGTAAATCTTGATCATAGCTGTCTGAGATGGTGAGTTCAGGCGTCCCTGATTGACTGTACCAACGCTTAAACTGACTCAAATCGATGCCTGATGCATCTTGCATTGCCTGCACAAAATCATCACAGGTTGCAGCGCTACCGTCATGCCTTTTGAAATACAATTTCATTCCTGCTTGGAATTTAGCTTCGCCAAGTAGCGTATGCAGCATACGAATCACTTCCGCCCCTTTTTCATACACGGTGACCGTATAGAAGTTATTCATCTCTATGACGTGATCTGGCCGAATGGGGTGAGACATTGGACTTGCATCTTCAGCAAATTGTACTGTTCGCATAATTTTAACATCGCTAATGCGTTTTACCGCTCTCGATCCTAAATCCGCACTGAACTCTTGATCACGAAAAACCGTCAAACCTTCTTTCAAACTAAGCTGAAACCAATCACGGCAAGTCACTCTATCGCCGGTCCAGTTATGAAAATATTCATGACCAATCACCGCTTCAATTCCTAAATAATCGTCATCAGTTGCCGTTTCGGGTTTAGCAAGCACATATTTAGAATTAAAAATATTTAATCCTTTATTTTCCATCGCGCCCATATTAAAAAAGTCAACCGCAACAATCATAAAGATATCTAAATCGTATTCGAGTCCAAAACGGGTTTCATCCCATTTCATGGCATTTTTAAGGCTGGTCATTGCCCAACTGGCCCTATCCAAGTTACCCTTATCGACATAGATTTCTAACGCAACTTTGCGATCTGACATCGTGATAAAGTGGTCACGCAAAATATCAAAATCGCCCGCAACTAGCGCAAAAAGATACGCGGGTTTAGGGAAGGGATCTTGCCACTCAACAAAATGTCGTCCATCATCAAGCTCTCCATGTGAAATGCGGTTACCATTAGAAAGCAAATAAGGATAATGCTGTTTATTAGCTGTAATCCGGGTTGAAAATCGCGCTAATACATCTGGGCGATCTAAATAGTAGGTAATATGACGAAAACCTTCAGCTTCACACTGCGTACAAAGTGCGTTGCCTGAAACATACAACCCTTCCAACGCGGTGTTATCAATCGGTTTGATTTGATTGACAATCGTTAAGGTAAACTCCGCGGGGACATGATGAATGAGTAAGTTTGAATCAGTCAATTGATAATCAGTCCATGGCTGATCATTGATGTGGATAGAAACCAGTTTTAGATCTTCGCCATCAAGAATTAACGTATTCACGCCAGTATTTTTTTGTACAACACGCGAACGCGCAGTGACTGTTGTCAAATTAGGGTTTAAATCGAAATCAAGATCAATATCGGTAATGGTGAAATCGGGCGCTTTATAATCACGTCGATATTTCGCAATAGGCTGGGTTACAGTTGTGTTCATTGTGTTGTTCCCTTGGTTATCAATTCTTACTATCTACTAATAAAGTTACAGTAAACTAGTATAACGCATTGAAATAAATCTTCTCACATAATTAATCTACACCTTAATTTTTATTCTGCTATAATCTTTGGACTTTTCTGTAGGGATTGACGACAAATTTACATGTTACCAGCTATAATTACATCAATACTAGATACTGATGCTTATAAGTTGCATATGCAACAAGCCGTCTTTCATCATTACCCTGACGCAACCGTTGTTGCCCAGTTTTGTTGTCGCAGTGACGATAAACTCGGTCAATACGTTGATGACATTCGTCATCAAATCAAGTTAATGAATAATCTGGCTTTAACAAACGATGAATTTGATTATTTAAGTCAATTTCCTTTTTTTAAGAAAGATTACCTGAATTGGCTTAAAAGTTGGCATTACAACAGTGATTTGTTATCTATTAATAATGAAGATGGGCAACTCGTCATCAGTATTAGTGGTAAATGGCTAGAGGTGATCTTATGGGAAGTCCCGTTACTTTCAATTATTAGCGAAATTGTGCACAAACATCGTTCGCCAACAATTGGAGCGCTCGAAGCTATTCATCATCTAGAACATAAACTCACTCGCTTTAATAATGCTGCGGCTAAGCTTGATATGTCACAATTCCATTTTATGGATTTTGGAACACGAAGACGTTACTCATTTGCCGTACAAAAAGCTGTCACTACATACCTTAAAGCACACTGCCCTTATTTTGACAGCACCAGTAACTATCTATTGGCTTATCAGCTAGGACTTAAACCTGCTGGAACGCAAGCACATGAGTGGTTTCAAGCCCATCAACGTTTGAGTCCATCACTTAATAGTTGTCAAAAGCAAGCACTGCAAATTTGGCTCGATGAATACCCAAATCACCTTGGTATTGCACTGACTGATTGCATTACAATGGATGCCTTCTTGTCCGATTTTGATAGCCACTTTGCATCAAGTTATCAAGGATTGCGTCATGATTCAGGTGATCCCATTGAATGGGGCGAAAAAGCTATCGCCCATTATAAAAAGTTAGGTATCGATCCGACAACGAAATTACTGGTTTTTTCTGATGGACTAAATTTTGATAAAGCGCTAACAATTTATACGCATTTTCACCATCGAATTAACTTATCTTTTGGTATCGGCGGTCATTTAGCCTGTGACATTCCAACACTGAGTAAAAATACTCGGTCACTAAATATTGTCATAAAACTGGTTGAATGCAATGGTCAATCTGTTGCAAAATTATCCGACAGTCCGGGTAAAACAATCTCTCGCGATTTAGCGTTTATCGATCAACTAAAACGCACATTTAACGTTAAACATTAATCAATATGAATTAAACAAAATTATATAGAGATGGAAAATAAAATGAATTCTGTAGCCCCTATTGTTGATGTGTTGCAAGGCAAAATTGCTGTTGGTAGCACGGTTTCTGTTGAAGGCTGGGTAAGAACTCGGCGAGATTCTAAAGCGGGAATCTCTTTTTTAGCGGTATATGATGGTTCATGTTTTGATCCGATTCAAGCCGTTATTGAAAAAAGTCTGACCAATTATGAACAAGATATATTGCGTTTAACAGCAGGTTGTTCAGTTAAAGTAACAGGCAAAGTGGTTGAGTCCCCAGGACAAGGGCAAAAATATGAACTGCAAGCAACCGACGTAAAAGTTTATGGATTCGTGCAAGACCCTGAAACTTATCCGATGGCAGCTAAACGTCACTCCATTGAATATCTCCGCGAAGTGGCCCATTTGCGTGCGCGAACCAATATTGTGGGTGCTATCACCCGCGTTCGTCATACCCTTGCGCAAGCTATCCACCAATTTTTTAATGAACGCGGCTTTTTTTGGTTATCAACCCCAATTATTACCGCATCGGATACCGAAGGGGCCGGTGAAATGTTCCGTGTATCGACGCTAGATCTGCTAAATTTACCTAAAACGGATAAAGGTACCGTCGATTTCGATCAAGATTTTTTTGGTAAAGAAGCCTTTTTAACCGTATCTGGTCAATTAAATGCGGAGACTTATGCCTGCGCGTTATCAAAAGTTTATACATTTGGTCCAACATTCAGAGCTGAAAATTCAAATACAACTCGCCACCTTGCTGAATTTTGGATGATGGAACCCGAAGTCGCCTTTGCTGATCTCGATGATAACGCAAAATTAGCCGAAGATATGCTCAAATTTGTCTTTAAAAAGGTTCTGGAAGAGCGAGCAGATGATATGCAATTTTTCGCACAACATATCGATAAAGAAGCGATTAGCCGTCTTGAAAGTTTTATTAGCACCGATTTTGCACAGGTCGATTACACTGATGCCATCACCATCTTGCAAAATTGTGACGCCAAATTTGAAAATCCAGTAAGTTGGGGAATTGATTTAGCCTCAGAGCATGAACGTTACTTAGCAGAGCAACATTTCAAAGCACCTGTTGTTGTCAAAAATTACCCTAAAGATATTAAAGCGTTTTATATGCGAATGAACGATGACGGTAAAACGGTTGCAGCAATGGATGTATTAGCGCCTGGCATTGGTGAAATTATTGGTGGTTCACAGCGTGAAGAACGTTTAGACATGTTAGACAAACGCATGGATGAAATGGGTCTGAAAAAAGAAGATTACTGGTGGTACCGTGATCTACGCCGTTACGGCACCGTGCCTCATTCAGGCTTTGGACTTGGCTTTGAGCGTTTAATTGTGTACGTTACTGGAGTCCAAAATGTCAGGGATGTTATTCCATTCCCTAGAACACCACGCAATGCACAATTTTAACATTGATTGAACAAATTTAAATAAACCGGAAAAACGGTTTATTTAATAATAAAAACGTAAACTAAAATTTACAAAATGGTTAAAATTAAATCAAGCGAACAGTATTTATACTTAGACAACGCATTTCTCGAAAAGTTCACTTGCTTTTAAAAAAATTTTATACATAATTTGCATATATCAGTAAAACGTAAGATATAAAATATGTTTACATGAATGTAACATGTTTTAATAACAATAACCTTAGAGGGTAAAAAATGAAACGTAATCTATTAGCAATCGCTATCCCTGCACTTTTAGTTGCAGCAGGTGCAAACGCTTCTATCGAAGTTTGGAACAAAGACGGTAATAAAGTGGATTTTTATGGCCGTGTTAAAGCTGCTAACCGTATCACTGATCGTGATCAAAATACTGAAGGCGACAAAACTGAAGCGCGTTTAGGTATGTCAGGTCAAACACAAATCACTGATGGCTTAAGTGGTTATGGTCGTTGGGAATGGCAAACGGGTACTGGCAAAAACTCTTGGGACGAAACTCGTTATGCATTTGCTGGTTTAAACTTTGGTGATTTCGGTTCATTTGATTATGGTCGTAATGACGGTGTGTTAAAAGCAATCACTGCTTATACTGACGTATTACCAGAATTTGGTGGCGATGCTGCAAACAACAACTGGAACGTGTTATCTGCACGTACTAAAGCGGTTGCTACTTACCGTAACAACAACCTTTTCGGTTTAACTGATGACGTTAGCTTTGCATTACAATATGCAGACAACGGCGACAACTCTGCAACTGTTGACGGTAAACGTGGTGATGATTCTCGTGAAGCTTACGGTGCAAACGTTCAGTGGAACATTCTTGACACTGGCTTAACTGTTGGTGCAGGTTATGCACAAACAACAGGTAGCCGTAGTAAATCAACAGCTCAAACTGACGATTTTAACTTCAAATCTAATGGTAAACAAAGTACTTGGACTGGTGGTTTAAAATATGATAACTACAATGTCTATTTAGCGGCTAACTACTTCCAAAGTAAATTAAGAGATGTTGCAGATGGTTTAGATGACAGCTTTGACATGAAAATCAAAGGTATTGAACTTGTGGCACAGTACGGCATTGACTTTGAAGTGGGTCGTTTAACGCCATCTTTAGCTTATGTTGAACATAAAGCGAAAGATACAACTAACGGCGGAAGTTCTGATTTAGTTAAATACGTTGCATTAGGCGCAACTTATGAGTTCAACAAAAACTTCAGCGCACTTGTTGAGTACAAATTCAACTTACTTGATAAAGATGATATCGGTGCTATTGCTAACTCTAAAAAACTGGGTGTTGACCGTGATGGCTTCGTAACTGGTAAACCAGGTACAAAAGATGTGTTAGGTGTTGGTTTAATCTACCAATTCTAATCCCTCCTCAAAAAAGGCACTTCGGTGCCTTTTTTATTTCCTACCTTCGCAAATCACATTTTATGCTTAAATTTTTTGTATGATACATAGAATGGATCGCTAATTATAGTTTATAATATAATCCTCATAAATAACGGTTATTTTCCTAAGAAATAGTGCCGATTATGACTGTAATAAGGTAATTGTTTAATTTTATCCAATTACTTGTTAAAACTGGTATGAGTCAAATTATGCCTTTTAAATAAAAAATGCCAATGAGGGTAGAAAAATGAAACGTAATCTTTTAGCAATCGCTATTCCTGCACTATTAGTTGCTGGTACTGCAAGCGCGTCTATTGAAGTCTGGAACAAAGACGGTAACAAAGTGGATTTGTATGGCCGTGTTTATGCATTAAACTACATCACTGATCGTGACAACCAAACTGGTGAAGGCGATCAAACAACTGCACGTCTAGGTATGTCTGGCCAAACTCAAGTGACTGACTGGTTATCTGGTTACGGTCGTTGGGAATATGAAACAAGAACCGGTTCAAACTCATGGGATGAAACGCGTTATGCATTCGCTGGTTTAAACTTTGGTGACTTCGGTTCATTCGATTATGGTCGTAACGACGGTGTGTTAAAAACATTAACATCTTATACTGACGTATTACCAGAATTTGGTGGTGATGCATCAAACAATAATTTCTACGCTTTATCTGCACGTACTAAAGCGGTTGCAACTTACCGTAACTCTGACTTTTTCGGTTTAGTTGACGGTTTACGTTTTGCTGTACAATATGCTGACAATGGCGATAACAGCTCTACTCAACGTTACAATAACGAATCTCGTAATGATGGACACGATAGTGCTGAAGCTTGGGGTTCTGTTATCGATTGGGACGTGCTTGACACTGGTTTAACTGTTGGTGCGGGTTATGCACAAACTGGTGGCCATAAAGATGCGAAATCTTGGTCTGCTGGCGTGAAATATGACAACTATAACGTTTACTTAGCAGCATTATATATCCAAGGTAAACAAAAATACGGTTGGGAAAACAAAGCACGTAATGCTGATGATTTAAAAACCCAAGGTGTTGAGTTTGTTGCACAATACGGAATTGACTTTGATATCGGTCGTTTAACACCATCTGTTGCTTATATTCAACATAAATTAAAAGACGCATCTACTTATTCAGGTGTTGAAGGAACTCGTGGTAACTATTTAGTTAAATACGTTGATGTTGGTTTAACTTATGACTTCAATAAAAACCTACAAGCAATTATCGACTATAAAATTAACTTGTTAGACAAAGATGATATTGGTGCTCGTCACTCATTAGTTTCTGGTGATAACTTCAATAAATCTCAAATCAGCGCAACAACGAAAGATACCGTTGCTCTTGGTTTAATTTACCAATTCTAATTTTAGTAAATCGGTATTTGATAAAAGGCACTTCGGTGCCTTTTTTAGTTTGTACCATAATGAGATAGTACTTGCACTAAGATAAATACTTTGTTAAAACACGGGTTATGATTGATTAAACTTAATATAAGCCATGCTTTATACAACACGTCTATTACCCGCTAAAAAAAATATCGCCCTTGTTGCCCATGACCATTTGAAAGTGGCAATGTTGACTTGGTGTAAAAGAAATTATCATGAACTTGCTAACCACAACCTGTATGCAACCGGCACAACAGGCACTTTAATCAAAAAAGAAACCGGACTTGACATTACCCCAATGCTAAGTGGCCCAATGGGCGGGGATCAACAAATTGGCGCATTAATTGCCGAAGGGAAAATTGATATACTGATTTTTTATTGGGATCCACTCAATGCAATGCCCCATGATCCTGACGTTAGAGCTTTGCTTCGTTTATCAACGGTTTGGAATATTCCTGTTGCAACAAATCAAGCAACAGCAGACGCCTTTATCCAATCAAGTATTTTCACCAATCAGGTTGAAATTGAAATCCCCGATTATCCTGCTTATCTTGCAAAGCGGATAGATTAAAATGAGTCGCATCAGGGAGACTAAAAACGGTGATGAATCTCGCCGTTTTTAAATAACACAGCTTGTTGTTTTTGCAGCTTATTCCATTGTTCGTTCGATGTTAAGGGTAAGGTCGCAATGACCGTTACAATATCATTTGGCGTGGTGTGTTGCTGAAAATCAATTTCAACATCTTGATCGATTAATTTGGCTTTGCTAAAAGGCGCTTTGCGGGTAATCCAATGCAAATTAGTTGAGCAATACGCAAATACATACTCTCCATCGGACAGCAACATATTAAAAATACCAAGCAAACTGAGCTCATCGGCACACTGCTTAATAAAATCAAATACCTCAACATCATTTGATGGCTTTTCTGGGTATTTTTTTAATAATCGATTGATAAGATAACAAAATGCATACTCACTGTCTGTCAATCCAACCGCTTGAAAAAGGCCTGTATCTAACGCTTGATAATCAGTCAATTGCCCGTTATGCGCAAATGTCCAATACCGTCCCCAAAGCTCGCGGGTGAACGGATGTGTATTTTCAAGGGCTACCCCCCCTCGATTGGCTTGCCGAATATGGGCAATGACTGCCTGAGATTTGATTGGGTAATCTTGCACTACTTTGGCAATAGGCGAATAGCTACAGGGCTGTGGATCTTTAAATGTCCGGCATCCCTTACCTTCATAAAAAGTAATACCCCAACCATCTTTGTGTGGCCCTTTTTCACCACCTCGTTTTAGCAGACCTGCAAAACTAAAACAGATATCGGTTGGCACATTCGCGCTCATTCCCAATAATTCACACATCGGTTTTTGCCATCTCTTTTTCAATCAACATAATGAGAATATGAATCACTTTGATATGGATTTCTTGCACGCGATCGGCATAACCAAAATGGGGAACACGGATATCAACATCAGCAAGTCCATTCATTTTGCCGCCATCTTTACCGGTTAAGGTGATAATTTTCATCCCTTTTGCTTTTGCGGCATTAATGGCTTTTATCACATTAGCTGAATTACCCGATGTCGAAATTCCCAAAAGTACATCGCCTTTTTGTCCAACACCTTCAACATAGCGTGAAAAAATAGCATCAAATCCAAAATCATTACCAACACAAGAAATATGGCTAACATCAGAAATCGCAATAGCTGGGTAAGCAGGTCTATTATCACGATAACGACCGGTTAACTCTTCGGCAAAATGCATAGCATCACAATGCGATCCACCATTACCACAAGAGAGAATTTTGCCGCCTTGCTTAAACGAATTCGCAATCAGTATTGCAGCATCTTGAATCAAAGCTAAGTTTTTATCTTCTGAGACAAATTTGGTCAAGACATCAACCGCTTGATTGAGTTCACCTCGAATATCATCTATGTACATTTATGCAATCCCATTAATAAACAGCTCAATATTAATTATTGTAATCGGTTAACAATCCGTTGCAAGTGATAAAACGCGATACTTAACAAATAACAAGGCAAGCAATTCATTCGATGTGCAATAGGTAGTGCATTATTTATCATCAATTCTATTCGTTGATTTGCCTTGTTTTCACTAAAGTAATTATATTGATGGCTGTACATTACTATAATTTGCTAATTTTACATGTATGTAACGCTGTCATTATAAATAGGAATGGTTGAAATAGGCATGATAAAATAAGGTTAGCTTAAAACAGAAAAAAGCCTACACAAGGTAGGCTTTTATTCGAATGTTGAGAATATTCACATTAATTTTTAAAGGAGTGGATAGGCGCAGGAATTCGTCCACCACGATGAATAAAATCCGCTGAACTGAATTTATTAACTGGCATGACCGGTGCATGGCCAAGTAATCCACCAAATTCGATATTATCGCCAACATTAAGCCCTACCGCTGGGATAATACGAACAGCCGTTGTTTTATGGTTGATTACCCCAATTGCTGCTTCATCTGCAATAATGGCTGAAATGGTTTCAGCAGAGGTATCACCTGGAATCGCTATCATATCAAGTCCAACAGAGCACACACAGGTCATGGCTTCTAATTTTTCAAGGTTTAATGCGCCGTTATTCACAGCATCAATCATCCCAGCATCTTCAGACACGGGAATGAAAGCGCCACTTAATCCGCCTACATGACCACATGCCATCACCCCACCTTTTTTAATCGCGTCATTTAGCATCGCTAATGCAGCAGTGGTACCATGTGTGCCAACCGATTCCAAGCCCATTTCCTCTAAAATATGCGCAACCGAATCGCCGATCGCAGGTGTTGGGGCCAAAGATAAATCAACAATACCAAATCTGACACCCAATCGCTCTGATGCTTCTTTACCAACTAGCTGTCCCATACGGGTAATTTTAAAGGCGGTTTTTTTAATAGTTTCTGCAACCACATCAAAAGACTCTCCTTTCACTTTTTCAAGTGCACGCTTAACCACGCCCGGTCCACTGACACCCACATTAATAACACAGTCTGCTTCGCCAACACCATGGAATGCGCCTGCCATAAATGGGTTATCTTCAACCGCATTAGCAAATACCACTAATTTTGCACAAGCCATGCTGCTATTATCCGCGGTTAATGCAGCCGCCTGTTTAATAATTTGTCCCATGTGTTTAACCGCATCCATATTAATACCGGTTTGCGTCGATCCCACATTGACCGATGCACAAACGCGCTCTGTTTGAGCTAGCGCTTGAGGAATTGATTTAATTAAAATGTCATCACCTTTATGATAGCCTTTTTGCACTAATGCAGAAAATCCACCGATGAAATTGACACCAACGGCCTTTGCGGCAGCATCAAGTGTTTTCGCATATTCAACGTAATCGTTGTCATCACTGGCACCAGCGATTAACGAAATAGGTGTTACCGAAATGCGTTTATTGATGATTGGAATACCAAATTCTGACGAAATATCTTCGCCGACTTGCACTAAATCTTTGGCTAAAGTAACAATTTTTTGGTAAATTTTTTGACGCGATTTTTCACCATCGCTATCAATGCAATCAAGAAGTGAAATACCCATGGTTATTGTGCGAATATCGAGTTTTTCTTCCTCGATCATTTTTATTGTTTCGAGGATCTGTTTTGTTTCCATCAGTACTATCCTTACTTAACGTTATCAATTTAAATTATAATCGATGCATGGCATCAAAAATTTCTTCTCGTTGCACATTCACTTTGACGTTGAGCTTATCACCTGTCGCTATTAATGCTGTTTTTACATCATCAAATGACACATCGATTTTGGATAAATCAAGCAACATGATCATGGTAAAATAATCATCCATAATGGTTTGAGTGACATCTAAAATATTGATATTAAGCTCATACAATTTTTGACTAATTCCGGCGACAATACCAGGCTGATCTTTTCCTATCACTGTTAAAATGGTCTTCATAACACGCTCCGCACAAATTTCACACAATTAAAATAATATTTATTGAACAGGTATAATAACATCTTCAAAAATTATCTAAATAGGAGTAGATTGTTTTAGCAATAAAAATTATAAAGACACAATCACAACAAAGGGCTGTAATATGATAAATTTCCAAAAATCCAATAAATTAGAACATGTTTGTTATGACATTCGCGGACCGATTCTTGATCATGCCAAACGCTTAGAAGAAGAAGGCCAAAAAATTCTAAAACTGAATATTGGAAACCCCGCCCCCTTTGGTTTAACTGCCCCTGATGAATTGTTAGTTGATGTGATTCGTAATTTGCCCGCATCCCAAGGTTATTGTGATTCCAAAGGTCTTTATTCTGCCCGTAAAGCAATCATGCAACATTATCAAGCCCGCGGCATAAACAGCTTAGATGTCGAAGATATCTATATTGGTAATGGCGTCTCCGAGCTGATTGTGCAATGTATGCAAGCCTTACTTAATACCGGGGATGAAATTCTTGTTCCAATGCCCGACTACCCGCTTTGGACTGCGGCGGTTAGTTTATCTGGCGGTCATGCCGTTCACTACCTATGTGATGAAGAAGCAAACTGGTCACCCGATTTAGAAGACATTAAACGTAAAATCTCCCCAAAAACTAAAGGGATTGTAATTATTAATCCCAATAATCCAACGGGCGCTGTTTACAGTAAACAGGCTTTATTGGATATTGCCGAAATCGCCCGTCAACATAATCTGATTATTTTCGCCGATGAAATCTATGACAAAATCTTATACGATGATGCGGTTCATCACTCGATTGCTGCATTAGCCCCAGATTTATTTGTAATTACCATGAGCGGTTTATCAAAAACCTACCGGGCAGCAGGTTTTAGACAAGGTTGGATGGCGCTTTGTGGCCCCAAACAACACGTAAAAGGTTATATTGAAGGCTTAAACATGCTAGCATCCATGCGTTTATGTGCTAATGTTCCTTTACAACATGCAATACAAGGAGCGCTAGGGGGTTATCAAAGTATTAATGAATTTATTGTGCCAGGTGGCCGTTTATATGACCAATGTATGATGGCGTGGCGATTACTGAATGAGATTCCAGGTGTTTCTTGTACAAAGCCACAAGGTGCAATGTACTTGTTCCCTAAACTTGATCAACAAAAATTTAATATCCAAAATGATCAAAAATTAGTGTTAGATTTCTTACTGCAAGAAAAAGTGCTTTTGGTTCAAGGGACTGGTTTTAACTGGCATAAACCTGATCATGTTCGCATTGTGGCATTACCACATACTGGTGAGCTTGAAGATGCCATAACCCGCTTTGGCCATTTCTTATCCCAATATAAACAATAAGTTAATAGAGGATAATCAGCAAGATATAAGCTGTTTTTTAACACCTTATATCTTGTAAACCTACTGCTATTGTTTGAGTGCAGCAATCTTATTACGAATATTTTGAGCTCGCTCGGATGACGAGGGATGGCTGCTTAATATACTTGCATTGCCCCCACCTAACTTATCAAATGCCGTTGCAAGTCCTAACGGATTGATATTTTTCTTAACTAAAAAATCGAATGAATAATTGTCAGCCGCTTTTTCTTGGCTTTGTGAAAATTGTGAATTAACGACTTTTTCAGCCAAATCACCTAATTCGGATTTTGATAACGCAGTAACCGCCGCAATGCCTGATGCCGAGGCTGCATCACGTGCGATTTGCGCGGCATACGCAACTTGCATTGCCTTTTTAGTGTGCCCTAAAGCGACGTGTCCAAGTTCATGCCCTAAAACCCCTTCAATTTCATTATCGGTCATGATATCCATCAGCCCACTGTAAACACGGACACAGCCATTTGCCATGGCCCACGCATTAACATCAGAAGTTAAATACACTTTATAATTAATTGGTGTGCCATTGAGATCACGACCTAACACATTAGCAATTTTATCCAAACGCTGACTGTACGCACTATTTTGAGGCGCAACTTTCGATTGTGCATCCATTTGTGCGCATGATTTATCGCTTAACGTTTTAATATCACTATCCCCTAGCGTCATCACTTGCAGCGATTCCATACCAAGGTTGGTTAAACTGTTGACATCCATACTTTTACACCCCGAAACCGACATGATAGCGGCTAAAGGCAATGCAATTAATGATATTCTTTTCATCTATTTACCTTATTTTTTTGATTTGATTATTGCTGTTTTAGATACAACGTAGCATCGTCAAAAAGTCTATATTATCTTTATAAATAATCAATAATTACTTGCGTCCTATTTGCGAGAGATTTAGACTAACCGCTCATTTTTAAGGTACACAATTATGCAACTATCTGATTTTAATTTTACATTACCCAGTGAGCTGATTGCTTGCTATCCAGCACAAAAACGAAGTGCCTGCCGATTACTGACCCTTGATGGCAATAGCGGTAACATCAAACATGGTGTATTTACTGATATTGTAGACAAAATCAATCCCGGCGATCTTTTGGTGTTTAATAATACACGCGTCATCCCCGCTCGGCTTTACGGTAAAAAAATGTCTGGCGGTAAAGTTGAGATCTTAGTTGAACGATTATTAGATAACAACCGAGTACTTGCTCATGTCAAAGCATCAAAATCACCTAAAGCAGGCGCTGAACTACTATTAGGTGAGGATGAATCGGTGCAAGTGACCATGCTCGCTCGTCACGATACCTTGTTTGAGCTGCAATTTCCTGAGGATGTGTTAACCATTTTGAACAGAATTGGGCATATTCCCCTTCCACCTTATATTGATCGTCCCGATGAAGACGTGGATAAAGAGCTTTATCAAACCGTGTATAGTTCAAAGCCTGGTGCGGTTGCAGCGCCAACAGCTGGACTTCATTTTGATGACCCATTGCTCGAACAATTGAAGCAAAAAGGTGTTGAATTGGCTTTTGTTACCTTGCATGTTGGAGCCGGGACTTTTCAACCGGTCAGGGTCGATGATATCAAAAATCACACGATGCACGCTGAATATGCCGAAGTGCCAAGCACCGTGGTTGACGCGGTTCTTGCTTGTAAAGCCAGAGGTAATAAAGTGATTGCCGTTGGTACCACATCGGTAAGAGCACTGGAAAGTGCAGCTCAAAAAACAGGGACAATAGCACCATTTTTTGCTGATACTCGAATTTTTATCTATCCGGGTTACCATTTTAATGTCATTGATTCATTAATTACTAATTTTCATCTTCCTGAATCAACATTAATTATGCTTGTGTCTGCATTAGCAGGTTATCAAAATACCATGAATGCCTACAACGCTGCAGTGGAACAGAAATACCGCTTTTTTAGCTACGGCGATGCAATGTTTATTACGCGCAAAGAGGCCTAAATTGCTGTGATATCTCTCTCAAATAGAGAGTAATAACCCATTATTCTCTACTTAATTTTTGCATAATATTATCAATACGTTGTCTGTTTGATGGGTGGGAACTCGGAGATGAAAAAGAATGTAGAGGAAGCTTAACTAACATACTCACTAATCCCTGCGTATCTATTCCATTTTCTTCTAAAAGTGTATAAGCATAATTATCGGCATCAAGTTCAAATTGCTGAGCAAGGTCTTCTTTAACGATCAAAACCATATCACTAGCTCGACGATTCACCTCTATATAAGGTGCTAGGCGAAAAGATACAATCCCATGTTTAAGCGCGATATGACCCAATTCATGTGCAATCACTGCGAGTAATTCATTATCATTCAATGATTTGATTAAATGGCTATTCATTCGAACACAGCCATTTGCAGTCGACCACGCATTAAGCGCTGTATTTAAATAAATTTTGTAATTGATAGAAATACCATTAACCGTATGCGGTAGTTGTTGAGTTAGCATGCTCAATCTTCGACTCAATCGATGGTTATTAGAAATAATCACAGCCTGTTTATCCATTTCACGGCATGCCTGAACGCTCATAGCAATAATATCTTGCTCTGATAATGTTTTAATTTGCTGTGACGTAATAATTTCAATTGGCTGTGTTTTATGACATCCGACCAATGTCAACATCGACGATAAACACACAATACGAATAGCACAACATAATAGTTTTATCGATTTAGCCATCACACATTCTTTATCAAAAAATCTCACTGAACGTTGTTTATTGCGATGATGCACGTTAGACTATCCCCCGAAAAAGCAATACTGCTATTTATTATATCAATAATTCGCGCCAAACTGTTTATTTGGTCGCAAGAGGTTAACATAACATAATGAAATTCGAATTAGATAACACTGATGGTTTAGCTCGCCGAGGCAGAATGAAGTTTGATCGCAGAGGAACTGAATATACGGTTGAAACACCCGCATTCATGCCCGTTGGCACATACGGTACGGTAAAAGGTATGACGCCAGAAGAAGTCGCTGCAACAGGTGCACAAATTCTGCTAGGAAATACATTTCATCTCTGGTTAAGACCCGGGCAAGAAATCATGCGTCAACATGGCGATTTACATGATTTTATGCAGTGGCACGGCCCTATCTTAACCGATTCAGGCGGCTTTCAAGTCTTTAGTTTAGGGGATATTCGAAAAATCAAAGAAGAAGGTGTCCATTTTCGTAATCCAATTAATGGTGATGCTATCTTTTTATCACCCGAAATCTCAATGGAAATTCAATACGACCTTGGTTCAGATATCGTCATGATTTTTGATGAATGTGCTCCTTACCCTGCCGATTATGATTATGTCAAAAAATCAATGGAAATGTCATTACGCTGGGCGAAACGCAGCCGTAAACGATTTGATGAATTAGAAAATAAAAATGCGTTATTTGGTATTGTACAAGGTGGTGTGCATCAAGAACTGCGTGATGTATCAATCAAAGGATTGACCGAAATTGGCTTTGATGGCTATGCGGTGGGTGGACTTGCCGTTGGCGAACCCAAAGAAGACATGCACCGTATTTTAGAAGGAACATGCCCACAATTACCAAGCGATAAACCTCGCTATTTAATGGGTGTTGGTAAACCAGAAGATTTAGTCGAAGGTGTGAGACGTGGCATTGATATGTTTGACTGCGTCATGCCAACGCGTAATGCGCGTAATGGCCACTTATTTGTGACCAATGGCGTCATTAAAATTCGTAATGCGAAATATAAAGATGATACCACACCACTCGATCCTCAGTGTGATTGCTATACTTGCAAAAACTACACAAAATCCTATTTACATCATTTAGATAAATGTGGTGAGATATTAGGTGCGCGTTTGAATACCATCCATAATTTGCGTTATTATCAACGATTAATGGAAGAAATCAGACAAGCGGTTGCAGAGCAACGTTATGAAGCGTTTGTGATTGAATTTTATGAGCGAATTGGAAAAACACCTGCGCCTTTAGCGAAAAATACCCAATCGTAAGATAAATTTAAGTAAAACTATTGACACTTTGTATCTAGCGCAGTATTATGCGCTACCTAACGGCGAGTAGCGCAGCTTGGTAGCGCAACTGGTTTGGGACCAGTGGGTCGG
>JAVSBY010000004.1:0-50031 GCA_031960925.1 Gilliamella sp. CRA003912
GGTTCAGCCTAGCCGCAAATAATTGAGTAATACACACTTAGTCACATTATAGCACTGTTTTATATACATTAAATAAATTTTAGGCGTGAAATTACCTAAGTTTAATCAGGGACTTCAATACTCATAGTAATAAGATGATCACCATCTTCTTTTGTTGGTAACACTTTAAACCCATGCTTTCATATAAAGCGATTAATTTAGGATCATCAACACATTCTAACATTGCAAAACGTCCACCAGTCATCGAACGAATACTCTTAATTATAGTAAAAGTTTCTTGTAGTATTAATTCAAGGTTTATAGAATTGTTTCTATCGCACAATTTTTTCCAATTTGTCCGATTAAGTGGAATTTATATTATTCTTACACTTTTTCTTATTTTTCACCACAATAATTAATTGCCTATCTACTACTCAGTGAATATACAAATAACCAGTTTGCGATCCTCAATCCAACTTTTCACTTCACAAATTCACATCTAAAAAAATTAAAATATTAAAATAATACGCCAAATAAAAAAGCGTGAAATTCACGCCTTTTATCTTTATTTATTGATAGTAATTAAATATTAAAAATCATATTCAACAAAAGCATTTGCAGAAACACCATTTCGTTTACCACCATAACCTTTTACGCCAACATTAACTTTAAAGTCTTTGTTATCGGTAATAGGCATCGCTTTAATGCCCGCTTCTAAAATACCGGTTGAACCTTTAACACTTGGTGCATCAATGCTTACCCCTGAAACAGAGGCTTTACCTTTACCGTTAAACTCATACTCATAAGTGCCAGAAAGGTATAAGGTAATTTGCTCAGAAGATTTAAAGTTATATTGTTCTTTTAGTTGAACTCGTGATGATGTTGAATTTTTAAAATCGACTTTATCACCATCAAGTACCACACTGTCAGAGCCTAAACGGGTGTAAAGGTAATGAATAGATGAATCGAAGCTTGAGGTATCGTTTAATGGATAGATATAACCACCGCCAACTAATCCCCCCACATAATTCACTTTACTCTTATAGTGCACTCGATTACCGTCACCTAACACAATATCATTTGATTTAAATTCAGTACTTGTACGACCAAATCGGAAAGCCGCATCCGCATAAATACTGCCGACATCTAAATCATGGGTATACTTGGTAAAAAGTGAAACACCATAGTTATAGGTATGTCCATCACCTTTAATTTTTTCACCATTACTGTGATTATTCGTATCATAATTACTACGACCATATTCGATAGCTATACCGGCATAAAGGTCTTCAAGAAACTGGTAACGAGAGCCAACTATTACACGATAGTCACGCGTATCAACCGATGAACCGCTGTGATAGGTATTTAATCCACCGTCAATAGCTGCTATTGGAGTAAAAGTACCAACTTCTTTTTTATCACTCATCACACCAAGGAGCAAATCAGCGCCACGTGTCGTATTTTGAAGTGCTGCAACTCGAGCTTCTGCAAGGGGTTTAATATTCTTTTGTGCCAACTCTTTATCTACATTCATGCCACCTATAGTTACAAGAATTTTATTATTAATCTCATCAACGATATAGCTAACATCTACTTTACGAACTAAGCCGACTTGAACATCCTTTTCGATATCGCCTGTTTTGGTGGAAAATAGTCCCGCAATATTACTTATTGATTCAGCAGCACTATCACCTTGAATAAAACGGGTACCAGATCCACTCGCATCAATTAACGTAATAGTGTCACCTTGTTTTACCAGACCTTCTCCCGAAATACCAGCTAGATGAACTGCTGATTTATTTTTAGTGGTAATAGCACCACCACCATCATCCTCAACGGTATTATTATTTTGTATTGAATTGGTTACCGTCAATAAACCTTTATTAGTGTTTACAACCTGTTTATTATAATCATTCAAATAGAAGTTATAGGTTGCAAAGTTACCTAAATTTTTGATGGTTAATGGTGCATTTCCCATTGATAGTAGATTATCGTTAAAGACGTTGTAATAAGTTGGCAAAGCATCTAAATAACCACCAAAAATATTGGATTTATATTGCGATACGCCACTACTATCATCTTGTAACTTAACATTTCCATAAATATACACATTTCCTTTAGCAACCGACGAATAACTATCATCGGTAGAAGCGGCTGCAATAAAACCAGAAACGGTAGCGTTTCCTGTCAAATATACGTTTCCTATTGCAATTAAATTTGAAGTAGTGGAATAAGAATCTAAATTAGCACCTAAAATGTCTTCGGTCGTTGCGTTATCGCCTAAATATACATTACCTATTGCTCTCGCTGTTGAATTTATAGATGAAACCCCGATGTTAGAATAAGCCCCATAAACAGTATCGACGACAGTAGCATTACCTGTCAAATATACATTTCCCGTTGCCAATACATTATCGGAAGCTGAAGATACAGCGCCCTGAACATCCCCTTTAACCGTAACATTGTCCATCAAATAAACATTACCTATTGCAGTTGCTCCACTTACAATAGAGTTAGCTTCTCCGCCATAAACAGCGTTGCCAATAGTAACATTACCTGTTATGTAAGCATTTCCAATTGCACTTGTAATTCCTTTTATACCACTATTAGATTCAGAATAAGCACCAAAAACTTCGGTCGCTGCTCCGTTATTCATTATGACAGTAGTATTTTTTACGTCACAAACAACTGAAGAGCTTTTACAGTAACCACTATACATTAAACGAGGCTGATTAGGTGAGTTGGGTGTGCTAGTTACATTCAAAACTGCATTATTAGTGATAACATTACTTGCGGCATCTTTTGCAATAAAGTCAGGACCAATAACTTCTAGCTTAGCGGCATCATTACTAGTAAATGTCACTTGTTCAAGTGTGGGATCATTTAATAACTGGTTAATATTTGATTTAATATTTGGAGTGATAATATCAAAATTTCCATCTGGGCTAACCACAGTTGAGCCATAAGCAAGTGTCGGTAATGATAAAGTAACTAAGGTAGCAATCATGCTGCGTTTACATTTTTTTTTCATCGATATTCCCTGTTATAATTAGTTATATTAGTGATAGTATTTAGATTATGTAAATATAACAGAAAAAAATTTTATTTATAGTGTTAAACTCTAGGTATGAGTATATTAATTATAAGCCGAACGCCCAAATAGCCTCACCATCCAATACTTGATAAGACGCTTCCATTTTGTAACGCCCTCTTGTCTCATTGCTTCTAAAAAGATTAAGTCACAGATTTTGCGATTAAACAGGCCTAGCGCATAGAGATAATCATGCGTTATAGCGCATTTATCATCTTTACCCATTGGTGGAAATATACTCCAGAATAATCTAGGTACACTATAGCCGTCAGAGATAAAACCAGTAGGAATAAACGTAATTGTTCCATTACCTTGATAACCATATTCTTTCGAGGCAATGCTTACCTTGATGTCTAATGCTAATTGATATTTGTATGAGCCGAGTAAATCGACCCGGACATGCTCTTTGTTAACAAAGATAGGCTGCATAATTAGCCTCCTAAGTTTGTTGAAAATTGCGATGGAATTATCTTATCTTTGCGCAACTCGCATTGCAGATATATTAGAGATGAAATGGTCACAAATTTCCGAAAGCGGTATCTTTATTCAGCAGGGTAGAACCGGTGTGATACAAATCAAAAAATGGAATTATCGTTTGAAACGCGCTTTAGCTTTAGCTAGAAAATGTTTTATACTAAAATCAAATCTATCATATGTTAAATTAACATCAGATAAATCAAAAATGGCGTACAGGACATTTAATCAAGCTTGGAATGCAGCCAAAAAGAAAGTTGAACACGAGATGGGTTATGAGTTTTATTGTACTTTTCATGACATTAAAGCAAAATCCATTTCTGACTACGACGGGTCATCAAAAGATAAGCAAATATTCAGTGGTCATAAAACTGAGTCGCAAGTAGTAGCTTATGACAGAAACGTTAAAACACACCAGCTCTAATACCTAAAAAATAATAAATATTCTAACTGTATATTCCAAGTTATTCGAAAGCTCACAAGCTGAATTTAATGTTACAAGAATAATATTTTTGTATATGATTGATTTTCTGTGGATTTTAATGGTGCCTGAGGTCGGACTCGAACCGACACGCTTTTAAAGGCGGCGGATTTTGAATCCGCTGCGTCTACCGATTTCGCCACTCAGGCATTAAATGATGTGTAAATAAGTAAACGTTTGCAATTATACTAATATCTTAATTATTAGCAACCGATATTGTCTTATCTACCTTTGTTTGCCTAAAAAACAGGCTATCGCTTAGGTTTCCAGGCGGGGAGTTTTCTTAATATTGTATAAGCCGTCTCTTTCGCAACCGAATATTCGAGTCCGTGATGGTTTACATAATGTGACGTTAAACTCATCCACTTTTCATCAAAGGTTTTCATGGTTCCATCAACATGAGCACAATATTTACAGTAATTTTTAGACATATCATGACATGGATAATCAGCAATTGCTGTCATCGGCATGCCACATGCTATGCACATTTTCATTTAATCATCCCGTTAATATAATCCCAACCACGTTGATAAATTCGCCACAACGTTAACTTTGTTCCTATCTCTGTTAAAAAATGATGTCAGTGCGTTTTCAGCCCTAAACCTTCACTGAGTATTTTAAAACAATCATCGCAATCATGACTTGCTGCATAAAGTAAGGTTTGAGTGGGTGCATGAATCAGTTTATTGGTTAGCTTGTGCGAAAATTCAACCAGCACTTTATCAATGTCCGCGCCTTGCTTAATGGCATTTAATGCTTTTATTTCAAGTTCACGCTTCACTTTCTCGGCCTCAAAACGATACTGCTTTATAAAATCAACGGCATAACGTGCTTTCATGGATTCAACAAATCGTTCGGTTTCTTCTTGAATGATATATTTGGCCTCTTTCGCGGCAACTGTTCTTTGCTCTAAATTAGCTTCAACGGTTTTTTGCAAATCATCAATTGTGTAAAGGTGAATATTATCTAATTGTTCAATCTCGGCCTCTACATCGCGCGGCACAGCTAAATCGATAAATAGCATTGGCGTGTTGCCTCTCGCTTTCATGGTTCTTTCAACCATTCCTTTACCGATAATTGGCAATGGGCTTGCTGTTGAACTAATCACAATATCCACATCTTTAAGTCTGTGGGCAATATCAGGCAGAGAGATGATTTCGGCATTGATCTGTGATGCCAGTTTTAATGCTTTTTCACGCGTTCGGTTTGCGACAATAACCCGCCCAAATCCATGTGATTTTAAATAGCGTGAGATTAATTCAATCGTTTCCCCTGCCCCAACTAGCATCAAATTCAGTGGCTTGCCACCACAAAATAAGTGCCTTGCAACTAAACAAGCTGCATAGGCAACAGAAGCGGTATTAGCACCGATGTTGGTTTGCGTTCGCACAATTTTAGCCACATGGAATATGCGTTGAAACAGTTTTTCCAGTGTCAGCGATAAGCAATGATTTGAGTGAGCATACTCATAAGCTTGTTTGACTTGTCCAAGAATTTGAGGTTCGCCAATCACCATCGAGTCAATGCCGCTGGCAACGGACATTAGGTGCTCAATGGCTTGCCGACCTTCATACCAATAAAGTGAGTCATGATACAACGAGATATCAACATGATGAAATTGACCGAGCCAAGTTTCAATAGCCGGTTTTAAACGAAATAGATCCGCCTCGTGCTCATAACTTAAGTAAATTTCGGTACGATTGCAGGTAGACAAAATCACACAACCGTCCACTAACGGATGTTGGTTAAGACTATAAAGCGCGTTATCCATGATATCACTTGTGAAAGCGATTTTTTCTCGCATGGCAACCGACGCCGTTTTATGATTAACACCTAATACAGTAATTGACATTGCTTTTTATTCTTTTAGTTGATTTATTTGATAGGATTGTTTTATTAAGCGTTTTAGACTTATCATTATACATAAAAAATTAACAAAGGTTAACTTAGGCTTATTTTTATTTCTATTCTCCATTCGCATAATTATCAGTTATAATGGGTTATCATCATCGATTAAAACCACAAAAGAGTCATTATGCATAAACGCTACGCTACTTTATTACTCCTATTGCCTCTCCTTCTTATTGGTTGCCAAAACACCCAACCTAAAAATCAACTGCCCGCTCAACAGCAATGGCAATTAAGGCAGCAAGATTTAAAACAAATCACGGCGTTTCAAGCTAATGGAACCTTGGCTTATTTTAGTCATAATGGCCGTAATTATGTACGCTTTTTAATTAATCAGCGTGCATCAGATGATTATCAAATTAAGTTAACTAGCCCAATTGGAACAACGCTATTAAGCCTAACCTCGGTTGCTGACCGCGTTGAGTTAATCGATAAGGATGGTAAACAATACGTTGATAATAACGTAGAAAATTTAATGAAACGATTATCTAACGTTAATATTCCGCTTAATTCATTACACAGTTGGTTAATTGGACTGTCAGAAGACAGTAACCAAGATAAACTTGATAATGCCGGCCGATTGGCATCGACAACATTTATGCAAAACGATAACAAATGGGATCTTAAGATCTTAAGTTATATGACTCGAAACTATCAAAATAAGAAAATTGATCTGCCAGCAACCATTGAATTAACCCATGATGATGAACGGGTGCGTTTGAAGATTGAAAATTGGCTTATTCGTGATTAAGGAACTGATTAATGAAACAGTGGTTATCACCGGCTAAATTAAATCTGTTCTTGCACATCACCTCACGTCGAGCGGATAATTATCACAATCTACAAACGTTATTTCAGATTATCGATTATTGCGATCGTTTGCAATTTGACGTTCGTTATGATGGTCAAATCAATTTACTAACACCATTTGATACTATTGATGAACAAAAAAACTTGATTGTGATTGCAGCAAAAAGGCTTCAGCGCTTTGCAGGTGTTAGCAATCTTGGCGCTGATATCACGATTGATAAAAAAATTCCAATGGGTGGCGGCCTTGGTGGCGCATCTTCTAATGCGGCAACGGTATTAGTTGCTTTGAATCAGCTTTGGAATCTTGCTTTGTCAACCGATACACTCACCGATATTGGGCGGCAAATTGGGGCTGATGTCCCTATTTTTATCCATGGCCACAGTGCCTTTGCCGAAGGGATTGGTGATCAGATCCAATCTGTTGATATTCCTGAATATTGGTATGTTGTTGCACGTCCAAATGTTGAAATTTCAACCCCCAAAATATTCAATGATCCCGATTTAACGCGCAATACTGAAGTGAAATCCAGAGATCAACTGTTAGCCGATCCATTTAGTGAACTGAAAAACGATTGCGAAGCGATTGTTAAACAGCGTTATCCTGATGTAGCAAACGTGATTGAACACCTGTCAAGTTATGGACCAACTCGCTTAACTGGCACCGGCTCGTGCGTTTTTACACAATGCAAAACCCATGACCAAGCGCTAGAAATTCAACAAAAAATCATCAAATTACCTATACATAGTTTTGTGGCAAAAGGGGTTAACTCTTCGCCATTGTTTCAAAAATAAACCGGAGTTATTATGCAGATTGTTTTTATCGGAATTACGTTATTCGCACTGTTTTTTGGTGCGGGAAATTTAATCTTCCCAGTTATGTTAGGACAGTTATCAGGAGAAAACTACCTAATTGCTGTTTTTGGCTTTGTCATCACTGGCGTGCTGATGCCTTTACTTGGCGTTATTGCTCTTGGATTTTCAGGCGAAAAAGATTTCTTAAAAATCACCCAACGTGGCGGTGCAATTTTTGGTATTGTATTTGCAACCGCACTCTATTTGGCTATAGGCCCGCTTTCCGCTATGCCTCGAACTGGCTGTGTGTCTTATGAAATTGCAGTTAAACCGTTTGTTTCACCCGACTCAAACAACCTTGCACTGGGGATTTTTTCGGTCATTTATTTTGGGATCTGCTGCTTATTGTCTATCAACCCAAATAAAATTGTTGATATTGTCGGTAAAGTCCTGACTCCGTTAATGCTTTTGTTCATTCTGATCTTAATCGTATTTTCGATCTTCTTTCCAATGGGCGAACCGCTTGCACCCGTCACTGCTGAATATCAAACAACGCCATTTTTTACTGGCTTTACAAATGGCTATCTCACCATGGATACGTTGGCCTCTTTTATATTCGGTATTATCGTTGTGTACAATGTCATGAATTTGGGTATTCGCAATAAAACCCAAATCGTGTTTGCCTGCGTTAAAGCAAGCTTAATTGCGGCAAGTATCCTTGCGATTGTTTATATTTCCTTAGCTTTTATTGGTGCGCATAGCGTTAAAAACTTAGGTATTCTCAATAACGGCGGCGAAGTATTAAGTGGCGTATCGAAATTCTATTTCGGCATTTGGGGGAATTTAGTATTAGGTGTTATTGTGACTATGGCGTGTATGACAACCAGTATCGGGCTGACAACCGCATGTGCCAATTATGCAAAATCACTGTGTCCTAAATTATCTTATCGCGTTTATGTGATCATTTTTTCTGTCATTAGTGGGCTATTTGCAAATGTCGGATTAACGCAGTTAATTTCGATTTCAATCCCGGTGTTAACCATTATTTATCCTGCAACCATTGTGTTAATCGCGTTAACCTTTGCCCACCGTCTGTTCAAAGGTCGAAAATCAGTTTACATGGGCGCTATTTACCTAACGTTATTGTTCAGTTTATTTGATGCACTTAAAATTATTGGTGTTCAAATCACGCAATTAAATGTGCTGTTCAACGATTACTTACCACTCTATTCGGTTGGACTTGGCTGGATTGTTCCATCGATTGTTGGGGGAATTTTGGGCTATGGGGCTGATAAGTTATTCAGTCAAATTAAGGATTAATTTCAATCTGATAAAGTGTGCCAAGAGCACACTTTATCAATTCTCACGAGTTTATTACACTAAACTACTTAACCATTTCACACGGAATAATTGACAGTTTTTTATCATAGTATTCGACACAATATAAGCCTTCATAACCGTCATACCCTTGTTCTTTCAGTTTCGCTTTTAGCCAGTCTTCGTCCTTCTCAATCTCTTCAAGACCTGAAATTCTTGGTTTTTCACTTTCTAACACAATAATTGCGATATCTTTGGTGCCCTTTTTCACAACCGTCAACTGCCCGTTGGGTTCTAAAATCGCTTTATCAACATCATTTATCGTAAAAATATCTTTCATTCGAAGCAGTGTTGAGAAACTCGACATGTCTATTCTAGCCGACGCAAATGCGTCAATATCGATTTTACCTTTTTCCATCAAAACAATCGGATTGCCGACGATAAAGGCTTTTGCACTCTCACTTTTGTGTTTCAAGTAGTTCGAAACCGTCATAATGATAGTCCACATTAAAAGTACAATTAAGAAATCGATAATGGTAAGACTTTTATTGTAAATAATCCCCCCAGCGATACCACCGAGAATCATATTACCGATAAAATCGATACTCGACATTTGTGATAGCGAGGTTTTTCCGGTGATTTTCAAAAAAAGAACAATACAAATAAAAACGACACATAATTTCAAAGCTATTTGAACAAAATCAAGTTCGCTCATTTTCTACCCCTTAAATAATAAAAAGATAAAATAACCTAGTAGATCAACATGTGTGTTGAGCTTATTCCTGTTGCAAAAATTCAATGTTACAACAGGTTTTGCTCAACGTACGACGCCAATTGTACACTGTCATTTTGTATTTGTATAAATATTAATCTGATTATTTTTTAATGCGTTAATAAGACCATATAGGTCATCATTAAGTTCTCGCATAAATTGCTGATAGGTGAATGATTTTTGACTGATATGATTTAATTGTGATTCCCAGTGTGCTGTCATATCAGGCAAAGACATCGACAGCGGGAGAGCGGAAATCAAGTTACGCCCCACCGGTGTTGAGTGAATTAATTTTCCTTTTCGGATCAAAAAACCGCGTTTAAATAACAGTTCAATGATACCGGCTCGGGTTGCTTCGGTGCCCAGTCCATCGGTTTCACGCAAGATTTTTTTTATTTCCGGATCTTTAACAAATCGAGCAATGCCAGTCATGGCAGACAATAATGTAGCATCAGAAAAAGGGCGTGGTGGCTGCGTTTCTTTACTTTGCAAATCGGCATCAATGCACTGCACCGATTCACCTTTTTTGACCAGTTTTGTCAGTAATGGCGCTTGTTCATCCTCTTTATCTCGATCAAGGTTATCCGTTTTTGAACGGAAAATCGCTTTCCAACCGTCATGGAGTAATTGTGTAGTTTTAGCGATAAATTTTCCCCCTTTTATTTCAACATCGATCTGCAATTCTAAGTATTGATAAGGGGGATAAAATTGAGCTAAATATTGCCGTGCAACTGCCGTATATATTCGCATTTCGTTATGAGTTAAGTGCTGCATATTTGCTTTGCGAAGTGTCGGAATAATGGCATGGTGCGCTTCCACCTTTTTGTCATTCCAAGCTTTAGAACGCAGTGTTAAATCCGCCTGATCAATGACGCTTTGCAGTTCATTTACATTATGCGCAATCGCCATTTTAACGCCGGTAATTTGGTTTAGGTGTTCTTCAGGTAAAAAGCGACAGTCCGAACGAGGATAAGTGATCAGTTTATGTTTTTCATACAATGACTGACAAATATCCAACACTTCTTGCGCACTTAATCCATATTTTCTGGCCATTTCAATTTGTAATGCCGAGAGATTAAAAGGTAGAGGCGGTGCTAATTCTTTCTTCTTTTTACTGACGTTATCAATGATACCGGTTTGATTTATTACGCGCTGGCACACATTTTCGGCTAATGCTTTGAGTAATATGCGCCCTTCTTCGTCTTGATAAGGCGCACAAGCTTCGCTCGGTTGCCATTTGGCCTTAAAGATTTCGTTGTGTTTTGTTGCAAGTGACACAACAACTTCATAGTAGGGCTTGGGAATAAACTGTTCTATTTCCAGATCACGTCTAACGACTAATCCTAATATTGGGGTTTGCACTCGTCCAACCGATAAAACGCCTTGATAGCCACCGCGCTGGCCGATGATTGTGCATAATCGGCTCATATTAATACCATAAAGCCAATCAGCCCTTGCTCTGGCTAATGCCGAGGTTGAAAGCGGAATAAAATCGTGATTTGAGCGCAGATTCTGTAATGATTTTTCTACCGCGCTTGGGTTCAAATCACTAATTAAACAGCGCCTTATTGATCTGCGTTTATCGGGTGACAACTGACAATAATTGAGTACTTCATCAACTAATAACTGCCCTTCTCTATCAGGATCGCCGGCATGCACTATGTCATCGGCAGATTTGATTAAATTAACCAGTGCGGTGAACTGATTTTGAGTGGTTGTTTTAGGCACTAAAATCCATTTTTCAGGAATGATTGGCAGATCGGCTAATTGCCATTTTTTATAACGCGCATCATACACATCCGGCGGCGCTTGTTCGAGTAAATGGCCAATACACCACGTGACAATGTCACCATTGCCCGCTTTAATACATCCATTGCCTTTTTGGTGGGGTTTCGGCAACACATCGGCTATCGCCCTAGCCAAGCTCGGTTTTTCTGCAATAAATAACATGATTATTCCATAAACTTAATCATAACAAAGCTATTTAAAGCCATTTTTTGGATTTTAACCAAACGATAAAACCGACGCTAATTACGATGAGTAACCCAGAAAAGAACCCAAATGCCCAAGTTTTATCATTAAACGGTATTCCCGTTAAATTGACGCCAAGCAAGCTAGTTAAAAAGGTAATCGGCATAAAAATTAGGGTGAACAATGTCATTAAATAAATTCGTTTATTCATCGATTCAGTCAATAATGCATTGATTTGTTCCATCAAGGAGGCGATTCGCAAAATGCTGGTGTCAATGTCAGACACACAGTGACTTAACCGGGTTGAGATGTCATGTAAATGCTGACGATCGTTATCGTCGATCCATGATACCCGCTCGGTGGCGATTTTGACAAAAATATCCCGTTTCGGCACCAATAAACGTCTTAAGACAAACAGTTGTTTACGCACACGGCCAATTTCTTTATTGGAGAAAAGATGCTGATTTAAAATGTTATCTTCGAGTGTGATAATTTTATTATGAATTAAATCAAACGACTGATTAGCACGATCGGTAAGTAATTCAGCTAATTGGATTAGCCAATCTGCCACATCAACAGGCCCAATGCCTTTTTCTAAATTTTTTATAAGCCCAGTGATGGCATTGATCGGTTGATGACCGGTTGAAATTATCAGATTTTCCATGATGTAAAATCGAAAGGTTGACATGGCATCAGCAGCAGTATCACTCATTGGGTTAATCCCTTTCAATGCCACTAAAATGCCGGTATCAAAACGGATCTCTTTATGATTTTGATCACTGTCAATCAGCGATTTTTTAGCTAACTTCGGCAATAATGGCGTTGATGTTATCCAATCAATGGTCGACTGTTTGGTCGCGTCAAGGTGAAGCCAATAAGGATGATTAACGGTGGCTGTTGAATCTGCCTGTTTATCCGCTTTAATCGCATGACCTTTACCGTCAAACTGACAGCAATAAATCGCATCTGACACAATTAATTGTGACACAGTGATGGAATTCAAATTATCCAAAATAGCCCCCAATATCTGATTAAAAATCGATTGCCCAAATTACCGCTAACCTTGTTAAAATCCATTTAAGATGCGTGCAGGTTCAATTTTGCATGCTCTTTTCGCCGGATAATAACTGGCGATCAGACTGAGTATCATCGCCGTGAGAAACACCAAGCACACATCGGACAGATGAATTTCTGTGGGTAAAAAATCAATAAAATAGATATGGCTATTTAATAACTTATAGCCAATGATTGATTCTATCATGCCAATAATATGAGAAAGCTGCAAGCTAACACCGACGCCAAGCAATACCCCAATACAGCTACCAATAAAGCCGGTAATTAAGCCATACCAAATAAAGGTATTTCGGATTAAGCCATGCGTTGCGCCTAAGGTTTTTAAGATCGCAATGTCACGTTGTTTATCTTTGACGGCGATAACTAAGGTGGAAACAATATTAAAGCATGCTACACCAATCACAACAATCATCGCTAAGTACATAATTTGACGTATCATTTGGATATCATTATACATATAGCCATAACTTTGCTCCCAGCTTGTAAAGGTAATATCACTGTCTATCTGCAGCGCAGCTTGACTGATGATATCATTCGCCTTATAGAGATCAGTCACGTTGACCATTAAACCCGTGACACTGTCACCAATGTTAAACAATTGCTGCGCATCTGACAGTGGAATTAATGCCACATTATCACTTAGGCTACCGCCCAAGTCGAGAATGCCGATGACATGTAACCGAACTCGCTTAGGCGGCTTAAGTTGGTTTGAACTGCCCGATACCGGGATTAATAACGAAACCCAACTGCCTTCTTTAATTGAAAGCGTTTGTGCAAGTCCAGCGCCAATGATAATTTGTTGATTATCTTGTTCAAATTCTTGCCATTTATTATTCAGGACGTAATTAGGCAGTTTGCTGACCGTTTGTTCCTGCTGTGGACTTACGCCCTGCACCTCTATCGCACTTAATATACTGCCATTTTCAAGTAGCCCGGTGAAACTCACAAACGGCTCAATTGAAACCAGATTTTTATTCTGTTTCAACTGCTGAGTTACCTCACGCCAATTGGTCATATTGCCATTTTGAGCATAAAATTGGCCGTGTGGCACAACAGATAAGACCCGGCGCTGAAGCTCACGCTCAAAACCATTCATGGCGCTAAGCCCAATAATGAGTGCGGCAATACCTATTGCGATGCTCAGCGTTGAAATGATCGAGATCAACGACACCATACCACTTTTTCGACGACCTTTTCTAAATTTTAAGGCAATGATTAATGATAGATTCATCTTACTTATCCAGAGATTTATGATCTGACAACACACCATCTGACATGATCAGTTGTTTATCTAATTTACTCGCTAAACCTAAATCATGGGTTACCACTAAAAAAGCGGTACCATACTCACGATTTAAGCTGATTAACAAATCAAAAATCGCATCTGCTGTTGATTTATCTAAATTTCCTGTCGGTTCATCGGCCATCACTAATGCAGGGCGGTTGATCAGTGCTCGGCCAATTGCAACGCGTTGACGCTCTCCCCCCGACAACTCTGAAGGGCGGTGATTAGCACGCTTTGCTAAATGGACTGACTCAAGCATATCCAGTGCACGCTTTTTAGCCTCAACCGGTGAAACACCACCAATAAGTAGTGGCATAGCCACGTTTTCAAGTGCAGTAAAATCAGGTAATAAATGGTGAAATTGATACACAAATCCAATCTCTTGATTACGTAATTTGGCTTTTTGATTGTCAGATAATGCACTGAGTTTATGCGATTTAAATCTAATCTCACCCGACGTTGGATTGTCAAGTCCACCCAGCAGATGCAGCAACGTACTTTTCCCTGAACCAGAACTACCAATTATCGCAAGTAGTGACTTGGGATAGATATCAAAAGACACATCTTTTAAAACGTGGGTTACCATTTTGCCATCTTGGTAAGTTTTATAAAGGTTTCTTGCTGATAGCAATGTGTCTAATGGCGATTGGGTATTATTCATAACGTAAAGCCTCGGCAGGTTGAATATTGGCAGCGCGATAAGCAGGATAAAGCGTTGAAAGTAAAGATAACATAAGCAATCCAATAATAATTAGAATAATTTGTGATGCATCAAGTAGTGACGGCAATTGTATTCCCGCAAATGACAAGCCTGTCACTTGCATAATTTGATTAAGGTTTAACGAAAGTAAGATCCCAGCACAACTGCCAATTATCGTGCCAATAATGCCAGAACTGGCACCTTGAATAATAAAAATTAACATAATTTGCATACGGGATAAACCTTGTGTTTTTAATATCGCCACTTCGCCTTGCTTTTCCATAACCAGTAGGCTTAAAGAGGTAATGATATTAAAGGCAGCCACAATAACAATAAGGCTAATTAAAAGCCCCATCACATTCTTTTCCATTTTAATGGCTTGAAAAAGTTCACCGCGTTTTGATCGCCAATCTTTAAAGATGAGATTATCTGGCAAGGTCTGCGAAACAAGCTGATTAATTTTGAGCGGGTTGTCTAAAAATAGGCGCCAACTGGTAATGGTGTCTTTCGGGTAACGCAGTAAATTCCTCGCATCTGACTGATTAACGTAAATTAAAGATTGATTGATGTCTCGATTGACCGAAAACAGCCCAACTACATTGAACAGTCGCTGAGATGGAATGCGCCCAATTGGCGTAATTTGACTGGCATCAGTCACCATCAAACGAATTTGCGATCCCACCGTAACGTGCAATTGATCTGCAAGCGATCGACCGAGAATTACATTATATTGACCCTCAACAAGATCAGACAATCCGCCCCAATAAATATAATCCGCAATCGGTTCATAATCGCTGGGATTAACGCCCATTAACGTGCTGACCGTAATACTTTGGTCACTTTGCAAAATAACATCACTTGTAATTAACGGCGTGATACGGTGTATACCTTGCCCGGGCATCAACGCCGGTTTCGGGTTGTCAATCACATTAATTCGCCCTTGCTCGCGGGTAATTTGTGCCTGCGGTAAAAATTGCAAAATACTGCTTTGCATCTGATTTTCTAAACCATTCATGACTGATAATACCACAATTAGGCCAAGCGAACCGAGCATAATGCCAATCATAGACAGCCAAGAAACAAAGCGACCAAAACCATCATTTTTTTGCCCATAGACATAACGAAAACCGATATAAAGGGCCAGAGGACGAAACATTTTTGACATAACGGAATATCACACCTAAAACTTTTTTGAAGTTATTGCTGGTTAATGCAAGATACCTATCATACAGGATTAAACAGTTATAGAAAACCAACCCTATTTTACGTTATAATCATGCAATAATTTTCGCTGTTATATCAATAAGATTTAACTATGTCTACAATTATTCGCATTCCTAAAAAACAAACTGACGTAATGCAGTTCGGGCAGCTAATTGGTTCGGCGCTATCCTTAGCCTGTGCCGAAATTATAGCCAAACATGATGGTCCGGTTGTCATTGTTACCGATGATATGCAGCAAACTACGCGCATATTTGAAGAATTAAAACAATTTTCCCCTTATCAATCTTTGCTTTTTCCTGATTGGGAAACATTACCTTATGACAGTTTTTCACCGCATCAAGACATTGTATCTGAACGTCTATCTTGTTTATTTCAATTAACCCACTTCGAAAAAGGGGCATTGATTTTACCGGTAAATACCTTGATGCAAAAAGTCTGTCCTAGCAGCTTTTTTGGTGGACACGTCTTTATGATGAAGACCGGCCTAAAAATTAGCCGAGAGACATTACGCCTTCAGCTTGAAAATGCAGGATACCGCTCGGTTAGTCAAGTGATGGAACATGGAGAATATGCAACGCGCGGCGCATTATTTGATATTTTTCCAATGGGCAGTGAAAAACCTTATCGAATTGATTTCTTTGATGACGAAGTCGACAGCATCAGACTGTTCAATGTTGAAACGCAGCGAACCCTAGAACAGATAGAGCAAATTGAACTGTTACCGGCTCATGAGTTCCCGTTTGATAAAAAAGCGATTGAACTTTTCCGAAGCCAGTGGCGGGAAAATTTTGCCGTGAGTTTAGAGCCTGAAAGTATTTATCAGCAAATTACTAAACAGATATTGCCAACCGGAATTGAATATTGGCAACCGCTGTTTTTTTCTGAGCCCCTCACCCCGCTTTTTTCTTACTTACCTGAAAATACACTGATTATCAATACCGAGCATATTGAGCAAGGTTCCGATAAATACTGGCATGATATTAATCAACGTTACGAAAGTCGCAAAGTTGATCCGATGCGTCCGCTTTTATCACCGAGTTCGCTTTGGTTAAAAACCGATGAAGTATTTGGGCATTTCAAGCACTATCCTCGTATTGTGCTCATAAGCCATGATCTTGAGCCATCAACCCGGCAAATTAACCTTGAATATACAAAGTTACCGGATGTGGCTATCCAGATTCAGCAAAAAGATCCTTACCAACAGTTTCAACAATTTACTCAAGATTTTGATGGCCAAATAATCTTTTCTGTCGAATCAGAAGGCAGGCGAGAAGCATTACAAGAAATTCTAGGCCGCATCAAAATTCATCCAACGCTGCTTACAACGCTTGATGATCGCAGCCAGCACTCCACCCGATTTTTTATGATGATTGGGGCATGTGAACAGGGCTTTATTGATACAAATCAACACTTCGCTTTCATCACAGAAAATGAACTCCTTGGCCGCCGTATAATCCGCCGTAAAAAGGAGAATAAACAAGCCATCAATACCGATTCACTTATTCGCAGTTTGGCTGAACTCACGCCGGGCAAACCGGTTGTTCATATCGAACACGGCGTTGGGCGTTATGCGGGGCTCACCACACTTGAAACCGGTGGCATTGTCGCTGAGTACCTGATTCTTTTATATGCTAATGACACAAAATTATACGTTCCAGTTTCATCTTTAAATCAGATCAGCCGTTATTCAGGCGGTGATGAAGAAAACGCACCGCTGAATAAACTCGGCACCGATGCGTGGAGTAAAGCCAGACAAAAAGCAGCCGAGAAAGTGCGTGATGTGGCCGCTGAATTACTGGATATTTATGCTGAACGAGAAAGCAAAGCTGGCTTTGCATTTAAACAAGATAGGGAACAGTACGAACTGTTTTGTCAAGGATTCCCTTACCAAGAAACCGAAGATCAAAAAAATGCAATTGGTGCAGTGATTGGCGATATGTGCTCTCCGCTAGCAATGGATCGCCTTGTGTGCGGTGATGTTGGCTTTGGAAAAACCGAAGTCGCAATCAGGGCCGCGTTTTTGGCTGTGATAAACCACAAACAAACTGCGATGCTAGTTCCAACTACGCTACTTGCCGAACAGCATTATGAGAGTTTTTGCAATCGATTTGCAAATTGGCCAATTCGCATCGAAAGCCTTTCGCGCTTTAAAACGGCAAAGCAACAAAAGATGATTATCGATGATTTGGAACAAGGCAAAATTGACATTGTGATTGGTACGCACAAGTTACTGCAAGAAAATATCAAATGGAAAGACTTAGGCTTACTGATTGTCGATGAAGAACATCGATTTGGCGTAAGGCAAAAAGAACGTATCAAAGCCCTGCGCGCCAATATTGATATTTTGACATTAACCGCAACCCCAATACCAAGAACACTTAATATGGCAATGAGTGGTATGCGCGATTTTTCAATCATCGCAACGCCACCCGCCCGCCGCCTTGCAGTTAAAACCTTTGTTCGTGAGTTTGACGATCTTGTTATCCGCGAAGCGATTTTGCGTGAAATTTTGCGAGGCGGGCAGGTTTATTATTTGCATAATGATGTCGCGAATATTGAAAAAACACAAGAGTATCTTGAAAACTTGATTCCAGAAGCGCGGATTGCTATTGGTCACGGTCAAATGCATGAACGTGATTTGGAAAAGGTAATGAATGATTTTCATCATCAACGTTATAATTTATTACTCTGTACAACCATTATTGAAACCGGTATTGATATACCCAATGCCAATACCATTATCATTGAACGGGCGGATAAATTTGGTTTAGCTCAGCTGCATCAGTTACGTGGCCGTGTAGGCCGTTCTTATCATCAAGCTTATGCTTATTTATTAACTCCACATCCAAAACTATTAAGTAAAGATGCGAAAAAACGTTTAGAAGCGATTGCCTCGTTAGAAGATTTGGGCGCAGGGTTTGCACTTGCAACGCACGATCTAGAAATTAGAGGCGCAGGTGAATTGCTAGGGCAAGATCAAAGCGGACAAATTGAAACCATTGGTTTTAATCTTTATATTGAATTACTCGACGATGCAGTTAATGCATTAAAAGAAGGGAAAGAACCTACCCTAGAATCATTACTGAGTAATCAGCTGACCGAAATTGAACTGAGATTACCCACGCTGATACCGGATGATTTTATACCCGATGTTAATACCCGTTTATCTCTATACAAACGCATCGCAAGTATTGATTCAATCGATGAACTTACCGAAATTAGGATTGAAATGCGCGACCGTTTCGGTCAATTACCCGATGAAGTACAGTTTTTGCTGGAAACCACGACGATTCGTTACCATGCGGCAAAATTAGGAATAAGCAAAATTGAATTTAGCGACAAGGGCGGATTTATTGAATTTGGAACTGACAATAAAATTTCTGTCGACTATTTAATCGGTATCATTCAAAAACAACCGAATATTTATCGTCTTGATGGTAAAAATAGATTAAAATTATTGAAAACTGATTTACAACGTTCAGAGCGCATTGATTACATAAAAATGTTGTTAATTGCCTTTTCTGAGCATAAAGAAAACTAATTTTTGTTATTTTAAAACAAGTTACAAAATTGCGATTAAAATAATGAATCAATCATTAATTAACTAAAAGAGAATTATAAATGAAAAAAAGCATTGTTGCTGTTGGCGTTATTGCTGTCTTAGCTGTTGGATATGTTGGTATTTCTTGGCATACGGGAAATATGATTGAATCAAATATTGATAGAAAAATAAACCAATTCTCTCAGAAAGTTAACCAGAATTTGTCTGGTTATAATCTTGCTATTAGCTATAGTGATTATCAAAAAAATATATTCTCTACTAAAATGCATGTCACAATCAAACTTTCCCCAAAAGAAATGAGTGGTGAGCAAGAAAACGAAGAGTCATCAACCTTATTCGATGATGATATCACAATTCATCATGGCCCATTCCCATTAGAAGCATTAAAAAATGGACAGTTTTCACCTCAAATGGCTTGGTTAAGTTATGAAATGGCTAAAGATGACTCGCCTGAGTTATGGAAACTTGCGGGTGATAAACCATTATTACACGGTTCGATAGGCGTTAGCTATCAAGAACATATTACCCTAAAATTAGCTAATGAGGCGATTAATGAGTCGAACGAAAACACCACACCGATATCGAGAATGTCTGCCGGTGAACTTATTTCATTTCATGCAAATAAAGATTTTACTGATGTTATCATAAATAGCAATATAAACGACTTTACGATGAATAATCCGTTAAGAACCAAAACTGTTACAATTAAAAATCTCGCTTTATCTGCAATCAATAGCAATGCAAATAATGATTACAAATATACGTTTGGAATTGATAGTTTTTCGATTAAATCAGATGGATTTTTCCCTACTCAACTCAGTTTTAACAACATCAATTCCGTAGGAAATGTAGATAAAGATTTCAAGATAGACAGTAAATTAACGATTGATGACATTACTTACATTGCCAATTTAGACGATACAACAACAGTACCATCATTTTTAATCAATAATGTTGTAATTGAGCATAAATCGATTATCGATGAGCAGTCAAAAATGAATGGTGAATTTACTACTTCGATAGGTTCAATCACTTACGGTAAACAGCAATTAGGTCAGGGTGATATCAGTATTTCATATAAAGGTCTTAATGATAATATTTGGCCTGACTCGAATTTAACCCCAGATCCTGCGCTAGTTGATAAACAAACCAAGGGGACAAATGTAGATACCGTTAAGTTATCATTGAACAATTTGGCTTGGCATAATAAAGCTGGAGATTTGAAAGCACAATTTGGCATTAGCTTGTCAGGTGAAAATCTCAATCTAAGAAAAAACAACGTGGATAACATTGACAACGTTGACGTGAATATTAACATTCCATTTAAGGTATTAGGTCAAATAGTCGCACAATTAAAAAATCCACAAGCAGCTGAAATTACACAAGATCAACTTGATGATGCAAACCAACTCGTCTACATGTCTGCTGGAGTCCTGCTGAGAGATAGTTCGCCTTTAATCGAACTTGATAAAGACGGAATCCATTCCGATATTAAATATTCCAAAGGCAATGATGAAGTCATAGCAAATGGTAATACCTATAATAAAGATGAGTTTATCAAAAAGGTATCACAAAAATACTAATTAACTTGACAGTCTAGCCTCATTCCGAGTTTCGCCACAGTAATGTGGCGATGGCCTTGGACCAATCGATTAAAGTTGAATACAACATGAATAACGATAAGTCTGAATTACCAACTAATCACTTTAAACGTACCATGAAAACACGCCACCTTATTATGTTGTCATTAGGTGGTGTGATAGGTACAGGCCTTTTTTTTAATACTGCTTACATTATTGCATCAGCAGGTGCAATAGGTGCAATCATTGCCTACTTAATCGGTGCCTTGGTCGTTTATCTGGTGATGCTGTGCCTTGGTGAACTTGCTGTTGCTATCCCCGAAACGGGCGCCTTTCACATTTATGCTTCTCGATTTATTAGCCCTGCTGCTGGCTATACCGTTGCTTGGTTGTACTGGTTAACATGGACCGTTGCATTAGGTTCAAGCTTAACTGCTGCGGGACTTTGTATGCAATATTGGTTTCCTGATATCGCGGTTTGGGTATGGTGTTTACTCTTTTGTGTTGTGATTTTTGGATTAAATACAATTACAGTGCAGTTTTTTGCTGAAGGTGAGTTTTGGTTTTCAATCATTAAAGTCATTACAATTGTCATTTTTATCATTGCAGGTTTTGCGGCTGTATTTGGATTTATTCCAATGAAAGACCATACCCCTGCCCCTTTCTTACGTAACCTGATTGACTCCGGTTTGTTTCCAAATGGTCTTACCCCAATTATTATGACCATGGTTGCCGTTAACTTTGCCTTTTCAGGCACTGAGTTAATCGGTATCGCTGCTGGTGAAACGGTTAATCCAGATAAAACCATTCCATTAGCAATTAAAACCACTATATTTCGGTTAGTGATCTTTTTTATTGGTACTATTTTAGTGCTTGCCGCTTTATTACCGATTGATGAAGCTAGCGTGACTAAAAGCCCTTTTGTTACCGTATTTGAAAAAATCGGTATACCTTATGCTGCCGACCTCATTAATTTTGTTATCTTAACCGCCATTTTATCTGCAGCTAACTCGGGACTTTATGCATCAGGCCGAATGTTATGGTCATTGTCAAACCAAGGTACTTTACCTCGCTATTTTGCTAAACTTTCTAGCCGAGGTATTCCGTTTATCGCTATCACCGTCAGTATGATTGGTGGATTTTTGGCCTTACTCACCAGCGTGATTGCACCTGATACGGTATTTGTTGGATTAACGGCAATATCCGGTTTTGCCGTGGTTGCTGTTTGGTTAAGTATCTGCGCATCGCATTACTTTTTTAGAAAAAGTTTAAGCGAAAAAGAGTTAAAAGCACTAAAATATCGTGCGCCTTGTTACCCGCTGGTACCGATCGCAGGGTTTATACTTTGCCTACTTGCATGTATTGGACTGGCTTTTGATCCCGAGCAACAAATCGCACTTTATTGTGGTATTCCTTTTGTGATTGTGTGCTTTGCTGTTTATCATCTTACACAATCGACCAAAAAAAGGGGCACCAATGAAGAAGACTAATCCGATTGAACAGCTGCTGTCAGAAAAGCGTTATATGATTATTGATGGCGCCTTAGCAAGTGAACTCCAGCGCCGAGGCTGTGATCTTAATGATGCGTTATGGTCTGCAAATGTACTGATTGAAAACCCTGACTTAATTACCCAAGTACATTACGACTATTTCAGCGCCGGAGCCGATTGCGCAATCACCGCCAGTTATCAAGCAACGCCACTTGGATTCATGCAAAAAGGGATAACCAAAGCACAATCATTAGAATTGATTAAACGCAGCGTTGTACTTGCAAACTTAGCTAAGCAGCGTTATTTAGAGGAACACAGCGCACCGAGATCATTACTCATTGCAGGGTCGGTTGGACCTTATGGCGCTTACCTTGCTGATGGTTCTGAATACACAGGAAACTACGCACTGTCTGAATCGGAGTTTATTGAATTTCATCATGACAGAATCCAAGCGCTGATTGATGCCGGTGCTGATTTACTGGCGATTGAAACCCAACCGTCATTTGATGAAATTAAAGCGTTAGTGAAACTTACCAAGCACTTTGATCCGATAACTTGCTGGGTGTCTCTCACCCTTAAAGATGATAACCATCTCAGCGATGGCACGCCATTAGAACAGGTTGTTACCTATTTAGATAATAGCGAGCAGGTTGTCAGCATCGGGGTAAATTGCATAGCCTTAGAAAAGGTGACCAATGCGTTAGTAACCTTGCGCAAATTCACAAATAAACCCTTGATTGTTTACCCAAATTCAGGCGCAACTTACGACCCTATCACCAAAGAGTGGCACTCGCAGCAGCATCATGACCACACGCTGGCTGATTGTGCGCAAACGTGGCTGGCTCTGGGCGCTCAACTTATCGGCGGCTGCTGTCAAACTACGCCAAAAGATATTGCAAAGATGGTGCAACGATTAGCAAAATAATCGCCTTAATTTGCACGCGCAGATCCCTGTGCGTGTCTAGCGATAAATACTAAAGGCACGCCGCCCATAATCATAACAATTTAATGAGATGACTTTGGGGCGTGGTATTCGTGTTTTGCTTCTCTCAGTAAAATGCGATCAAGTATTTCTGAATAAAGCGGTTTGCCACCTAATATCTGTGCAATTAAGGTAGAACCTAGACAGGTAATAATCATAGGTAGAATTAACTCATAATTATCCGTCATTTCCATCACTAACACGATCCCTGTTAACGGTGCTCGTATAGTTGATGCAAACAGTCCGCCCATTCCAATGATAGCTAACGCCCCTAATTGGATTTGATAATGAGGGAAATAATGCTGACTCATCATGCCAAATAAAACGCCTAAAATTGTGCCTAAAGCTAAGGTTGGCGCAAAAATCCCCCCTGGCGCCCCGGAACTAAAACAGACAATTGATCCAATAAAGCGAAGCACAAAAATTAACAACAACGCGCCAAATGCATACTTGCCCGAAATGGCATCGGGAATAAAGGCAAAGCCTCCAGCCGTTAATTCAGGTGCAAGCAGCACTAAAACACCGAATACCCCACCGAGTACTGCGCCTATTAATAAAAAATTGTACTGTTTTTTTTGATAAAATTGTTGAAAACGCGACTGACAAAATAAAATACATTGATTAGAAAAAACACCAATCACGCCAAAAATGGATCCTAATAGCAGATACAGCCAAAGTGATCGAACCGGTACGGCGTTAAAATGACCAATATCAAAAATTGGTTTAGAATCAATAAAGCATTGGTAGATAACACTTGCCATAATAACACCGACTAAAATCGCTTTAATCGATGTCAGGCTGTAACGAAAATGCGGTCGCATCTCTTCGATGATAAATAGCACACCCGCTAGCGGTGCATTAAAAGCCGCGGTCACACCGGCAGCGGCGCCAGTTGCGATAAAAATATGTTTATATTCATGGCCTTTGACGTGAAACAAATCCGATACCATTTTTGCTAAGTTACCCCCGATTTGCACCGTTGGGCCTTCTCGTCCCAATACCATTCCTGAACCCAGCGCCCCTAATCCACCAAGAAATTTCACCGGCAGTACACGTCGCCAGCGCACAGGCCTTAAATCAACTAAAGCGCCTTCTATCTCGGGTATTCCTGATCCCCCTGATTCTGGCGCAAAGCGTTTGACCAGGTAATAGGCAAAACAAGCCATCAAACTTGAAACAATAAAACCTAATATGACGTGCAAATAAAGGGAATCCCCCAAAGACGTTGTTAATGCGATACGCATTTGAATCACCCAGTTAACACTGTATTGAAATGCAACGCCAACAAGCCCTGTCAATGTGCCAATAATTGCCGCAACGATCAGTACAACGACAGGGGCTTTTTCTTGCATTGAACGAACTTTATGATAAAAACGGAGGCGTTTTTTAAGTAATGAATATCGCTTAATGTCCATAGTAAAAATTGACCTTTTTAATGTAAATCTAGACTCGTCAGTAAGTTTATTTTGTTGTGCTGTTTATACGCCAATAAATTGAAATTGCAAGCAAATCAAATAACGATATGATTTTTATTCAATAAATAAAATGGTTAAACACTGTGCTAAGATTATTTTGCAACAAATTTGCCACCACGCCGTGAGAAATATGTATCAAGACTAAATATAACAAGCGCTAACCAAATAAAAACAAATGTGCACATTTTCTCAACATTAAAAGGTTCGTTAAAATAGAAAATTGCTAATAAAAAGACCAATGTCGGCGACACATATTGTAAAAAGCCAATTGAGGAATATGGCAGACTTTTTGCAGCTAGATTAAACAAAAACAATGGAACAAGTGTCAATGGCCCGGCTAACATGCAAAGTAAAATTAAATGGCTATGCCAGAAGGGAGCTTGTAATGTGACAGCATTTGGATGAAAGAGTAAAAAACCCAGAGCAACTGGCACAAGAATTAGCGTTTCAACCATCATCGCTGGCAACACCTCAATCGGTACCATTTTGCGAATTAATCCATAAAGTGCAAAGGTCAATGGTAATAATACCGATATCCATGGTAGCTGCCCCATTAAAATAATTTGAATCAACACACCCATTACCGCTAGTCCTACCGCTATCCACTGTAACTTACGCATCTTTTCTCTTAACACGAAGGTACCTAATAAGACAGATAACAAAGGATTAATGTAATAACCTAGGCTGGTTTCAAGCATATAATGATGATTTATCGCCCAGACGTAAGTTAACCAATTAACTGATAACATTAAACCTGTACAAAACAGAACGAGTATGGAGATAGGACTTGCGAAAAGCGGTTTCCACCACGCTTTTTGTCTGATGAAAAACAGTAAAATTGCACAGCAAACCGCCGACCAAATAATCCGGTGTATGATGATTTCAGTTGCCGGTATAGATTCAATACTTTTGAAATAGATAGGGCTAAGGCCCCAGATAAAATAAGCAGTAATGCCCAACAAATAGGCGTAAATTTTCGACATAAGGCTATCTTGATAACGCTGACTAAATAGCTAAGAATTGTAAAACCTTCTCCGCAAGATGGCAAATCAATTCAACGCTTTCAAAGTATAATCCTATTGGTTAAAAAGTCACAACTCGATGTAAAATGCTCGATATGCAATTTATCTTATCTGGAAAGTCTACATAAATCTTTATCACCTAATGTGCAATCATGATCCATTCATTTTTTGTAATTCGCCCATCAAAAATTCGATCAAACAGCGTGTTCTCAGTGGTAACAGTTTTCGACTTGGGTAAATTGCGTGGATAGTGAAATCTTCAACTTTATACTTGGGTAAGATTTCAACTAATGTCCCGGCCTTGATGTCTTGTCCAATGATAAAATCGGGTTGAAGTGAAACGCCCCCATGTTGCAGCATCATCACTCGACAGGTATCGCCATTATTGCAATGGACATTGGCCTTTAAATGAACAGCATGCAGCACATTATTTTTCCAAAATCCCCATTGCTCTTTTCTTGCCCAGTGGCTGTACATGATAATTTTATGGTTAATCAACTCATTAGGGTGCATTGGCATGCCATAACGTGCAATATAATCTGGTGAAGCCGCTGCAATAATTCGTGTTGTGGCCAATTTGCGCCCCACTAAAGAAGAGCTGTCTAATTGACCGATACGTACGGCAAGGTCAAATCCCTCTTCAAGTAGATTCACAACCCTATCTGAAAGCGTAATATCCAGTTCAATTTTAGGGTATTTGTCGATAAATTTTTGCCAAAGCGGCGCTAAATGTAAAATGCCAAAGCTGACAGGAACATTAATACGTATAAGCCCCGTTGGATTTGCTTGATCTAAACTAATGGTGTTTTCCGCCTCAAGCGTTGAATCTAAAATCGATTTAGCTTGTAAATAAAACATTTGTCCTTCGTATGTTAATGCCATTTTTCGCGTAGTGCGCTGCAATAATCTAACCTGTAAACGCTCCTCTAAGGCGGTAATGTAACGAGAAATGGCTTGCTTAGATAACATCAACTTTTCAGCCGCTGCCACAAAACTATTGCAGTCAACCACCGTTACAAACACGGTCATTTCTAAAAATTTATTCGATTTATCCATCGATACTTCCTAATCATTATTCCATAAATTGAGACAATTCATCCTATTTTAACTTATTTATCAACAATAGAATAACTATTATCATAACAACATTGTTACTGATTATCGAAAGATGCTTGATGGAGTAACTCGCCCCTGTTTCGGCTTATTGGAAGTGTGATAGATCACGCATTTGCAATAGACAATAATTGTAATGGTCGAAAAACCATAACTGAATTAAATCATCGCGAGTTGCTATCAACGGCATAACGATGACCAATGACTAAACTTTTACAAACAAAGGAAAACACCATGAAACAATTACAAACTGATTTAGCCTTACTTATTTTACGGATCGCTTTAGGCGTCATGTTCTTAGCCCATGGCTTTACTAAGTTACTGGTTTTCACACCGGCCGGGACAGCACACTATTTCGAATCATTAGGCTTTCCTGGCTTTGTTGGCTACCTCACAATTTTATTTGAAATCGGTGGTGGCGCGCTGTTATTATTAGGAATATTAACTCGGTTGATTGCAATTCTTACTGTTATTCAAATGATTGTGATTAGTTTTATTCACTCGGTTAACGGTTGGTCATTTAGTAACGCTGGTGGTGGTTTTGAATACCCCGCATTTATGGCATTGACTGCACTTAGCCTTGCTTTACTGGGTAATGGACGTTTTAGCATTGTGCCCCAAAAATACCGTCAATTACTGGGCTAATTGCGAAAAATTAACATGCATACAGTCACTTGCACATTTGATTAGGTGAAAATCACCTAATCGTCAACACCAAATACGATTAATCGTTATTGACGATAGTGCAGCAAATTAAATGATGCAAACAAATGAGGAAACGGACTGATGAAGACCAAAATGATACGATTATCCCTGTTAGATAATGTCACTCAATTTGATCAAGTGATAACGCTAAATATCGGCCCAAAAAACATAGCAACACGTTACTTTAAACACGATATTCCATCGCCGTATGAGGTCGAGATGGCCATCATTGAAATTGAAGATACTATCGAAGCGATTGCGCATACATGGCATAGATATGTTGCGAATTGCACCGTTAATCTAGTGGCTTCTAAAACACAATTTGCCGATCTGATAGCCATAAGTAAGATTGATAACACCTTAATTGTGAGTCAACTTGAATACACATTTAACCGACTTGCCGATGTAATAGCAGGTAGCCCTAAGCGATTGAATGAGTTAAAAATTGATGCTCAATTTATCAGTTTAGTGTTAATACTTAGGGAGTTAATGCATCATTTATCCATTGAGGCTATCCACTTTGTTTAATAGTATCCAAATATACTGATGAGATAAAACGCGCACGCTTTAACTTTTTTCTGTATCAAAAACCAACAATAATTGTAAAAAAAGTGATAAAAAGGGGTTGCGGTTGAACGGTTTATGTTATATCGTGTTTATCAATGTTTTTTTTAAGACGTATTTAATTATGAATTGTTTTTGCTTTATGACTGCTCAACACCATCCCTGACGAGTCTTCGGGCGTTTGGTGCTGGAAGACATTTGATCTTCCGGTGATTAAGCAAAGGCAAATGAGAACCCTCGGAAGATCAAACTTCCGGGGTTTTTTTTTGTACTGTTTTTAATCAAAGGGAGAAAGTTATGTTAGATAATTCACGTTTACGCATTGCGATGCAAAAATCAGGTCGCTTAAGTGATGAATCGAAAAAATTGTTTGCCAAATGTGGCATAAAAATTAATTTACAAGAGCAGCGTTTAATCGCTTTTGCAGAAAATATGCCAATTGATATTTTGCGTGTGCGTGATGATGACATACCGGGGCTTGTGATAGATGGTGTCGTTGATATTGGTATCGTTGGTGAAAACGTCTTAGAAGAAGAAGTTCTCGATAGGCAAGCGAAAGGAACTAATCCGAAATATAAAAAATTACGCCGTCTAGACTTTGGTGGCTGCCGACTATCGATAGCTGCGCCGCGAGATTTCAAATACAGCGGCCCCAAATGCCTCAATAATCTTCGCGTTGCAACCACCTACCCACACTTACTTCGCCGTTACTTTTCTGACTACAATGTTGACTTTAAAACCTGCCTACTTAATGGTTCAGTAGAAGTTGCCCCCCGCGCTGGACTTGCTGATGTGATTTGTGATTTGGTTTCTAGCGGCGCAACGCTTGAAGCCAACGGCCTGCGCGAAATCGAAGTGATTTACCAATCAAAAGCCTGCTTAATTCAACGTGATGGTGACATGCCAGCCGAAAAACAAGCGTTAATTGATAAAGTAATGACGCGCATTCAAGGTGTGATTCAGGCGCGTGAATCAAAATACATCATGCTACACGCACCAACAGCGGTACTTGATCAAATTGTCGCGCTGCTGCCCGGCGCTGAGCATCCAACCATTTTACCGTTAACGGGCGAACAAAATCGTGTGGCTCTGCACATGGTCAGTACAGAATCGCTATTTTGGGAAACCATGGAAAAATTGAAAGCACTCGGTGCAAGTTCAATTCTTGTGTTACCAATAGAAAAAATGATGGAGTAAAACGATGAAACTCGCTTATTGGCAAAAATGCTCAACCGCAGAGCAAGCAGCATTACTCATGCGCCCCGCTATTGCAGCATCAGATTCGATCAGTCAATCTGTTTCCGCTATTTTGAATCAAGTTAAACAAGGCGGCGATCGCGCATTAAACGAACTCAACCTTAAATTTGATAATGCACGGCTATCACAAATAAAGTTAAATGGAGATGACATAAGTCTAGCAGCAAGTCGAGTGGATGAAACATTAAAACGCGCTATGCAACTTGCCGTATCAAATATTGATAAATTTCATCGAGCTCAAAAGCAAGATGTTATCAGCGTAGAAACGCAGCCAGGTATCAACTGTCAGCAAGTCACTCGCCCGATTGAGTCGGTAGGATTGTATATTCCAGGTGGTTCAGCACCACTATTGTCAACGGTATTGATGCTGGCAACGCCGGCTAAGATTGCAGGCTGTAGTAAGATTATATTGTGTTCACCGCCCCCGATTGCCGATGAAATCTTATATGCTGCGCAGCTTTGTGGCGTAACTGAAATCTATCAGCTAGGTGGCGCACAGGCGATTGCTGCCATGGCATTTGGCACCGAATCAGTCCCCAAAGTGGATAAAATTTTTGGACCGGGTAATGCTTATGTGACTGAAGCGAAACGACAAATTAGTCAACGTTTAGATGGTGCATCAATTGATATGCCAGCAGGCCCTTCTGAGGTATTAGTCATTGCTGATAGTTCAGCAAATCCCGCTTTTGTGGCTGCTGATCTGTTATCACAAGCCGAGCACGGACCTGACTCACAAGTGATTTTATTAACGCCGAGCGAGGCAGTGGCTAACGCAGTTTCAGCCGAAGTAGATAAACAACTGTCGTTATTATCAAGACAAGCAATCGCCGAAAAAGCGTTGCAAGAAAGCCGGCTTATTGTTACCGAGGATCTCAAGCAGTGCGTTACTATCAGTAATCGCTATGGCCCTGAGCACTTGATTATTCAAACGGCGAATGCAGATGAACTGGTTGAACAAATCACCAGTGCCGGATCAGTATTTTTGGGCAATTGGTCACCGGAATCAGCCGGCGATTATGCCTCTGGCACTAACCATGTGCTGCCAACGTATGGCTATACTTCAACGTATTCAAGTCTAGGCCTTGCCGATTTTCAAAAACGCATGACGGTACAAAAGTTGTCACCACAAGGCTTACAAGCAATTGGCGCCGCCGTTGAATTAATGGCACAAGCAGAGCAGCTCACCGCACACAAAAATGCCGTGACACTACGCCTTGCCGCACTTAACTTAGCACAACACACAGCAGGCAAATAAAATGGATATTAATCAATTAGTCAGGAAAAATGTACAACAATTAACGCCTTATCAATCCGCTCGTCGTATTGGTGGCAGTGGAGATGTCTGGTTAAATGCCAATGAAAATCCAATAGCGCCGCATTTTGAATTAACGCAGCAGACCTTAAATCGCTATCCAGAGCCCCAGCCCGAACATGTGATTACACGTTATGCCAATTACGCCGGTGTCAAGCCAGACCAATTGATAGTCAGTCGTGGCGCCGATGAAGCAATTGAACTGTTGATGCGGGCGTTTTGTGAACCGAATAAAGACAGTATTTTATATTGCCCGCCCACTTATGGCATGTACTTAGTCAGTGCACAGACCCTCGGTATTAACGCCATAAAAGTCCCAACCAATCAACTGTGGCAACTTGATCTTGATGCGATCGAGAACCATCTTGACACCGTCAAAGTGATTTATGTCTGTTCACCGAATAATCCAACTGGCAATCTAATTAATCCTGACGATATAAAAACATTACTCAACCTTGCAAAAGACAAAGCATTAGTGGTTGTTGATGAAGCGTACATTGAATTTTCTCCGCAATCGTCGCTAGTGAGCTTGCTCGCGAGTTATCCGCATTTGGTTATTTTACGAACCTTGTCAAAAGCGTTTGCTCTGGCCGGTTTGCGCTGCGGTTTTGCCCTTGCCAATAAACCGGTTATTGATGCACTGCAAAAAGTTATCGCCCCCTATCCACTCGCTGTGCCCGTTGCCGATATTGCAGCGCAAGCACTAAGTGAACGTGGAATTAGCGCAATGCGACGCAATGTGGCTCAAATTAATCAACAAAAATTAGAATTGGTCCAAGCACTAAAAGCGCTACCGATTGTTGAAGCGGTCTATCCAAGTGCAGCAAATTATCTCTGCGTGAAATTTCAAGACGGCAAAGATGTATTTAATATCTTATGGAATCAAGGCATTATATTGCGTGATCAAAGTCAATCAATAGGTAAAGCTAACTGCATCCGTATCACTGTTGGTTCAAAAACGGAATGTGATGCCGTTATTCAAGCCTTGAAAGCAATTAAGTAGGAGATGTCATGTTACAAAAATATTTATTTATTGATCGCGATGGCACACTCATTACCGAGCCGCCGGTTGATTTTCAAGTTGATCGTTTTGAAAAATTGGCGTTTGAACCCAATGTGATACCGGCATTACTTAAACTGCAAGCGGCAGGGTATAAATTGGTGATGGTCACTAATCAAGACGGGCTGGGCACCGATAGCTATCCGCAAGCTGATTTTGATGGTCCACACAATCTCATGATGCAAATTATGCAATCGCAAGGGATCACTTTTGAAGATGTTTTGATTTGCCCGCATTTTCCAAATCAACAGTGTGAATGCCGAAAACCTAACATTAAACTGGTAATGCCCTACTTGACCAGTGGTAAACTCGATAAACAGCACAGTTACGTTATTGGTGACAGGGTCACTGATTGCCAGTTAGCGGAAAACATGCAAATAAGTGCCCTACGTTATAATCCAGACACATTAAATTGGAATGAAATTAGCCAACGCTTAACTACCCCTGATCGTTATGCGAAGGTTCAGCGCAATACAAAAGAGACCAAAATATCGGTTGACGTCTATTTAGACAGGCAAGGCGGTAGCCAAATCAGTACTGGGATTGGCTTTTTTGACCATATGTTAGATCAAATCGCAACCCATGGTGGCATTAAGCTCAATATTCAGGTTGAAGGAGATTTACACATTGACGACCATCACACGATTGAAGATACCGGCCTAGCACTTGGCGAAGCGCTCAAAAACGCGTTGGGTGATAAACGCGGCATAGCGCGATATGCATCAACCATTCCGATGGATGAATGTTTAGCAAAATGCGCAATCGATATTTCTGGGCGGCCTTATTTAAAATTTGATGCAAAGTTTACCCATCAAAAAGTCGGTGATATGAGTACCCAAATGGTTGAACACTTTTTTTACTCGCTCAGTTATGCCATGGCAATCACCCTTCATATTGAAACTGAGGGCGATAATGATCACCACAAAATTGAAAGTTTATTCAAAGCCTTTGCACGAACGTTAAAACAAGCGATTAACATTGAAAATAATCTGCTGCCTAGTTCAAAAGGAGTGTTATAGATGAAGGTTGTCATTTTAGATACCGGCTGTGCCAATCTCGCATCGGTTAAGTATGCGGTAGAACGATTAGGTGTTAAGCCAACAGTCAGCCTCGATCCTGACATTGTACTTAATTCAGATAAACTGTTTTTGCCGGGGGTTGGCACCGCATCGGCAGCCATGCAAAAACTTAAAGAACGCAATCTAATTGCATTGATTAAAGCCTGCACGCAGCCAGTACTTGGGATCTGCCTTGGTATGCAGCTATTAGCTCGCCATAGTGCCGAGGGAAACGTTAATACACTCGGTTTGATTGATGCTGATGTTATGCCTATTGCTAATCATCATTTACCCCTACCCCATATGGGATGGAATAACGTCACGGCCAAAGCAGGGCATCATCTCTTTCGAGATATTCCTGATGGCGCTTACTTTTACTTCGTTCATGGATACGCATTACCCCTATGCTCATCAACCATCGCAGAAACCAGCTACGGCGAAAAGTTTACCGCTGCCGTTTCGAAAGACAACTTTTACGGCGTACAATTTCATCCCGAGCGATCTGGCTCGGCCGGTGCAAAACTGTTGAAAAATTTTTTGGAGATGTAAACATGGCCATTTACCCAACGATTATTCCCGCACTTGATCTCATTGATGGCAATGTTGTCCGTTTGCATCAAGGCGATTATGCACAAAAACGCGATTACGGTCATGATCCGTTATTACGTTTACAAGACTACCAAAAACAAGGGGCTAAGCTGTTACATTTAGTCGATCTAACCGGTGCAAAAGATCCTAAGGCTCGTCAAATTTCCTTGATCAAATCCTTAATCGAGGGGGTAACCGTTCCCGTGCAAATTGGGGGCGGAATTCGCACCGATGAAGATATTAAGGCGTTATTTTCTGCTGGAGCTGCTCGCGTTGTTATTGGCTCTACCGCGATTAAAAACCCTGATTTAGTTAAACAGTGGTTTAAAAAATACGGTGCTGAGGCATTAGTGCTTGCCCTTGATGTTCGCATAGATGCTAAGGGCAATAAATACGTCGCTATTCATGGCTGGCAAGAGGATTCACAGCAAACATTAGAGGCAGTTATTGAGGATTATCTTCCTTACGGCCTAAAACATGTGCTTTGTACCGATATTTCGAAAGATGGCACACTTAGCGGCGCTAATGTGAAACTTTATCAGGAAATTAGCCAAAAATATCCACAAATTGCGTTTCAAGCATCGGGCGGCATTGGTCAATTAAATGATGTTGAAGTATTACAACACAGTGGCGTTGCGGGCATTATTGTCGGACGGGCCCTTCTTGATGGCAAATTTACCGTTAAGGAGGCGATTGAATGCTAGCCAAAAGAATTATTCCTTGTTTAGATGTGCGTGATGGACAAGTCGTTAAAGGCGTGCAATTTCGCAATCATGAAATCATTGGTGATATTGTGCCGCTTGCTAAACGCTATGCTGAAGAAGGGGCTGATGAACTGGTATTTTATGACATCACGGCATCATCCGATGGACGTGTGGTAGATAAAAGCTGGGTTGCCAACGTCGCAAAAGTGATTGATATACCCTTTTGCGTTGCCGGTGGCATTAAAACAATTGAAGATGCCGGGCAAATTCTGTCCTATGGCGCCGATAAAATTTCAATCAACTCGCCAGCCCTTGCTGATCCAACATTGATAACGAAACTGGCTGAGCGCTTTGGTGTGCAATGCGTTGTTGTCGGGATTGACACTTGGCATGACAAAGACACGGGTAATTATCATGTTTACCAATTTACCGGTGATGAAAAGCGCACCGTTGCAACCACATGGAATACACTGGATTGGGTTAAAGAAGTGCAAAAACGCGGTGCCGGTGAAATTGTCCTTAACATGATGAATCAAGATGGCGTTCGTAACGGTTACGATCTGGCACAACTTAACCTGATGCGCAAAGCTTGCCATGTGCCACTTATTGCCTCCGGTGGTGCAGGCACAATGGCACATTTCAAAGACGCATTTATCGGTGCAAAAATTGACGGTGCTCTTGCTGCATCGGTTTTTCATAAACAAATCATAAATATTTCTGAGCTAAAACAGTATTTACACCAACATGGAGTTGAAATTCGATTATGCTAACAGCAAATTTAGAAAAACAATTAGATCTCACGCAACTTGATTGGCAAAAAGTGGATAATTTGATGCCGGTAATCATTCAGCATTATGTTTCGGGCGAGGTATTAATGCTTGGGTATATGAATCAAGAAGCGTTAATCCAAACGCAAACCCGTGGTCAAGTCACCTTTTATTCACGCACCAAAAAACGGCTGTGGACCAAAGGCGAAACCTCCGGTCATTTTTTGAACGTCAAACAGATCAGCAGTGATTGTGATAACGACACGTTATTAATCTTGGTCGAGCCTATTGGCCCAACTTGCCATACTGGATCAAGCAGCTGCTTTGCAAACACACAAAGTGAATGGGGATTTCTCTATCAATTAGAGCAGCTGATTGCTTCACGCAAACACGCTGACCCGAGCTCGTCTTATACCGCTAAACTGTATCATGACGGCACAAAACGAATTGCTCAAAAAGTGGGCGAAGAAGGGGTTGAAACCGCGCTTGCTGCAACCGTTAATGACAGAGAAGAGCTGAAAAATGAATCAGCGGATTTAATCTATCATTTACTTGTGCTACTGCAAGATCAACATCTTTCGCTGCAAGAAGTGATTGGCATTTTGAAGGTAAGGCACAAGTAGTGCATCAAATCCTTATAAACCTACCATAAATAGAGATGCCCCGCGTAGTTAAACGTTGGGGCAAATTTATTCAAACTAGATTCGGGTACTTTTTTTAAAGCTTTGCTGGCGAGGTGATTTTGATGTTGGCAGTGATTTCACCCGTTTTGGTCGGCTGGTTCTTTTATCGTTAGACACAGCAACCTTACTTTTTTCTTCTTTGGAAAGCCCAACAATTTCACGTAAGTAATTGACAGAATCCACACCCAACTCTATCCAAGTACCACGAGACAGTTGTTTAGGTAATAAAATATTGCCATAACGCACGCGTAAAAGTCGGCTGACTTGAACCTCAACCGCCTCCCACATCCGCCTTACTTCCCGATTACGCCCTTCGGTTATCACAACATTAAACCATTGATTAAGGCCATCACCACCTTGCGCCTTAACCGATTTAAATGATGCAGGGCCATCTTCTAACATTATGCCGTGCTTTAATTGCGAAATTTGTTGATCCGTTACTTTACCAAATACACGCACGGCATATTCGCGTTCGATTTCATGCCGTGGATGCATTAATCGATTAGCCAGTTCACCATCGGTTGTAAATAATAACAGTCCCGATGTGTTGATATCTAAACGACCAATATTTACCCAGCGTGAATTTTTTAAACGCGGTAAACGTTCAAAGACTGTTGCGCGTCCTTGCGGATCGTTACGCGAACAGATTTCACCTTCTGGCTTGTAATACGCCAAAACGCGGCAAATCTCTTTTTCTTTCGAACGCAAGGTAATGACATGACCATCAATACGAATTTTGGGTTGATTATCAACATTAACCCTGTCCCCTAATGTGGCAATTTTACCATCGACACTGATTTTACCGGCAGTAATCATCGCTTCTATTTCTCGGCGCGAACCGTGGCCTAAATTGGCTAAAACTTTTTGGAGTTTTTCAGTATCATCTTTCACTGTTTTTTTCGATGAAACCACAGGGGCTGATTTAGTCACTCGCTCTGTTGTCGTTTTTTTTGATGAATCAACGGGTTTTCTAGGCGATGGTCTGGTATTTTTCATAAAGTCCTCTTGTTACCTTCTCAGGTATCATATTTGCTACTTTGGCTAATTTTAACTAAAGCGTGTTATACAAACGGGGAAACATCCCCACTACCCTGACGAATAATGTCAGGATAGCCATTGGTTAAATCAACTATCGTTGTTGGCTGCTCACCGATGTATCCACCATGAATAATTGCATCTAGCTGATGCCCAATTTGATGATCAATTTCATCGGGATCAGCCATTGCATTTTCTTCGTTTGGCAAAATCAACGTGGTTGTCATTAACGGTTGACCGAGTAAATCTAATAATGCTAAATCAATTTTATGATCTGGAATGCGTAAACCAATTGTTTTACGCTTTTCATTCATCAAACGTCTTGGAACTTCTTTACTTGCCTCTAGAATAAACACATATTGACCTGGCGTGTTATTTTTTAAAAGCCGAAAAGTAACATTATCAACATGAGCATATAACGAAAGTTCCGATAAATCTTTACACATCAATGTGTAATTGTGATGTTTATCAAGTTGGCGGATCTGACTAATTCGATCAACGCCCCGTTTATTACCTAATAGGCAACCGAGCGAATAGCCTGAATCCGTTGGAAAGGCAATCACACCATCATTATTGAGTAGGTTAACAACTTGTTCAAGTAAACGAACCTGCGGATTATCGGGATGGATATAAAACATCTGGCTCATAGGTTTCTTCTATCATCATCTAATAATAATACTAAGTTAAGCACCAACGCTAAACACGCTTATGCTCACTCATTTTATTGACCGTTTCTATACGGCCCAATTGTGCCAAATCGGTTTAACGCTACCTGGCAACGGTAAGGTTTTGCCGAGATCTAAATAATTTTGTAAATCATGAAAATCAGAACCTTGCGATGCAAGTAAGTCAAAGTCATTGGCTAATTTGGCCAGTTGCTTAAGATCATCTTGAGTCTGTCGGCTTTGAGACACTTCAAGCGCATCACCACCTAGCGATTTGAACTCAGTAATCAGTAATTTTAGTTTGGTTAAAGTCAAGTCATAGCGCGATGGATGTGCAAGTACAGCTTGTCCACCGGCGGCATGTATGGTTTTAACCGCATCCTCAATCGAACAGCACATCGACGGGACATAAGCGTAACCACTTTTACCTAAATACTTTTTAAAAGCACGTTTAACATCTTTAACAATACCTTTATCAACCAAGAATCGGGCAAAGTGAGCGCGCGAGACAATATCCCCTTTGGCATACTGCTTGGCTTGCTCATAAGCGTTATCAACGCTCACTTTTTGTAATTTTGACCCAATTTGTATCGCTCGTTGAACGCGGCCTTGTTCTTGCGCGAGCAACAGCTGATTCAGTTGATCATTGTTAGGATCAATATTCAATCCCACAATGTGAATTTCGTTATTTTTCCATAATGTCGAGATCTCAACGCCACAAATTAGCTTGATATTTAGCTTAGATTCATCAACAAACTGTTTAGCTATCACAGCCCCTTTCACGGTGTCGTGGTCGGTAATTGCCAGCACATCGATATGATTATTGACCGCGCGGTTGACTAATTCAATTGGCGTTAAAATACCGTCAGAAGCAGTGGTGTGCGAATGTAAATCAAAAATCACTTTTTTCTCGATAATTATTTATAAAGGTGTAATATACCACACAAATTGAGTGATAACTAAAAGGTATCCTATGAAAGATCAAATTATTCTTGCTCAGCAAGATACAAATGTCATTATTGAAGAACTTTTGGAAGATGGCAGTGATCCAAATGCCCTTTATTTAATTGAGCACCATATTTCATCTCATGACTTTGATTTACTCGAAAAAGTTGCGGTTGAAGCGTATAAATTAAATTTCGAGGCAACCGATCCTGAAGAAGATGAGGACGAAGACGGCAATCCGATCATTGCGTTTGACATCGTGTCAGAAATCCCACTGGATGCTAAATTAATCAATGATCAAATAGCCCAAATCATCGAACTTACCCATAAATTTAACGTCAATTATGATGGTTGGGGAACCTATTTCGAAGATGGTCAAGATTATTTAGATGAAGAAACTGAAAATCAAGAAACCCTTCATTAGTTACTACCTAAATAAAAAACAGACTAGGATTGTATAAATCCTGTCTGTTTTTTTTCATCTGTTAATGACTCAAACAATCACAATTGGACTTAATCCAGTTTAGGATGCTGATCAACAAGTGTTTGTCTTTTTTGTTGCAACTCTTCGATTTGTTGTTCAATATCTTCCACTTTTTGTTCAATTGTATCGAAATGTTCTGATAAGATTTCTCTTGCTTCAACCCGATCAGATGCCGCTGGTGTTGCTCCTCTTAATGGTTGATTTGCGGTCTCTTTCATTTTAATCCCGGTTAATAAACCAACAATCGCAACAATCATTAAATAGTAAGCTGGCATGTATAAATTACCGCTTGCTTCGACTAACCAAGCCGCTGCCGTTGGCGTTGCGCCGGCAATTAACACTGAAATATTAAATGAAATAGCAAGTGCACTATAACGAATATGCGTTGGGAAAATAGCCGGTAAAATAGACGCCATAACGCCGGTAAAGCAGTTGAGGAAGATGGCAAGAATCAGTAAACCTAAAAATATCATGAATACTTTGTCGCTATTTATCATCATAAAAGCAGGATACGCTAAAATAAGCATACCTAAACTACCACCTATGATGAAGGGTCTACGGCCGATCTTGTCACTGAGTAAGCCTATCATCGGCTGTACAAATAACATACCGATCATAATGGCAATGATAATTAACACCCCGTGATCTGTACTATAATTTAAGTTATGTGAAAGGTAACTTGGCATATAAGTAAGTAACATATAGTAAGTGACATTGGTCACAATCACTAGACCAACACAAACCGCTAAGCTCTTCCAATATTTATTGATAATTTCTTTTAATGGAACTGGCTCAGGTTCAGTTGTGGGTTGGTTACTTTGTTCACTGTCCATCGAGTCCATGTGCTGCTGGAAAGCCGGCGTTTCTTCTAAAGCATGACGGAGATAAAGACCAATTACCCCTAATGGTAACGCTAAAAAGAAAGGAATTCGCCAGCCCCACTCATGAAATCTCGCTTCACCAAGTAGACTCGATAAAAGCACAACCACACCAGCACCAACTAAAAATCCAGCGATAGAGCCAAAATCTAGCCAACTGCCCATAAAGCCCCGCTTACGATCGGGTGAGTATTCGGCAACGAAGATGGCTGCACCAGAGTATTCGCCACCAATTGAGAATCCTTGTGCTAATTTTGCAAGCAAAAGTAAAATAGGCGCCCATATGCCGATGGTTGCATAAGAGGGGATAAGCCCAATAAAGAAAGTACTTAATGACATGATAATAATTGTCATTGATAGAATTTTTTGACGACCGTATTTGTCACCTAACAGACCAAAAACCAGACCACCTAAAGGACGTACTAAGAAAGGAACAGAGAAAGTGGCTAAAGCAGCAATCACTTGGATGCTTGGTGAAACATCCGGGAAAAACACTTGCCCAAGTACATAGGCTAAAAAGCCATAAACACCAAAATCAAACCATTCCATGGCATTACCGAGCGCGGCGGCTGTAATTGCTTTTTTTAATTTACTATCGTCTATGATGGTAATATCGTTGATATTCAATGGCTGTTTTTTGAGCCTTTTGGACTTTTTCATAAAATAACACCTTTATATAAATTACTATTAAATCAAAATACAAACCTAACGCAATATGAGATATTGATTAGTTGTTATTGCTATCCGTTTGACACGACCGAACGCTGCTTAAAACGAATATTAATTCCCGTTTAAAAATTCAATAAAGATACAAAAAGAAAAGAATAAAATAGAAAACTGATGTGCTGCTGTGACGGACTATATTTTTATTTAAAAACTGCAAAACTTACCCCTAATGTTGTTAAAGGTAGATTATCTTAGCAATTTTTAGCCATTTTGTAAAATGACATAAATTCATATAAGGTCCGCCAAGATCCCAAAATTAATGGATCAGTAGCGGATAATATGTGGATTATAACGTTAACGAACCAAAGGCTTTCGACCAATCTTGCTCAAATTTTGTGGTCGCAGCGTCAACCGCAGGATCGCTGATAAATAGCTCAGCCACATCAACGGGTAAGGTAATTGATTGACAGCCAATTAGCATGCAATCAAGCGCCTGCCTTGGTGTTTTAAAACTTGCTGCAAGCACCATCGATTCACAGCTATGTAATGTCAATAATTGCTGCAATTCGCGCACGGTTTCTTTTGCGCACCCGCCTTGCGTATCGATCCGATTAACATAAGGGGCAATATAACGCGCGCCAGCGAGTGCGGCAAGAAAACCTTGCCCAGCGCCATAAACCGCTGTACCTAATGTTGTTATTCCTTGGGTTGTCAGTGTTTTTATCGCGATTAAACCTTGCGAATTGACAGGAATTTTCACAACCAGATTGGGATGGTTTGCAACGAGTTTTTCCGCTTCACTCACCATTTCTTTCGCATTATTTGCAATAACTTGTGCAAATAATCGACTATCAGGCCCCAAGATATCTTGCAGTTCGTCTAATAAATAAAAAATATTCTTGCCCTCTTTGGCAACCAAACTTGGGTTGGTCGTAACCCCCTTAATTGGCAAGACAGGGATCAATCGCTTGATATCCGCAATATTTGCTGTATCCAAATACAGTTCCATGTTAACTCCTAGTTGATAAATGCTCTAAACGTGTTACATGGTAAAAAATTTTGAATTGCACGCCTAGAAGACAATGTCGCGATTTACTGGACTTTTGTACGATAAGTCAAAAAATGAGATCGCGATCACACATTCGACAAAAGGGGATTGTTATTGGTAAGTATATGCCTGAGCCCGTATTTTTTTGGTGGGAATAATCCTTATAATAAGCTACATGTTAAATTGGATACTTAACTTTTTTAGATGCACTATACCATTGAGCTTGTTATCAAACAGTGGCTTGAAAAAAACAGGATTATTAATCACATTCACTGTTTGGATAGCCATTTCCGGTCTGTCCCAATCAGAGATAAACAAGAACTGCCTAAGCTGCTATTAGTGATAGACGGTGAGCTGACGATACAATCCACTAACCTTGGTAATCAAGCACATCAACTGACACTGTGCTGCGATTCGGTGCTCTATAGCAGCATCGATGAGGATTATCAGGTACATTGGTCGACACCTGCAACTGCATTAAACATTGAATTTGGCAAACAAGATGTCAACGTCAAGCTGTTAAAATGGGACAGTGAACACCTTACCTTAAATCAACAAATACGCCTAGCTCGTCGCGGTCCACGGGTAGGCAGTTTTATCATTCAAGCGTTATCGGAACTGACTTGGCAAACGCCATTACATCATCACCATTCAACGCTGTGTTTTTTGATTCAAAGTTTGCTCTCTCACCTAGTCGATTTATTGGAATTTGAGTTTGAGACCACATCCAAAACACAGAGTTTATTTAAAGCCATTCGCAGCTACATCGATACCCATTTTAAAGACGCGTTGACTCGTGATTTTTTAGCGGATCTTTTCTATATTTCACCCAATTATCTCTCTTATCTTTTCCATAAAGAAGGCAATAGTAAACTCAGTGATTACATCAATACGGTTAGGCTGGAATATGCTAAATCTTTGCTCAAAGGTCATGAACTCAATATTAAACAGATAGCCGCTGCTTCTGGCTTTGATGATAGCAATTATTTTTGCCGGGTATTCAAAAAGAAAACAGAACGAAAACCATCGCAGTATCGCCGCCAATACCATAGCCAGTTATTAAAAAGTGATCGTGAAAAGTGCTGAGCAGGTATCACTGCTTGACTTAGCTAATCAACGCAGTGATAAACATTTTTGAAAAGAAACAGCTATTGATTTGTGTCTGACTTAACTAAAGCACAAAAGCATAGCGAAATCACAATCATGATAATTGCTATCCAATAAATAGTGTGGTGGCCGAAGGTTTCTGACACCAATCCTTGAATCATGCCGGCAAGAATTACGCTGCAAGTTATGCCATTATTAAATAGGGTCGATGCAACGCCCATCTTAGTTGGAAGCAGATCTTGAAAATAGATAATACCTATATTTGCAACAATACCGATGAAGATCGCATTAAAAATTTGCAAAATAAAAAACGACAGTGCCGATGTTGAAAACAAAATACCGAGGTAAAATATTCCGCCACTGATGATAGCAATGAAGAATAAATTTCGCTTGCCTAAATAAGGCACTAAATAGCCCGAAATTAGCATGATTGGAATTTCGAGCCCAGCAGCAAGTCCCATGAGTTGTCCTGGTAGGGTATCTGAAAGATGTAACGTTGTATCAACATATAATGGCATATCGATCAAGTACATCATGTTTGCCGTCCACATAAAAATGGTTGAGAGGAATAAAAATACCACATTTTTGTTTTTGAATACGGGTTGCTCTGACTGAATGATATCAATTGGGTTTTGTACATTTTGTATCGGATTTTTTTCAACTGAAGGCAAAAATGTGGCGACAAAAACCATTGCCACAATGAACATCACTGTGCCACTTAAATACATCGCAGTGAAACCATAATTGATTGCCAATGCAAAAGATAGCGGCGGACCAATCACCCAAGCAAGGGATAATTGAGCACGAATTAATGAATTAAATGCAACCACATTACGACCGGTTTTAACCGCATATTCGCGTGCTAAGGCAAATATTTGCGGCATCGCAGCTGATGCAAGCGCTGCAAAAAAGACCCCGACAGTTATCAACACAAAATAATGTCGACTAAATGCGAAGGTAACGCTATTGCCGATCCCCATTAAACAGCAAAACATGACAATTTTTCGCCTGTCACCTTTTTGATCCGAATATTTGGCAAGTAAAAAACTACCAATAATGCTTGCGATTGCATTGACCGAAAAAAATATGCCAACCAACAGGGGCTGAACATCAACTTCAAACGATAAAAATCGACTCAATGTAGGTGACTGTAATGCACCGGCAATACCAATAATAAAAGTTGTAAATAGGAACGTGACAAAAACGACCCCACTTTTTTGACGTAATGATTGTAAAATAGCCATGCGTTGTCTCAATAAAAATTTTGGGCTGTAAAATTATATACCATAAAAATAAGCATTTCTTTTTTATTATTTCAATGTACAATGGAAATCATACACCAATTAGGTAACGTTATGTTATATAATAACAAATCAAATGTAAACTCCCCTATTTCTGATTCCCATCATCACGAAAATAGCCAAAATAATCCTAATCATATTGCACCCCACGTGCACGGCGTCAAGTGCGATACAAAAATCCCATCGCCGTGTTGTTCAAATGAGCACGCCACCAGCTCATCACCATCGATTGAAGAAACCGATCTGAACACTAAACTTGTCTGGAAAGTGCAAGGTATGGACTGTGCGCACTGTGCTCAAAAAATTGAAAATGCCATTAAACAGCTACCCGATGTATTACAGGTGAAAATTATCTTTGCGACCGAAAAATTAATCGTTTATGTAAAGCAAAAAGATCAGAAAATGGTTGACCAGATCCAAAGCAAAATCCTCGAACTTGGCTACCAGCCGATATTTCAAGACAACACGCAGCATTCTCATCATGCTGGTCATTCACACGGCTTTGATAAAAAAGCATTTCGTCCCCTACTCATTCTAGGTAGCTTGATTGTTGTCAGTTACCTTATTCTTTTGCTGAATAAACCACTGGGTGAATATGCTTTTATGATAAGTGCGGTAATAGGACTAATTCCAATTGCTAAAGAAGCCTTGCAGTTAATGCGTTCTGGTACCCCTTTTGCCATAGAATCATTGATGAGTATCTCGGCAATTGGTGCGCTCTTTATTGGCGCCGCTGAAGAAGCATGTATGGTTATTTTTTTGTTTATGATAGGTGAAATGTTAGAAGGCGTTGCCACCTCAAAAGCCAAAAAAGGCATTTCTTCGCTGGTTGCTTTGATGCCTGAACAGACCGTTTTATTGGTTGATGGAAAAAGGCTGCACGTCAAAAGTCACACGTTAAAACCGGATGATGTCATTGAAATTTCTTCAGGCGGCCGACTTCCTGCTGATGTTATGTTACTTAGCGAACAAGCGGCGGTTGATGAAAGTGCATTAACTGGCGAATCAATGCCAGTTAGCTATAGTGCCGGACAAACTATAATGGCTGGTTCATTGATTGTTGACCAAACTGTGCAGTTAAAAGTTATCTCAAAGTCAGGGCAAAACGCTGTTGACCGAATCTTACAACTGATTGAAGATGCCGAAGATCGTAAAGCGCCAATTGAGCGTTTTATCGATAAATTTAGTCGCTATTATACCCCCGCAATTGCCCTATTTTCGTTACTTGTCATCATTGTTCCACCACTATTAACAGGGGCTGATTGGTATACTTGGATTTATCGAGGATTAACTTTATTGTTAATTGGTTGCCCTTGTGCGTTAGTTATTTCAACGCCAGCGGTCATAACCTCTGCATTATCCAGTGCAGCAAGACATGGCGTGCTCATTAAAGGGGGCGCAGCCTTAGAACATATTGGGTCGATTAAAACCATTGCTTTTGACAAGACAGGCACATTAACCGAAGGAAAACCACAATTAACTGATATCATTAGTAATCAACTATCACAGCCTGATTTAATAAAACTTGCCGCATCGATTGAAAGTGGATCACACCACCCATTAGCAAAAGCCATCGTCGATTATGCCAATAACCATCATATTGCGTTCGTTGAAGCAGAAAACCGTAAAGCCATAGCAGGAATTGGGATTCAAGGCGACAGTCATCAACAAACAGTGTATATCGTTTCGCCTAATAAAATTGATACCATATCAAGCGCATTAACAGAGCAAGATAAGTCAACCATTGCGCAGTTGGAACAAGCCGGAAAAACCGTCATTGTGGTGTGTACAAAAGAGGCGTTACTTGGCATCATTGCCTTGCAAGATGTTCTACGCAAAGAGGCTTTTACCGCTATACAGCAGCTTCATCAGCTAGGGTTACAAACTGTTATGTTAACCGGTGATAACGAAAGAGCCGCCAAGGCGATAGCCAGTCAGCTTAATATGGCTTACCGAGCCGAACTGTTACCGGCTGATAAACTAACAGAAATTGAAAAGATCCGAACCACACAGCCAATTGCAATGGTTGGTGACGGTATAAACGACTCCCCAGCCATGAAGGCCGCAACCGTTGGTATTGCGATGGGCACTAGCAGTGATGTCGCTTTAGAAACTGCCGATGCGGCTTTAACACACAATAATTTACTCAGCTTACCGGCATTAATAAAATTAACGCGCTTTGCAAATCGCAATATAAAACAAAATATTACGATAGCGCTTGGGATAAAATTAGTCTTTTTAGTGACCAGTTTATTAGGTATAACTGGCCTATGGCTTGCTGTTCTCGCTGACTCAGGCACCACCGCCATTGTAACGGCTAATGCACTGCGTTTACTTCGCGTTAAGAAATAATCATCAATGGACTTGATTAACCGCTCGACTGAGCGGATTAATCACAGCTACTTACCCAACGATAAATTGACTTAAAAACACAATCAACCGACAAACTGATAGCGCTTTTACTGATTGTGGTTATAATGTTGATCATGATTTTACATGAACCAAAGACAATGACGACACACAACTTTTCAAATCTAGAACTAGACGATATATTAATTGACAATTTAGCGGCACAATCTATTTTCGAACCCACCAATATCCAGTTAGAAACCATTCCAGCTGCATTAGACGGCAAAGATATTTTAGGGTCAGCGCCAACAGGAACAGGAAAAACATTAGCCTTTTTGATCCCAGCTGTGCAGCATTTACTCGATTTTCCTCGTCGTAAACCTGGGCCGCCGCGCATTTTGATTTTAACGCCTACACGTGAGCTGGCTATGCAAATTGCAGAGCAAGCTAAATTACTGACAACATCAACGTCATTGAGTATTGCAACTATCACTGGCGGCGTTGCTTATATGAATCATGCCGAGGTATTTAGTAAAAACCAAGATATCGTTATCGCAACAACTGGGCGCCTTTTACAATATATCAAAGAAGAAAACTTCGACTGCCGTGCTGTTGAAATGCTTATTTTGGATGAAGCTGATCGCATGCTTGATATGGGATTTTTGCAAGATGTTGAAACAATTTCGGCCGAAACTCGCTGGCGTAAACAAACCTTATTATTCTCTGCAACGCTAGAAGGCAGCAGCCTGTATGATTTTGCCAATCGTATTTTAACTGAACCTGTTGAAATAAATGCTGACCCATCGCGCAAAGAGCGTAAAAAAATAGTTCAATTTTACTACCGAGCAGATGATTTAGATCATAAAACGGCACTTCTTATTCATTTATTAAAACAAGAAGAATTCAAAAAGAATGTCGTTTTCGTACGTAAACGTGAGCGCGTTCATGAACTGGTCACCAAACTCCATCAAGCGGGTATTCAAAGCTGCTACCTTGAAGGTGAAATGGTTCAAGCTAAGCGTAACGAGGCCATAAAAAGAATCAGTAACAACACCGTGAATGTGCTGGTTGCCACAGATGTTGCGGCGCGAGGCATTGATATTGATGACATTACCCATGTTATCAATTTTGATGCACCTAAAACAGCTGACGTGTACTTGCACCGCATTGGGCGCACCGCAAGAGCGGGTAAGAAAGGGATCGCAATCACCTTGGTTGAGGCGCATGATAATGATTTACTGAAAAAGATAGAACGTTATATTCAAGAACCAATAAAACAACGTACTATCGATGAATTACGTCCGAAAACAAAAGCGCCTAAACCGGTGACCAAAAAGAAACCATCACAAAAAGCCAAACAAAAAAATGCGGATAAGAAACGCGAAGAATCCCAAAAGAAAAAGGTAAAATTACGCCATAGAGACACGAAGAATAAAGGTAAACCAAAAAAATTGATAATTAATAACGAATGATTATCATTTTGTTGATAGCTTGAACTTATGAAAGCAATTGCTTATAACAACTTTAACATTCAATATTGATTGTTATAATAACTTTACAAATTAGTTCTACTCTTCTTGGTCTACTCGATTATAAGGAAATGAAAAATGGTATTAGTTACTCGTAAAGCACCTGATTTTACATCAGCGGCAGTATTAGGTTCAGGCGAAATTGTAAACAACTTTAACTTTTCTGAATTTACTAAAGGCAAATATGCTGTGTTATTCTTTTGGCCTATGGACTTTACATTCGTTTGCCCATCTGAAATTATTGCCTTTGATCACCGTTTAGAAGAGTTCAAAAAACGTGGTGTTGAAGTTATCGGCGTTTCAATGGATTCTGAATATGTTCACAATGCATGGCGTAATACGCCACAAGATAAAGGCGGTATTGGCGAAGTTAAATTCCCTATCGTTGCAGATGTAAAACACAACATTATGCAAGCCTATGGTATTGAGCATCCTGAAGCTGGCGTTGCGTTACGTGCTTCTTTCTTCATTGATAAATCAGGTATCGTTCGTCACGAAACTGTTAATGATTTACCAATCGGCCGTAACATCGATGAAATGTTACGTATAGTCGATGCTTTCCAATTCCATGAGCAACACGGTGAAGTGTGTCCTGCGCAATGGACCAAAGGTAAACAAGGTATGAAAGACAGTCCGGACGGCGTTGCAAGTTTCCTAAAACAACACGCAAACGAACTGTAATTTATTAAGCTATTCAGTCCCTCTTTTAAAGGGACTTTACTTTACCGAAGTTAATCTAACTTCGGTTTTTTTGCATATAAACCAACCAATCCCACAGCTAATCCAACCAACATCGGCGTAATCCAACCAAAACCCACTGTATAAAATGGTAAAAATTTGTGCAGACTCAGTAGACCATTCAATACATCAGGTACCGCTTTGATATCAAATACGTTTATAGCCGTTTTTATCGCATCAAATGAGCATCCAAGTGCGGTGAATAAAATAGTTGGAACATAAACTATCCGTTCTTTAGTCACAAACACCAATAATATCAGCGCTAAGGTTAAAGGGAAAATCATCATCAATACAGGCAAAGCGAATTTGATGATATTAGTCAATCCAATATTAGCCACAAATCCAGCAACAATCGTGACTAAAACGACAAAGGTTTTATAACTAACTTTGGGTAAATAGTGATGAAAGCAGCTAGCACATGCAGTAACAATTCCAATCGCAGTTGTGATACAGGTAAAGAAGATAAGCACTGTCAGAAAAACGCCAACATAAGATCCTACATAATGATAAACAACATTTGCAAGAATTAGTCCGCCATTTTCGAGTCGACCAATCGAGCCAACACTTGACGCCCCCACATAAGCAATGCCAATATAGATTAACCCCATTAACGCCATGCCAACAATGCCTGATTTCGCGGTCATAAGCACAATTTGTTTAGGTTCATTTACACCATATTGTTTAACCGTATTAACCACAATGATACCAAATGCTAAAGAGGCAAGCGCATCCATGGTGTTATACCCTTCGAGTATTCCTTGTGCAAAAGCATGATCGATATAAGGTGTCATTGGTAATTCAAGTGCACCCATCGGATAAACTATTGATAATACGATAATAATAAGAATAAACAATAAAAATATAGGCGTAAGGATTTTACCAACCCACAGTATAATTTTGGCTGGATTCAACGAGAAATATAACGTTAATCCAAAATAAACTAAACTATAAATGGCAAGTCCGGTGGATTGATTATCTTTTGATAAGAACGAGGATACACCAATTTCGTAAGAAACGGTTCCTGTTCTTGGTAATGCAGCAAAAGGTCCTATTGTAAAATAAAGTGCCAGCGTGAAGACGACCCCATATATCGGATGGACTCTAGCAGCTAATTGCTGAACATCCTTACCATTAGCATATCCCATTGCAAGTACACCTAAAAAAGGCAACCCGATACCACTGACCAGAAAACCAAACACTGCCGGCCAAACTGCTGTTCCGGAGAGTTGCCCTAAAAAGAGAGGAAAAATTAAATTGCCCGCACCAAAAAATAAACCAAATAGCATGGTGCCAATCACAACATAATTACTAAAACTTAATTGCTTAACCATAATTAACCTTGAAAACAAAACTTGAAAAGGAGGGAGAAATAAAAGCGTCACAATTGTAATCCTGCGCGCCATTTTGTAAAGGACTAATTTGGGTTTACATCACTATAGGTGGGGATTTAATCAGCGTTAACCGAGATGTTAACGCTGTTAGTGTC
>JAVSBY010000005.1:0-4078 GCA_031960925.1 Gilliamella sp. CRA003912
TTTCTAAACTGCCTATGCGGCAGTGAACTAGCCGTTTATTATCCAAAAATCTGTATGCAAAAGCAATGCTAGGCGGTTGCTTAGCGTTGACCCTTTTTTTCGCGTCATTTTAAACTAATTAATAATCAATAAGTTAAAATAATCACCAAAAAAAGGGTGCAGGGTTTAAAATACAGGTACTGTCGCGCTGCGGCTTAATCCATAACTATTAAATTCGCCTTGGATCGGTTCGTTACACGGTTGTTGCTTTAACCACAAAATAAATTGTTGCCCTGTGCTGTGGCTTTTTAGGCAAAGATGCGGGTAATCTAAATGCACGTTACCCCACTTTTCGACCATTTTTTGTTTCACATCGAGCGACCATTTACCTTGCGCTGTTAACCGTTTTTCGGCGCGCCTTAATGCACTTTGACCTTTCGGGTTGACCCGTATTAATCGGCTATAGCCGGTGACTTTCTCGGGAATAGGCAAAATCGGCAGCGTTATGGCGTAATCACGAATTAAAGCAACGTTTGCCAATGCTTCATAAAGGGCCATAAGCGGCAACTTAGGGCCATGTATACGGATGATGCCACCTACTGTTTTCTTTTGGGGGCGCCCATAACAAGGAAAACTAACCGCAATATTCCCTTGGTGATTAACCAAGTTGAGATGTAAACACTGCATCAATTGATTGATAACCTCAACTTGGCTAATTTCAATTTGGGGCACCGCGCGCAACTCAAAGTAGTGCGTTAACATAATTTACTCCCCGCCTGTTGCACCAAATACACCGCCTCGAATCAATACCGCTATCACATAATGTCGCTGTTCAAGCGTAAGTTCGGCACCGTTTAAGACCCAATTATCAAATAGGCTATAAAAATCGGTGGCGTGTTTAGGTTGACGAAAAGCGTGCCCCATGGTTGTCACCGCACCGTAAGGTTCGATCGCAATTGGAAACGCAGCATTGTCTTGATACCACGTATCAATGGTTCGAATTGCGTTACTGATTTTTTGAGAGTGCATCGCGGCCTTATCATTTTTTTGATACAAGACTTTGCTTTTCTCTTTACCGGTATCTAAAATTAACTCTTGCGATGGGTAAACTTCTTGCCCGTTGCCCATAAAAGCGGTGGCAGTGACTTCAAAAATCACAAATTCTTTTGCTGATAAACCCGCTTCAATAATTTGACTTAAGGTATTTACCGCCTTGTCATCATCATCCAGATCATGAAGAGAATACTGTTTAGCGTCATCAACCTTAACCACCTCTTTTTCATTATGCAGAACGGTTAAAGTGATGTGCTGTGCTGCCATGCGATTACGCCAAAGCCAGCGGCAATTTAAAATATTAATCGCGTAACGTCTCGCCAGTTCCGCCATGCCCACCTGCTCGATATACGCTTTGGTGGTTTGGCTTAAGCGTGCTTGATATTCCAAGTTATTACAAACGGACGGTTGTCCACTAAACGGCAGCACTTTACAGCTCCATTTTACAACCAAGGTATCTTTATCACTGTCCAGTGCCGCGATATCCACTTTTTGCAAATTCGATTTTTGTATCTCGGCATCCAATTTTAGGGGATCGCTCGCTATCGGTTTTTTTAAGCGGTTCGAAATAGTGCCCCGTACCGATTTTTCGGTAATAACAACGGTTGTTAACGATTTAGGATCATCTTGCTTTTGCTGATAAAAAATGGCATCGGAAATATCAAAACTACGTTCAAAAGCCAGTACACTTGCGGTGGTCAGTTTATCTTTACTCATTTTTTCATCCTTATAAAAATTAATCAGTACATTCTTGATTGATAACATAAATCTCGGCATCATTTGACTGCATTGCACTGCATTGGTAGCGCCAAAAAGCGGTCGATATCTGATTTTCTAATCGAAGCGGAAATACCCACTTACCAAGGCCGTAAATACTTTCAACAAATTGAGTCGGGTGGCTATCGCTGCGGACATGTTGCATTTGGCCTGGGGCAAATAACGGAGATATAGCCCGATACCCCAGTTGAAGCGGCACAAGCCAGCCCCGCCCTTGTTTGATGGTTGTGGTTTTTAATTTTCCATCACTTTGTGGATGGTGATGTAACCTTGCCATTTCAATTAAGGCATCAAGTTCGGTTGCATCGCTGTCGTGCTGCTGCAACGCAGCGGTTATTGCTTGCAGATCTTGCTTTGCCTCACAAAGAACATAGCCCGGCAATAACAGGTGACATAATTCACGATCGTCAATACTTGACGGATGCAATGTGACCGACTCAATTGAAACCACATTGCCCCCGGCGATCCGCTGCTGATAAAGTGCCTGGGTTACCTGTTTTACAAATGCGTCTTTTTGCGGCTCATCATCAAGAGTGGTTATATCGTCGATTTTGACTTCCACCACTAACGAAACATCCAGATGCACACGCCCTTCTTCAATGATCGATCGGGTTGATCCATTTTTGGCAACCGGATTGCGGGTTAATCGAAATGTGTAATTCGAAAAACGATGTGGACGGTAGACCTGCACATCGCAATCATGGCAAGCGATTAGCACGCCATCAAGGTAGATAGGCTGCTTAGAATCGAGTTTGCGATTAAGGGCATGCACCGCCCCTAAAAAGCCAGAAATAGCCGGAAACCCATAGGTTAAAGGGCTAGAAATGGCATTAGCATTTTCAATTTTGATGTGATCAATCACTAAATAATAGGTTAAATAAGCCATCATAGCCCTCCTTGCTTTTTGCGCAGCTGCGTTTTCACCGCGTTATGGAACGTTGTTGCACATTCACGAAAATCGGGATCTGAAAACTGTCCGCGTAACGACGTAAATTTATTTTCTAAAATCGAGATAATCCAAAATGCAAAGCTCCGCTTAAGATCGATGATCCAATCTTGCTGCTCACAGGCAAATTGAAATTCTGATTCGTCGTCCAACTCGCCGCGCTTAGGATCTAGCCAATATTGCTCGGCTTTATTGAGTGCGGCATTTTTACTCCAACCGGCCGGCATGGTGGTTTGAATATGGCGGACAAAGCGAAAGAGTAAGGTTAGGATAATATCGAGGGCATCTTTGCGATTATCGCGCTGTTCCACCGTGTTATTTTCGGCTTTTATCATATCGAATAATAAACGAAAGCCAAAACGGCAGTAATACTGCAATGTGGAGTTAAAAATGGTGGTTTGTTTCATCGATATTGTCGGGAATTTTTGGCTTGCAAATTTTGGCGGCATCGAGGGTAATAAATAATTACGCCCACCTTGGCGACTCACTAGCTGACTTACGCCTTGCGGGTTGCTGCCACCTAATTTAACCACCGCTAAATCGCTGAACGAAAAATACGGTGTGAGCGAACCGCCTTTTTTATTTCGATCTTCGCGCGCTTTTTTGTTATCGTCCGAAAACACCGTTTGTATTTTTTGATAAACAACATGGCAAAGTGAGCTTGGGTGCAGCGGCACCAATAAACGGTAATTGTTTTGCTGTGGGGATAAGTAGGTGCTATCACTATTTGGCCAAAAGATCTGTTTATTAAGTTCTGAACTTTTTGGCGGGTCAAACTCATCATTAAGCACTTTTTTGATGTTGGTTAAATAACGTGCGGCTTTGTCGGGGTCATCAGATAATGCGGGTAACACTTGCGGATGAACAGCAACAATCAAATCAAGTAATGTCACCTTATCTTGCAGGGTTTGATTAAGTAGCGCAAAGATATCCAGTGCTGCCGCGTTTCCTGAACAATCCAGCGGTAACCAATTTGGCGTCGCTGATGAAACATACGAGCTACAATCGGGCTTTGCCTGTAACGACAAATTAACATTACTGCCTGTTGATGATGAATGTATCCCTTTAGATAAGTTAGTTGCGATATCACACCAAAATAGACGCCGCGTTGCAGCATCCTCCATCCACGTTTCAAAATCGAAACGGCTTTTTAGCTCAGCAATTTTTTGCTCCGATTGACGTATCGCCGATAAATCATCAGCCTGCTGTGCTTTATCGAGCCGTGACAGCTCACTTTTATAACTGGCATTCCCCGTGAGGCGCTGATCAAGAAAAGCCAAAATCACCGCCCGTATTTCCTGACAAGAGATCGTGTCCATTTGC
>JAVSBY010000005.1:4178-15647 GCA_031960925.1 Gilliamella sp. CRA003912
AAGAAAAGCCAAAATCACCGCCCGTATTTCCTGACAAGAGATCGTGTCCATTTGCTTTACCTTTTATTATATTTCATTACATTCCTGTAATAAAATATAATAAAATGTGCAATAGGTTAACTAATTTTTAATCAATTTGTTCAATAATCAAGCAAACGAACCACTGAAATTTAATCGCACCAAAAAAGGAAATCTACCCTCTATTTTTATAAAACCCTAAATACGGATGAAAATGCCAACGCTGGTCGGCATATAAACTGACGGTGCAAAATTCATTAGCCAGTCGCGTATGGTTTTTTTCATCGAAATGCACAGCGATAGTGTCAAGAGCTTGTTTGACTGTGCAAGTGAGCCAAGGGCGGATTGCTGGGTGGTCAAAAGACTGAGCCTGATAATTAACCACGCTATTTCGAGTTTCAATATCGCCCTTATCTGGCGTTTGCCAGGCAATGTCGGCTAAACTAAATCGGTGGTTACCTTGGTCATCGAGCTGGCATACGTAGTTATCTTCGCGTCGGTTAGTTTGTCTAAAAGGCGAAATCAGTTGCAAATGGACGCAGTGATGATGTGCCAGCCCCGTTTGCCAAAAACCGGTCACGTAATTCACTTTGCGCTTGGCGGCTCGGGTTTGAAATAAATCCGCCATCACATCGTGTTCTAGCTTTGCGAGAGTCGGGTTTGTGTCTAAGCACGGGGCGATTCGCGCCGCTGCATGTATCGGGTTTAACTGCTCGGCCGGCACAAGCTGCGCGGTATTGTGGCTTGTTAGTAAAAACGGCGCTTGTTCAAATCCGGGATGAATAAAACAGCTTTGCCCAACACCGAGCTGATTGCCCATCGCTATCGATTTTAAATTACTGCCTAACAGGGCAATATTGGGCTGCAAAGCGACTTTATCGGGTCGGTGCCGCCACACTCGGCCGGCTAATTGAATGATAGAACGCATTGAAGAAGGCTCAACAATCGCCCAATCATAATCATGATCGCGCCCCACTTCGCTCACAGGGGTACTGATAACAATAAAAATTTGTTGGGTTTTGTCTGAACCGTTGATCGCACTTGTAATATCAGGATGACTAAAAAGGCGATCAGGATCGCTACGATCTAAAATACTGTCTAATCGCTGTTCTAACTGGCTACGCAGTAACAGTAACTGTTTGGCATGATAAACCACAATATGGAACTGCGTATCGGTCGGTAAGTCGGTTTGTTGATACATATGCTGCACCAGTGCAATGACATCTTTTGTATAAGCAAAACGCATCAACCCAACGCTAAGGGATTTTTGATGTAAGCGGTCGTATTGCGCATGGTGCTGATGAAGCAAGTAAGCCTGCTCCAATAATTGCTTAGCAAGTGTCGCATAATTGAGATCATCACTGGGTGATTTTTGATCCAGATAATTTAATAACGTCAGCACCTGCCCTTGCCGGCGAATAGCACTTTGCATAAGCCGGGCGACACGCTGTGAAACAAAGGCATGATGCACGGTTTTAAAATCGGTATTATCAGCCACACAAGTTACGCTTTGCTGATCTTCATCAAAAAAGCCGCACACAATCTGTTCCGATTGCTTGCCGCTGTGGCGCTGCCATATTTTGCGGCCAGCTTGGTAAGCGTCAAACAGCCCCGCTATCAAATCTGGGGTTAATGTGGCTGATGAAAGCAGGATTTTTCGCCCCAAAAGTCCGGTTAAGTGCACAAGGCGCGCTAAAGCAGGCAGATCATTTTGATCAAAGTCATCGGGCTCATCTAAAATTAAATCTGCGGTCAATAAACGCAAGGTCGGCGCAATATATTTGCCCCCCCGAATCCCTTCACTGGCCTGAATAATATGATCTATAGTGCACGTCACAATCGGGGCATAAAGCAGCTGGCGCGCTTTGCTATTTTCGATAATCACGCCCAAACTTTCATCAGCTAATCCACTTTCGCCGCCTTCAACCCACTCATCAACCAAATTTTGCGAAGATTCACTGCCACTAAGCTCTTGCGCTGCAAGCTCGTTTTGTAATTCAAACAAGGTTTGTGTACGTTGCCCGCCAACTAACATGGCCAAATGCTGTTCACTTAGCTGTAACCTTTCGCGTAAGGCTTTGCCTGTCTGGAGCGTTAATACACGCAGGCCCAGTGCCACGGTAAAACGCGCCCCTTGTTCAAGATTAGATAGCGCATAGAGTATACGTCCATTTGCTAAGGTTTTACCGCAGCCAGTTGACGCCATGTTAACCCCAAAAAAGCCACCTTGATCGGACAATGTTTGGTACTGTTTGGCCAGATCAAAAGCGTGATTTTGCCACTGGAAACGGCTAACCGTGGTGCGCTTTGTAAAAGCTTTATGCTGCGTTATCGCTGGCAATGCCGTTGCTAGCCTTGGTAACAAGCGGGCAAAATTGGCCGAATAATTAGCAACGCCAATGAGATGTTGATCAAGGCACTGTTTAGGCTCGCTTAGGTAATTGGTATTGGCAATTAATTGCTGCGTATCTTTTGCCGCCAAATGACAAGCCGGCAAACTGGAAAAGTTATGGTCAGCAACCATTAAAATCAGTCGTGATATGCGCAGTAAAAAAGGATCCATCTCATTAATTTGCATTAATGGTGGATAATTTAAGGCTTTGTTTGCATAGCGCGTAAGTTTTTTTAACCACGGTTGGCTGCGTGTCACAGACTCATTGAGTTGCCAAAATTGCTCAGGGTTTGGATGCAAACTCCTCGCATTTTTGACCCAATTGTCGACCGCTTTTAACGTTTGATAAAACTGATCGACACTTAAGCCAGCAATAAACAGCTCGGTACGTTGCAATTTTTGACAATTGCCAGTCACACTTACTGTTAAAAATGGCATGCGGTGATGCGAGACAATCAACCAGGCTATCCACTTTGCTAATAATGGCAACGTCATTAAATCGATCTTGTCTGCCGCGACGAGATTTTTGTACCACGTTGGATGCTGCTGCTGATAATCATCGAACTGGGCCAAACGCTGTAACACGGCCTCATCGGTTTGACAGTCCTGAATCATTAAAGCAAACAGATGCAACGATATCCATTCATGACGAAAAGGATCAGCCTGTTTTGATAGCGCGCTATGACGAAGTTTATTTTGAAAACCAACACTGGCTTTTCCCAAATCATGCAGTAAGGCTGCAAGCGTTGTCACTAATTGAATCGCGGTTATCGATTGCCAGTCATTTTCATGTTGATGATTAAGCACAGAACATTGGGTTCGATTAGTTGGTACGCGCCCTTGATCGTTAAACACCTTTTGGTTGCCAACAACCCATAAAAGTTCGGTGATATTTTTGCCGTGCGTCCAATAACAGGCGATAGCCGTATTTTTGCGTGCGGTTTTGCGTAGCAGTTGATGTAAGGTTTTTAAACCGGCTTCGGTCATTACCGTTTGCCAAGTGCGATCACCGCAGCGCTCAGCGAATTGATCAATGATACGGCGAGTTTGGGTTAACGCGTTTTTTTTACATTGACTAATAAGTAAAATATTCATGCCTGATCTGCGATTTGTTTTAATGTATCAATGATAATATCAAGCGCGCCAAACTTTGCAAAAAGTTGAATACAAGTCTGCCTAAACACTTTTTCACTATCCCCATTTTTTGCCGATAAAAAAGCCTGTGGCAAAATCATGCCATCTTTAATAATATCGGCAGCGTCAAAAACTAAGCCACCTCGGCGCGTTTTACCGTGCAATACGGCAAGTCCATGCGGCAAGCCCAGTACCCAGCAGCTTGTTGCACCTAAACCATAGGCCAAATAATTGCCGTGATCCAAAAATTGATTAGCAGGATCGGGGCTATTTTGTCGCCTGCTGTGCTCACGTTTAAATTGCGTATCTTGTAGCGTTAGTTGGTTGGCCATGGCGTAAAGGCGTTTACTTAAGCGACCTTCTGCTGTCAATAACGCTTGGCTATTTTTTGCTTCAGCAATTTGCATTTTGCTATCAGTTAGCAGTGACGTCAATGCGTTTTCATCCAGTGACCAATCCAATTTTTTCCAACATGTCAAAATAAGATCTAAGCGCGTTTGTTGCACGATTTTTGCAGCTTGTAACCGCCGTTCATCATCAAACCAAAATTGACACCATTTTTGTAAATATTCCGTTGCTCGGTATTCACTTTGAGGTGAAAAAAACTGACAGGCAATGTCTGCCTCGGTAGAGGCAAACAGCGGCGTTCCACCACCACCGCAAAAGCCAATCATTACCCCAGCTCTTGATAGTTCGCGCACCGCAGCTTGCGTGAGTGAAGTGCCCGTGCCAAGTAAAATACAGGTGGTATTGGCTATCGGAATATTCCAATAATAGGATTCTTGCCCTTTTGCTGTGACATATTCAACCCGGCCACCATTGACCAGCACTCGGCAATGTTCTAAATAATAAATATGGGCCCGTTTAGAGTGTAAAATCGTTTTTAATTCTGAGGAGTGAATTTTATCCATGACAACATCGCTTCAAATTACTATTAAACAGATTACCCTTGTTATATCAAAAAAAGCGCACAGTGACTATATGCCGCGATATATAGCGATGACATGCACACTAAATCCAATTAGGCGAATTGGGTGAAAAGTGGCATAATAGCGCCATGTTTTACCAAGATAGACAAGTTATTGTGCCAAACGCTAAATTATGTGAACGCTTTCGTGGGTTTTACCCGGTTGTTATTGATATTGAAACCTCGGGCTTTGATCCAAACCAAAATGCAATATTAGAAATTGCCGCTGTAACGGTAACCATGGATAATGAAGGATGGCTGCTACCTGATCAAACCCTGCATTTTCATGTCAATCCCTTCGACGGCGCGATACTCGAACCCGCCGCTTTAGCCTTTAATGGCATCGATCCGAATAATCCATTACGTGATGCAGTGGATGAGAAAATCGCACTTGAAGGGATTTTTAAATTAGTGCGAGACGGGATGAAACTGCATGACTGTAACCGCGCAGTGATTGTTGCGCATAATGCCCATTTTGATCATCGTTTTTTGATGACATCCGCTGAGCGAAATAAAATAAAACGTAATCCGTTCCACCCTTTTGCTACTTTTGATACGGCCTCGCTAAGTGGCCTTGTGTTTGGTCAAACTGTGCTTGCCAAAGCCTGCACCGCGGCCAATATTGCTTTTGATTTAAAAGAGGCACATTCGGCACTGTATGATACCCAAAGAACCAGTGAGCTTTTTTGTGAGATTGTCAATCGGTGGAAACGTTTAGGTGGCTGGCCACTTGCCCTGCCTGATTCGCAGGTAAGTGACGCAGAGTCAAAATAGGATTTAATTAGCTGGGTGCTTAGCAGCCGTTTCTTTGATTAGTGTTTGTAATTCACCCGCTTGAAACATTTCTAAAATAATATCACAGCCGCCGATCAATTCGCCTTCAACCCAAAGTTGCGGAAATGTCGGCCAGTTTGCGAATTTAGGCAGTTCACTGCGGATATCTGGGTTTTGTAAGATATCAACATAAGCAAACGGTTCGCCGCACTTGGATAATGCCTGCACTGCTTGCGCTGAAAAGCCACAGCTTGGTAATTTTGGTGACCCTTTCATGTAAAGAATAATGGGATTGTCAGCGATCTGTTTTTGAATTTTTTCAAGGGTTGTCATGGTTGTCATTTAACGAATTCCTGTCTGTTAAGGGCAATAATAGCAGATATTGTAGCGTAGAATGGGATGATAGCCTATTGATAACAACTATTTTTATCATTACTGATATCTTTGATAACCCATTGTAACCGACTCTTGCTATACTAAGTACATTGTTGGTTTAAATCACTGTATAGATAAAACATTGTGAATACATTTATCCTCACTTTACGTAAAGTGTTTTACCATAGTAATTTACTTTACAGCATTCGTATCCTTATCAGCCTGACCGGAACCACCTTTGTTCCTTGGTATTATGGTGATGTGTCTTATGTTATTCCACTGACTTTAGGCGTGGTTGCTGCGGCTTTAACCGAGATAGACACGCGCTTATTGAGCCGGATTGTCAATGTAATATTTACGCTTGTCTGTTTTTCGATTGCGTCTTTTTCGGTCGAATTGTTGTTTGGTTATCCCGCTATTTTTATCATTGGTTTAGTGATTTCAACTTTTGTTTTTACGCTGCTTGGATCACTTGGACAGCGTTATGCCGTCATTGCCTTTGGTTCGTTATTAATTGCCGCCTATACCATGCTTGGTCATAACTTATACACCGACAGTTATACGTTACCACTATTTTTACTCATCGGCGCGCTTTGGTATAATTTGGTGTCTTTAATCGAATCGATCATTCAACCGATACGAACCACACAACAAATTTTATCTCACTGCTTTGTTCAACTTGCCATTTACCTTGATGCAAAAGCGGCAATGTTTGATCCCGATGAGACAGACGGCTTTTTAAAGCAAACGCTCGCGCTCACACAAAGTAATAGCCAGTTAATAACGATATTTAATCAAACCAAACGGTCTTTATTCAATCGGTTAAAAGGTTATCAAGGGCAAGCTTATATTCGTAAAATGCTCAACTACTATTTTGTTGCGCAAGATATTCATGAGCGAGCGAGTTCCGCGCATGGTCAGTATCAAGCCTTAAGCCGGCAATTTAAACACAGCGATTTGTTATTTCGATTTGCCCGAATTCTTAACTTACAAGCCAAAGCCTGCGCCAAACTTGCTATGGCAATTAAGCTTAATCAAACTTATCAGCACGATCCGATGTTTAGTCAGTATTTTGCCTATCTGGAAGAAGCTATCTTACAAAGCAAAACCGATGATAAAAACGGGCGATTACTGCTTAAGTCGCTGCACAATTTGTATCATAATTTATTATCGATTGATTTATTGCTGGCCAATATTGATACCGAGCAGCAGGTCTCTAAAGAGCATCAACAAAATCAATTAATCGATGACGAGCTTACCGGTTTTAGTGATATTTTGATTAAAATTAAAAACAATTTGACCTTAAAGTCACCGCTGTTTCGTCATGCTATCCGTATGTGTTTGGTGTTTTTTGTTGGTTATGCCGTTATTCAATTGTCCGAATTACCCCATGGCTATTGGATCATTTTAACCAGTTTGTTTGTGTGTCAGCCTAACTACTCAACAACCAAATACCGCTTGCAATTACGGGTGCTAGGTACCGTGCTGGGCATTGTCATTGGTTTACCGTTAACCTTTTTATTCCCAAGCGTTGAAGCACAACTATTTTTAATTGTTGTGACCGGTTGGTTATTCTTTTTATTTAAAAATTCACAGTATGCCTACGCAACAGCTTTTATCACCTTACTGGTCTTTTTTAGCTTCAGTTTAATTGGCGAAAGTAGCGTATCAGTTGCTATCGCCCGCATTATTGCAACGATCATTGGCTGTGCCATTGCTTGGTTTGCTGTCAGCTTTATTTGGCCCGACTGGAAATTTAGAAATTTACCCAACCTTGTTAGCCGCGTTTGCCATGATGATTGCCACTATTTAGCCCTGATTGGACGCGATTATTTAGCGGGTAAAACCAATGATTTGAACTATCGACTCGCAAGGCGCGCTGCGCACGATAGCAATGCTGATTTGTCAGCATTAATCAGCATTATGACCAAAGAACCGCACATGAATCCTGAATTGATTGATAAAGGGTTTCGGCTGCTGACGTTAAATCATACGTTGATCAGTTACCTTTCAACACTTGGGGCTAATCGCGATAAAACCATTTCTCAGCAGACACTCGAACTATTTGATGATCTTGCCGTGTATATTATAAATGTGCTCAGTGATAGGCGGATCACGCAAGATTACCAACACGTAAAACAAAGCACCGCTGAGTATATCGAAACGCTAGCAACCGATGATGAGGACAATTACAACTTATTAGTGATGCAGCAAATGATACTGATTTTAGATATTTTACCTGAAATGGTTGAAATCACCGTTTTTTTGGAAAAACATCACACCTAATGGTCACAAAAAGCAGGGGGATACCTTATATGTCCAACATGAACCCTATTTAAGCCAGCAAAAAGCAAGGTCCGTTTTTATTTAGTGGCGTGTCGGTCAAAATGTGGTGTAACGCTGACATTGACGGCGTGTAATCCGCTAAATCCAAGTTCATTTCATATATTTTTAACCTAAATACTGCACTGCCGATTTTTGTGGCACATGCTTAAGGCGAATATCTGATGCTAACGTTACATTATTGTTTTCTTCTCCTGCCAATAGGGCGGCATGCCATGCTGTTTTAACCATGCTTTGGCTTCTGCACTTATTTCAGGGATTTTTCCATCGTTATAAGGATTTTTACACTCCGCCGGATTGTTACCTAAGTGAGTCGAACTCACGTTTGCAAATTCTAACCAAGGTTGACGTATAGCGCCAGCTAGCCAAGCGGTTACATTGCCGCCCGGTGCGAAACCAAGTTCAATCGTATTTCTATAATTTATTTCCTCTTTATTGGTAGTAACCGATAGGTAACTTTTCGGTGTCACCATTTCCTCCCTTATAGATACAGGGACATCTATTTCGGTTAGGTAAAATGTTTGGTCAACAAACGATACCCAACAAACACGTAGTTTTTTCGGTAAATCAGTATTCACGGGCAAGGCATCGGGATTACCATTATAAATATGCCAGCGTGACGGATCATCACCCTCATTTGCCCTGATTGCTATGCGCAGTCTGTGGTATTGGTTGGTTTGACTCACCATTAAAACGTTAAATACCTTAGCAGGAAAATAACTGGGGTATCGCCCACCTATCCGCCACGTTTTGTACGGCATCTTAACTGTATCCTCAGATGGTCTAGTGGGCATATTACTGCAACCAATCAGCGGTAACACGATCAACATTATCCCTATCAACTGTTTTTTCATACAAGGTTCCCTTTAGTTTTTCTTCTCCTGCCAATAGGGCGGCATGCCATGCTGTTTTAACCATGCTTTGGCTTCTGCACTTATTTCAGGGATTTTCCCATCGTTATAAGGATTTTTACACTCCGCCGGATTGTTACCTAAGTGGGTCGAACTCACGTTTGCAAATTCTAACCAAGGTTGACCAATAATTCCTGCAAGCCAAGCCCTTACATTACCGCCTGGAGCAAAACCCAGTATAATTGCATTGTTATAACGCGTAATTTCTTCCCCCGTACTATCTTGTATATAAGTAGATGCAATAACCATCTGCTCCCTTGCAGATACGGGGACATCTATTTCGGTTAGGTAAAATGTTTGGTCAACAAACGATACCCAACAAACACGTAGTTTTTTCGGTAAATCAGTATTCACGGGCAAGGCATCGGGATTACCATTATAAATATGCCAGCGTGACGGATCATCACCCTCATTTGCCCTGATTGCTATGCGCAGTCTGTGGTATTGGTTGGTTTGACTCACCATTAAAACGTTAAATACCTTAGCAGGAAAATAACTGGGGTATCGCCCACCTATCCGCCACGTTTTGTACGGCATCTTAACTGTATCCTCAGATGGTCTAGTGGGCATATTACTGCAACCTATCAGCGGTAACACGATCAACATTATGCCTATCAACTGTTTTTTCATACAAGGTTCCCTTTAGTTTGGATGGATGATACGTTGCCAATCACCATGACTATTACGATGCGGTGCATGCACTTTTATCAGACTCGGCTTGCTATAGGTATTATCATCCGATTTTTTTTGTGGCCATGCGATAGTGACTTGCTGACCTGTACGCTGGTCAATGATTTGCTTAGTCCCCATTATGGTTGGTATGCTGCGTTCATATTCCGAAGAACTATGCACATATTGTCCTAACACAAGCTGTTTTTCAGCCTCATTTAACGAGTAATGTTGATACTGCTTAGCTGCCGATAATAATTTATTAGCGACTGAATATAACGCATTTGGAATAGCATATTTATCAAGAAATGAAATAAACCGACATCCCTTAGCCACGGCTTCATCGTACATAATGCGCAGTGGAATGCGGTCATAACCGGCTTTAACAGTTCGCTTATACCGAATGACACCATAAATATTTTTTACACTTAGGTCTTTATTATTGCCTTGCTCCTCCCAAATTCGAATATGACTTTCATTAAGACCATGAAACATGTATTTCAAACTTGGGTGCTGACATAATTTAATTAATTCCCGCTGTAACTTGTCTCGAATTTGCTGTTTTGCCTCCGAGATAAACACAAATTTTACCGCCGTTTTTTGATAAAGCGGGCAGAGGTATATATCTTCTGTCACCGGCGTGTCTGGGTAGCCGCCACCAATATCAGAATGTGCCCCCGGCAACATGACTTTTGCGAAAAAAACGGGCACATCATTCAACGAAAAATTATAACGATACTCGTTGTCGGCCTGTAAATGCAAACCCGATTGCGCTGTCTGCTTGCGTATATGCAGATCGATATTAAACGTATTTGCATCACCCGCATCAAATAAATTGGTGGGCGAGCACATGCCGGCAACCGTATCAAATATGCCCAAAAATCGCACTTGACCATTTAAATTCGTTTGCCATTCACGGCTACGGTAAGGGGCAAGCAATGGCCAAATTTCTTGCATAAATGGATTATTTTCACCACTGCGATCTGTGCCTGTAAGTTGATCTGCGACAATATTGGCAAAATACCGCGCCGTTGCGGCACCGCGGCTAAAGCCAAACACATCAAATTGGATCTGCTTAATTTTAATTTTTGGATTATCTTTGGTAAAATCGGATAGTTGAATTTTAATCTCAGCTATTGCCCGTGCAATTTTGGCATTGATCCCCCTGTTACCAAAACCGGTGCCTAAACTGATGTAGTTATCTGCTTCACCTGTCTCGGTACCTACACCTTCTATATAAATACGTTGTTGATATCGAGCAATATTATCATCGCACGTCATACTTAACTTGTCACCGAATGCATACATTTCAAATAACTTGTATACATTTGAATCTTCATTGCAATAACTGGTATCATAAATACTGCCTATCTTTTCGACGGGTTGGTTTGATGCCAATTGCTGTTCATACTCTTTGCGTTTTAGTGTATTTCGTGCATTATTGGCCGTGCCATCAAAAAATATCCCTAATGTTATTATGACTTCAACCGGCCTTTTGATCACTTGGCTGTGGACAGCAACCTCACCATTAGCGGAGATCTTTTGCGTGGTTGCTACCGTAAAAGAGGTATGGGATTGGGTTTTGTTGTTCATCATGTCGATCTCCATCATAGCAACTCGGTTAACTGGACTTTTATTTCGTCAGGATTATCCGTGTAAAATGCTTGAGTATGCCCATTTTTATCCGTAAATCCCTCAACTTCAGTTCCATTCGGTAAATGGGCAATGTATTTTTCGTTCGCATATACGCGGCCCACTTCATCAACAAAATGAAATTGAATACCCTGTTGGGTAACAGCCATTGGCAAAGTAGACAATTGCACATTTTGACTTGCCGGCCCCATTTTTTGCAGCGCACTTGACTTAATCGAGACATTATCCGAAGT
>JAVSBY010000006.1:0-11646 GCA_031960925.1 Gilliamella sp. CRA003912
GTCATATCAGAGAATTTAATATTCCCTGCTTGAGGGTATGCTGAGCCGTCATTGAAATACAAATTGATATTATCTTTTTCCATTGGCTCATAAATGACGTTTTGATCTTGTTGGTATTTATTATAGTTGATAGCGGCTTGTGTCATATCTACATAAATAGGATCGAGCTTTTGAACTAAAGCAAGTGGCGATGATTGACCGGCTGAAACCAGAGCACCTTCAGTTACGCTTGATTTACCAATGTAGCCATCAATAGGTGAATAAACCTTGGTGTAATCAAGATTGACTTTCGCGCTATGTAATGCAGCTTCTGCAACAAGAACGCTCGCATCGCCTTGCTGTGCATCTGCCGCAGCTTTATCATAATCTTGTTGGCTAATTGATTTCGTTTTTAATAATCCCTCGTAACGTTTTAACGTTAACTTAGCGATATTCGCATTTGCTTTGGCGCTTGCAACACTTGCCAGTGCGCTATCATAATTTGCTTGATAGATTGCCGGATCAATTTGATAAAGTGATTGACCTGATTTAACATCAGAACTTTCTGCAAATTCTCTTTTTAAAATAATGCCCCCTACTTGCGGTCTTATTTCCGCAACTTGAGATGCAACAACCCGAGCAGGTAATGCGATTTTTAATGTGTAATCAAGAGGCTGAACCTTGAATACTTTTACATTTACTGTCGGTATTTGATTTTCACCTCCTTGTGACTGGTGATCATCACAACCAGTTAATAAAAATAGGCTAGAAAAAGCCAACGTTAATGCTGTTGGTGAAAATATTTTATTAAATTTCATATAAAAATGACCTCAGTAAATTTATACCCACACTCTTTTAAGAGACAAAAAATTAAACTAACTTTTATTTATACTTAAAGCAAACAAAAATGCATTTTATTTTTGAATCTTTATTAATTACGAGTATAGTAATTATTATTATATAGAAAATGATTGATTTTATTCAAAGTGGCTCAGAATTTTACAAAAAAAAGTGCTTGATTGTAAGCTACTTTACTGTTTAATAGCACAGAGTTCTAAAAATAAAAAAATGTAGTGAAAATTGGATTGAAAATTGTGTTTACACATTGAAATAAAGTAAGATATGTATTAGACATTTATGGTGCTTATAATTACCTTAAATAATGTATAGTTAATTTAATTCTGAGATTGTTAATATGGATAATTTACGTATTGTTCTGATTGTAGTGGCTTCACTTGTCATTATTGGATTATTAATTCACGGATTTTTGATCAATAAAAAGGAACGTTCTTCACTTTTTAACTCAGACAAAAAAAGAAGAACAACGCCTAATATGGAACTCTATAGTGATGATAATGATAGCGTTGGTGATGTAAAGATTATATCAACCCAAAAAAACGCCATTATTGATAACCACAATGATACGCAGGCAGAAATTCAAATCTCGCATCAACAAAAGGTATCTCCCAAACAACCCGATTTGTCTGTGAATCATGATGCAAGCCCTCAGCAATCTTTTGAATCCATGAGCCGTAAAGCAGAGGTGCAAGTAGCAAGTACAGAACCGCGAATTGTGGTTCGTCATGAAGTGAACGAAAAACCAGCTATTACATCTGATGAGGTTAAATCGTCACATTCTGAATTAAAATCACAACCTGTAGAACCTGTGAAAAAAAGTGATGATAATGACCAAACAGTCAGTGATAAATCAACTGAACAAGCCCTTGCTGACAACAATACCCCTCAACAAGAAGAAAAAACAGATGTGCTTATTTTAAATGTTTCAGGCATAAACGGGCAATTGCTTCAAGGGAGTGCACTGTTAAATAGTATCATCCAGTCCGGGTTTCAGTTTGGTGAAATGAAGATTTTCCATCGACATGTTGATCCAGCCGGCAATGGCCCAGTTCTTTTTAGTTTAGCTAATATGGTAAAACCAGGGTATTTAGATCCGGAAACAATGTATGAATTTACAACGCCCGGTGTGTCAATTTTTATGGTTGTGCCTTCTCAAGGCAATAATCAACAGAACTTTAAATTGATGTTACAAACTGCACAGCGCATCGCTGATGATGTCAATGGTGTTGTTTTAGATGATGGACTTCATATGCTAACCCCACAAAAAATAGACAGTTATAAAAATCGAATCAAACAAGTTTGTCACGAAGTATAAATTGCATCTTCTCCGCCTATCGTTACAATTGGCGGAGTTGTTGTGTACTTATTTTGCAAGCTTTATCTGCGTTTAGTTTAGAGTAAATATCATGCCTTCATTCAATGATCCAAAAGCCAATTATCAAACTATTAATGAGACGTTAATCGCGTTACGTAACACCATTCGACATCATGAATATTGTTATTACGTTTTAGATGCGCCCGAAATTCCGGATGCTGAATATGATAAGTTGATAAAAGAACTTCGAGGTTTAGAGCAAGCTCACCCTGATTTAATCACCCTAGATTCACCTACTCAGCGCGTAGGCGGAACCGCGCTTGCTCAGTTTGGCTCAGTGAAACATCAAATGCCCATGTTATCTTTAGATAATGTATTTGATGAGCCCAGCTTTTTAGCTTTCAATAAACGAGTTAAAGAGCGACTAAGTTTAAACGAAGGTGAGGAAGTTGAGTATTGCTGTGAGCTTAAACTCGATGGACTTGCGGTAAGTTTATTGTATGAAAATGGTCAATTTGTACAAGCGGCAACGCGTGGCGATGGAACCACCGGTGAAGATATCACAGCTAACATCAAAACCATTAAAGTCATCCCTTTAACTTTACGTGGTAAAGATCACCCTGAACGTTTAGAAGTTCGCGGTGAAGTTTTTATGACGCAAGGTGGGTTTGAAAAGCTCAATAAAGATGCTCAAAAAAATAATGAAAAAATTTTTGCCAATCCGCGCAATGCTGCTGCCGGCTCGTTAAGGCAACTTGATCCCAAAATCACCGCTAAAAGAGCATTAACATTCTTTTGCTATGGCATTGGCATCGTTGAAGGTGCACAGTTACCGGCTACTCATTATGATAGATTGATGCAGTTGAAGCAATGGGGTTTTCCTGTCAGTTATAAAGTTGAGAAAAGGCAAGGTGCAAAAGGGGCTTTAGACTATTTTACTCAAATCGCAAATGAACGGATGTCACTTGGTTTTGATATCGATGGCGTTGTAATTAAAGTTAATCGCATCGATTTGCAAACGCAACTTGGATTTGTTGCGCGCGCGCCTCGCTGGGCAACGGCTTATAAATTTCCAGCACAAGAAGAAGTGACGCAGCTTAGAAAAGTCGATTTCCAAGTAGGCCGAACGGGTGCAATTACGCCGGTCGCAAGGCTTGAGCCAGTGTCAGTTGCGGGAGTCGTTGTCAGTAACGCAACGCTGCATAACTATGATGAAATTGTACGTCTAGGCATCAAAGAGGGTGATTACGTTACGGTTCGACGAGCGGGTGATGTGATCCCAAAAATCGTTGCAGTCATTTTAGACCGTCGGCCTGATAATGCACGACCGATTGAGTTTCCAACACAATGTCCTATTTGTCACTCTCTGATTGTTCGAGATGAAGGACAAGCCGTTTCTCGTTGTTCTGGTGGGCTGATTTGTCCAGCACAGCGCAAAGAAGCATTAAAACATTTCGTTTCAAGGCGTGCAATGAACATCGATGGTATGGGCGATCGCATTATTGAGCAACTGGTTGACAAAGACTATGTTAAAACGCCAGCTGATTTATATAAATTAACCTTACCAACGTTATGCTCACTAGATAAAATTGCAGAAAAATCAGCCAAAAATTTATTAAACGCCTTAGCAACATCGAAACAAACAACGTTGAGCCGATTTATTTATGCCCTTGGTATTCCAAATGTTGGTGAAGTGACCGCAGAGAGTTTAGCAACCGAATTGGGCAGCTTATCAAATATTGAACAAGCAACGGTTGAGCAATTGATGACTGTGAGCGACATTGGTGCCATTATTGCTGAAAGTGTGCTCGACTTTTTTAAAGAGCCACATAATCAAGATGTGATAGCCCAATTAATAAGTGACGAGATTGGTATTCACTGGGATGATGTGAAACCGCAGCCATTATCCGCAGTGTATGATTCACCTTTTTTAGGGAAAACCGTTGTGTTAACGGGAACATTATCAACGTTAAGTCGTGATGAAGCCAAAGATAAATTGAAACAGTTAGGGGCTAAAGTTACAGGAAGTGTTTCTAAAAATACTGATCTTGTTATTGCCGGCGAGTCGGCGGGCTCTAAGTTAGAAAAAGCGCAAGAACTTGGGATTGATGTGATTGACGAACAAGAGATGTTACGTCTTTTTTCCAAGGTGCAGTAGAGAGTCCAAATTAATTGAAGAAAAAATCGTTTGATTTGCCACTGGTGATTATAGGGTTAAGAAAAGGAGAAAGTGATGCCATTATTAGACAGTTTCAAAGTTGATCATACTAAAATGCATGCCCCGTTCGTTCGTGTGGCTAAAATTATGCAAACACCTAAAGGGGATACCATCACCGTGTTTGATCTGCGTTTTACTATTCCTAATAAAAAGAAATTAACTGAAAAAGGAATTCATACCTTAGAGCATCTTTTTGCTGGTTTCATGCGCGAGCATTTAAATAGTAATAATGTTGAAATCATTGATATTTCACCAATGGGATGCCGTACCGGATTTTATATGAGTTTAATTGGCGCGCCAAACGAACTGCTTGTGGCTGATGCTTGGATGAAATCGATGCACGATATCTTAAGTGTCAAAACACAAAAGCAGATCCCTGAATTGAATGAATATCAATGTGGCTCTTATAAAATGCATTCACTTGAACAGGCACATAAAGTGGCTGAAACTATTATTGAGTCAGGAATAGGGGTTTGTCATAATCAAGATATCGCACTAACCGACGTTCAATTAGCAGCAATCAATCAATAGGAGAGTGGAATGCCAAATGTTGTGATCGATTTTTTAGAAGGACGCAGTGTTGAACAAAAACGAGAGATGGTTAAACGTGTAACCGATGCAATCGTTGAAACATTACATTGTCCGCCTGAAGCAGTTCAAATAATTATGCATGAGATTTCGACCGATCAAATTGCACATGGTGGTGTATTACGCTGCGACAAAAAATAGGCATTTTCCGTTGTGTAAAAGACAACGGAAAACTCAGCTGCATTTTGATGGTGAATCAACGATGCAATAAATGTCCCATTTTTTTTGCTTTTGTATCGAGATAATGCGCATTATTGGGATTTTCACCCACTTCAAGTGGCACACGCTCTGCAATATTGATACCAGCACTTTTGAGTACGTCTATCTTTTTGGGGTTATTCGTCATTAATCGTACTTGTGAAACATTAAGCAGTGAAAGCATGTCAGCACAGAGAGTGAAATTACGTTCATCGGCGGCAAAACCGAGCTGTAAATTAGCTTCAACTGTATCCAGTCCTTGATCTTGAAGGGTATAGGCCCGGATTTTATTTAATAACCCGATATTGCGGCCTTCTTGTCGATGATAAAGTAAAATCCCTCGCTTGGCTTTAGCAATTTGTTGCAGTGCTGCGTTGAGTTGAAATCCACAATCACAGCGCAAACTAAATAGCGCATCGCCGGTTAAACATTCGGAGTGAATTCGCGTCAAAACAGGCTGTGAGCTGGTAATATCTCCCATAACTAATGCAACATGATCTTTACCTGTTGCAATTTCTTCAAATCCTACAATTGTAAAATTACCCCATTGTGTAGGCAGTTTTGCTTCAGCAACACGTTTTAGTTGCATGATAATCTCCGATCACTAGATAACACAGAAACAATAAAATAATTGGTTAATTACATTATATTATCTATGTTAGAATAAGTGCATTAATATTTAGTGGACTGGAATAATAAATGGGGTCTATCACAAAAAAAACAATAGCAATGTTAGCGATTTTTTTTATCGTTCCCCTAGTTGCTATCGCAGTAAACTGGCATTGGCAGCCGGCATCTTTAAATCAAACATCACTTATTTTTTACTATATTACTGAAACGGCGAGTTTTCCATGGGCCGCGATTACGTCGTTAGTGTTATTCGGTCTATTTTGCCTGTTTTTGCCGAGTAAAACTAAACGAAAACTGATGGTACTCTGGATTATTTTAACCAGTGCGATTCTTGTTGGACAAATCATCAAAAGCGGAATAAAGTCTTACGTGGCTGAATCAAGACCATTTGTTATGTGGATGGAACAAGAATATGGCATTAATGACAGTGCTTTTTATGCGTTACCTAAGGCTGAGCGAAAAATGACGGTCAATGAGACATTGAATCAATCGACAATCATCCCCAATTGGTTAGTTAGACACTGGGGAAATGAAACCGGCTACGCGTTTCCATCTGGGCACACATTGTTTGCAACCACATGGGCCTTTTTGGCTATATTATTCCTTGGTTTTAGGCGGCACTATATTTCGGTTTCTGCAATAACGTTATGGGCTGTATTAATTGAGATTAGCCGTTTAGTACTCGGCATGCATACTGCTTTAGATCTGATTTTTGGTACGCTACTTGCTTGCATTATTGCATTAGTGTGTTATTTTTGCGCAAAAAAATGGCATGTAGTAGAATAAAACGATTATTTTTTATAATAATGCGTGTTTATTAAATAAAAATAAAATAAATCAAAGGGTTTACATTATGAAATTTGTCATACTGTGTTTATTTATCATTGTAATTTTAGCGGTGTCGATGGCGATTGGTGCAAGCAATAATCAAATAGTTTCATTTAATTATCTGATTGCCCAGACAGAATTAAGATTATCGACACTACTCGCGATTTTATTCGGTTCAGGATTTATTGTTGCTTGGTTATTAACCTCGATTTTATTTTTAAAAGTAAAAATGAATTTAGCCTCGTCTAAACGTAAATTAACCAAACTACAAAAAAAATATGACGAAGAAGTTGCCAATCATCAAAAATTGCAACTCACCAAAACTCAATAAAATAATCAGATTAGAAAATTATGTTTGAACTGTTATTTCTGTTATTACCTATTGCTGCCGCATATGGTTGGTATATGGGGGGCAGAAATGCTAAACAAAAATACCTCAATGATTCAAACCGTCTTTCGAGAGAATACGTCGATGGTTTGAATTTTCTCTTGTCTAATCAAAAAGATAAGGCAGTTGATCTTTTCCTCGAAATGCTTAAAGAAGATGAGGGAACCCTTGAGGCACATCTAACACTGGGTAATTTGTTTCGCTCTCGAGGCGAAGTAGATCGCGCTATTCGTATCCATCAAGCGCTTATGGAAAGTGCCTCATTAACATTTGAACAGCGTTTACTTGCTGTGCAACAGCTTGGGCGCGATTACATGACGGCTGGATTTTATGATCGAGCAGAAAAAATGTTTTTGCAACTGATTGATGAAGAGGATTTTCAAGATTATGCACTTCAACAGTTAATTATTATTTATCAATCAATCAGTGAGTGGAATAACGCGATTAGTGCGGCCACAAAACTGGTCAAACTCGGCAAGTTGAAGTACAACACAGAAATTGCGCAGTTTTATTGTGAGCTCGCATCATTGTCTATTGCCAGTGATGATCTGGATAAGGCACTGGTTTATCTACAAAAATCGGCAGCAGCCGATCCCAATTGCGCGCGAACATCATTAATGTTTGGGCGGGTTTTAATGGGACAAGACAAAATTGAACAAGCCATTACTTATTTCAAACAAATTTTAGAGCAAGATAAATCATTTATCGGCGAAGCATTGCCTTTTTTAAAGACATGCTATATGCAGTTAAATCAGCTAGATGAATTAAAAACCTTTTTAAAACTTTGCGTGGAAAATGACACCGGTAATGTGGCCGAGCTGATGTTAGCCGATCTTATTGAGTCGCGAACCGGGCGTGATGCGGCACAAAACTACATGTATCGTGAGCTGATTAAACATCCCAATTTAAAGGGTTTCTATCGATTGATGCATTACCATGTCGCTGATGCAGAAGAAGGGCGGGCAAAAGAAAGTTTACTATTGTTACAAAATATGGTTGGTGAGCAAATTAAAGCGGTGCCAAATTATCGATGTGAAAAATGTGGTTTTACTGTAAATTCAATCTATTGGCTGTGTCCAGCTTGTCGTTCTTGGTCAACCATCAAACCTGTTCGTGACTTTGATCACCATTCAAATTAATACAAATTAATAAAAAGAGTTTTTTATGTTTCTAGTTGATTCACACTGTCATTTAGACAGTCTAAATTTTAGTGAAAAATCCATCGATGATGTTTTAAATGAGGCGTATCGCCGTGATGTGAAACATTGTTTAAGCGTTGCAACCACCTTTTCCGGTTACAAATCCATGCGTCAAGCGTTAATGCCCTATAAAAAGGTGGTCTCCTTTTCGTGTGGTGTTCATCCGCTTAATCTTGAAGATGAGGCCTTTGATCGTGAGTTATTCGCTGATTTGGCGCAGCAAGAAAATGTGATTGCTCTTGGTGAGACAGGGCTTGATTACTATTATCAAAAAGATAATATTGAATTACAGCAAGCCGCTTTTAGAGAGCATATTCGTTTGGGTCGTCAGTTGAATAAACCGATTATTGTCCACACGCGCGAGGCAAGGCAAGATACGTTATCTATTTTGAAAGAGGAACAGGTACTTTCAGGAGTATTGCACTGCTTCACCGAAGATATTGATACTGCAAAGCAGCTGCTTGATTTAGGATTTTATATCTCTTTCTCCGGGATAATCACATTCAAAAATGCGCAGCCATTACGCGAAGTTGCGCGCTATGTGCCATTAGATCGTATCTTAATCGAAACTGATTCACCGTATTTAGCGCCAGTCCCTTATCGTGGAAAAGAAAATCAGCCAGCGTATGTGCGTGACGTTGCCGAGTATCTATCAATATTAAAAGGGGTGAGTTTAGATGAGCTGGCAACACAAACAACCGATAATTTTTGTCAATTATTTACAATGCAAGGTAAGCTAAATGAAGAATAAATTAACAATAGACTGGGACGATTTTTTAGCTAATTATTGGCAAAAAAAACCGGTAATTTTGCGTAACGCATTTGCTGATTTTGTCAATCCAATTACGCCCGATGAGCTGGCTGGACTGGCGATGGAATCGGAAATCGAAAGCCGAATAGTTTCAAACAAAGACGGGATTTGGAATGCGCAATATGGTCCTTTTAGTGAATACGACCATTTAGGCGAGACAAATTGGAGTCTACTTGTCCAAGCTGTCGATCATTGGCATGAAGATGCTGCACGTTTAGTTGACCCTTTTCGTGTTTTACCACACTGGCAATTTGAAGATTTAATGATCTCTTATGCAACGCCAGGTGCTGGCGTTGGTCCGCATATTGATAATTATGATGTGTTTATCATTCAAGGTATGGGCAAAAGACGGTGGAAAGTTGGCGATCGTAATCCGAATTATAAACAGTTCAGTGCACACGCAGCTTTGCTTCATGTTGAACCTTACCAAGCAATTATTGATGAGGAAATCACGGCAGGGGATATTTTATATATACCAATTGGATTTCCGCATGATGGTACCTCTTTAACCGAATCCCTCAGCTACTCAGTAGGCTTTCGAACGCAGACATCGCAAGATATGATAAGTGGTTTTGCTGATTATGTGATTGATAATTTACCCGAAGGTATTTTTTATCAAGACCCTACAATGAAATTACCGGAAGACCCTTATCGAATTCAACCTTATGAATTATCTAAACTACAAGATCAAATGATCGCGTTAATCAAAAATCCAGCGCTGTTCAATGACTGGTTTGCAAAACATGTAACCCAACCAATGCATGAGCTAAATATTATTCCTGTCGATCCCCCTTATTCACTAGCGGAATTTGAAGATACTTGGAAAGCAGGCGATTTGTTGCATAGAGTGCCGAGCATCCGAATCGTTAAAGTGGGTGATTTAGGTTATATTCATGGACACCAAATTCAATTACCGATGACAATAATTGATCAGCTTTGCGAGAAAACCGCTTTATCTTACCAAGAGATTGGTGATAGCACAGTCTCAGCAGCCTTGCTTGATTTAGTCAATAAAGGATTTTGGTATTTTGAATAATGGGTGATGATTGACTCATATTCGTCAATCAAGGAAATAGTTCATATAGCCCTTGTTGTATAAAAAAACATCGTAATATTAATATGTTAATCATCGATATTACGATGTACCCCTTCACATTGTTTTAAAGCTTTGTATCCCGTGATTATTAATCATTTGAATTTCCCTATTTTTACCGACAGAATTTATACATTTTAGTTCGGTATTAGGATATACTCTTTGCGTTCAAAACGACTTTATTATGCGGTATAAAGTATAGAATTGACATTTTTTGACAAAGATAATGCCATTATCTTATTACTATGCGTGAATTTTTTAATTTGTTGTTAGGGACAACAAGTTTTTACATCACAAGACTTTGAACAACTAATAATCACAGTTTTAAAAAAATATGAGGTAAAAATGAAAACTGAAGTTGACAGCGCAAAGCAGGCAGGGAATCAATGTGAGCCTATCACATCTTATCAGAAGAAAACTCTGTTTGCATCCACCGTTGGTTATGCATTAGATGGCATGGATATGATGTTGTTAGGTGTTTGCTTTAGCTTAATTGCGATAACATTTAACTTAACAACCGTAGAATTAGGTACGTTAACATCGGTAACATTACTTGGTGCCGTGCTTGGTGGTATTGTTTTTGGTGTACTGGCCGATAAGTATGGTCGAGTTAAAGTGTTTTCTTGGACAATCATAATTTTCTCTTTCTTCACTGGATTATGTGCTATCGCACCAAATTATGAATCCTTTTTAGCCTTTCGTTTTTTAAGTGGCCTTGGTTTAGGGGGAGAGTTTGGTATAGGTATGACCCTTGTTTCCGAAAGTTGGCCTAAAGATAAACGCTCAAGAGCAACCTCAATTGTTGCATTAGGGTTTCAGCTTGGTATTATTTTAGCTGCTTTAACGGTCAATTTTGTGGGTGAAATTTACGGTTGGCGCTGGGCATTTGCGATGGGCGTTTTACCGGCTCTTTTTGTTGCTTGGACTCGAAAGGGACTCAAAGAACCGGAAATTTGGCAAAATCTGAAAGATCAAAATAAGAATGTCATCTCTGTCGGTAAACTGTTTAATAGTCCAAGAACAACTGCAACAACTATTGGTTTAACTATCGCGTGTGCTGTGCAAAATTTTGGTTTTTATGGCTTGATGGTTTGGATGCCAAATATGATTGCAAGCGAGCTAAAACTCCCTTTCAAAAATACAATGTTTTGGACGATTTCCACAACGATTGGTATGTCAATTGGGATTTTAATTTTTGGATGGCTGTGCGATAAATTTGGTCGTCGTCCTTCATATATTGTATTTTTAGTGATTTCAGCTGTGTCTATTTGGTTCTATTTCCATCAAACTGACATGATGGTTTTGATCATCTTTGGCTCTGTGATTGGTTTTTTTGTCAATGGAATGATGGGCGGCTACGGTGCATTATTGGCAGAGCATTACCCAACTGATGCACGTTCAAGTGCTGAAAACATTATTTTTAATGTTGGTCGTGGTATTGCAGGGGCATCACAAGTGATGATTGCCTATTTAGCGATGACCTATTCAATCAGTTATGCTTTAGCGCTGCTTTCAGGGGCTTATTTAATTTCTGCGTTTGC
>JAVSBY010000006.1:11746-33399 GCA_031960925.1 Gilliamella sp. CRA003912
ATTAACTATTAATAAGTCGTATATATTTTTAATAAATCACATTATGAATTCGTTTATCAAAGTTCTCCTCATCAACATTATTGTCAGCGTGGTCATTAGTCCTACGCGGGGGCGCTTTTGAGTTAAAAATGTGTTTGCATAATATCAAAAACCCCCGCCCTAAAAGCGGGGGTTTTTTCATATTATCGCGATAAAATTAGGTAATAAGTGAGGCAATTAATGTTAGGAACGCAGTGGATAGTAAAAGCATTGAAGGAAAAAGGCGTAACCACCGTTTTTGGGTATCCAGGTGGTCAAATAATGCCACTTTATGACGCGCTCTATGATGGCGGTATTGAACATGTGCTTTGCCGACATGAACAAGGTGCCGCGATGGCCGCAATTGGTTATGCTAGAGCAACAGGCAAAACCGGTGTTTGCATTGCCACCTCAGGTCCTGGGGCAACCAATATTGTGACAGGCCTTGCTGATGCATTGGCTGATTCCGTGCCTATTGTTGCCATCACTGGGCAAGTACCCAATCCATTAATTGGCACCGATGCATTCCAAGAAGTAGATGTGTTAGGGCTGTCTTTGGCTTGTACCAAACACAGTTATTTAGTGGATGAACCGGAAGCATTACCCGATATCATAGAGGATGCTTTTCATCTTGCAAGCTCGGGGCGAAAAGGGCCTATATTGATAGATGTTCCAAAAGATATACAACTTGCAGACCGAAATTTTCAAACTTATTTATCTTCATCTCATCGCCCAATTCATTCAAATAATTCGTCTTCATTTTCTCTTTCAACCGATCAGTTAACCTGCGCCAAAACCATGATTGCCAATGCAAAAAAACCCATGTTGTATATTGGTGGTGGGGTTGCCCTGTCCAGTGCAATAGGTGAACTGCGTCAGTTCATTGCTGAAAGCAAAATTCCGTGTGTCTCAACCCTAAAAGGGCTTGGTTCTGCTAATTTGAATGATGAATATTATTTAGGCTTAGTTGGCATGCATGGGTCGAAAGCAGCCAATCTAGCCGTTCAAGGGTGTGATTTATTAATTGCGCTTGGTGTACGTTTTGATGATCGTGTCACCGGTAAATCAAGTGAGTTTGCCCGTCATGCAAAAGTGCTTCATATCGATATTGATCACTGTGAAATCAATAAGTTACGTCAAGTCGATTTAGGTTTACAGGCTGATTTAAAAACCGTATTACCTAAGCTGCATCAACCAACTTCTATCGAGGATTGGCACAAGGAAATAGCGGCATTAAAAGCGCAGTACCCAGTTCGTTACGATCATCCAGGCACAGCCATTTATGCACCTGCGCTGTTAAAGATTATCTCAGAGCGAAAAAGCGAAGAGACCATCGTAACAACCGATGTTGGACAGCACCAAATGTGGACTGCTCAACATATGCAGTTTTCTGATCCAAAGAACTTTATTACTTCAAGCGGCCTAGGCACGATGGGCTTTGGTTTGCCAGCAGCAATTGGCGCACAATTGTCGAGACCTAATGATTGTGTCATTTGTGTATCGGGTGATGGCTCTTTTATGATGAATGTCCAGGAACTGACGACGATTAAACGTAAAAAATTACCCATTAAGATTGTGTTAATTGATAATCAACGATTAGGCATGGTGCGTCAATGGCAAGAACTGTTTTTTAATGAAAGATACAGTGAAACTAATCTTTCTGATAATCCAGATTTTTTGCTGTTAGCTAAAGCATTTGATATCCCCGGTCGCCGCATTACAGAAAAAAACGAGATCGACCTCGCATTAGATGAAATGTTTACAGCGACAGGCCCTTACTTGTTACATGTCAGCATCGATGAGCTTGAAAATGTATGGCCGCTTGTTCCACCTGGCGCTGCGAATGAAAATATGTTAGATGGGAGTCAGGCATGAAAAAGGTAAACCAGTATCAATTGGACATAAAGGCACACAATCAATTAGGCGCACTAGAACGTATATTACGTGTTATTCGTCATCGCGGTGGTCGTATAGAATCAATGGATATGCAAACCGACCATGCAAATATGATGGAGTTATCCATAAAATTGACGACCGAAAAGTCGATTGAGATGTTGCAAAGCCAAGTGGCAAAGTTAGTTGATGTTATTGCTGCTAATTCTTCAGCAGTGATAATAGAATCATTGTAAATTTAGCAGTAAAAAGAAAATTATAGTGTAATGCGCGTTTGTCGATATATGCCAAAATCGCATAGTTAAATAGTGATTAAAATTCTAATAAGAGGAAAACAAAAATGGGTTCTACAGCAAAATCTGATTATATTTGGTTTAATGGTGAAATGATCGCTTGGGCTGACGCTAAAGTTCATGTGATGTCTCATGCATTGCATTATGGTACTTCTGTATTTGAAGGCGTGCGCTGTTATGATACACACAAAGGACCAGCTATTTTCCGTCATAAAGAGCATGCAAAGCGATTATTAAACTCAGCCAAAATTTATCGTTTTCCTGTCTCTTATTCTGCTGAAGAAATTATGGAAGCAACGCGTCAAACAATTAAGAAAAACAACCTAAAAAGCGCGTACATTCGCCCATTAGTTTTCATTGGTGATGTTGGTATGGGCGTAAACCCACCGGCAGGTTACAAAACGGACGTGATGATTGCTGCTTTCCCTTGGGGAGCCTATTTGGGTGAAGATGCATTAGATCAGGGTATTGATGCAATGGTTTCATCGTGGAATCGCGTTGCGTCTAACACTATTCCTGCTGCGGCAAAAGCGGGGGGTAACTATTTGTCTTCATTACTTATTGGATCGGAGGCGCGTTCTAATGGTTTCCAAGAAGGGCTTGCCTTAGATATTCACGGTCATGTTTCTGAAGGTGCGGGTGAAAATGTATTTATTATCAAAGATGGTATTTTATACACGCCTGTGCTTTCTTGTTCTGCGCTTCCTGGTATTACCCGTGATGCGGTATTAACTCTTGCACGTGATTTAGGTATTGAAATTCGTGAGCAAACTTTGTCTCGTGAGTCACTGTATTTAGCTGATGAAGTCTTTATGACAGGTACTGCAGCTGAAATCACACCGGTTCGTAGCGTTGATCGCATTGAAATTGGTATTGGTCGCTGTGGTCCGATTACTAAACAAATCCAGCAAACATTCTTTGGCTTATTTAACGGTAAAACTGAAGATAAATACGGTTGGTTAGATTTCGTTAACTAAAAATATTGCGCTGAATATCTGCTGATAGGTATTGGCAGATATTCAATTTTTGATGCCGAAAAAATCGGTCGCTTATAGAATAAAACTTGGGAGCAAAAAATGCCTAAATATCGTTCAGCAACCTCTGTCGAAGGTCGTAACATGGCAGGTGCCCGCGCCCTATGGCGTGCGACAGGCGTAAAAAATGAAGACTTTGGTAAACCCATCATTGCGGTTGTCAATTCATTCACTCAATTTGTACCTGGTCATGTTCATCTTAAAGATGTGGGTCAATTAGTTGCACAGCATATTGAAAAAGCGGGTGGTATTGCCAAAGAATTTAACACTATCGCTGTAGATGATGGAATTGCAATGGGACATGGCGGCATGCTGTATTCACTGCCATCTCGTGAACTTATCGCAGACTCGGTTGAATACATGGTAAATGCGCACTGTGCTGATGCCATGATCTGTATTTCTAACTGTGACAAAATTACCCCCGGTATGTTAATGGCTTCGCTGAGACTGAATATTCCAACCATTTTCGTATCAGGCGGACCAATGGAAGCAGGGAAAACTAAGCTTTCAGATCAAATCATCAAATTAGATTTAATCGATGCGATGATTCAAAGTGCAAATCCGGATGTCAGTGATGAAGATAGCCAAAAAATCGAAGAGTCTGCTTGCCCAACGTGTGGTTCTTGTTCAGGAATGTTTACTGCTAATTCAATGAACTGTTTAGCCGAAGCATTAGGGCTTGCTCTACCGGGTAACGGCTCTCTTGTTGCAACACATAAGCAACGTGAAAAATTGTTTACTGACGCCGCCAAACGAATTGTTGAAATAACTAAACGCTATTATGAGCAAAATGACGAGTCTTACTTACCTCGTGCGATTGCAACGAAAGCGGCTTATGAAAATGCGATGTCACTTGATATTGCGATGGGCGGTTCGACCAATACCGTTTTACACTTACTTGCGACAGCGCAAGAAGGTGAAGTTGACTTTACCATGTCAGATATTGATAGATTATCTCGCCAAATTCCTCATCTATGTAAAGTTGCACCAAGTACCCAGCTTTATCATATGGAAGATGTACACAGGGCGGGTGGTGTGGTTGCGATAATGGCTGAACTTGATAGAGCAGGGCTACTAAATCGTAATGTGCATAACGTTTTAGGGCTTTCATTAGATGAAACCTTTGCTCGTTACGACATTATGCAAACCAACGATGAAGATGTGAAAAAAATGTACCGTAGCGGCCCAGCAGGCATTCGAACTACTAAAGCCTTTTCACAAGATTGTTATTGGGATAGTTTAGATGATGATCGTAAGCAAGGCTGTATTCGCGACAAACAGCATGCTTATAGCCAAGATGGTGGACTTGCAACGCTTTACGGTAATGTTGCCTTAGACGGTGCCATTGTTAAAACAGCAGGGGTCGCGGCTGAAAATCTAGTATTTAAAGGTCCTGCGAAAGTTTTCGAAAGTCAAGAAGATGCTGTTGATGCCATTTTAGGGGGACGCGTTGTAGCAGGAGACGTTGTTGTTATCATCTACGAAGGTCCAAAAGGCGGCCCGGGCATGCAAGAAATGCTTTACCCAACAAGCTACTTAAAATCAATGGGATTAGGTAAAAAATGTGCCTTAATTACCGATGGGCGGTTCTCGGGCGGGTCATCAGGCTTATCCATTGGTCATATTTCACCGGAAGCAGCAAATGGCGGGTTGATAGGGCTTGTTCGTGATGGCGATATGATTGATATTGATATTCCAAATCGAAAATTAGTGTTAGATGTTCCCGCATCCGAACTTGAACAGCGCCGCGCCGCTGAAGAGTCACGTGGGGATAAAGCCTGGACACCAAAAAATCGACAACGTCAGGTTTCATTTGCATTAAAAGCTTATGCAAGTTTAGCAACGAGCGCAGATAAAGGTGCGGTGCGCGATAAAGCAAAATTAGGTGGATAATCACATGAAATGGACAGGTGCAGACTATTTAAAAGCGACATTATGTTCAGCTGTTTATGATGTTGCACAAGTAACGCCGCTAGAGTCGATGGAAAAAATCTCTGAGCGTATAGGTAATCAGGTTTTTGTTAAACGAGAAGATCGTCAGTTAGTGCACAGCTTTAAGATTCGCGGTGCACAGGCGATGATAGCAAGTTTGAATGAAGAAGAACGAAAATGCGGCGTAATTGCCGCATCAGCGGGTAACCATGCGCAAGGGGTTGCTTTTTCGGCCACAAAACTTGGCATTAATTCGTTAATTGTGATGCCACTATCAACGGCAGATATAAAAGTTGAAGCTGTAAAAAGTTTTGGTGGTCGAGTGCTGCTGCATGGCGCCAATTTTGACGAAGCTAAAGCCAAAGCATTAGCACTTTCAAAAGAGCAAAACCGCATTTTTATTCCGCCTTTTGATCATCCTTTGGTTATCGCAGGGCAAGGCAGTATTGCGATGGAATTGCTGCAACAAAATCCTAAACTTGATCGCATTTTTGTGCCTGTTGGTGGCGGTGGACTTGCAGCCGGTGTTGCGGTATTAATCAAACAAATCATGCCATCAATTAAAGTTATCGCAGTTGAGCCCGAAGATGCAGCATGCCTTAAAGCGGCGCTTGATGCTGGTATGCCTGTTGATTTAAACCGAGTTGGACTGTTTGCTGAAGGCGTTGCGGTAAAACGTATTGGTGATGAAACATTCAGGCTTTGTCAGCAATACATTGATGATATTATTACCGTTGACAGTGATGAAATTTGCGCCGCCGTGAAAGATCTATTTGATGATGTCCGAGCAATTGCTGAACCATCAGGCGCGGTTGCATTAGCCGGACTCAAAAAATACGTTAAGCAACACAATATTTGTGGTGAAAAGCTGGCGCATGTTTTATCGGGTGCAAATTTAAACTTTCATAGTTTACGTTATGTTTCCGAGCGCTGTGAATTAGGTGAAAAACGCGAAGTACTCTTTGCGGTAACAATTCCTGAAAAGAAAGGTAGCTTTTTAAGCTTTTGCCAGCTTTTAGGCGGCCGCTCTGTCACTGAGTTTAACTACCGTTATCATGATGACAAATCAGCGTGCATTTTTGTCGGGGTTAAAATTGCCAAAAGTGATGAAAAAGAGGAAATCATGCAAGAATTAGCTAGCGCGGGTTATCCGGTAGTTGATTTAACTGATGATGAAATGGCAAAACTGCACGTTCGTTACATGATTGGTGGTAAACCTTGCGAGCCAATCAAAGAACAAGTGTACAGTTTTGAATTTCCTGAATCTCAAGGCGCATTGCTCAAATTTTTGCAAACACTCGGTACTGATTGGAATATTTCCATGTTTCATTATCGCAGCCATGGCACTGATTACGGCCGAGTACTTGCCGGATTTGAAATCACGCAAGAGAGTTACGATGAATTTACTAAACATCTGACCAAATTAAATTATCATTTCCACAATGAGAGCGGTAACCCATCGCTCAAACTTTTTTTAACCACATAATCCTATCAAATCTGACAATGCCGTCCTTACTTTGCCACTTAATGTCTATGTGCGTGAAGCAAGGACGGATACTTTAAAAAAATTGTTGACAAACTCTTGAAAAAAAATTAAGCGCACTTATCTATAGGTAAAGCAAATGATGTAAACGGTTTAGCCAATTACGTCAAATTGATTGCTAAGGAGAAATAACAATGCGATTAGATCGATTAACAAATAAGTTTCAACAAGCATTAGCTGATGCACAATCTATGGCGCTTGGAAAGGACAACCAATATATTGAGCCTGAACATGTGCTTGCAGCTATGCTCTCACAAGACGGAAGTAGCATCAAACCGCTTCTTGCAAGTTCGGGAGCAAACTTAACTTCATTACAGCAGGCGTTAACAGACGCAATAAATAAGATGCCACAAGTTCAAGGTATTGGGGGCGAAATTATCCCGTCGCAATCCTTTATTCGTATCATGAATCTCTGTGACAAACTGGCCCAAAAAAACAGTGATAGCTACATTTCGTCTGAATTATTTATTTTAGCGGCACTCGACGAAAAAGGTGCGCTGAGTGAATTATTGAAAAAATCAGGTGTAACAGTTGCGAACTTTACACAAGCGGTCAATCAAGTAAGAGGAAGCGATAACGTGAATGATGCCAATGCCGAAGACCAACGCGATGCGTTAAAAAAATATACGATTGATCTGACTCAGCGCGCAGAGCAAGGTAAGTTAGATCCTGTGATTGGCCGTGATGAAGAGATTCGCCGCACAATCCAAGTGTTACAGCGCCGGACTAAAAATAACCCGGTATTAATTGGTGAGCCGGGAGTTGGTAAAACAGCGATTGTTGAGGGGCTTGCGCAGCGTATCATTAATGGGGAAGTGCCAGAAGGGTTGCGCAATAAACGGGTTTTATCGCTAGACATGGGCGCGCTGATTGCTGGGGCAAAATACCGAGGTGAATTTGAAGAACGCTTAAAAGCCGTGCTAAAAGATCTTGCTAAAGAAGAAGGACGCATCATTTTATTTATTGATGAAATCCATACCATGGTTGGCGCAGGAAAAAGCGATGGGGCAATGGATGCTGGTAATATGTTAAAACCGGCTTTAGCTCGCGGTGAATTACACTGCGTTGGTGCAACAACGCTTGATGAGTATCGTCAATATATTGAAAAAGATGCGGCTCTTGAGCGACGATTCCAAAAAGTGTATGTGGCAGAGCCTACTGTTGAAGATACCATTGCAATCTTACGTGGATTAAAAGAGCGTTACGAAATTCATCATCATGTTCAAATTACTGATCCAGCAATCGTTGCAGCGGCGACATTATCGCATCGTTACATATCCGATCGTATGTTGCCCGATAAAGCAATCGATCTGATTGATGAAGCTGCGTCAAGCATTCGTATGCAGATGGATTCTAAACCAGAATCACTTGACCGTTTAGAGCGCCGAATAATCCAATTGAAGTTGGAACAACAAGCACTTAAAAAAGAAGCTGATGAAGCAAGTAAAAAACGCCTTGAGATGCTCAATGATGAATTAAGTGAAAAAGAGAAAGAGTTTGCTTCACTTAATGAAGAGTGGAAATCAGAAAAAGCCGCGGTTTCAGGTACTCAGCATATCAAAACCGATATTGATAAAGCTCGGGTTGAGATGGAACAAGCGCGCCGTGCTGGTGATTTAAATAAAATGTCAGAGCTTCAATATGGGCGCATTCCTGAGCTTGAAAAACAACTGGCTCAAGCAACGCAGCTTGAAGGCAAAACTATGAAACTTTTGCGCAATAAAGTGACTGATGAAGAAATTGCCGAAGTGTTATCCAAAGCAACCGGTATTCCTGTTTCAAGAATGCTTGAAGGGGAAAAAGATAAATTGCTACGAATGGAAGAGGCTTTACATACGCGGGTAATAGGACAAAATGAAGCGGTGGTGGCTGTTGCTAATGCAATTCGCCGTAGTCGTGCGGGACTTTCTGATCCTAACAAACCAATTGGTTCATTCCTATTTTTAGGGCCGACAGGGGTTGGTAAAACAGAACTTTGCAAATCGCTTGCAGGTTTTATGTTTGACAGTGAAGATGCTATGGTGCGTATTGATATGTCAGAATTTATGGAAAAACATTCTGTCGCACGTTTAATTGGCGCACCTCCAGGATATGTAGGTTATGAAGAAGGTGGGTATTTGACCGAAGCGGTAAGACGTCGTCCTTATTCGGTGATTTTACTTGATGAAGTGGAAAAAGCACATCCTGATGTGTTTAACATCTTACTGCAAGTATTAGACGATGGTCGTTTGACTGATGGACAAGGTCGTACTGTTGATTTTCGTAATACCGTGATAATTATGACATCCAACTTAGGCTCTGATTTAATTCAAGGTCAAGTTGAATTAAGTTATCAAGAGATGAAATCTTTAGTCATGACCGTTGTCACAACGCATTTCAGACCGGAATTTATCAACCGTATTGATGAAACCGTTGTTTTCCACCCATTGGGTCAAGAAAACATTAAAGCGATTGCTAAAATACAATTAACACGTCTTGAAAATCGACTTGAAGAGCGTGGTTATAGTTTGGACATCTCAGATGACGCACTTGAACATCTTGCGAAAATTGGTTTTGATCCTGTTTACGGTGCAAGACCATTGAAACGAGCAATTCAACAAGAGGTGGAAAATCCATTAGCGCAACAAATATTGTCTGGTCAATTAATTCCAGGTCAAAAAGTTTATCTGGATTTCATTGATAATCACATTGTTGCAAAACAGTAGCAGATGACACGTTGTAATGATAAAAACCCGGAAAGTGCGCTTTTCGGGTTTTTTTATTGCTCTTAAAAGCGTGATGCGAGTAACAAAAATACGTATACGATCGAAAGGCGATAAAAACAAGAAACAAGGCATAAAAAAAGCGAACTAATTCTAGTTCGCCAAACATTAAGGAATCAATCAATTAAATCAATCATTGAGCCAATATTATCGTTGTTTAGATGATTTTTGTCATGTTAAGAAATAATAAAGAATAATTAAAGAACGCCAGTTCTTTAACGAATAGTTAGCAACTAATTCAGGGCTTTTGGCTTTTTTTTGACTCAAAAATGGCATGGATAAATGTAACAATATAATTTATTTCAATTAACTTATGGGCTTGATTGCTAATGCAGATTGTTCATATCTAATGATTGTTAAGATTTAATAACTATTTCTTATTATCAAATTTATTAAAACAAGGTATACTACCAATCGATTTTTTTACACTGATGAGGCTTTATGAAAAAACTGATTAAAACTCTGTCGATTGTCAGCTTGCTGTGTTTACCTTTGTTTGGACATGCAAAATTACCTGATTCGATAAAAATTGGGGCAGACACATCGGATGCGCCGCTTGACTATATTGATGAAAACGGTCAAATTACTGGTTTTGATGCCGAGCTCACTAAAGCACTGTGTGAACGTATTAAACTCGAATGTGAATTTGTAACAATTGATTTCGATGCGCTGATTCCGTCATTACTTTCCCGTAAAATTGATGCGATTTCATCATCTCTTCTCATTACAGAAAAACGAAAAAAACAAATCGCGTTTTCTGACCACCTTTATGCCGCAAAATCACGATTGATTGCCAAAGAAGGTTCGGATTTATTACCAACTATCGAGTCATTGAAAGGTAAACGAATTGGTGTTGAACAAGGCACTACACAACAATATTTTGCAAATGAAGTATGGCGCCCTAATGGGGTAATCATTGTTCCTTACCAAAATCAATTACAAGTATTTTCAGATTTAGTTGCTGGGCGTTTAGATGCCAGTTTACAAACTGAAGTGAGTGGTAGCCATTCATTCTTGGATTTACCGCAAGGTAAAGGTTACGCTTTTGCCGGTGAAGCATTGACGGATAATAAATATTTTAGTGCTGGAATTGGTATTGGATTTCGTAAAAATGAGAATGAATTACGTGATGCATTCAATAAAGCCTTAGTTGAAATTTTAGCTGATGGCACTTATAAAAAAATTAATGATAAATATTTCCACTTTAATATGTATGATAGATAAGTGATGGGCGGTTATTCTTTACTTATTCTCGATGGTGCATTCACAACCATAACGTTAGCGATTATTTCGTTGGTCGTTGCGATGATGCTTGGTGTGATTTGCGCCATGGGTAAGCTAAGTCGATTTAGCATTATTTCTTTTGTTTGTCAGGCGTATACGTCGGTTATTCGAGGTGTACCTGACTTAGTGCTCATGTTACTGATTTTTTACGGCTTACAAACATTGGTTAATACCATTACCGATTTTTTTGGAATGGCATTTATTGAAATCAATGCGTTAATTGCAGGAATCGTGACGTTAGGTTTTATTTACGGCGCTTATTTTACCGAAACTTTCCGTGGTGCTTATTTGTCTGTGCCTAAAGAAACATTAAATGCGGCAACCGCACTGGGTTTCACTAAATTTCAAGTGTTTTTCTATATTATGTTTCCTCTTATGATGCGTTTTGCTTTACCTGGGATTGCAAACAACTGGCTGGTGATATTAAAAGCGACAGCATTAGTGTCATTGTTAGGTTTGTCCGATTTAGTTAAAGCAACAAAAATGGCGGGTGAGGCCACGTATTCTCCTTTATATTTTGCATTAATTGCAGCCGGATTTTATCTGTTCTTTACCTCCATTTCAAATGTCATATTGTGGTGGCTAGAAAGACATTATTCGCTTGGCGTTCGCAGAGCGAAATTATAATAAATAATAAAGAGTGGTAGCATGATAGAAATTCTTGACGAATATTGGAAAGCGTTGTTATGGACAGACGGATATAATATCACTGGTCTTGCCATGACGCTTTGGTTGTTAATTTCGTCTGTTTTAATCGGTGGCTTTTTTGCCCTTTTTTTAGCAGTAGGGCGTAATTCACAAAATAAAGCAATAAAATTACCCATTTGGCTTTTCACCTATGTTTTTCGTGGCACACCACTTTATGTGCAGCTTTTAATTATCTATACCGGCATTTATACATTAAATGTTGTAAAAGAGAATTATCTTTTAGAAGCGTTTTTCGAAAGTGGATTAAATTGTACAATTTTGGCTTTTACCTTGAACACGTGCGCATATACAACAGAAATGTTTGCTGGTGCAATTCGTAATGTACCCAAAGGGGAAGTTGATGCGGCAACGGCACTGGGTTTTACTCGTTTTCAATTGTATCGATATATTATTTTGCCAAGAGCATTTAGAATGACGCTCCCTGCATACAGTAATGAGGTGATATTTATGCTTCATTCAACGGCACTGGCTTTTACGGCAACGGTGCCTGATATACTTAAAATTGCACGTGATATTTATGCCGATACTTATCAACCTTTCCATGCGTTTGGCATTGCAGCCGTCATTTATCTGTGTGTCAGTTTTACGCTTATTTATGGTTTCAAAAAGTTAGAGCAGCACTGTTTAGCTTATACCAAAGTATCTATAAAATAATTATTGCCTAATTGTTCAATGTTGTTGATTTTATGATTTATTAATTAACTTAGGTTAAGATAACCCGGCTTTGAGATGAGTTATCCCCGATAAAATAAGGGGATAACTTAGTGAATTTATTTTACTTCTTTCCACAAAATCATATCTTGTGTATCAATCTCTGTCGCATCAAAGCCAAGTGGCTGCTGTGACAATTCTTCACGATCAAACGCTAAATCCCCGCCATTGATTGCGCTATCCCCTTTTTTGATTCCTTTAAAATCAAATAACTGAGTATCACAAAGATGAGATAAGGTTACATTTTGCGTTGCTCGGAACATAGTTTCAATTCGACCTGGGAATTTTTTATCCCAATCATTTAGCAGTTCTTTAATGACTTGACGCTGCAAGTTAGGTTGAGAACCACATAAATTACATGGAATGATCGGGAATTGTTTTATTTCAGCGTATTTACTGATGTCCTTTTCTTTGCAATAGGCGAGCGGACGGATAATAATGTGTTCGCCAGAATCGTTCATCAATTTTGGCGGCATTGCTTTAAGTTTCCCGCCATAGAACATATTCAAAAATAGAGTTTCTAAAATATCATCACGATGATGACCGAGTGCGATTTTAGTTGCCCCTATCTCTGTTGCGGTGCGATATAAAATGCCACGACGTAAACGAGAACAGAGTGAACAAGTTGTCTTGCCTTCAGGGATTTTTTCTTTAACAATGCCGTATGTATTTTCTTGAACAATTTTATATTCAATACCGAGCGATGCTAAGTATTCGGGCAGTATATGTTCAGGAAATCCCGGTTGTTTTTGATCAAGGTTAACCGCAACCAAGTCAAAATGAATAGGAGCACTGATTTTAAGATTAATAAGAATATCGAGTAAGGTATAGCTGTCTTTACCCCCAGATAAACAAACCATAATTCGGTCGTTTTCTTCGATCATATTAAAATCAGCGATTGCCTCGCCCGTTAAGCGACGCAACCGTTTATGCAGTTTATTTTGATTATACGTATTCATTACTGTCCAATTATTAATCAGCACGGCCCATATAACGGCGCTCTGCAATATGAATTTTTACTTTCTCATTATTGTCGATGTATTCCGGAACTTGAATTACAAGCCCTGTCGATAACGTTGCCGGTTTTGTGCGCGCACTTGCTGACGCCCCTTTAATACTTGGCGATGTTTCGACAATTTCAAGATCTACGGTTTGTGGCAGTTCTAAAGCCACCACTTCGCCATCGGCCATTAAAACTTGTATGCCATTCATGCCACCTTCTGGAATGAAAAGCAGTTCTTCTTCAATTTGATCTTTTTTAAAGATAAATGGTGTGTAATCTTCATTATCCATAAATACATACTCATCACCATCAATATACGAAAAACTAACAGGACGACGGAATAACTCAATTGTGTCAATAATGTCATCACCTTTAAATCGCTCTTCAACTTTACCACCCGTTTTTACATCGGTAAAGCGCATTTTATAAAGAGTGCTTGCGCCGCGTGCACTAGGACTTTGTACATCAATTTCTTTTACTAAAAGCAGTTTGCCATTGTAGGTGACCGCATCACCGCGTTTTATTTCATTTGCTTTAGCCATAATATCTTCTTCATTAAGTTGGATTTAAAAATTAGCTCGCTATTTTACCGCTAACTTGCTATTGTCACCAACTAAATTTATTGTTATGTATGAAATTTCAAAGGTGGATAATGTCGGATTCATTTCAATGTCGGCCCTATTGCGGTGCATGTTGCATTGCTCCATCCATCTCATCAGCTATCCCCGGAATGACGCAGGGTAAACCTGCGGGCATATCTTGTATTCAACTCGATGAAAATCGTCGGTGCAAATTATTTGGCTTATCGGCAAGGCCGGCAGTTTGTTGTCAGTTAGCGCCTAGCTGTGAGATGTGCGGAGAAAATCGTGTAGATGCGCTCAATTATTTAACTCAATTAGAACAGTCCACTAGTCCTTGAGTATTGCATCTAGTTAACAAACGCGTTTTATTATTAGAATTTTTTATCTCGCTGTGCTTTTTTTTTGTTACACTTCAATCGATTTTCAATTTGTAGGATTTTTTAATGAAAAACGATTTAAAACGTGATTTAAAAGCGCGACATTTAGCCATGATTGCAATTGGAGGCTCAATTGGAACCGGGTTATTTGTTGCATCAGGGGCAACCGTTGCACAAGCTGGGCCGGGTGGGGCGTTACTGTCTTATCTTATCATTGGCCTTATGGTTTATTTTTTGATGACCAGTTTAGGCGAATTGGCTGCATACTTGCCTGTGTCAGGTACTTTTGCAACCTATGGTGCACGTTATGTGGATGAAGCATTTGGTTTTGCAATAGGTTGGAACTACTGGTATAACTGGGCAATTACAGTTGCTGTTGATTTAGTAGCAGCTCAGCTTGTTATTTCTTATTGGTTTGACTCAGGTAGCTTTAGCTGGCTTTGGAGCGTGTTATTTTTAGCTATTATTTTCTGCCTTAACTATATCTCTGTTAAAGGTTTTGGCGAGGCTGAATTTTGGTTCTCTTTGATTAAAGTTGTGACAGTAGTGATTTTTATCGCTATTGGTTTATTGATGATAGTTGGGATTTTACGCGGCGCTGAAAGTGCAGGTTGGCACAATTGGCAAATTGCTGATGCCCCATTTGCAGGCGGCTTCTCTTCCATGATAGGCGTTGCCATGATTGTTGGCTTTTCATTTCAAGGTACTGAGCTAATAGGTATTGCAGCAGGTGAATCACAAGATCCTGAAAAGAATATACCCAAAGCAATGAAACAAGTTTTTTGGCGAATCTTGCTTTTTTATATTTTGGCTATTTTCGTTATCAGCTTAATTATTCCTTACACAGACCCAAGCTTACTACGCAATGATGAGACAGATATCAGCGTCAGTCCTTTTACGTTGGTTTTTCAGCACGCAGGTTTACTCTCAGCGGCAACATTGATGAATGCGGTTATTTTAACCTCAGTATTATCGGCCGGTAACTCGGGATTATATGCATCAACGCGGATGCTTTATGCTTTAGCAAAAGAGGGCAAAGCACCTAAATTGTTTGCTAAGCTTTCCTCATCAGGCGTTCCGCGCATGGCATTGATAGCAACCACCGTCGTTGCGATGCTTTGCTTTTTAACCTCAATGTTCAAGGATCAAGAAGTGTATTTGTGGTTATTAAACCTTTCAGGTATGACAGGGTTTATTGCGTGGCTGGGTATTGCAATTAGCCATTATCGCTTTAGAAAAGGCTACATAGCTCAAGGACGCGATCTGAGTCAGCTACCTTATAAATCAAGCTGTTTCCCATTTGGTCCTATCTTTGCTTTTATTTTGTGTCTGATTATTACATTAGGACAAAATTACCAAGCGTTCTTAAAAGATACGATTGATTGGAATGGGGTCATTGCGACTTATATTGGACTTCCACTGTTCTTTATTATCTTATTTGGTTATAAAATAGTGAAAAAGACAAAATGGGTTAAATACGAACAAATGGATTTTTCAAAGCCAGAATAAAATATGCCGATTTTATCAAATCTCTCACCTAATATCCCGCTGGTTAAGCCAGCGGCGCTTGATAGAGAAAGAGATTAGACAAATAATCGGAGTGTATTTGTTGTTAGCGTGAAAACAACAAATTGATAACGTATTAGCGACTACGAAAGATAATGCGTGCTTTAGATAGATCGTAAGGAGTCATTTCAACCGTCACTTTATCACCCGTTAAAATACGGATATAATTTTTTCTCATTTTTCCAGAAATATGTGCAGTTACGACATGACCATTTTCAAGTTCAACACGAAACATCGTATTCGGTAGTGTATCAAGAATCGTACCTTGCATTTCAATGTTATCTTCTTTTGCCATTGGGGCCTCTTAATTATAAATACAGATTAAATAAACGTAGCGGCGAAATAATGCCGAAAAATGTGGCTGTTGTAAAGCGCTTTCTAACTTTTCTTTGTCTCATAAAGTCCTTGCTGTTGAATATATTGCCAAACTTTAGTTGGTAACAAATGGTCACAATTTTTTTTAAGACGAATCAGTTCCCGGATTTCACTTGCCGAAATATCTTCAAGTGGGGTGTGTGCAAAATAGATATAGCCATTAGGTGCACGGTGTAAATCTTCGAATGTTTTTGTGTGGTGCTTATCGATCCAAGCTTTTAAGGCGCTATCATCAACTTGATTTAAATACCCGGGACGTTGACACACTAACAAATGACAATAATTAAGTAAGTGTTGCCAGTCATGCCACTTGGCTAAATTTAATAAAGCGTCTTGTCCAAGGATGAATGCGAGTGACGCTTGTTCGCCATTCTCTTGTCGCCAGCTTTTTAATGTCTCAATCGTATACGATGGTTGCATCAGATTATTGCGCGAGATTTCACGCGTGTCAATTGAGAAAAGTGGCATATCTTCAGTCGCAAGGTGCAGCATAGTTAAGCGTTGTTCAGTTGATGCATTTGGCTTAGGTTTATGAGGGGGAATCTGGTTTGGAACAAGGTAAATGTGGGTTAACTGCACGTCTTTTGCCAGCGCAACAATGGGCAATAGATGACCATAATGAATGGGATCAAAAGTGCCACCAAACAAAGCTGTTAACATGAATTTACTCCCATCAAATCAAGTGTAAACACGGCGAGCGCGTCCCAAATGGCGAATGAGTAATCGTGTTTTAATCCTATTTCCATTTCTGCTAGCTTAGCAAGCGCGTGGTAGAGTGAATTTATGTCACTGCGCGCTAAAAAGTTGGTGTACATCGTCCGTCTACTTTGCCAGATTTTATACTCATCAAATGCCTGTTTTAATGTTGTTTTTTGCGATGCTTTTGTTAGATGAATCAACAAAAGTAATTCGCGCTGAATGATCCTTAACAAAATTAAGGGCTCAAATTCATTTATTTTCAGCTGCACTAAGATATGCATTGCACGTTTTGACTTATGAGAGATGATGGCATCAATCCAGTGATAAGGGGTAAAAATAGCTGAATCGTTGATATTCTCTTCAATTTGATCATAAGTGATGTGGTGATTTGGATAGAGCAATGCTAACTGTTCAATAAGCTGCGTAAGCGCAAGCAAATTGCCCTCATAATAATAACAAAGAAGCTCAACTGCTTTTGCCTCAATTTTTATTTGCCTTTGCTGCAAATAATGATTAATCCACTGAGGGAGTTGATTAATATCTGGCGTTGTGCAATTTACGATAATCAGTTTATCAGATAAGGTTTTAAACCAGACGGCATTTTCTTGTGTTTTGCTGATTTTATGAAGTTTAATAATTAATGCAATCTCGGGAGTTAACCGTTCAGCTAAGGTATTAAGTTTGGTTACGATACTTGCATTTAGGCCGCCTTCAGCAAAATCGAGTATGATAAGATTGTTGCTAGAAAACAAATTGAGGCTTTGGCAACTATCATAAATCGCGGCCCAATCGGTATTGTTGTCGATAATAAAGGCTAATTTCTCATCAAACCCTACTTGTTTTAAAGCGGCTTCAATTTGGGACTGTGCATAGTTTTGTAAATAAGGATCACTACCAAGTATAAGATAATAGGGTGATCCTAATTTGCTTTTTATTTGATCTGTACTAATTCTTATCATAACAAATTAGCTTGCCGCATCGACTGATTTTAATTTACGAATGATTTGTTTAGCTGCTTGTTTATACATCTCTTGCTCAATCAGGGCTTGCTCAGCAGATTTTGCTAGCGCCGTTGCTGGGTTATCAAAAAATGTTCTAAATACTTTTACATTTATCGGATATATATCTTTACCGGCAATAATCATTTGGGCTTCAACGGTTAAAACAAGTTGATATTCGGCGGCTTTACCATCTTGATAAATAGAAGTGGTATCTCTGTTCAATGTGTCTTTGATGATTCTTAATGATGGGTATTGAGCTGTTGCTAAGTTATCAACAAGAGTAACTTTATTGTCTATCAGTAGTTCTTTGATGTTACGCGATAATGAACCATACGGATCATAACTTATATATGACATTGTTTTGAACTGAGCAGGCACTTCGGTCTCATGTTGAAGATGAAAACCACATCCAGTTAGGGATAATGAGAGTAACATAATTAGCATTAAGTATTTTTTCATGTATTTTTGCCTGTTTGAATTATTTATCAATGTGATTAAATAGCAATTTATTTATTAGCCCTCGTGCTGTTGATCAACGAGGGCTAATCCTATCATCCAACAACAAGATTTAATAATTTACCTGGTACATAAATTACTTTGCGGATAGTCATTTCATCAAGGTATTTTTGAATGTTAGGCTCGCATTTTGCTTGCTCAACAACAAAGTCTTGATTGGCGTCTGCTGGAACAGTAAATTTGCCTCTGACTTTACCATTGATTTGTACAACAATCAGTTTTTCATCTTCAACCATGGCTGATTCATCAGCTATTGGCCATTCGCTATCATCTATGGAGTCATTGTGGCCTAATGCCTGCCACATCATAAAACAAGCATGTGGAATCATTGGGTACAATAATTTGATAACCGCATTAAGCGCTTCTGACATCAGTGCACGATCTTGCTCAGTGTCTTGTGGTGCTTTTTGCAAGCGATTCATGAACTCCATCACAGCCGCAATTGCGGTATTGAATGTTTGTCGTCTGCCAATGTCATCACTCACTTTAGCAATCGTTTTATGTAACTCGCGGCGTAATGATTTTTGTTCATCGGTCAATGCTGAGAGATTAAGCTCAGTTATTGGCCCTTTTTCAGTATGTTCATAAACCAAGCGCCATACACGTTTGATAAAGCGATTAGCTCCCTCAACCCCGGATTCTTGCCATTCAAGTGTCATGTCAGCGGGTGATGCAAACATCATAAATAACCGCACAGTATCTGCGCCGTATTTCTCGACCATCTTTTGCGGATCGATACCGTTATTTTTCGATTTTGACATCTTAGTCATGCCAGCATGAACTAATTCGTGCCCTTGGTTATCTAATGCTTTAACAATTCGACCTTTTTCATCTCGTTCAACGGTGACTTCAGTTGGAGATACCCAAATACGTTCATTGGTCGCACTTGTATAATAAAACGCATCTGCAAGCACCATACCTTGACAAAGTAGGCGCTTTGCAGGTTCATCAGAGGTGACTAAGCCAAAATCACGCATCAATTTATGGAAAAATCTAAAATAAAGTAGATGCATAATCGCATGCTCTATTCCGCCAACATATTGATCAACCGGTAACCAGTAGTTAGCCGCATTTGGATCTAACATGCCGCTATCGTAATGTGGGCATGTATAACGTGCATAATACCAAGATGACTCCATGAATGTGTCAAATGTATCAGTTTCACGTAAAGCTTCTTCTCCGTTCACGGTGGTTTTGGCCCAGTTAGGATCTGCTTTAATTGGACTGGTAATGCCATTCATCTCAACATTTTCAGGTAAAATAACCGGTAAATCGTCGGCAGGTGTCGGGATAGTTGTACCATCTTTCAAGGTTACCATTGGAATCGGAGCACCCCAGTAACGCTGACGTGAAACCCCCCAATCACGTAAACGATAATTCACTTTACGCGCACCAATCCCTGATGAAATTAGTTTGTCTGCAATTGCATTAAATGCATCATTAAAATCAAGCCCGTCAAATTCACCTGAATTAAACAATTTACCATGTTCTGTATAAGCTTGCGCGCTCAAATCTGGGGACTGACCGTTTTGATCTAAAATAACGGCTTTCAGCGGTAAGTTATATTTTGTTGCGAATTCAAAATCACGCTCATCATGGGCAGGTACTGCCATAACTGCGCCAGTGCCGTATTCGATCAAGACAAAATTGGCAATCCAGACTGGAATTTTTTCACCATTTAAAGGATGAATAGCATAAAACCCAGTTGCAATTCCTTTTTTCTCCATGGTTGCCATATCCGCTTCTGCCGTTTTGGTATTTTTACATTCGGCGATGAATTGCGTAATTTCAGGGTTATTTTTTGCGGCAAGCTGCGCGAGTGGATGCTCGGCTGCAACAGAAACGAAACTAACCCCCATTAATGTATCAGGGCGAGTTGTGTATACGCGTAACTTATCAGCGTAATTTTCAACGGCAAAATCAAGTTCAACCCCTTCAGAGCGGCCAATCCAATTGCGTTGCATGGTTTTGACTTGTTCTGGCCAGCTTTCAAGGGTATCGAGATCTTTCAATAACTCGTCGGCATATTCAGTGATTTTAATAAACCATTGTGGGATTTCTTTACGCTCAACAGGCGTACTACAACGCCAGCAGCATCCTTCAACCACTTGTTCATTTGCAAGTACGGTTTGATCGTTAGGGCACCAGTTAACTGCAGAGGTTTTTTTATAAACTAACCCTTTTTCATAAAGCTTAGTGAAAAACCATTGTTCCCATTTGTAGTATTCTGGGCGGCAAGTGGTGACTTCACGATCCCAGTCATAACCAAAACCTAATAGTTGTAACTGTTTTTTCATGTAAGCGATGTTTTCATAAGTCCATTTTGCCGGTGCCGTATTATTTTTAACAGCAGCGCCTTCTGCCGGTAAACCAAAGGCATCCCAACCGATCGGTTGTAATACATTTTTACCATTTAAACGCTGATAACGAGAGATAGTGTCACCAATGGTATAGTTACGGACATGACCAAGATGTAAGCGCCCCGAAGGGTAAGGTAGCATCGATAAACAGTAATATTTTTCTTTAGTTGTGTCTTCTTTTACGTGAAATGTTTTATTTTCTAGCCAGTGCTGTTGTACGGCAGATTCGATTTCATCAGGGCGATATTGTTCTTGCATGACGAGTTAATGTCCTATCTATTATTGCTAATATAAATAATCTGCTAATTGTATTGGTTATTGAGTCGTTTTACAAACGTTATATGAATGAACTGTGTTTATTGAATTATTTTTTATAGATGAAAATATAGTTTGTATTCATGAGTTTAATTTTGCTTTAGCGATTGTGATTTATAGCATGAGATTAAACTACTCAATCTACAGATTAAAAAAAACGAACAATAATTTTCTTATTGAATCTAGCGCATAATTTCTCATCACTTATAACGATTAATTCGATTGCTATTTGCTACATTTACTCATCATTTCTTTTTGATTAGAATCGTTCAAAAATTGTAAACAGTGTTACAATGTAGTCATTATATTTTAGCTAGCAACAGATTGCACAAATACAGCATGTTAAGGAAAACTTGGACGTAAAAATAAAATAAATAAAAAATAGTAGAGGGAATTTATGCTATATAATGAACTCGCTTGCCTCAATCGGAAATTACATTTCTATTTTTTTGTTATATTGATTTATTCTTTCAATGCAAGTGCCTTATCTGCAAGTACGTATAATTCAATCTATGGTACCCCACCGTATTTTACCTTTGATGGTGGATTAACTAAGATCACAAACAGTTCAGACCTGCTAACCATAACGCTATCTGATGGTAGAAAATACCTACAAACTAACTCTTCTTCGCAGCAAAATCCAATAGAATTACCGGTTGCAGGGCAGACGATGGCGGATATC
>JAVSBY010000007.1:0-11340 GCA_031960925.1 Gilliamella sp. CRA003912
ACTGGATTCTTTCAGTAAATTTTGTTGCCACTTATGATCTAAATTGCGATTAATTGCATGGGGTAAACGCACTTGATTTAATAGTTTAGGAAATTCATTAGGATGAATTCGGTATTGTCTATTTCCTATTTTCTCAACTTTATCTGCTCTAAAACCGACAATCTCTCGTTTTATGAGGACATTTAATCCATCACCATTGACAAGTGATTCGTCTGATTCAATCTCAAGATATTGCTGGGTAATTTTATTTATTTGACCTATTTGTAGTCCAACGAATTTTGGTGAGTCAAATGCGCCAATGTCCATTTTGCGTCCATGCACAAAATAATCAGTAGTACCTCGATGAAATGTTTTGCTTGGATTTGGGGTAAAAAAGCACTCTGTTTTACCACTCGATGCGCGGGTTAAATCACTTCGGCTTGCTAAGATAGCATCAAGTTTTTGTCGATAAAATGCGGTGATATTTTTGACATAAGCGATGTCTTTGTAACGCCCTTCTATCTTAAATGAACGGATCCCAGCATCAATCAAATCGACCAAATTTTCTGATTGATTATTGTCTTTCATCGATAATAAATGCTTTTCATAAGCAACAATTTTGCCTTGCTCATCTTTCAACGTGAAAGGTAGACGACAAGCTTGAGAACAGTCTCCACGATTCGCACTTCGACCTGTTTGTGCGTGAGATATATAACATTGACCTGAAAAGGCGACACAAAGTGCACCATGGATAAAAAATTCTAATCTTGCATCAACTTGATCATGGATCTGTTTAATTTGACAAAGATCTAATTCCCTAGCTAACACAATTTGTGAAAATCCAACATCCGATAAAAACTTGGCTTTTTGAGCAGTACGAATATCAGTTTGGGTACTTGCATGAATATCGATTGGTGGGATATCCATCTCCAAAATGCCCATGTCTTGTACGATAAGGGAATCAATTCCAGCATCGTAAAGCTGCCATATTAACTGCCTCGCAGGTTCCAGTTCATTATCGTGTAAGATAGTATTTAATGTCACAAATATTTTTGCATAATATCGATGGGCAAATTCTACCAATTCTGCAATGTCGGTTACTGAATTTCCTGCATTATGACGTGCGCCAAATTGAGGTCCACCGATATATACTGCATCGGCGCCATGTAAAATCGCTTGCTTTGCTATCTCAATATTCTTAGCGGGACTGAGTAGCTCTAATTGATTATCTGCTCTCATAATAAACTTTTGTGACATGTATTTTATATCTCGTTAACGTAAAACCTGGGGATATGACTATATTAGCAAGCAGATTACCACTTGCTTAATTTAGAATTTAATTTGTTTTTTCTACTAAACTTTTGTAAGAAAACTACTGTTTCGCAGTGCTTCGATTCGTTTTTCTAAAGGCGGATGTGACATAAATAATTCCGACATTTTAACTTTTTTAGCACCATTGATACAAAATGCCATAATAGAAGCTTCTTCTTTGGGTTCATAACTCACCTTTAAGCGTTCTAAAGCGGCAATCATTTTTTCCTTACCAACTAACTGAGCAGACCCTGCATCAGCTTTGAACTCTCGATGGCGTGAAAACCACATAGCAATTAAGCTTGCTAAAAGACCGAAAACAAATTCAAATACCATCACAATAAGGTAATAAGCCATTTGTCCCCCACCCCGATTTCGTTCAGACATAGCTTGCGAAACGACAGAAGCGAGTATTCGAGAAATGAAAATAACAAAGGTATTTAATACCCCTTGAAGTAATGTCATTGTCACCATATCTCCATTAGCCACGTGGCTCATTTCATGTGCAATAACTGCTTCAGCTTCATCTTTGGTCATGGTATTGAGTAAAGCGGTACTGACAGCGACTAATGAATTATTTCGGCGGGCGCCTGTTGCAAACGCATTCATGTCTGCAGCTTGATAAATGGTGATATCAGGCATGTTAATATTGAGTTGTTCTGACTGACGACGAACCACATCAAACAGCCATTGTTCTTGTTGGGTGGTAGGTTGTGTAATAATTTTACCGCCAACTGAGCGCAGCGCAATCGTTTTAGACATCAGCAAGGAGATAAATGAGCCACTAAATCCAAATATAGCTGCAAAGACTAGCAAGCCCGATGTACTACGAGAATCTACACCTAAAATACTTAAAACGATTCCAAATACAAACATAACGGCTAAGTTGGTTAATATAAATAGCCCTATTCGCATCATATAATATGCCCTCTATTATTGATTATTTTGAGATAGAAAAGAATACAGATATCGACAACATATTGCCTTCATCCAATTTATGTTTGTTGATAGTATATAGGAAAAATGGAGGAAGCTCTATCAGCCGCATCCCACACACACGTTTCTTACTTTGGCTGCTTCCTTCCGGACCTGACCTGATGAGCAAGAAGATGTTGCAAGAGGACCCATAGAGCCTCCATTGAAGAACGTGTATTATGCTTGATTTATCACATAAATACAACATTATTTTAATAAATAAGTGACACGGAGCCACTTATTTACTAGAGAGGTATGGTTTATGACAATAGAGAAAATTTAGATATTTAAATTTTTCTCAACTCGTTCACGGAATTTTATTCCTGGACGGAACGTCACAACTCGTCGAGCAGAGATATCAACGCTTTCACCCGTTTTTGGATTTCTACCTGGGCGAGAATTTTTATCTCGAATAGTAAAATTACCAAATCCTGATAATTTGACAGCCTCACCTTTTTCTAAAGCCACTCGAATCTCTTCAAAAAAGAGTTCAACAAGGACTTTAGCCTCTTGGCGATCAATATTAAATTTTTCAGCAAGTCGATCTGCTATATCAGCTTTAGTTAATGTCATAGTCATTATTCTCTTAGTAAGGCTTTAAAACGATTTTGTAAAACAGTGATACACTTATTTACAATTGTAGTTATGTCTTCGTCTTCTAGTGTACGTGATTTATCTTGTAAAATCAAACTGATAGCAAGACTTTTTTGGTTTTGCTTAATGTTTTCGCCTTGATAAACATCGAAAAGATTTATTTTTACAAGTTGTTCACCACATGCGCTTTTGCACGCAGCAATAATGTCTGCTGCAGGAACAGAATTATCCACAACTACGGCAATATCTCGTTTATTAGACGGATATTTCGATAATTCTTGTGCAACAGGTATCTTTTTATGGTTAATTTTAGCTAAATTTATTTCAAAAACAAGCGTTTTACTGTTTAGGCCTAATTTTTTTTCAATTTCAGGGTGCAATACGCCCATATAACCAATAAGTTCATTTCCTATATATAAGGCGGCATTTTGTCCTGGATGTAAAGTTGAAATTTCTGATTTCTTGAATTGAATCACATCGGCATAACCTAAAAGTGAGAAAATCGATTCAAGATCGCCTTTTAAATCATAAAAATCGACATGCTGCTTTGGCAATTTCCAGTGTTCTTCATATAAACTGCCGGTCATCACGCCTGAGAGCATTAATTCTTGACGAATACCAAATTCAGATTTTTCATCAGGAACAAACCGTAATCCAGTTTCAAATAAACGCATACGTGATTGCTGTCTATTTTGATTGTACAGCACAGCATCTAATAGTCCAGTCCATAATGACAAACGCATCGCTGACATTTCGCTTGAAATAGGATTCGGTAATGAGATTGCGCTTAATTCTGGATGTAAAATTTGCTGAATTTTAGGATCAACAAAACTGTACGTAACCGCTTCTTGATAGCCACGATCAACCAGCAAGTTTTTAATTCGATGTAAAGCCGTAATCCCCTCTGGTTTAGGTTTCATTACCGATTCAATTTTCAGATTTTGATTAGGTATATTATTGTATCCATAGATACGAGCGACCTCTTCAATCAGATCTTCTTCAATTTGAAGGTCAAAACGCCATGTTGGAGCCTTAACTAACCAAATGTCTTCTTTATACTCAACTTCACAACCCAGTTTTTCGAGTATATCGGTGATTTTCTGAGTCTCAATATAATGACCAATTAGTCTATCCGTTTTTTCTCTGCGTAATAAAATCGTGGTTCGTTTAGGCACGTCATTTTGACTTGTGACATTAATAATCGGCCCAACTTCACCGCCGCAAATGTCAACAAGTAGCTGCGTTGCACGCTCAATGGCTGTGCATTGCAATCCAAAATCAACACCACGTTCATAACGATGAGATGCTTCGGTATGTAAACCATACTCTCTCGCTTTACCAGTGATTGCGAGAGGTGCAAAAAATGCAGATTCTAAGAATATATCTTTTGTTGATTCCGTCACTCCAGATTGTTGACCGCCAAAAATCCCAGCTAAAGCAAGAATCTTTTGTTCATCAGCAATCACCAGTGTTTTTTCTTTGAGCTCAATTTCACTGCCGTCGAGTAAAACTAATTTTTCATTGATATTACCGTAACGTACAATGATTTTACCGCTAATTTGCTCTAAATCAAACGCGTGCATTGGATGACCAAGCTCTAAAAGCACATAGTTAGTCACATCTACAACGGCATCAATTGAACGAATACCACCACGACGCAGACGTTCTTTCATCCAAATAGGTGTTTTCGCTTTTGCATTAATATTTTTAATCACTCGCCCTAAATAACGTGGTGCAGCTTGTGGTTCATCGACTTGGACAGGGATAACATCAGAGATTGTCGCGGTGACTTTTTCAAAGTTTTGTTCGATCATCGCAACGTTATTAATAGCTGAAATATCACGAGCAACACCAACTATCCCAAAACAATCGGCACGGTTCGGCGTTACACTGATATCGATTGAAATATCATTCAATTTGAGATATTCACGGATATCTTGTCCTAAAGGTGCATCATCAGGAAGTTCAATTATGCCATTATGATCATCAGAAATGCCAAGTTCAGAATAAGAACATAACATTCCTTCTGATGGTTCGCCACGCAATTTAGCCGATTTAATTTTGAAATTACCTGGTAAAATCGCACCAACGGTTGCACATGCAACCGTTAAACCTTGACGACAATTTGGCGCACCACAAACAACATCCAGTAATTCGGTTTTTCCAATATCGATTTTTGTGACACGTAATTTATCAGCGTTAGGGTGCTGTGCACATTCGACAACACGGCCAACTACAACACCGGTAAAATCACCGGCAACGTTTTCAATCCCGTCAACTTCTAAACCGGCCATGGTTAATTGATCAGTTAATGTTTCGCTACTAATTTCTGGATTTACCCATTCACGCAGCCAATTTTCACTAAATTTCATGTTTTGGTCTCCAGATACTAATTAAATTGTTTTAAAAAACGCAGGTCGTTTTCAAAGAATGAACGCAAATCAGTGACGTTGTAACGTAACATGGTTAATCGCTCGATTCCCATACCAAAGGCAAAACCACTGTACACTTCAGGATCGATGCCGACATTACGTAATACATTAGGATGTACCATCCCACATCCTAGCACTTCTAACCATTTACCATTTTTGGCTTTAATATCGACTTCGGCAGAAGGTTCTGTAAATGGAAAATAACCTGGTCTAAATCGAATATCCATATCATCTTCAAAAAAGCAGTGCAGAAAATCATGCAATAAACCTTTCAAATGGCTAAAACTGATATCTTTGTCAATCAATAACCCTTCAATTTGATGAAACATCGGAGTATGGGTTTGATCATAATCATTACGATAGGTTCGCCCCGGTGCGATAATTCGAATAGGTGGCTTTTGGTTTTCCATTGTTCGAATTTGAACGGTTGAGGTTTGAGTTCTAAGTAACCGTTTAGCATCGAACCAGAACGTATCATGATCTGCCCTTGCTGGGTGATGAGCAGGAATATTTAACGCATCGAAATTATGGTAATCATCTTCGATTTCGGGCCCTGTTTCCATTACAAAACCCAATTCACCGAAAAATTCAACTAAGCGATGGATTGTTTTTGTTACTGGATGCAAACCACCCAACTCAAGTGTTTTACCCGGTAATGTAACATCTAATGTTTCGCAAGCCAGTTTTGCATTCAATGCTTCTCTTTCTAATGCCGCTTTTTTATCATTTAATACAGATACGACTTCTTGCTTGGCATCATTAATCTTTTGACCAAATGCCGGTCTTTCATCTGCAGGAACATCACGTAATGATGCCATTTGTAGGGTAAAAACCCCTTTTTTACCAAAATATTCAACACGAATTTGTTCAATGGTATTGATATCGCTGGCAGCATTTATTTCATTTTTTGCTTTTTGAACCAGTTCAATTAATTGAGACATATTATTCTCCGACTTAAACGTCTATTATTTTAGATACGATTAGATGTAACAAAACAAAAAAGGCCTCTTATTGAGGCCTGATAATTATTTTTCATTTTTCATTTGCCTCAAAAATGATTCATTTGTGCAAAACCAAAAAAGAAATGAAAAATAACTAGTATCATAGTTGATCTCTTAATAGTAAATGGAAATAAGAGTCGATTACTCGACCCTTATCGTTGCAGACTATAATGCTGCTTTTGCTTTTTCAACTAATGCAGCAAATGCATTTTTATCAAATACGGCAATATCAGCAAGAATTTTACGATCGATCTCAATTGATGCTTTCTTTAAACCATTGATAAAACGGCTATAAGACATACCACATTGACGCGCTGCAGCGTTAATACGAACAATCCATAATTGACGGAATTGACGCTTACGTTGACGACGGTCACGATATGCATATTGACCTGCTTTGATTACTGCTTGAAAAGCAACACGATAGACGCGTGAACGTGCACCATAGTAGCCTTTCGCTTGTTTCAAAATTTTCTTGTGACGTGCACGAGCAATAACACCACGTTTAACACGAGCCATAAACTATATCCTCTAAATTATTAATTTCAATAAATTATGCGTATGGAACACACGCAACAACTAAACCTAAATCCCCTTTTGACACAGTAGTCAAACCACGTAAATGACGTTTACGCTTAGTTGATTTTTTAGTTAGGATATGACTTTTGTTCGCTTGCTTGTGCTTAAAGCCACCAGAAGCTGTTTTTTTAAAGCGCTTTGCTGCGCCTTTTACAGTTTTAATTTTTGGCATTTTATAATTTCCACTTCGCATTGTTAATAATATAAAATAAAGGTGTAACTTTATAAGTACACGACTTATAAAATTAGCTTGTCAAACCCTTATTTCTTCTTCGGCGCAAGCACCATGATCATTTGACGTCCTTCAATCTTAGTTGGATAAGATTCAACAACTGCCAAATCAGTTAGATCTTGTTTGATGCGTTCAAGCATCTCCATTCCTAACTGCTGGTGAGCCATTTCACGTCCACGAAAACGTAAAGTGACTTTTGCTTTATCGCCATCTTCAAGAAAGCGAATCAGGCTGCGGAGTTTTACCTGATAGTCGCCTTCGTCTGTACCAGGTCGGAATTTAATTTCCTTAACCTGAACAACCTTCTGTTTCTTTTTCTGCTCTTTTGTCGCTTTACTTTTTTCATAGAGGAACTTGCCATAATCCATAATTCGACAAACAGGCGGCTCTGCGTTTGGGCTTATTTCAACTAAATCTAAAGCAGCTTCTTCAGCTTGTTTTAATGCATCATTCAAGCTGACTATACCGATTTGTTCACCATCTATACCGGATAACCTAACCTCGCGAGCTGTGATTTCATCGTTAATCTTATGCGCGCGCGTTGACTGAATTCGTTTACTGACTTTAATATCTCATTCCTCCAAATTAATAAATTACTCATTCATCTGTTCTAATGAACGACTATGAATTTCGTTAAGCAACAATTCTATAACATGTTTCACTTCAAAGCTACCTAGATCTTTACCTTGGCGTGTTCTCACTGAAATTGTGCCTGATTCCATTTCTTTGTCACCACAGACAAACATATAAGGCACACGTTTTAAAGTATGCTCGCGAATTTTAAACCCAATTTTCTCATTTCTCAAGTCCGCTTTTGCTCTTATGCCCACTTTTTGTAATTCGTCGGTTAATTGTTTTGCATATTCAGCTTGATTATCAGTGATATTAATGACCGCCACTTGCAAAGGGGCAAGCCAAGTTGGGAAGAACCCCGCACAGTTTTCGGTTAAAATACCGATAAAACGTTCAATCGACCCTAAAATAGCACGGTGAATCATAACCGGCACATGGCGATCATTGTCTTCGCCCACATAAGTTGCATCTAATCGCTCAGGCAACATAAAGTCTAGTTGAACTGTGCCGCATTGCCAAGCACGACCGAGGCAATCATGTAAGGTAAATTCGATCTTCGGCCCATAAAATGCACCTTCTCCCGGTAAGTATTCGAATTCAATTCCATTTTCGGTTAGGCATTCAGCGAGATCTTTTTCGGCAAGATCCCATGTCTCATCTTTACCAATTCGTTTTTCTGGCCGAGTTGATAGCTTAACAGTAATATCAGTAAACCCAAATGTACTGTAAGTATCATAGACCATTTTGATGCAGCTATTCACTTCTTGTCTGATTTGGCTTTCGGTACAAAAAATGTGGGCATCATCTTGGGTAAAGCCACGTACACGCATTAAACCATGTAATGATCCTGAAGGTTCGTTACGATGACAACTACCAAACTCAGCCATACGCAAAGGTAAATCACGGTAAGACTTCAAACCTTGATTAAAAATTTGTACATGCCCAGGGCAGTTCATCGGTTTGATGCAGTATTCTCTATTTTCAGACGACGTGACAAACATCAGCTCCTTATAATTACCCCAGTGCCCTGTTTTTTCCCAAAGCACGCGATCCATCATAAATGGACCTTTGACTTCTTGATAATGATATTCTTTTAATTTTGTACGAACAAAAACTTCAAGTTCTCTAAAAATGGTCCAGCCATCATTATGCCAAAAGACCATACCGGGAGCTTCTTCTTGCATATGATAGAGATCTAATTGTTTACCAATTCTTCGGTGATCGCGTTTTGCCGCTTCTTCTAAAAACTGCAAATGAGCCTCTAGCTGCTTTTTGTCAGCCCATGCTGTGCCATAAATACGTTGTAACATCTTGTTATTACTATCGCCACGCCAATAAGCGCCTGCAATTTTTTGCAATTTAAAATGATGACAAAAGCGCATGTTAGGCACGTGTGGGCCACGACACATATCAATGTACTCTTCGTGATGATAAAGTGCTGGCGTTGCGTCTTGTGCAATGTTTTCATCTAAAATAGCAATTTTATAAGGTTCATTGCGCTCGCTAAATACCGCTTTTGCTTTTGCCCAGCTTACGACTTCTTTTTGAACTGAGTAATCTTTTTTTGCCAATTCATGCATACGCTTTTCTAACGCATCAAGATCTTCCTGTGTTAACGAATGATCTAAATCAATATCATAATAAAAACCGTTATCAATCGTTGGACCTATTGCCATTTTGGTATTTGGCCAAAGTTGCTTAATTGCATGGCCTAATAAATGGGCGCAAGAGTGTCGAATAATTTCAAGACCATCATCATCTTTAGCGGTAATAATTGCCAGTGTTGAATCTTGTTCGATTAGATCACAAGCATCTTTACGTTCACCATTAACGCGGCCAGCAATACATGCTTTCGCAAGTCCTGCACCAATACTTTGGGCGACTTCTAAAACGGTAACGGGTTTATCGAATTGACGTTGACTTCCGTCAGGAAGGGTAATAATTGGCATAATAGTTCCTTATTAACAGTGGTGCGCCACACGAAAGCGCACATGCATAAATATAAATAGACCTCATATATTACCATTTATTCTTGCCTTTTTAAATAGAGCATGTATAGGCGCTAATCATAGAATCAATTTTAATTCGCTAATATTACGGCAGATAATAGTGCCTTTTAAAAAGCAAGCGATTATAATTGCTCTTTTTAACGAAAAGATGGCCCAATAAATGAATATTTGGATTGATGCTGATGCGTGCCCTAAACCAATAAAAGAGATTTTATACCGTGTGGCTGATCGGAAACACATTGTGACCACGCTAGTTGCCAATCAATGGCTTTGTGTTCCATCATCCCCTTTTATAAAAGTACAAAAAGTCAGTAAAGGGTATGATATTGCTGACAATCAAATTGTTGAACAATTAAAATCGGGGGATTTGGTTATTACATCTGATATTCCACTTGCAGCCGATGCATTAAGTAAAGAGGCGTACGTGTTAAGCCCACGTGGAGAACACTATACCAAAGACACGATCAAAGAACGGCTTGTCATGCGCGATTTCATGGAAACACTGAGAGCAAGTGGCGTACAGTCTAAAGGCCCATCGCCTTTGTCAGTCAAAGACCGCGAAAATTTCGCCAATCAATTAGATAAAATGTTAGCACAACTGAGTCTATAAGCCGCGAAAACGCAGACAGCTCTGTCATCGCGGTTATAAGCTAAGGTTCGTCTTGGAATTGAACGAAACTAAATAAGTTTCATCTCCTTCAAGGATAATTTGATAAATGCATAGAAAATAGGCGCGAAAATTAGTCCAATCAGACCAAATAAGGTTTCAAAAAATAACATCGCAATAAGAAGTTCGCAGATACCCGCTTGAATCTTAGTTCCAACAATTTTAGCATTAAGCACATATTCAAATTTATGAATGATAATCAGATAAATAATAACGATAATTGCGAGTTTGAATGACACGGTAAAGGCGACGAAAAACATCAGGGCATTAACAATCAAGTTACCAACAATAGGGATGAGTCCAAATACGAATGTTGCCAAGACTAACGTTTTACTAAATGGTAAATGGACACCAAAAATTGGCAGGACAACCAGTAAAAATAGCCCAGTCATTATGGTATTAAATAAAGAGATAATGACTTGCGAAATCGCAACATACTGAAATACTAGCACTAACCTATCTAAACATGTATTCAAGGCATTTACTAGCACGGTTTGGTTCATTTTTTTATCTTCGATAGTTCGTTTATTGGTTTGAAAACCAAGGATTAAACCAATAATCATACCAACGATGATAATTATAAGGATATGAAACACCCGAGTTATCATACTTTGTAAATAAAAAACATGCTCTTTTAGATAAAGAATTAGATTCGATTTTATTTCATCCGAACTATCGGATAGATAAAATCGGATGTTTTCGGGTAATGAATCAGAAACTTTATCGATTATGGTTTTGACGCCATCCATTGTTTCTGTAGGATGCTTTGCCATGAATACGAATTTGGTGAACAGATAGGAAAAACCACCAATAAAGATGATTAAGATACACGTAGATAATAAAAGAACTGAGATTAATTTTGATTTATTACTGAATTTAACCATTTTTTGCGAAATAAAATTTTCTAACTTTATGGTTAATGTATAAGTCAGTAGACCCGCAAGAACAGCCGACATCAAATGAAATTGCATTAAAATAATAAAAAAAA
>JAVSBY010000008.1:0-14225 GCA_031960925.1 Gilliamella sp. CRA003912
AATCCGATTTCACGGTATTTATTATTACCGCTGATAGGCACATTTGTCTTTTGTAATCCGATGACATTAAGTCTAGGCCGTTTTATGCCAGAGGTCTATAAACCGAGTTATTACGCGGCATCTTCTTATAGCTGCCATTCAATGAATGGGCTGTTTCCACACGTTAATCCCGGTGAATTATTTGTTTATTTAGGGATTGCGGCTGGTTTAACTACGCTTGGATTACCACTCGGTCCCCTTGCGGTGAGTTATTTCTTCGTTGGACTTGTTACCAACTTTTTTAGAGGTTGGATAACCGACTTTTGTACGACCATTTTTGAAAGAAAAATGGGCATCAAATTAGATAGAAATGTGCATTTATAAAAAGGAAACAAATGATGACCAAATTTATTCGTATTGAAAAAGGTGATGCCGGTTGGGGCGGTCCATTAGAACTTCCTATTATTGATGGTAAAAAAATTGTGTATATCGCAGCAGGAACTCGTCCAGCGATTGTTGATACTTTAGTTGAACTTACCGGCTGGGAAGCCATTGATGGATTTAAAGAAGGTGAGCCACCGAAAGAGCAAATTGGCGTTGCTGTCATTGACTGTGGAGGCACTTTACGTTGTGGGATTTATCCTAAAAATCGTGTGCCAACCATAAACATTCATGCAACTGGAAAATCAGGTCCTCTTGCACAGTATATTGTTGAAGATATCTATGTCTCGGCGGTAAAACCGCATAATATTCATGTGGTTGAAAAACAGGGTGATATTAGTTCAAATACCATGGCCGCCCAGACACAGGCACCAAAACATAAAAGTTATGATAGCAGTAAAAAAATTACCGAACAAAGTGATGGGCTGCTTGCCAAAATCGGCATTGGGATGGGCTCTGGGGTTGCGGTCTTTTTCCAAGCAGGGCGTGACACCATTGATACCGTACTCAAAACCATTTTACCTTTTATGGCGTTTGTTTCTGCGTTGATCGGTATCATCATTGCATCGGGTTTAGGTGATTTGATTGCGCATGGTTTAGTGCCTTTAGCTAACAATCCAATTGGCCTTGTGATTTTGGCGTTAATTTGTTCATTCCCGTTACTTTCGCCATTCTTAGGTCCGGGTGCGGTGATAGCGCAGGTCATTGGTACGTTAGTGGGTGTGCAAATTGGCCTAGGTAATATTCCGCCTCATTTAGCCTTACCGGCCTTATTTGCGATTAACTCACAAGCTGCGTGTGACTTTATTCCAGTTGGGTTATCTCTGGCTGAAGCCAAACAAGACACGGTGCGAGTTGGGGTTCCAGCCGTGCTTGTCAGCCGCTTTTTAACTGGCGCGCCGACCGTACTTATTGCTTGGGCGGTGTCATTCTTCATTTATCAATAGTTCATAAACAAAATAGGGGCATGGCAACTAAGCGAAGTTAGCGGTGCCAATAATAGATAAAAAAGAGAAAGGTCAATCATGTCAAACATAATTTATCAATCAACCATTAATCACATCGGTGAGTTTGCCAAAGAGGCTTTAGCCGATGGCATGCTTATCTTATTTAAACAAGGGGCGCCTGCTGATTTAGCCGACTATTGCTTTGTTCATTCTCATGATGATTTAAAGCAGCCCTTAAATGTCGGGCAGACACTCAAATTGGGTCATAACGTTTATAAGATTACCGCAGTGGGTGATGTTGCAAATGTCAATTTACGGGAATTAGGTCATATCACATTACGTTTTGATAGTGCAAATACAGCCGAGCTTCCTGGTGCGGTTCATGTAGATAATGATGTCCCTGAGCAACTTTCAATCGGTGATCAAATCGTTATTTTAAATCATTAATTAAAAATAAAGTCATTGAGGAATTAAAAATGAAACAAGTCGCAGTAGTTATTGGTGGTGGACAAACATTAGGTGAATTTCTTTGTCATGGTATTGCTGATGGCGGTTACCATGTGGTGGTTGCTGATTTAAACTTAGATAATGCAAATAAAGTGGCCGATGGGATTAATCAAAAACACGGTGCAGGCACGGCCAAAGGGTTTAAGGTTGATGCAACAAACGAACAAAGTGTCATAGCCTTAGCACAAGATGTTGATCATGCATTTCAACGCGTTGATTTAATGGTGTATAGTGCAGGTGTTGCGAAAGCGTCACCCATTACTCAATTTGCCTTAAATGATTTTCAATTATCGGTCAACGTGAATTTAACCGGTTACTTTTTATGTGCGCGTGAATTTGCTAAGTTGATGATTAAATATAATACCCATGGCCGTATTATTCAGATCAATTCCAAATCAGGTAAAGTGGGCAGTAAACATAATTCCGGCTACAGTGCGGCAAAATTTGGTGGTGTAGGACTCACACAATCTTTGGCGCTTGATCTTGCTGATTATGGTATTACCGTCAATTCGTTGATGTTGGGTAATTTACTTAAATCACCAATGTTCCAATCTTTATTACCGCAATATGCAAAAAAATTAGGTATTCCAGAGAGTGAGGTTGAACAAGTTTATATCGATAAAGTGCCACTTAAGCGTGGCTGTGATTATCAAGATGTCCTGAATGTGCTAATGTTTTATGCCAGTGATAAAGCGTCATACTGCACCGGTCAGTCAATCAATATTACTGGTGGACAAGTGATGTTTTAACTCACTGTTGTGTGCGATTTACCGTCGCACACGCATCTTAGCTAAATTACAAGAGTGAAAATGCCATGAATATGACAACGACCCTAATAATCCTTGCGCTCATTGCTTGGTGCGCTCAAATTATATTGAGCTGGTTTCAAATACGCCGCTTTAATCACGCATTTTTAGCCATGAAAAAAGGCATGTATTTAGGTGTTGGACGTAATCAAACAAAACGGTTTAAACCGCGGGTATTGATGGCGCTGTCTATCGATCATAATCACATTATAATTGATTCTGTGTTAATGAAAGGGTTAACCGTTTTTGCACTACCCAAGCCACTACAACAGCTGCATGGTTTATCTGTCGATAGCATTAGGCCAGAAAATATTTTTCCTGATGATTTGGCTTGCCAAAGTGCATTAAAGGTTGCATTAACGACTAACGCCTCTTAATCTTTTAGTATGAAAAGGATTCACTTTCATTATGAAATATTATATGTTACTGCTTAATCAATTTATCACGCCAAAAAGATGGAAAAAGCATGAAAGTAAGGCAACGACAAACAGCTATCTTAGAATATCTTCAAAATAATGGCCAAGTGAGTGTCGATAAGTTAGCTGCATTTTTTAATACAACCGGCACAACAATCCGCAAAGATCTCACTCAGCTTTACGAAAGTGGTTTAGTGCTTAGAACCTATGGTGGGGCGATGTTAAATCGCGAAGTCGGTGATAGAGCGATAGATCATAAAACCTATATCAATATTGCTCAGAAAAGAGCGATTGCACAAGAAGCAGCAAAACTGATTCATGAAGGGGATTCGATTATTTTCGATGCTGGTAGCACAGTTGCGCAGATGATTCCAATGCTTGCGGTATTTAATAATTTGACCATTATGACCAACAGTTTACATATGATAAATGAACTGACCGCAATTGATAATGATCAAACCATTATTTTAACTGGCGGTACATTTCGACGCAAATCCGCGTCATTTCATAGTAACAATGCATCAGCGATAGCGGCGTTTGAGTCCTACTCATTTGATAAACTGTTTATGGGCGCAGATGGCGTTGATTTAGTTGGCGGCGTGACAACCTTTAATGAGAGTTATCATGGTAGCGTTGCAATGAGTAAAGCCGCGGCTGAACTGATTTTATTGGTCGATTCGTCTAAGTTTGGACGACGCAGTCCGAATGTCGTTTGTCCTCTCAGTGCGGTTAATACCATTATTACAGATGATAAACTTGATGAAAAATACCATTATGAACTTGCTGAAAAAGGAATCAATGTGATCAAAGTGAGTGTGCAGGAATAAACGCGCTGACCTGAGCGTGAGTTTTGTACTATCTCTTCATTTCCCACCAGCGCAATTAGTCGGTATAATGCCTTTAATTTTATTATAGAATTAGGTTATTTATGAAAACGCTATTTGCAAGTACCTCTCGTGGTCTTGAAGAATTACTCAAAAAAGAGTTAGAAGATATCGGCGCCACACAATGCAAAGTCACGCAAGGCGGCGTTTATTTTGACGTTGATGAAAAAACATTATATCAATCGTTATTATGGTCTCGTTTAGCTTCCCGAATTTTATTGCCAATCACGGAATTTGATATTTATAGTGATTTGGATCTCTACTCTTGCTCATCGAACGTTGCATGGAATGATATCTTCTCTGTTGATAGCTCATTTGTAATTCATTTTGTTGGTGTTAATGACTTTATCCGTAATAGCCAGTATGGCGCGCTTAAAATTAAAGATGCTATTGTCGATCACTTTTCACGTAAAACCCAGCAAAGACCAAACGTTGCTAAACAGGATCCGGATATTCGTATCCATGCTTACTTAAACAAAAACCGTGTGACGCTTTCACTTGATTTAAGCGGTGACAGTTTGCATCAGCGTGGTTATCGGCAACAAGCGGGGCAAGCGCCATTAAAAGAGAATTTAGCTGCAGCAATTATCGTACGTTCAGGATGGCAACTCAATGAGTCAATGATTGATCCTATGTGCGGGTCGGGAACCTTGTTGATTGAAGCTGCGATGATGCAAGCTAAGATTGCGCCCGGCTTACAGCGAGAACAGTTTGGATTTATGGCATGGAAAGGCTTTAATTCAACACTCTGGAATGAATTGCGTGTTGACGCTAAGCGTCATATCTGCAAGGCAGAAAGTGTGTTTATAGGGTATGATAATAATCCAATGGTGCTTGAGCGTGCCAAACAAAATGCAATCAATGCCGGTGTGGGCGATGCGATTACCTTTGAGCTTAAAGATGTGACACAGCTGACTAATCCGTTAGTCAATCAACCTGGCGGCGTGATTATCAGTAACCCACCTTACGGTGAACGTTTAGAAAGTGAGCCGGCACTGGTTGCTTTGCATATGGCATTAGGTAAACAAGTCAAAATGAACTTTCCGGGTTGGCGCTTGTCATTATTTAGTGGTGCCCCTGCGCTGCTTGATTGTTTGCAAATGCGAGCAGAAAGGCAATTTAAAGCGAAAAACGGTCCACTTGATTGTGTGCAAAAAAACTATACGATTGCCATTCGTGATAATCAGCAATCTGCACTTTCACAGCATATTCCCGCCATTGATTTTGCTAATCGATTACGTAAAAACGAACAAAAATTGGCTAAATGGGCTAAGCAAGAACAGCTTGAGTGCTATCGTATTTATGATGCAGATCTACCCGAATATAATGTGGCTATTGATCGCTATAAAGATAAAGTGGTGGTTCAAGAATATGCAGCGCCTAAAAATATTGATCCACAAAAAACGCGCCAACGGCTATTTGATATTATCAATGCAACGATGTCGGTTTTAGGACTTCATGCCGATCAGTTAGTGCTAAAAACCCGTGAAAAACAGAAAGGCAAGCAGCAATATCAACAGTTGGCTCAGAAAAATGATTATTTTCTGGTTAATGAATACCCTGTAAATCGTTCGAAAACTCAGTTTTGGGTTAATGTGACCGATTATTTAGATTCGGGATTATTTTTAGATCATCGGCTTGCACGTAAAATGATTGGTGAACTCTGTTTTGGCAAAGACTTTTTGAATCTGTTTGCTTATACCGGCAGTGCAACAGTTTATGCAGGACTTGGCGGCGCTAAGTCCACAACCACCGTTGACATGTCACGAACGTATTTAGAATGGGCTGATCGTAATTTAAAACAAAATGGCTTAACTGGAAAAAATCACCGCTTGATTCAAGCTGATTGTCTGCTTTATATGGAACAAAGCCGAGATAAATTTGATGTCATTTTTATTGATCCTCCTACGTTTTCAAACTCTAAACGCATGAATGATACCTTTGATGTGCAGCGTGATCACTTAAAATTGATGACGCATTTAAAAGCCTTGTTAAGACCAAATGGCGTGATTATTTTTTCAAATAATAAACGCGGTTTTAAACTCGACCATGCGGGAATGCAACATTTAGGATTAACTGCTGAAGATATTAGCGAAAAGACCATTTCACTTGATTTTAAACGCAATAAACAAATTCACTGTTGTTTTATTGTGAAAGAAAGTCGTTGATCCGATTGTATTGTTGAGTTAAATCAAATCAGAAATAAAAACGCTGTGCCGTTGATTAAGACGCACAGCGTTTTTTGATTAATCAGCTAAATTAAGATCAAAAACCTCAATATTATCTAGGCCGCCATAACGGTCATACCATGGGGTGGCGTAGTGTTTTAGAATTTGGTTAAGGTGCTCGACATTTTGATAACCAACAGTATCAAGCCAGCGAATAAGTCCCTCTTTACCGCCTTTTGCATAAGCGCTCACGCCCTCAAACCAAGTTGCTCTTCCGCCTAAAATGCCACTGTATTTGGCGCCAGCTTCGCCAGCAAAGTTGAGTTCATCATGGAATGTTTGGGTTGGAACACCGGCACTTAAATAGATAAATGGACGGGTTGTCGCATCGCTTGCTTGTCTAAAATAATCCGCAGCTTGTTTTTGTGAATAGACCACCACGCGATTATCATTAAAGCCTTCAACATAGTTAAAAAGTACAGGGACTTCAACTTTAAGTACATCAATATGATAGTTAACTTTAGTCAATTCCTTAATGGTATTGATCACTTTTTGAGGTTTAATTTTAGCGAACTGCGGGCTTTTATCGTCAGTAATCACATTGTCATAAACAATCGGTTCGACAAAAACAGGTATATCAGCGGCCCTTGCTTCATCACCTAATCTTTCTAAAAAGGCGTGTTTTTTATCTAAGATATCTTGAGGATCGTCAGGATTGTAATACACCAGAACTTTTGCGGCATCAGCCCCTTTTTTAATTAGGCGCTGCAACGAATCTTCGGGGAGTATGTCAGGCAATCGGCCCGGAGTGTTGGCATCGTAACCGGTTTTTTCGTAAGACATGAGTAATCCAGCATGTGCATTTTTCTTTTCAATGCCTTTAAATCCATACTCTTCGTCAAGCAAAATTGCGCTGACATGTTTGGTTAACTCTTGAGAGACAAGTTCTTTAAATTCATAGACCATGTCGATATGATAATGTTCTTTTCCAACCGCAGATTCCATCATTTTGACCATTGAACCACGCTGATCGATAGCCAGTGCTGCAATGACGCCATTTTGATTAGATAACTGTTGCATGCGATTGAATTTACCACGAGAAATACGTTTTTTTGCCATTTTCTAAGTCTCCATTATATAAAGAGTATTTTCATTGTAGTCTTCTTAATAGATAGTGCAATTGGTGATATGAATCAATTGTGCTAATTTTAAGAATGCAAATAAAATGGGGACGTAATCTTTGTCCACTCGAAAAAAAATGATAATGTATGTGGTTGGAATAATCCTATTCGCTGTAAATATCAATTAGCAAGGAAGAAAAAGAACAACATGTCAGAAATAGCCACTTACACAACACCGATTCGGTCACTGGATAAACAAGATTATAAAACCTTAGCATTGTCTGCTTTAGGCGGTGCATTAGAGTTTTATGATTTCATTATTTTTGTTTTTTTCTCAATCACAATTAGCCATCTTTTTTTTCCAAGTGATATGCCAGCTTGGCTAAGTCAGGTGCAAACCTTTGGTATTTTTGCGGCGGGTTATCTTATTCGCCCTTTTGGTGGCATTATTATGGCTCACTTTGGTGATTTATTTGGCCGTAAACGGATGTTCACGCTGAGTCTTTTGCTCATGGCGTTGCCAACCTTGCTGATTGGTTGTTTACCCACTTATGCGAGTATTAATTTATTTGCCCCCTTGTTACTGCTTTTAATGCGATTATGCCAAGGATTGGCTGTCGGTGGCGAAGTGCCCGGTGCGTGGACATTCGTTGCAGAGCATGTACCGAAAAATCGTATTGGACTTGCTTGTGGCATTTTAACCAGTGGATTAAGTCTTGGGATCTTACTGGGGTCGCTTGTTTCAACCGTGATGAATAAAAATCTATCACCTGAGCAGATAAATGATTGGGGATGGCGCATTCCGTTTATCATCGGGGGGATTTTCGGGTTTATTGCGATGTATTTGCGTCGCTGGTTAAAAGAAACGCCAGTTTTTCTTGAAATGCAAAAACGTAAACAGCAAGAGTTATCTAAAAAAATTCCAATTGTGACTGTGCTCACTGAGTATTTACCACAAACCATTTTATCCATGTTACTGACATGGGTGCTTTCGGCTGGAATTATGGTTATTATGCTGATGACCCCAATTTTACTGCAAAAACAATTTGGATTTTCGGCTGTTGATGCCTTACAGGGTAATATACTGGGGATAATTGGATTAATTGTCAGTTGTACTTTTTATGGCATGTTAATGGATAGATATTCAATGGGCAAAGTGCTCTTTATTGGCTGCATTATTGCGGCAGTGGCGATTGGACTCTTTTATCTCTCACTGAATCATCCTTCACTGTTATTTATCACTTACCTGATTGCTGGATTGGGCGTCGGTGTCGTGGGCGCTTTTGCCTATGTCATGGTTAAATTCTTTCCGGCGACGGTTCGGTACAGTGGCGTATCGTTTTCGTTTAATATGGCTTATGCGATAGCAGGGGGATTAACGCCATTATTGATTTCTATTTTTACGGATTTTTTTAGTAAAATGGCGCCGGCTTTTTATGTGGTCACATTGTTTGCGCTTGGGGCTGGGATCGGACTGTTTTTGCTATTTCACGCCAAACGTTATTGTGTCGATGATGAGTGTAATTAGATCCTCATCTTAATTTAAATCTTTGATGCTTGCCGACTTACCGTCGGCGAAACACGCTAGCGTTTAAGGGAGTACATTCTAACCGGTCTTCCAACCGATAAATAGGTGAGATAGCTACCCAGTTCGCCGCGTTCTTCCAAGTAGTCGATGTATTTTTTGAGTGAAATTCGTGACAGATTACTAAGCGGCACTAAATCACTCATTGCAAAATCCCCCTCATATTGCATGATCATATTAAGGACACGATTCAACGTTTCGGATTCAATACCTTTAGGCCGCAATTTGGGTGTTTCTTGTGTTTTTGAAAAGATACGGTTATCCAGTTGAGTTTGATCAAGGGTATCTGTGGTGCTTAATAACCGTAACCGCTGCTGGTATGAAATGAGCGCTGTGCGTAAACGTTCAAAGGTAAACGGTTTGACTAAATAATCAATTACGCCAAGGCGTAGTGCAGTTTGAATATTATCGGAATCACAGGCGGCGGTCACCATAATAATATCAACTTGTGGATAACTGGTTCGAATATGTTTCAGTAATTCAAGCCCATTCAGTTTTGGCATAAATACGTCTAACAGCAGTAGCGAAACCGCGTTATCATGCAGAAAATGTAACGCTTGTTCACCATCTTTAGCACAACCAACCAAACGAAATCCCGGCACCATTTGTAAATAGGTTTTATTTAATTCAGCCACCATCGGATCGTCTTCAACAATCAGTACATCAATCATTTTGAATGTCCTTATAAAGCGTTGTTAAAGGGAGTAACACTCGAAAACAGGCCCCTTTTTTATCTGGCTCACAGAGTTTGATTTGTCCATTAAGTTCATCAAGACTGGCAAGCACCAAGTAAAGGCCAAATCCCCGATTATCGCCTTTTGTTGAATACCCTTTATTGAAAATATGTTGCATGTTTTTTTCATCAATGCCTTCACCATTATCGCTGATTTCAATTTCAAACCACTTATCATCAATGGTTAAGTTAACGGTAATTTGTTTATCATCTAAAAATTGTACTGCATCGAGCCCGTTATCGATTAGATTACCGAGAATGGTGACTAAGCAATGGGTGACAGCGCTCTCTTTAATCGGGTTAAGCTGTCCATCAATGTGAAAATTAAGCGTGACACCGAATTCTCGAGCACGGCTGAATTTGCTGTTTAAAAAGCCGGCGACAATGGGGTCCAATATCGATTGTGATATTGAATGGTATTCGTTTTCGTGTGTGCCGATTAATTTTTCGAGAAACGCGATAAGTTCATCTCGCTTGTTACTAAATGCCAGTCCATAAACGACATGCAATTTATTATTAAATTCGTGAGACTGTGAACGTAGCGCATCGGCATAGCGGTTAACACCGGTGAGATTTTCGGCCAATTGACGCATTTCGGTCATGTCACGAAAAGAGGCGACTGCGCCGACTAATTGGCCATTGACAAACAAAGGGGTGCGGTTGGTCAAGATAACCACGCCATTAATATTTTGTTCTCTGTCATATTCGGCCTCGCCACTGGTCATCACATCATATAATCGGGTATTTGGAATGATTTTTTCAACATCTTGATCGATAATTTCAACTTTATTATTAGGCAGCTGCAAAATTCGAATCGCTTCATCATTGATTTGTGAAACATGGCCTTTTCGGTTGATAACCACAATACCTTCTTTGACAGTTCGAATAATGGCGTCACGTTCTTCGAATAATTTGACCATTTCATAAGGTTCAAGTCCAAGCAAAATCGTCTTAATATTTTTTGAAAGCCACAACGCTAAAGCGATTGCAATCGCGAGCGATGTAATTAAGGTCCAGATAATTGATTGATTGGTTCGAGAGGCCAAGTGTTCAATTTTTGTCACTGTTTGCCCAACCATCAATGCGCCAATTTGCTTTTTTTGGTCGGCCGAATAAATCGGTTCAAATGCTCTAATTGAAGCGCCTAATGTTCCTTTAGCGGTGGATAAATACGATTGCCCGTGTAATGACGGCTCACCATCTCCGCCAACAATGAGTTTTCCAATATTATCACTATTTGGGTGCGATAAACGTATCTTGTTCATATCAAAAATCGTAATAAATTCGACTTGAGATAATAAGCGCGCTTGCTCAGCATAAGTTTGTATTTGCTCGAGGTGCTGCGCGGTTGGGTCTTCAATATGACGAATCACATTTGGGGAGGATGCAATTACTTTTGCAACGCGTTTAACGTGTTGACTCGCGTCTTTGTAATATTGGTGATTGACTAACCGGATGATATAAATATTTTCAGCAATGACCGCTAAAATAAATACCACACAAATTAAGATGATTAATTTGGTTTTTAATCTTAAATGATGAAAAATCTTTTTCATGTCTTGTCTCGTGTATATCCATATTTAAGTAACGGTATTGCGGCAGATATCTTAACAAAAATTGAGCATAGAAAAACCCATTTTTTGAGCAGAACAAAAAATGGGTTAGTCAAATAGGAAATGTTTAATGAAAAATCAATCGATAATTATTTTTTTACTGCGTTACGGACACTTTCAGCCACGACTTTTGAAACATTCGGTTCAAAGGCATTAGGTAATATATAGTCTGGGCCTAATTTATCGTCGGTGACAATGCTTGCCAATCCTTTAGCCGCTGCAAGTTGCATCTCTAAAGTGATGTCTTTAGCTCTTGCATCGAGTGCACCACGGAAAATTCCCGGAAAAACCAGCACATTATTGATTTGATTAGGATAATCACTACGTCCGGTTCCAATAATATAGGCACCGGCCTCTTTTGCTTCTTCAGGGAAGATTTCAGGTGTTGGATTTGCCATCGCAAAGATGATCGCTTTTTCAGCCATTGTTGCAACCCACTCTTTTTTGAGTGCGCCGGGTGCTGAAACACCAACAACCACGTCAGCGCCTTTTACAGCATCTTGCAAAGTACCGGTTTGTTTTTCGCGGTTGGTCTTTTTAGCCATTTCCATGTGATGCGGAGGTAATGATGCGTCTGTCTCACATAAAATACCAATTTTATCAACCACTTTTAAATTTTGAACGCCTGCGGCCAATAGCATGTTAGCAATCGATAAGCCCGCAGCACCACCACCATTGATCACAACCTTGACGGATTCAATTGATTTTTTAGCTACCTTAAGGGCATTATAAAGCGCCGCAAGAACAACGATTGCAGTACCATGCTGATCATCATGAAATACAGGGATATCCAATATTTCTTTTAATCGACGTTCCACTTCAAAACAGCGCGGCGCACTGATATCTTCAAGATTAATTCCGCCAAAAGAAGGGGCAAATGCGGCAATATGGCTAACAATTTCATCCACATTTTGTGTATTAACGGATAATGGAATTGCATCAACATCAGCAAAACGTTTAAATAAAATCGCTTTCCCTTCCATAACTGGAATTGCCGCTTCCGGGCCGATATTACCTAGCCCAAGTACGGCTGAGCCATCTGTAATAACTGCAACTAAATTACGTTTAGAGGTGTATTCATAAACGTCATCTTTGTTATTTGCAATCGCTGTACAAACGGCAGCAACACCTGGCGTGTAAGCGACACTTAAATCAGCCATTGAGTTAATCTCAACTTTTGAACATACTTCGAGTTTACCGTGTTTTTCTTTGCTAATCGCAAGAGCTTGTTCTTGAACTGTTGTCATTATTTTCACCTTTTATTGGTTTAATCAATGCATGTTTACATTGCGTTATGAATGAAGAAAACGTAAAAGAGCGGTTGCGCCAATAACCATTAATGCACCGCCTAAACGTGTTGCAACTTGAGCAAATGGCATCAAATTCATGCGATTTGCTGTGGATAAAATCGCCACATCACCTGTGCCGCCCATACCACTTTGGCAAGACGAGATGATAGAAGCTTCAACAGGATACATTTTGAAGAAATAACTGCATACAAAGCCGGTCATTGATACAGTAAAGACGACAGTGATAACGGTCAAGAAATAAGGGACCGTTAATACATTAACGACACTGCCTAAATCAATATAAAGAAGACCCAGTCCAGCCATTAATGGGAACGTAAATTGACCTGAAATGAATTTGTACCATTGTTGGCTACCCCGTTCAACACTTTCAGGTAAAATGCGTAAATATTTTACAGCGGCAGTTGCAATAATCATCAGTACTGGCCCAGGGAAATGGGTCAGTTTTTCAAGGATTAAACCAAGAATAAACATAGAGGCAAGAATCATAACTGCACCGCTCATTGCTCTGGCATCTAACGGTGATTTATCTTCTTTGAGTGCGTCCTCCATACCATCGAATTGGATTTTGACTAATTGACCGTTGCCACTTAAATGTGGTTTAAGTTCACCTACTCGGCTGATGATTGCTGTATAGGTAATAGCGAAAAAGTTACCTACAACGGTTGCGGGAATAAGTGCGCTGACAAAGCTGTCGTAATCTTGATTTAAAATATTGCTGTATGCGTTAGATAGCTGTAATACACCTTCGCCAACACCACCTGCCATAACCGGTGCAATAGTATAGAAAAAGGCATGTTCCCAAGTATCCCCAAATAGCATGGCAACGCCAACCCCTGCAAAAGCAGCAAGGCACATACCAATTAGCATCGGGATCATCATTCTGACAAAACCATTAACCAAAATGGTTCTATGCATGCCTAATATGCTGCCACAAACTAAGCTTGCAATGTAAAATAATAGAAAGTTAGATTCTTTCATGAGCATTTTAGCCGCGGCTAAGGTATTTGCATCAAAGAAATCGAAGTAAACCATGATAGATGGCACAATTAAGGATAAAATTGCGGGCGCACCAAATTTTTTGAAAAAAGGTAAATTTTGTCCGATGGTTCCAAGTAGCCAGCCGAGGGGAAGAATAACCGCAAAACCACCAATTAAACTTTTTGGTAAGAGATCAAACCACGCCGCTATCATAATAAGCACTGAGCAGCCCATGAAAATAGGCCAAGGCAGCGCGCCAATGTAGAATTTTCCTTCTTTTATTTCTTTCATAATACTCATAATTAAACCTCATCGTGGGGGTTGATTATTCTGATTTTTTTCACAAAGTAAGTTTAAATTGGATGACGAAAATAGAAAGAATAGGAAAGTAATCAAAGGGATTATGTAACTAATGTAAGTATAAACAACAGTGTGATTTGCCTATTGTTTATACCCTTTTAGGGGGGCGAATCAGATGTTTAGATCATGGATAATGCATTTTTTAAATCGGCAATCAAATCATCAACATCTTCGAGTCCTACTGAAATACGTAATAGCTGGTCTGAAATCCCAGCTGTTTTACGCGCCTCGGCAGTTATACCTGAATGTGTCATGGTAGCAGGATGACAAATTAGGCTTTCTACTCCACCAAGTGATTGCGCTAGTGTAAAGACTGTCAGTGCGTTAACAAATTTATGCATGTTTGATGCATCACAAGCTAATTCAAAACTGAGAAT
>JAVSBY010000008.1:14325-19292 GCA_031960925.1 Gilliamella sp. CRA003912
GTAAGAAGCGCGACACTAATTAGGTGGATTGCGGACATACCACAATTGGTCAAAATCGCTTCAGCCCCGCCCTCTAACTTTGCAATGGTTTCTTCGACTAAGCGGCGGCTGGGGTTCGCTTTGCGTCCATAATCAAACTGTCTTGGTGAAGCAAATTCATGATAGCGATAACAGGTTGAAGGGGTAATGACCGGAACGACACTGCCATATTGATCATCGGTATTGAGGCCACCTCTAACGGCAATCGTGCTTGCTTTTATTTGTTTAACGTGAGCAGATTTTTCTTGTTGTGTTGACATAATTCCATTCCTTATGCGTAATTTGGTCTTAGCAAATTGTATACTTTATCAGCATAGCACATTATAAAAAGACGTCAATGCGTCTAGACATCTAAATATCTTGATGTGCAGATTGCAGATAAATTAAAAAAACGCTAGAATTACCCCTATAATTTATAATGTAATTCAGGTGCAATAAATCTATGATGGAATGGGATGGCGAATATATAAGCCCGTATGCTGAGCATGGTAAGAAAAGTGAACAAGTCAAAAAGATTACGGTATCAATTCCCTTAAAAGTCCTAAAAATATTAACTGATGAGCGAACACGTCGTCAGGTTAATAACCTTCGGCATGCAACCAACAGTGAATTACTCTGTGAAGCCTTTTTACATGCTTATACCGGCCAACCGCTACCGTGTGATGAAGATTTGCTCAAAGATCGCGAAGATGGTATTCCAACCCAAGCAAAAACAATGATGAGAGAACGGGGTATTGATCCGGATTTGATGGATATTTAATTACGTTAAACCAATAAAAAAAGGTGCTTTATAGCACCTTTTTTTATTTTATCAACGAATGATAAATTATTTTTTACCGCCAACCATTGCAAAACGTTGTTTGAATTTATCAACACGTCCGCCTGTTGCTACATCACGTTGTTTACCTGTGTAGAACGGATGGCACTCACCACATACGTCAAGATGAATATCGTGACCAACAGTTGAATGAGTTTTAATTACATTACCGCAAGAACAGTTTGCTGTAATTTCTTTATATTCTGGATGAATCCCTTTTTTCATAATGCACCTCTAAAGTTTTTCATATCGCTATATAAATGGCCATCAAAGCAAAATTTATACACCATATGAGTGTTAAATAACATGGTTAAGGGTCGGCATTTTACGCTCAACTTAGCCAATAATCAAGCGTATTTATTGCCGCAGACGTAATCGCTACACCGGTAATTGCCCGATTGTAATTTGCAATTCAACTTTTTCACCATTACGTAACACAATAATGGGGATGGTTGTGCCAGGTTTCAACTCCGCAATTTGATCCATCGTTTCGACTATTGATTTTACCGGTTTATTATCAACCATCACTAAAATATCATTCGTTTTAATGCCAGCTTGTTGGGCTGGTCCTTCCGCATTAGTGACTAAAATCCCCAAAATCACAGGGAGATCACTTGAATTTTGTGATGGTGCAAATTCTAAGCCATCAATGCCGATATAGCCGCGAATCACTTTGCCTTCTTTGATTAATTTATTCATAATTTTAACCGCTAAGGCTGTCGGTATCGCAAATCCAATACCTTCGGGCACCTCGTTACCTAGATTTTTGGCGAAAGTGAGTGTATTAATTCCCACTAATTCACCAAGTGTATTAACTAATGCCCCCCCAGAATTGCCATGGTTGATAGAGGCATCGGTTTGAATAAAATTTTGACGACGGTAAGGGCTCAGTCCATCTCGACCGGTTGCGCTGATAATACCTTGCGTGATTGTTTGTCCGATATTGTAAGGGTTACCGATGGCTAAAACTACATCGCCAATTTTAGGTTCACGCTGTAGATTAATATGAATCGTTGGAATATTGGTTGCCTCAATTTTAAGGACAGCAATATCCACCAGCTTATCGGAACCTACTGATAAGGCTTCAAAAATACGTCCATCTTGCAGCGCAACAATAATTTGTTCCGCGCCATTAACGACATGATAATTAGTGATAATATACCCTTTATTGCTCATTATTACGCCAGAGCCTAGCGGGGTGATTGGATTGTTTTTTCCCTGTTCTGAAGCTGCATTCATTGAACGACTATAAATATTAACAACCGCGGGCGCGGCAATTTTTACAGCGTTGGAATAACTAAAAGGGTCATGATTAAAAATAGACGTAGGAAATGTCGATTGGGTTCCGTTTCTTAAAGAAGGGAAAATGATTAAAAGCACAATTGCTAAAACGGTTCCGATTAACATTGGCCATAAAAATTTTTTTAACATATGCGTTCAACGTATAATGAGCGAATTTATACCGATTTTAGCATATATTTGCACTTTATAAACATAAACACATAAAATTAGCGAGAGGTGTTAACTGTCCGCCACAATAAAAAATGTGGCGGCGTTGGCACGAATAATTATCTTAAGATAAGATAGATATGACTGTTTCCACGCACAATATTCAGTGCAATTGCGGATGGATTATTATCAATAATCTTACGGAGATCAGCAATATTAGTAATTGCTTCTTTATTAACACCGGTAATTAAGTCACCTTCTTGAAGACTTAAGTAGGCTGCGGGTGAATTTTTTGCAATACTTTCAATTAATACACCTTTTTGCCCCTCTTGTTCACCATTAACTAAGGTGGCACCTTCTAGTGCGCGATGTAGTGATTTTGCATCGGTTGTGGATTCATCACTATTTTTAAGTTTGACCTGAACAGTGACATTTTTACCATCACGAATTAATCCTAATTCAATGGTTCTATCTGCACCAGTTGTAGCTATTTTTGCGCGTAACTCAGCAAAACTGTCAATTGGCTTACCATCCATCGATACAATTACATCACCTGCTTTTATGCCGGCATCTTTGGCTGCTGAATCGTCAATAACTTCACTAACAAAAGCCCCTTTTTGCACATCAAGCCCAAAAGCCTGTGCAATGTCTGATGTTAACTCGTTACCTTTAATGCCTAAAACACCACGTTTTACTTCACCAAATTCAATCAGTTGTGAGGTCAAGTTTTTAACCATATTACTTGGAATAGCAAAGCCAATACCAATATTGCCGCCACTTGGCGCAATAATCGCTGTATTGATGCCCACGAGTTCACCGTTTAAATTAACAAGCGCACCACCTGAATTACCACGGTTAATTGAGGCATCAGTTTGGATAAAGTTTTCAAAGCCATTCATACTCAGGCCAGTACGCGCGAGGGCGGAGATAATACCTGATGTAACGGTTTGTCCAATACCAAACGGATTACCAATTGCAACCGCATAATCACCAACACGAAGTTTATCTGAATCAGAGAGTTTAATGGCTGTTAGTTTTTTTGCGTTATCGATTTTGAGTAAGGCAATATCGCTTTGCGGATCGCGTCCGATTAATTTAGCGACAAACTCATGTCCATCATTTAGTGTAATCGTAATTTTATCTGCATTATCAATCACGTGATTATTGGTGACGATATAGCCATTTTCGGCATCAATAATGACGCCCGAACCTTGTCCGGTAAAAGCTCTTGATTGATTATTATCACGGTAACCAAAAAATCGTCTAAATTCTTCCGGCACGTTGTTTTGCACTTGCGCTGTACCTTCTACTTTGATACTAACTACCGAGGGAAGAACATGTTCTAACATCGGTGCGAGGCTTGGTAGCCCGGTATTAGTCGTACTGGCCGTTTCAGGTAATTCTGCATAAGCACTTGGCAGTGAAGATAAGCTCATACCTAAACTCAGTGCAATCATTCCGAATAATTTTTTGTGTTTCGTAAGTAATGTGATCATTGTATTACACTCGCTATTTCAATGACTTTATGTTTATAACAATTTCCCAGTGGATAACTCCACTGGAAAGGGTATTTAGTTATTAAGATTTTTTTTCTTCTGTCTTTAACAGGCCAGAAGCATTGGTTGAATAATCTTTAGGTTGTTTTCCAGTCGGTGTACTAGTCGTATTGGTATTGTTTTTAGCCTCTGCTTTTTTTGCAGGTAAGGCAATTTCTTCACTATTGACTAACTGACTGGAATTTTCAGCCATATGCTGGTAAAGGCGACGAAAATCTTTTGCCATATTATCTAGGATTTCAGCACTGTGCGAAAAATGTTTTACGATGATTTGTTTTTGTGTGTTTAAAGCTTCTTGCGCTTCATCAAGTTCGCGTTTAACTTTTTTATAGCGCCTTGCTTTCGGGCTTATTGTGCTGATTAAAATTATCCCTATGATAAATCCGATAATTCCGCCAATGATAAGATGGGTAATGATATCGTTATTCATGTTTTACTCCTTATTATTTCTAGTTATATTAATTTTATCGTTAATTGTGTTTGAAATAGGCAGTCGTACATCTATTTATTTTGCATGGTTAGCCAGTTTAATCAATTGTTTTTTTAATTTTTCCGGTGCTTGATTTGCAAGTGTACGCAGTAAAATTGCCGTTTCTTGTGTCATGGTACTCGTTGCTTGGCGAGATAATGGCTTTGTGATTGTGGCATGATGCTTTTCAATATCAGGATTAATTTTACCTTGGATAGAACATAATCCGGGTAATTTTTGCTGCCTTAGCGCTGATAGTAATTGACTTTGCTCGTATTTAAAACGCGTCAACCAGCTTGCCGAGCTGACTTCAATAATTAAGATACCTTGACGGTAATTGGCGATGCGACAATGACGATTTAAGGGTGATGAAAGTAATGTCTGAACGTGATGCTCTAAATTTGCAAGGGATGCTGTTCTCTCTTGAATGTCGAGTAATCCGGGTACTTTTCCTAAAATTGATGTTAAAATTTGCGGTTCATGGCAGCGCATTATTTTATATCCTTTATTTATCTAACAGCATTATCTATACGCACTTAATAAGTATATTGTACAGAATATACTTATCAAGGCGAATAATTTACCTCATTTAGTTACAAATGTCCTAATATAAAAAATAAATTTACATGTTGTTGAA
>JAVSBY010000009.1:0-32831 GCA_031960925.1 Gilliamella sp. CRA003912
AGAATCGCTCAAACATTATTGAATCTCGCTAAACAATCAGATGCGATGACACACCCCGATGGTATGCAAATTAAAATTACCCGACAAGAAATTGGTCAAATTGTTGGTTGCTCAAGGGAAACAGTTGGTCGAATACTTAAGATGCTTGAAGATCAGCATTTAATTTCAGCGCATGGTAAAACAATTGTTGTTTATGGAACCCGCTAAATTTAGCAATGATATGAATAATATTAAATTAGTTATAGCGAGATAGACATTTCATGACAGATAAATCAGACGTACCTAACCATGTTGCTATTATTATGGATGGTAATGGACGCTGGGCTAAGCAAAGGAATCAACTACGAGCGATTGGTCATCGTGCAGGTTTAAGTGCTGTGCGAAAAATTGTCAGTTATGCGGCAAATAACGGAATCAAGGTACTAACGCTATATGCTTTTAGCAGTGAAAATTGGAAACGGCCAGAGGCCGAAGTTTCTGCTTTGATGTCTTTATTCATGTATACGCTTAAGCGGGAAGTTAAACGTTTAAACAGAAATAATGTTCGCTTAAATATTATTGGGGATATCTCACGTTTCAGTGATCAGCTACAAAAATTGATCATTCAAGCTCAGCAGCAAACCGAGAACAATACGGGGTTAGTATTGAACGTTGCGGCTAATTATGGTGGCCGTTGGGATATTGTCCAATCAGCTCAAAAAATGGCTGAAAAAGTAGTAAATGGTGAGATTTCAATAAATGACATCACCGAGGAGACTTTCTGTTCAGAGCTTTGTTTAAATCAGTTTCCCGCTGTTGACCTTGTGATTCGAACCGGTGGGGAGTACCGAATAAGTAATTATTTACTTTGGCAGATAGCTTATGCCGAACTTTATTTTACAGATGTGTTATGGCCGGATTTTGATCAAACCAGTTTTGCTGAGGCTATAGCCACATTTAATCGTCGAGAACGTCGTTTTGGACGTGTTAGTATTGAGGAAGGTTCATGTTAATTCATCGTGTGCTAGCAGCACTTGTTCTTATACCATTAGTGATTATTTTATTATTTTGGGCCCCATTATCTCTTTTTGCCTGTGTAATGATAGCCGTTTGCGGTATTGCTGCTTGGGAGTGGAGTCAGTTTTTATCTTTAGAAAAATTGACATCTAAAATGGTTTTTGTTGCAGTCAGCCTCATTGTTTTGGCATTGATTTACTTCATTCCTCAGTTTACAGATTCAAACAATAAGTTTTATTCGTCAATTCTCACATTGTCAGTTGTGTGGTGGCTTGTTGCTTTACTGTTGGTAATTAGTTATCCAAGTACCACACGTTACTGGCATCATTCAATGTTCATTAAAGTGCTATTCGCCTTTTTCACCCTTGTCCCATTTTTTGTTGGAATGCTTGAGCTAAGAAGTACTGACTACAATAACAATCCTTATAGTGGTGCCACAATGTTGCTTTACATTTTTGTGCTTGTTTGGGCAACTGACTCCGGAGCGTATTTTGCTGGGCGCGCACTAGGTAAGCGTAAACTTGCACCTAAAGTGTCACCTGGTAAAACTGTCGAAGGATTCATGGGTGGGGTTGGCCTTGCTATCGTTATTAGTCTAGTTGTTTATGTAACAGGTTTGTTTGCGATGACATTTAGTGTTTTTATGATGAGTTCAATACTTGCAATTTTAGCATCGGTACTCGGTGATCTCACGGAAAGTATGTTTAAACGTGATGCTAAAATTAAAGACAGTGGTCATTTGATCCCAGGCCATGGCGGCATTTTAGATCGGATTGATAGTTTAACCGCTGCCATTCCAATATTTGCAGCGCTATCTTTACATTTATTATAATAAGGTTGTAAATTGTGTTATGGTCAACGTTGTCGTTCATTATTACCATCAGCATTTTAGTTACAGCTCATGAATTTGGTCATTTCATCGTTGCAAGATTTTATGGTGTAAAAGTTGAATGTTTCTCGATTGGTTTTGGGAAAAAACTCTGGTCACATAAATTTTTAAGTGGTACAGAGTTTGTAATTGCTATGATTCCGCTAGGTGGTTATGTTAGAATGCTCGACGGTCGAATAAAACCGTTAGAAGAAAATGAAAAACAGTTTGCATTTGATCATAAAAAAATTTGGCAACGTACCAGCATTATAGCAGCAGGACCGGTGGCTAACTTTTTATTAGCTTGGCTTGTTTATTGGATTATTTTTCAATTAGGGGTGGTTGTTGCCCCAGTAAAAATTGAACAAACGTTACCAAACACACCCGCATCGACGGTGAGTATCCCATCGGGTGCAGAGATAAAAACGTTTGATAATATTAAAATTGACAGTTGGACTGATGTTAATTCAGCCATAATTTCAGCTATGGGTAAAGAGCAAATCTCATTATCTTATGTTCAGTCTGATAATGAAGATATCGTTCAGCAAACTGAAAAAACGATTAATATTAGTGGTTGGCAATTTGATGTAGAAAAGCAATCGGCTATTACCGCTTTTGGTTTTGTTCCTAAATCATTGGAAATTTATCCGATTGTGAGTAAAATTGTATCGGGTTCCAGTGCAGAAAAAGCGGGAATGAAGATTGGCGATGAAATTGTCAGTTATAATGGACATCCTTATACAAAGTGGGATGATTTTTCAGCAGTCATTAGGCAAGCTGGTTTGATAAAATTAACCGTAAAACGGGACAATCAAATCGTAAATCTTGATTTAGTGCCGTTTGTAGAGTCAAGTGGCCGAGGCTCAGCTGGAATATATCCGACACTCAACACCATCAATAAGCAGTATGGCTTTGTTGAAGCTCTAGGTAAGGGATTTGTACAAACAAAGTTAACGCTTAACTTAACGGTGCGTTCACTTTATCAACTTGTAACAGGTGTTATTGGCATTAAAAATTTATCAGGGCCAATAACAATAGCTAAAAACGCGGGGCAAACAGCAAGTCATGGTATCGTTTCATACTTATACTTTCTAGCTTTTATCAGTATAAGTTTGGGCGTTATCAATCTTGTTCCATTACCGATTTTAGATGGTGGTCATCTTGTTTTTTTATTCGTTGAAAAAATAAAAGGTAGAGCATTATCAGAGGCAACACAAGCGATATTCTATCGACTTGGGTTTGTAATATTAATGATCATAATGGGAATTGCACTATTTAATGATTTTTTACGATTGTAGTTATGATGAAATGGGGTTGTAAGCTTCACGATGAAAATAAAAAAATTGCTAATAGCATCTTTATTGTTTGGTTCCACGACAGTATATAGTTCAAATGCATTTTGTATTGATGACTTTGTGGTAAAGGATATTGAGTTTGAAGGCTTACAACGCGTTACTGTTGGTGCAGCCTTGCTCGAAATGCCAGTTCAAGTCGGGGATTATGTCAATGAATCTGATTTAGGTCATATTATTAAGTCACTTTATGCAAGCGGTAACTTTGAAGATATCAAAGTTGTTCGTGATGGTGATAAATTAATAGTCCATGTACAAGAACGTCCAACGATATCAAGTATTACTTTTTCGGGTAATAAATCCGTTAAAGATGATATGCTCAAGAAAAATCTGGACAGTTCGGGCATTCGTGAAGGCGAAGCGTTAGATCGCACCATGCTTTCTGCTATTGAGAAAGGTCTTGAAGATTTCTATTACAGCGTGGGGAAATATAACGCACAAATTAAAGCGGTTGTAACACCGTTATCGCGTAATCGAATTGATCTTAAAATTGTCGTTGCAGAAGGAACGTCTGCATTGATAGATCAGATTAACATTGTCGGCGCAAAAGCTTTCTCCTCAGAAGAACTGATTTCACGCTTCTCATTGCGAGATGAAGTTCCATGGTGGAATATGCTTGGTGACAGAAAATATCAGAAACAAAAACTTGCAGCAGATCTCGATGATTTACAGAGCTTTTACTTAAATCGAGGTTATGCACGTTTTAATATTGATTCAACGCAAGTCAGTTTAACACCAGATAAAAAAGGAATTTATGTCACCATCAATATTCATGAAGGAGAACAATATAAGTTGTCCGAAATGGAGTTTAAAGGCAACTACGAAGGACATAAAGATTCCATCGCCAAAATTGCAAATGAACGCATTGTGATTGGTGAACTGTATAATGGCCAAAAAATAACGGATATCGAAGATAAAATAAAACGTTTATTAGCTAACTATGGTTATGCTTATCCACGCGTTGTTGTTCATCCGGAAATGAATGATGAGGATCATACGGTCAAACTGACAGTTTTTGTGGATGTTGGTGAACGTTATTATGTAAGAAATATTAATGTCGTTGGTAATAACATTACCAGTGAAGGCGTTATTCGCCGTGAGTTACGTCAAATGGAAGGGGCTTGGTTAAGTAATGGCCTTGTAGAACTCGGTAAAGAACGTCTAAATCGTTTAGGCTTCTTCAATACGGTTGAAACTGATACAGAGCGTGTTTCAGGCAGCGATGATCAAGTTGATGTGACTTACAAGGTGTCAGAACGTAATACCGGTAGTATTAAGTTTGGTATCGGGGTAGGGTCTGATAGCGGATTGAGCTTTAATGCCGGGATATCGCAAGATAACTGGTTAGGAACCGGTAATAGCGTTTCATTCGATGTGAATACGACAAGTACCGATAAAACGGTTTCATTATCGCTGGTTGATCCTTATTTCACGGTTGATGGGGTAAGTTTAGGTGGGAGCGTTTATTACAACACCTACAAAGCAGATGACGATGATGAAGAATCTGAATACTCAAGTAAAACGTGGGGCGCGACAGCTAACTTAGGTTTCCCAATTAGTGAAAATAACTTCTTGCGTTTTGGGACAGAGTTTGCGAACCACAAGCTATCAGATATGACACCACAATATGGTATGTGGCGTTATTTTGACTCTATGGGCGAAAATGTTAAAAATAAAACATCATCAATAACCTATAATACAAATGACCTATTACTTAACGCGTATTGGACATACAACACATTAGATCGTGGATTTTTCCCAACAGATGGTTTGAAAATCACTGCCAATGCGAAAGTGACTGTGCCTGTATTTGATAACCGATTCTATAAAATCATTACTGATGCATCGTATTACTATCCAATTGATTATGATCATAAATGGGTATTCTTAACGCGTGGCCGTTTAGGTTATGGCAGTGGAATTGGCAATAAAGAGTTACCGTTTTATGAGAATTTCTACGCAGGGGGTTCTTCAATCCTACGTGGATTTAAATCAAATACTGTCGGTCCAAAAGCTGTCTATTTCAGAAATGCTAACTGTGATTTAGAAAATACATCTGGCTGCACGGCATCTAAAGATGCTGTAGGGGGCAATGCGTTAGCCTTTGCGAGCGCAGAATTGGTTGTACCAACGCCATTTGCGAGTGAAAAATATGCAAACAGCATTCGAACTTCATTTTTCGTTGACGCAGGTACTGTATGGGATACAGAATGGAATCTAAAAGGCGGAAATATTCGTGATTACAGCTCGCCATCTGACGTACGTATGTCAGCAGGTCTTGCTGTGCAGTGGATGTCACCACTTGGACCACTTGTCTTTTCTTATGCACAACCGTTTAAGAAATATACCGGTGATTCATCACAACAATTTCAGTTTAATATAGGCTCAACATGGTAAAAGCCATGTTGTAAATAGAAAAATCATATATATAAAGGTAAATACAGTGAAAAAAATTATTTATGTTATCGGAATGAGCGTTGCATTGTTATTCACAAGCGTTGCAAGTGCTGAAGTAAAAATTGCAGTTGTTGATGTTATGTCAATTTTACAAAGAATGCCGCAACGAGAATCTGTTGGTAAAGCTTTAGATTCTGAATTCGAAGCGAGAGCTAAAGCGCTACAAGCTGATGAGAAAAAAGCGGGTGAGTCTGCTGCTCGTTTGAAGAAAGATGGTGTTACATTATCTGCGTCTGAAAAAGCAAAATTAACCAAAACCATTTCGGATTTCGAAAGCAAAGCGAAGGCATTTTCAAATGATTACCGTAAACGTGAAAATGAAGAAGCCGGTAAATTATTAGCTAAAATTCAAGATGCAGTAAAAGAAATCGTTAACACAGAAAAGTACGATCTTGTATTAAAAGCAGAAGCGGCGTTATATGCGTCTGATGCCGTTGATATTTCAGATAAAGTTTTGGAAAAGGTTAAAAAATAATGTTCTCTTTTCGACTTAATGAATTAGCCGAAAAACTGGATGCAAAAATACAAGGTGATGGTGACTTAACCATCACCGGTATTGCGTCAATGAAAAATGCAGTATCAGGACAAATTACGTTTTTATCTGACAAAAAGTTACAAGAGCAACTCAAGCAGTGTCAAGCAAGTGCCGTTGTCATGACTGAAGAGAGCTTAAATCATTGGTCTGGTGCTGCTTTAATTGTTAAAAATCCTTATTTGACGTATGCTAAGTTAGCTCAATTACTCGATACAACTCCACTTCCTGCCGAAACAATTTGTCCATCAGCTGTGATTTCATCACAAGCAACGTTGGGTAACAATGTTTGTATTGGTTCCAATGCGGTGATCGAAAGCGGTGTTGTTTTAGGGGATGGCGTTATAATTGGTGCAGGCTGTTTTGTCGGTAAAAACACAACAATTGGCGCAGGGACAAAAATATGGGCCAATGTGTCAATTTATCATAATTGCGTAATTGGTGAAAATTGTTTGATTCAATCCGGTACAGTTATTGGCGCAGATGGATTTGGTTATGCAAATGATCGAGGCAAATGGATAAAAATCCCTCAACTAGGACGTGTCGTCATTGGTAGCCATGTTGAAATTGGTGCATCAACAACGATCGACCGAGGAGCACTTGATGATACGGTGATTGGCAATGGCGTCATTATTGATAACCAATGTCAAATTGCACATAATGATATCATTGGTGATCATACTGCCGTTGCTGGCGGCGTGATTATGGCTGGTAGCTTAAAAATTGGTCGTCACTGTTTGATTGGCGGTGCGAGTGTCATTAATGGCCACATGGAAATCTGTGATCAAGTAACGGTAACTGGAATGGGAATGGTTATGCGCCCAATTACAGAGCCAGGTGTTTATTCATCAGGTATTCCGTTACAAGAAAACAAAGTTTGGCGAAAAACAGCTTCATTGGTTTTACATATTGATGAAATGAATAAACGCCTTAAAGCATTAGAGAAGAAACTGTTAAAAGTCTCGACGTGAGCTGCAACGGTCGGTATAATGCATGCCTATTTTATAAACTTTTAGCTTAATTGTCATTTTGATCATAAAGATTGAATCGCAGTTGGCAGATAATATTTAATCATTCCGAGGTAGAAAGATGCAAGTTTCGGTAGAAACAACACAAGGTTTAGGTCGACGTTTATCAATGACCATCAATGCTGGTGATATCAAAAAAGCAATGGATAAAGAACTTATCAATACAGCAAAAAAAGTCCGTATTGATGGCTTCCGTAAAGGTAAAGTGCCTTTACGAATTGTTGAGCAACGTTACGGTGCGTCTATTTTGCAAGATACCCTTAGCGATTTAATGCAAAAAACATTTATCGAAGCAATTATGCAAGAAAAATTAAATCCAGCAGGTGCTCCATCTTATACACCATCACAATACAAAGAGGGTGAAGATTATACGTTCACCGTTGAATTTGAAGTTTATCCACAAGTAGAAATCAAAGACATCGATAAAATCGAAGTTGAAAAACCGGTTGCAAATGTTGAAGATGCAGATATCGAAACAATGATTGAAACACTACGTAAACAACAAGGTACGTGGAAAGAAGCAGATCAAGCAGCAAAAGAACAAGATCGCGTAACACTTGATTTTGTGGGACGTGTTGATGGTGAAGAGTTCGAAGGCGGTAAAGCGAATGATTTCGCATTGGTATTAGGCCAAGGCCGTATGATTCCTGGTTTTGAAGACGCTATCATTGGTCATAAAGCGGGAGAACAATTTGATATCAATGTGACTTTCCCTGAAAGCTACCATGCTGAAAATTTAAAAGGCAAAGCCGCAGTATTTGCAGCAACATTGAAGAAAGTTGAACAACTCGAATTACCTGAATTAACCGCGGATGTCATTAAACGTTTTGGTATCGCTGATGGCTCAATTAATAGTTTACGTGCAGAAGTCAGCAAAAACATGGCACGCGAATTAAAAGCAACAATTCGTAACAAAGTGAAATCACAAGTTATTGATGGTTTAGTCAAAAACAATGATATTGACGTGCCTTCTGCACTTGTCGACCGTGAAATTGATGTATTACGTCAACAAGCAATCTCTCGTTTTGGTGGAAACAATAAACAATCGTTTGAATTGCCAAAAGAACTATTTGAAGCGGAAGCAAAACGTCGCGTAACAACGGGTCTATTATTTAGTGAAATCATTGAAAGCAAGAAACTTGTTGCGGATGAAGCAAGAGTACAAGATTTAATCAATGAAATAGCAACAGCTTATGAAGATCCAAAAGAAGTTATTGAATACTATAGCAAAGATAAAAAAGCAAAAGAGAACTTAAGTTCTGTTGCATTAGAAGATCAAGTTATCGATTTACTTCTTGAAAGTGCTAAAGTTACCGAAAAATCGTATTCTTTTTCTGAATTAATGGAACAACAAACAAGATAAGATAAGTTGTTTTATTAATTATAAAAGAGTTATTTTTTAGCCCAAATAAGGTTTGATTGTTTGGGCTATTTTATTTAATTAGGAGATGAAAAATGTCTATTGAGCCATATATGGGTGTTATTCCAATGGTTGTTGAGCAAAGTTCTCGGGGTGAACGAGCTTATGATATTTACTCAAGATTATTAAAAGAGCGCATCATCTTTTTGACGGGTCAAGTTGAAGATAATATGGCGAATTTGATCGTTGCTCAAATGTTATTTTTAGAAGCAGAAAACCCTGAAAAAGATATTTATCTATATATTAATTCTCCTGGTGGTGTTGTGACGGCGGGCATGTCAATTTACGATACCATGCAATTTATTAAGCCTGATGTAAGTACGATCTGTCTTGGCCAAGCCTGTTCAATGGGCTCGCTTTTGTTAACAGCTGGTGCCAAAGGTAAACGATACTGTCTTCCGAACGCTAGAGTTATGATTCATCAACCATTAGGTGGATTTCAAGGTCAAGCATCCGATGTTCAAATTCATGCTAAAGAGATGTTGAATGTCAAACAAAGACTCAATTCAATCCTTGCTAAACATACGGGTCAATCTATTGATGTAATTGAAAAAGATACTGATCGTGATAATTTTATGTCTGCAAATCAAGCCGTTGAATATGGATTAGTTGATGCAATTTTCAGTGAACGATCTTAGTGAATAGGTGGTGAATGTGAATAAAGAAAATTCAGATAAATTACTGTATTGTACTTTTTGTGGAAAAAATCAGCATGAAGTACAAAAATTGATTGCTGGTCCATCGTCTATTTATATTTGTAACGAATGCATTGGATTATGTAATGATATTTTAAAAGAGGAAACGAAAACAAGTTTTTCCTCACATCAAGAACTAGTGAATAAAGCATTACCCACTCCTCATCAAATTCGTGAACATCTTGATGAGTATGTCATCGGGCAAGATCGTGCAAAGAAAGTATTATCTGTTGCTGTTTATAATCACTATAAACGTCTACGTAATGATACTAAGCAGCATGACGTTGAACTGGGTAAAAGTAATATCCTTTTAATTGGACCTACCGGCAGTGGAAAAACCTTACTTGCAGAAACTCTAGCACGATTTTTAGATGTGCCTTTTGCTATGGCTGATGCTACCACGTTAACTGAAGCGGGGTATGTTGGCGAGGACGTCGAGAACATTATTCAAAAATTATTACAAAATTGTGACTATGATGTTGAAAAGGCGCAGCGAGGCATAATTTATGTTGATGAAATCGATAAAATATCACGTAAATCAGATAATCCATCAATAACCCGTGATGTCTCTGGCGAAGGTGTTCAGCAAGCATTACTAAAAATTATCGAAGGAACCATCGCCTCTGTACCGCCAAAAGGTGGCCGTAAACATCCACAGCAGGAATTTTTACGCGTCGATACCTCTAAAATTTTATTCATCTGTGGTGGTGCTTTCAGTGGCCTTGATAAGGTGATTGAAAATCGTGTTTCAACCAATACCGGTATTGGTTTTGGGGCTGATGTTAAAAGTGTCAAACAAAAAGCGACCGAGTCTGAACTTCTTGCGCAAATCGAGCCTGAAGATCTGATCAAATTTGGTTTAATTCCAGAGTTTATTGGAAGGTTACCGGTGATTGCAACGTTAAGTGAATTAGATAAAGCTGCACTGATCAGTATTTTGACTGAACCTAAAAATGCATTAACTAAGCAATATCAAGCATTATTGCATTTAGAAGGTGTTGAACTTGACTTTTCACAAGCTGCATTAGAGTCGATTGCAAACAAAGCAATGCAACGTAAAACAGGTGCGCGCGGTTTACGTTCTATTGTTGAAAATATTTTGTTAGACACTATGTATGATCTCCCTTCAACAAAAGATGTGCAAAAAGTCTTGATTGAAAAAGAGACGGTTGAAAATTCTGAATTACCTAAACTGATTTATAAATCGGATAAACACGATTAAAATAGAGTTGAAGTTTTTTAGGATTAATGCAGCTTTTATCAAAGCTATTTTGGATAGTGTGACTTCTATTCCACTATTCCAAAATAGTTGCAAAACAGCTTTATAGGTGTGTGATGATGACAGGCTTGAATATTAATAAAAAGCCCCAATATGTTTAGAAACAGTTTGTACTACTAGAGAGAACGATATGAAAACAAAACAAACGAAACAGATGATCATGCCTATTTTACCATTACGTGATGTTGTGGTGTTTCCTCATATGGTGATTCCGCTGTTTGTCGGTCGAAGCAAATCAATACGTTGCCTAGAAAGTGCAATGGAAATGGATAAACAAGTCTTTCTTGTGACCCAAAAAAATCCATCTCAAGAAGATCCAGAGATCGATGATTTATATGAAATTGGTACTATTGCGAATATTTTACAGTTGCTTCAATTGCCAGATGGTACAATTAAGGTACTTGTTGAAGGTGTTGAACGCGCTAAAATAGCTGAAATTGTTGAAAATAAAAATGATGAATTTTTAATAGCAAATATCCAAAAATTAGCAGACGACACTGAAAATTTAGATTTGAACGAAGCTTTAGTTCGCGTTGTATTATCTAATTTTGAAGAATATGCAAAATTAAATAAAAAAATAACTCAAGAAGTTGTTGATTCAATAAAATTGATTCAAGAGCCGTCTCAATTAGCCGATTCAATCGCGGCAACCTTGTTTATGAAAGTCGAACAAAAACAAGATCTTTTACTGGTTGCTGATTTAGAAAAACGTTTTGAACTTTTGATTTCAATGATGGAATCAGAAATTGATCTATTACAAGTTGAAAAAAATATCCGTCAACGTGTTAAACAACAGATGGAAAAAGCGCAAAAAGAATACTATTTAAATGAGCAAATTAAAGCGATTCATAAAGAGCTCGGTGATATTGATAATAAACCCGATGAGTATGAAGAGCTTAAAGAAAAAATAACTAAGGCAAAAATGCCGAAAGAGGCGACTGAAAAAACGCTCGCCGAATTAAACAAATTAAAAATGATGCCAGCCATGTCAGCGGAAGCAACGGTTGTCCGTAGCTACATTGACTGGATGATTCAGGTGCCATGGCATAAACGTAGCAAAATCAAAAAAGATATTGGTGTTGCACAAGCCGTGTTAGATAAAGATCATTATGGACTCGAGCGAGTTAAAGATCGCATATTAGAATATCTTGCCGTTCAAAGCCGTATCAATAAAGTTAAAGGTCCGATTTTATGTTTAGTTGGTCCTCCTGGTGTTGGTAAAACATCATTAGGTCAATCTGTTGCTAAAGCGACAGGCCGCGAATATGTCCGAATGGCATTAGGTGGCGTTCGTGATGAAGCAGAAATTCGCGGTCATCGTCGTACCTATATTGGTTCTATGCCGGGCAAACTGATTCAGCGAATGGTTAAGGTTGGGGTAAAAAATCCCTTATTCTTACTTGATGAAATTGATAAAATGTCATCAGATATGCGAGGAGATCCAGCTTCTGCATTGCTTGAAGTCTTAGATCCAGAGCAAAACAATGCATTTAATGATCACTATTTAGAAGTCGATTATGATCTGTCGGATGTGATGTTTGTTGCAACTGCAAATTCGATGAATATTCCAGCTCCACTGCTTGATAGAATGGAGGTGATTCGCCTTTCTGGATACACTGAAGATGAAAAATTAAATATAGCAAAACAGCACCTTGTTCAAAAACAAGTAATGAATAACGGATTGAAGCCCGAAGAAATTGTCATCGATGATAGCGCTATTGTTGACATTATTCGATATTACACGCGTGAAGCCGGGGTTCGGAGCTTAGAGCGTGAAATCGCTAAAATTTGCCGTAAAGTTGTTAAGCAATTAGCCTTAAACAGTAAGTTGAAGAAAGTTAAAATTACGCATAAAAATTTAAAAGAATTTTTAGGGGTTAAACGATTTGATTATGGCAAAACAGACAACGAAAATCGTGTTGGCCAAGTAATTGGTCTTGCTTGGACCGAAGTCGGTGGTGATTTATTGACGATTGAATCGTTGAGTGTACCAGGTAAAGGTAAGCTGACTTATACCGGCTCGCTGGGGGATGTGATGCAAGAATCGATACAAACGGCATTGACTGTTGTGCGATCACGTGCTGAAAAATTGGGTATCAATCCTGATTTTTATGAAAAACGCGATATTCACGTTCATGTTCCTGACGGGGCAACGCCAAAAGATGGGCCAAGTGCCGGGATTGGCATGTGCACATCATTGATTTCAACATTAACCGGTAATCCTGTTAGGGCTGATGTCGCAATGACTGGTGAGATTACTCTACGCGGCGAAGTCTTACCGATTGGCGGTTTGAAAGAGAAATTACTTGCAGCCCATCGTGGTGGTATCAAAACTGTGCTGATTCCTATGGATAATGTTAAAGATTTGGAAGAAATTCCTGATAATGTTAAATCTGAATTAGCGATTCATCCTGTTAAATGGATTGATGAGGTAATTACGCTTGCACTACAACATAATCCATTTGGGATTGAGACGAAGGCTGATGAAATTTTGAAAAACTCAACAGCTAAAAGAATGCCAAAGAAAAGTAAAGCGAAGGTTGAAATTCCAAGTCGGTTGAATTAATTAGAACGACTAAAAAGGCTATACGATTGTGTAGCCTTTTTTTATAGTTTCACATTTCCACAATAGCCAATTTAGGTAAATATGATATACTTTCGCAAATAAATTCGTTTTATGGAGAAACGCAGAATATGATGGATAAAATCCGTTCGGCAGCAAGTCATGTTGCTGTAAAGATTATTTTTGCAATAATTATTTTATGCTTTATTTTCACTGGCGTCGGCTTTCTAGGTTTTGGCGGTGGGCACAGTGTGCGTGATGAACAACAATATATTGCTAAAATAGATGGTGAAGGTATAAGTCGAGAAGCATTCGAATCGCAAGCAAGACAAGTGACAGCTAATGTCGGTTCTGTAGGCAGTGATCAATCACAACTTATTCGACAAATGCGTCAAAATGTGTTGGCTTATCAAATCAACAATTTTTTATCTTACAAATTTTCTGAGCAGTTGAAAGCAGCTGTCAGTAATGATCAGATAAAAAATGCCATTCGAGATCAACAAGTATTCCATGAGAACGGTAAGTTCAGTAATAAAAAATATTTAGAACTATTGGCCAGTAATGGATATACAACTGACAGCTATGCTGAAATATTAAGAGCTGCTTTACAGCAACAACAAGTTATCGGTGCGCTTGTCAATACTGAGTTTGCTCTGCCGGTTGATTCGGACTTATCTTTGTTGAAAGATCAAAAACGCAAAGTCTATATAACAACGGTTAATCCAACAATCGTTAATATGGATGATGTCACAATTTCAACTGATGATGAACAAAAGTATTATGATGAACATCAAACTGAATTTAACAAAAAAGAACGGGTGAAATTCAAGTATCTTGCTAATTTCAAAAACGATATTTTATCAACTATCACCGTTAGCGATGATGAATTGAAAAGTGAATATAACAAAAATATCAAGCAATATTCGTTCCCCGCGAAAAGTGCATATAGCGTTATCTATGTAACGTCTAAAGAAAAGGCAGACGATATTTTAGATCAATTAAAACAGAGTGATTTCGATGAAATTGCCAAAACAATTAATAAAAATAACCAAATATCACCGTATGGTAAAAATGGCTCATTAGGTTGGTTTGAGGATAATGATTTATTACCTCAACCATTTAAAGAAGCTAACTTGAAAAAAGCGGGCGATATATCGCAACCCATCGCTGTTGATGGTGGGTTCTTGATTGTAAAACTAGATGATATGCAAAAAGCAAAAACAATGAATTTTGACTATGCAAAACATCAAATCAAAGAGACGTTAACTCAGCAAAAAGTCGATAAGATTTTTGAAGAACAAGAGAATAAACTTAAAGCTGCCATGGCTAATTCATTGAGTTCATTAGAGGAGATTGCTGAAAAATCAGGATTAAAATTGGTTGAGTCAGATTGGACTTACTTTAATGATAGCTTATCTGTACTTCGTTATCCTGAAGTGAGGGATGTGGCTTTTGGCGGCGATATGCTCGTTGATGGTGCTGTAACTAATAATATTTCAGATATAATTCCTGTCGGTAAAAGTCAAGTAGAAGGCGATATTGTTATTCAAGTGGTTGACTATAGACCAGAGGGCGTTGCACCGTTTGATGAAGTGAAAGAAGGAATCAATAAAAAACTTTATCAAAACATAGCGAACGAACGTTTTAATTCCACTGTTACCAGCATTTTAGAAGAACTCAATGAAAAAGGTTCAGCTAAAAATGTTGGATTTGCTGAAAATTATTTACTGTCACGTGATTCAACAGAACTTCCACCGAAAGTTGTTGATATGATATTTAATCTTGTTCCATCAGCATCAACAAAACGTATTTTTGGTGCACAGATGGTTGATGATAAAACAGCCTATATTGCCGTAATTACCAATGTTATGACGCCGGATGAGAAAAGGGATATTTCACCGGAAATTACACAATTGTTCTCGGAAAATATTCAAAATGCGTTATTAGTCGATATTCGTAGTAAAGCTAAAATTGAAATTATGCCAAACTCTAATTTGTGATTCAACTCGCAAAAATATCTGTTGATTGAAAAATGAGAAAAGCCACTTTCGTGGCTTTTCTCATTTCTAATGGTTATTAAATAAATTTCATCTAATTAGTGAGATAGTCTCTATGCAAAATTGATTGCATAACTATTAAGGAATTAATTATATGAAACTAACCTCACTATTATTCATTTTTTTATCGACAATTGGCTTTTCAAATATCAGCGCTGCCGATAAATTACCGACTGAATCGATACAAAAAAATGTTCAGCAGCTGACATCAAAAGAAGATGTATCAGAAGTGAATATTAATACCGCATCAGTTGAAGAACTGGCAAATAAGTTATCTGGGATAGGTATAAATAAAGCGAAAAAAATTATTGAGTACCGTGATCAGTTTGGTCCATTTGTTTCAATTGAACAGTTGAAGGAAGTTCCTGGAATCGGTCAAGCAACATTGGACAAAAATTCTGCGAAAATAATACTTTAGTTTATTTTAGCGTGCGTTATCCATCGCGATAGCGCGCGTGGTTTCTTTGGGATCGTTATGTGACTAAGAGCAGCTTGTTGATTAATTCGAAATGATCATGGCATTTTGTTAGATTTCAATAGGATCAACATCGATACTCCATTTTATTTTTTTATTTTCACCCCACGAGGTGATAACACTCAAAAGTTGGCTTAATATTATTTGTAACGACTGTCTGTTTTCAGTTTGCAACAATAATTGCCATCGATGATAACCTGCTTTTTTAGGTTGGCTTGCTGGCATAGGGCCAAGTAAGCCTAATTTATGATCGGTATTTTTACTCAGCCAATCATGTATTTTTTGTAAGAAAGCCGGTGCATAGCGATTATTGTGGTCAGCAGCACGGATCAATACTTGAAAACTAAAAGGGGGAAGTGCGGTAAGTTGACGCTCTAAAAGGGTTTCTTTAGCAAATGCTTGGTATCCTTGGTTTAATAAAATGTTTAAAAGAGGATGTTCAGGATGGTAAGTTTGCAAAATGACTTCACCGGCTTTTTTGTCACGGCCAGCACGCCCTGAAACTTGTGTATAAAGCTGAGCAAAGCGCTCAGTTGCACGGAAATCCCCTGAAAATAGCGCACCATCCACATCAATAATGCCAACTAACGTGACATCAGGAAAGTGATGACCTTTTGCCAAAATTTGGGTGCCGACTAAAATATGGGCACCACCTTGTTGTATTTTTTCCAGATACGTGTTTAGCGCTTCTTTTTTATTTATTGTATCGCGATCAATGCGACTAACCGGAACATCAGGAAACAAATGTTTCAGCTGTGTTTCAAGTTGTTCAGTGCCAAATCCCATAGGCATAAGATGCGTTGAACCACATTTAGGACACTGAATTGGCACTGCTTTGGGCGTGTCACAATAATGGCAATTTAACTTATTTTGCTTTTGGTGATACGTGTAAGGTTTGTCGCAGCGTGGACACTCAGCAATCCAGCCACAGTCATGACAAATTAAGAGAGGTGAAAATCCTCTTCGATTTAAAAACAATATCACTTGATTATTATTCTCAAGATGATGCTTAATCTTTTTAATTAAAGGTTGAGATAAGCCTGCGGCTAATACAAGTCCTCTAATATCTAAAATGGATTGTTTAGCAAGCACTGCATCACCGGCTCTCTTTGTTAAGTATAACTGTTTGTACTTATTACTTTGAGCATTATTGAGAGTCTCTAACGAAGGCGTTGCTGATCCTAATATGATCGGAATATTGTCAATTTTAGCTCGAAAAATCGCGAGATCACGGGCGTGATAACGCCAGCCTTCTTGCTGTTTGTAAGAGCTATCATGTTCTTCATCAATAATAATTGCTCCTAAATTTTTAAATGGCGTAAACAGCGATGAGCGGGTGCCAACCACAATTGCATTTTGGCCATTTTTACTTCTTAGCCAAACATTAAGTCGTTCTTTGTCTGTTAATCCTGAATGAAGGATATCGATGGGGGCGTTAAATCGCTGTTTGAATCGATTAATAGTTTGAGGTGTTAAACTAATTTCAGGCACCATAACCAGTGCTTGTTTTCCTTGCTTTAAAACATCAGCCAGTACATTTAGATAAACTTCTGTTTTGCCTGACCCTGTGATGCCTTCTAATAGAAAAACAGTGAATTTCTGTTGATGGTGTTTTATTGTCTCAATGGCATCAAGCTGCTGTTGATTTAAAGTTAACTCACTTGAATTAACTGAAAATTGACTGTACCAGTCAGCTGGTTGAGGTTTGAGAAAAACCTGCTCGATAAGCTGTTTTTTTTGTAATTCATGATAAGTTTTCAAACTAAATGAGGTTTCATTAACTTGATGATTCTGTAAAGATGTCAATAATTGCTGCTGTTTAGGGGCTCGTGTTAATTTAGCGGGTGAAAACACCTTGCCCAAGTCAGTTAATTGCCATTGTTTGATTTCATCAAACGCCGCTAAACGTCCTTGCCTTAATAGAATTGGCATTGCATGAAATAAGATTTCACCAATAGGATAATGATAATACTTTGCAGACCAAGTTAGTAATTGCCATATCGATTCAGTAAATAAAGGGCAATCGTCAATAACGCGTATAACTGGTTTTAATTTCTGTTTATCAAACTCACTGTGATCATCAATTGCTACGATCATTCCGATAATATCATGGCGTTTACCAAAAGGAACACTGACTCGCATGCCAGCTTTTGCAGGCACAGATAACTGATAATCAAATAATTGATAAATCGGTATAGGTAAAGCAACATGAGCAATAAGCATAGCAATTAAAGACAATCAAATAAAGTTGATGGTTATTGTACTGAGTTTTTGATTGACGCGCAAAATCAACGTTATTTTCGTTCACAAATACAACATTATTCTTAATCATAATCAATTTCTATCTGGAACAGATTGATAAAATTTGTTATCTTGCACATGGTTAATTATTGAGGTTTAAAATTATGTCAAATACAGTATCAAATTCTTTCTCTCACCTCAATGCACAAGGTCAAGCGCATATGGTCGATATCTCTAACAAGCAGCAGACCATACGAGAAGCAAGAGCTGAATCTTTTGTTTTAATGAATTCACAAACGTTATCAATGATTATTGAAGGTAAACATCACAAAGGTGATGTTTTTGCAACAGCAAGGATTGCTGGTATTCAAGCAGCTAAAAAAACGTGGGAGCTGATACCGCTTTGCCATCCTTTGTTATTGAGTCATGTCGAAATTCATATTGAAGCCGATGAAATAAATAGCCGTGTAAGGATTGAATCGTGTTGCCGGCTAACTGGGCAGACAGGGGTTGAGATGGAAGCATTAGTTGCGGCATCAGTTGCCGCATTAACCATTTACGATATGTGTAAAGCGGTTCAAAAAGATATGGTGATCGATAAAGTGCGATTGCTCCAAAAAACCGGTGGAAAATCCGGCAATTTTATTGCGCGATAGTGATTGGATTAGAGTCAATGAACAAAATTATTTTTTTTGCACAAATACGCGAAACGATCGGTGTTTCACAGCTTGAATTAGACGTTAACATGTTGTCAGTTGAGGCGCTAATTACCCAATTAAGCCATCGAGGAGATAACTGGTCATTAGCCTTATCAGAACACACCGTTCTTTGTGCGGTCAATCAATCTTTAGTCGATCATCATTACATCATTCAATCGGGCGATGAGATTGCTTTTTTCCCACCTGTAACTGGAGGATAAAAATTGGATAAGATAACCGTTACCCAAGATCCATTTGATGTAAATGCATTAACAAGCTGGTTATCTACATCATCACAAGATGGTGCAATTGCGACATTTATTGGTAAAGTTCGATCTGAAAAAGGTATTCCAATCAGCCTGTTTTTAGAGCACTACCCAGCCATGACAGAAAAAGTGTTAACCAATATTGCGCAACAAGCTCGTCATCGGTGGCCTTTAAATCGGATAGTTATCGTTCATCGCGTGGGTGAAATCAAGGAAAATGAACAGATAGTGTTTGTTGGCGTTAGCTGTGGGCATCGCTCCGAGGCCTTTGCCGCGGTTGAATTTATTATGGATGTGCTAAAAAATGAAGCCCCTTTTTGGAAAAAAGAAATAACCGCTTGTAGCAACAAATGGGTTGATGCAAAAAAAACCGATAAAGAGGCTTTGAAAAAATGGTATTAGTCCCCATTTACTATATAATGTCAGTAAATGTGTTATTTATTTAATTAAGGGGTCATTAATGCCAAATTATTCGCCAAATGGATTTATTATTGAACAAACGGGCAGCCGTGTACAAACCTATATGAGTCATGTTTATGGTTGGATGACCGTTGGGCTTGTCTTAACTGGTATCGTTTCTTGGTTTGCATCAACAAGTCCGGCTATAATTAATTTACTATTTTCTATTGATGCCCGAGGTTACATTGGGTTAAGTATGTTATCTTGGGTTTTAGTTATTGCTGAACTTGGATTGGTATTTGTATTATCCGGTATGCTTCAGCGTTTATCGGGTAGTGCTGCAACTACACTATTTATGCTTTACTCTGTGTTAAGTGGATTGACGTTGACATCAATCTTTCTTGTTTACACAACATCTTCAATCGTAAGCGTATTTTTTATAACTGCAGGAATGTTTGCAGCTCTTGCTTTTTATGGATATACAACCAAACGTGATTTATCCGGGCTTGGTCGTTTTTTATTCATGGGGCTGATTGGTATTGTTATCGCATCCGTGGTTAATATCTTCATGCAAAGTGCACCGTTAATGTGGGCAATTACTTATATCGGGGTATTTATTTTTGCTGGTTTAACTGCTTATGATACACAAAAACTTAAAGAATTAGGTGAGAAATTATCAGATACTGATTCAAACATGTTTAGACGGTATGTTATTCTCGGGGCATTAACTCTTTATCTTGATTTCATCAATTTATTTTTAATGTTACTTAGAATTTTTGCTGACCGTCGCTAACTCTCACTGAGCGATTATAAAGGCCTTAACCGGCCTTTTTTTATGTGTTTTTGTTTGTTATAAATCCTTGTACATTCAATATAATGTTTGCTATCCGATTTTTTCATGGTGTAGAATACCGATCTTTATTTGCAATATAGGTTTTTATGAAAAAGCTGTACCTTTTTGTTTTGTTCAATGTTTTTGTTTCATCCATCATTGCAATTCGATATTTTCTTGTTCCTGGCGCGTCATTCACCTTAATCGGTCATACATTCTCTGTCTTTGCCGTATTAAGCCATTTTTTTGCCATCTACCTCTTGGTACTTTTAATCTGTTCTCCGTTGTTACTTGTCCGTCGATCTATTCGTAACACGTTTTTTACTTTGTTGTTTGCGCTAGTACAAATAACATTGTATGTTGATACGTTGGTTTTTGCGCAATATCGGTTCCATATCAATGAATCGGTTTTATCTTTAGTTTTATCTGGTCAAGTGGTTGATTTTTCATTAGCCAGTTATTTTCTGATGTTTCTAATGATAATTGTGACCGTTTCAATAGAATATGCAGTGATTTTATTGATAGATAAAAAGGTAAGTCGTGAAAGTTATAACGGAAATAAGCGAACTCGCTGCATTTTAGTTTCAACTCTATTTCTATTCATTTCTCTATTGATTAGCCATTTTGGTCATATGGTTGCCTTTTATTACGCCTATTCGCCAATTATGTCAGTTAAAGAGTATATCCCTCTTTACCGTCCCTTAACGTCGAAGAAAATCATGCATCTATTTGATAAAGACGGTGAAAGAAAAGTTGTTTATTTAAGTGAAGATAAAAACTCAAGTATTGATTATCCTAAACATGAATTAGTGATTAATTCTGATAATCAATCGAAAAAAAATATCTTGTTTATCGTACTCGATTCTTGGCGGTATGATACTTTCAGTGAAGCAATTTCACCCAATACCTATCGTTTTGTTAAACAAAATAATGGGGTTATTTTTAACCAACATCATTCGACTGGGAATGCAACAAGAACGGGTATCTTTGGGCTATTTTACGGTATTCCCGGTACTTACTGGGATGCATTTTTACGCAATAGCGTTCCTTCGTTATTTGTCACAACGTTACAGAAAGAAAACTACAATATCGGGATTTTTACTTCAGCAAAAGTGTCAGCACCGGAATTTGATCGTAACGCCTTTGTGACAATTAAAAATTTACGAATCAGCAGTGAAGGTCGTTCGGCATCTGAGCGAGATAAACAATTAACCGAAGATTGGCGTAGCTGGTATAAAAATCGAGACACAAGTCGCCCGACATTCTCATTTTTGTTTTATGATGCCCCGCATGCTTATGATTTTGGTGACGATGTTGAGGTTAAATTCAAACCAATTGGTGATCTCAATTACATCACGTTGAATAATCAAACCGATCCTGAGCCTATATTTAACCGCTATAAACAAAGTGTTTATTATGATGATCATCTTTTACAAGCAGTTTACAATGAACTTGCTGCATCAGGATCTTTAGATAATACCTTAATAGTGATTACCGGTGATCATGGGCAAGAAATGAATGATAACAAACTCGGTTTTTGGGGCCACAATGGTAACTATACGGATGCACAAACCAAAGTTCCATTCATCATTGTTGGCGCAAATGATATCGAGCATTTAAAAAATAATGTAGACAATCTAACAAGTCATGAAGATGTTGTTCCTTCTTTGATGAAACATTATTTACACGTTGAAAATGATATTAACGACTATTCGACTGGGCTTGACTTGTTTAGTCCTATGCCTGAACGTAATTGGCTATTGATGTCTAATTACAGTTCTTATGCAGTTAGAACCCGTGATAATATCTATTTCGTCAATCGCCTTGGTATTAGTCATTATATGGACTCACATAATCGGGAAGTGAATGATACACCTAATTATCAATATGTTCATGATGCGATGAATAAAATGCGTTATTTCTTTGAAACAGCAGCGGCAAAATAAACTAAATAATTATCGATTAAATAGAAATAAGCACTTATCGATTAAGTTCGGTAAGTGCTTATTAGTTTATACCCTTTTTAGTTGTATCCGAAAATAGATCACCAAAATAAAATCGCTTAGATAACGATTTTATTTTTGGATTAATCTACAACAAATTGAATTAAATTAGCGAATGTCTGCGCAGTTCAGGCAATATACATAACGATTTTGTGAGTCATTAAGTTGATTCAAGATTGATAATTGCTGCTTTAATTGTTTTGCTTGCGGTAATTGATTGAAGATGATTTCAGCAGTAGATTTAGGCAAGATTGTCATGATATTTGAGAACAGCGCATTATACCATGCACTCTCTTGTTGCTGCCAATCGATGCTGTAGTCAGTTAAGTTTGCAAGCGTAGCTGCCATTTCGATGGCATCGTCAAAATCGCCAAGCTTGTCGACTAATCCTATCTTTTGTGCTTCTTGACCTAACCACACTTGTCCTTGGCCAATTTTATCAACATCTTTTAATGACATATTACGCGCGTTTGCAACTAACGAGATAAAAGTATGATATCCACTTTCAATATTCATTTGAATTAATTGATTCATTTCATCAGGAAGTTTGTCAGTTATGCTGCTTTTAGCCAGTGGTGAGGTTGTGATTCCATCGCTGTACACACCTACTTGGGCTAGTGTATTTTCAAAGGTTGGAACAACGCCAAATATTCCAATTGAACCTGTGATAGTATTTGGACTTGCAACGATGTAATCAGATGCCGTCGATATCCAATATCCACCTGATGCCGCCATTCCGCCCATTGATACAATAACTGGAATATGATTTTCACGAATCGCTTCTAGTTCATTGCGAATTGCTTCAGATGCTTCAACGCTGCCACCCGGGCTATTTACTCGTAAAACAACAGCTTGTACATTGAGATTTTGACGGATTTTTTTCAACTGCTCGACAATATCATCGCTACCAGCAACGTTGTTGCTATTTTCACCTAACGCGATAGTTCCATTAATAAATACAACGGCAATTGAAGGTTTTTCTGTCGCTGTTGAGTTTTCAGCTGATGCTAATTTATAATCATAAATACTCACTTCAGGCTGCTTTTCAAATTCGTTTTCAAATTGATAGAAAGGTATGATTTTATCAACTAACCCTGTAGAAAGCGCGTATTCGGTCATACTGCCATTGGCTTGTTTGAGATTAGTCAGCATGACATCAGCATTTGGAACCAGCTGCTCAGGTGCACGAGATCGATTGTCGGCAATATCAGACAAATAATTTTTCCACATGCCTGAGAGCCAGCGAGTGGTATTTTCTTTAGCCTGCTGTGACATATCATCACGAATCAACGGTTCAACTGCCGATTTGTATGTGCCGACACGAAATACATGAGTGTTGACTTTCAAATTATCAAGCAATTTACGATAATACAAATTACTGGCTGACAAGCCATACACACTCACTGAACCTTGTGGTGTCAAGTCAATGTTATTGGCAAAACTGGCCAAGTAGTATTGACTTTGATTAAAGTGTGAGCCGATTGCGTAGATAGGTTTATTTGATTGACGAAATTGAGTTAAGTATTTGCCTATATACTGGAGTGAACTTAAGTCAGCACCGACAAAATTATCCAGTTTTAGTATCAAACAGCTAATATTGGGATCGTTTTTGGCTTGCTCTATTTTTTTAGTTAGTTCAAACAAGCTATTTTCACGCGATGTGTCGGCTTTTTTGCCATATAACTTACTGCGAAGTTGATAAATGTCTTGGTTATCTTGATTACTATCAACAATGATACCTTGTAGGTCAAACACTAAGGCACCTTTTTGTACCACTGCTTCTTTGGTTTGGGAATCCTTAATTAAATAATAACCGCTAAAAATGAGTAATATAATTAGAAGAAAAATAAGATTAAGAAACACTTCTCGAATTAAGTTGATGGCTTTCCAAATAAATTTAATGACACCAAAAGCAGACATAATAATGACCTTTATGAGTTGTTTAATTTTGCTTCAATATTTTTTTTCTTAAAATAAACTTTATCTTCGAACCGTAGGCAGGTTAGTTTCCCGCCCCAACAGCAGCCGGTGTCTAGTGCATAAATTCCATCTGGTGTTCCCTTGCCATTGAGTGCCGCCCAGTGACCAAAAGCAATACTGTATGTTTCAGGGATCTTTCGAGGCAGTAAAAACCAGGGTTTAAGCTTACTTGGCGCATCACTCGGAGACTCTTTACAATACATATCGAGCCGACCATCTTCATAACAATAGCGCATTCGCGTGAAAGCGTTTGATATATAACGTAGACGATCGAAATTTTGTAAATCTTCTGACCACATATCAGGAAAATTGCCGTACATTTTATCGAGAAAAAGAGGGTAAGCATCACTTGATAACATAGCACTAAGCTCATAAGCCGACTTTTTAGTCGTATCTAAATCCCATTGAGGTGAGATACCAGCGTGCGCCATAATGAGTTTTAACTCCTCGTCGATTTGAATCAGAGGTTGCTTACGCAACCAATTCATTAATTCATCACAGTCGGGCGCATTTAAAATAGATGTAACGTGATCTTTTTTATTAGGGCTTGTGATACCTGCGTAAATAGCGAGTAAATGTAAATCGTGATTGCCTAAAACCAAGCGTATTTGATCATCATGGTCTTTGACAAATCTTAATACCTCAAGGGATTTTGGTCCTCTTGCAACAAGATCACCAGTCAGCCATAACGTATCCGATGACGAAAATTGTGCTTTTTCAAGTAAACGCATAAATTCGTCATAACAGCCATGAATATCACCGATAAGGAGATTTGCCATAGGTTATTTCCAAGCGTTTGCTAATGAGCAATAGTGTTGTAAAGTTAAATTTTCTGCACGTAGATTTGGATCAATACCCAGTTCAATTAATTGTTCAACAGTAAATAAATTTCCTAGGCTATTACGGATCGTCTTTCTTCGTTGATTAAATGCTTCGGTTGTAATACGTGATAATGCTTTTATCTCATTAACGCAATGCTGTTTTATTTTATGCGGAATCAATTTCACGACCGCAGAATCAACTTTAGGTGCTGGTTTAAATGATGTCGGTGGGACCTCTAACACAGGAATTATTTGGCAATAATATTGTGCCATGACACTAAGTCTTCCATAATCTTTGCTATTTGGCGCAGCAACTAAGCGTTTGACCACCTCTTTTTGTAACATAAAGTGCATGTCTGCTATCACATCAGTATACTGAAAAAGATGGAACATTAATGGTGTTGAAATATTATAAGGTAAATTACCAAACACGCGTAATGGCATTGCTTTTTGTTTTGACAACTCGCTGAAGTCGAATGTTAATGCGTCTTGCTCAATAACCGTAATTTTATCTTTTAGATGCGGATTCTCAATTAGACGAGCAGCTAAATCGCGATCGATTTCTATAACGGTCATTTGTTCAAGATTTTTTATCATAGGCACGGTAAGCGCTGCAAGTCCAGGACCAATTTCAACCAAAGCTTGATCTGACTTTGGTTGAACGGCAGCGACAATACTGTCAATAATAAATTCATCATGAAGAAAATTTTGCCCGAAACGTTTACGAGCAAAATGTCCTTGGTGTACACGGTTATTCATTTTTTTCATCACCAATGATTTTGATATAAGCATCGCCTTTTAATTCTTGGATCCAAACTTGTGCTTCTTCTGTAAATTTACGATTAAATATCAGTCGATAAGCTTGCTCTTTTTTGGCTAAGTTAGTGCGATCAACTTGTCTTGTATCGATTAATTGTATTAAATGCCAACCAAAGGCAGATTTTACTGGTTGACTCATTTCACCTTTTTTCAGTTTGACTAGCGCATTTCTAAATGCATTGTCATAGCGATCAGGCATATTCCAACCTAAATTTCCCCCGTTATCTGCCGAGCCAGGATCTTCAGAATAACGTTTTGCCGCAGCCTCAAAAGTGGTTGAACCATTTGCAATCGACTGCCTAATCTCATTAATTTTTTGCTTAGCGCTCTCGTCCTTAACTAACACATTAGTTTTGATAAGGATATGACGCGCATTGACTTCTTGTATCGTTATTGCTTTTTCTGCCTGAGCACGCGTATCATCCACTTTTAAAATATGGAAACCGACGCCAGAGCGGATAGGGCCGATAATACTTCCTTTTGGCGCTCGAACTAAGCGTTCTTCGAAAATAGTCGGTAATTCATTTAATCGATTCCATCCCATGCTACCGCCTTTTAATGCAGAATCATCATTGGAATTAGCCGCAGCTAGTTTTGCAAAGCTTTCGCCACGTTGTAGGCGAATAATGATATCTTTTGCTTTATTCGCCGCATCATCGACCTGTTTTTTAGTCGCTTTTTCAGGAATTGCAATCAAAATATGACTGATATTTACCTCAATATTTGCAGCTGGCTGCTGGGCAATGGTATTGGCTAAATTTTCAACTTCTCGATCAGAAACTGTGATTCGAGGTTTAACTTCATTCATACGAGCTTGCTCAATGAGCATATCATTCTGAATTCGTTCGCGATAAGTGCTATAGCTAATTCCCATCATCGATAATTTGGTGCGTAATTCGTCAATGGTCATCCCATTTTCAGCGGCAATGCGACTAATTGCTGCTGTTAGTTCTTCATCACTGACGGTGATTTTCGCTTTAGCCGCTTTTTGAAGTACCAAGTTTTCAATTACTAACCGATCGATAATCTGATGTCTTAATGCTTTATCATCAGGTAGATTTTTAGGATCGCTTGTTGCCTTGATAGTTCTTAACATGTCATTAACATCGCTTTCTAAAATGACATTATTATTCACAACGGCAGCCACTTGCTCGACAACTTTAGGTGCAGCATTGACAGATAATGGTAAGATTAAACCAATACCTAAACTTAAATTTAACGCAATAAATAGTTTTCGTAATTTCATATTCACTTAACTCACTTTATAGAATGAACTCTATTTGACCATACTCTCAGTAATTGGTTCAATCATTTCGTTCTAATGTTGTTTTTTCTTCAAATGTTGTGACATAAGGTAATTTACCAAAATTAAGCATTTTAGCCATTGGATTATTGTATCTGCCTAACCCCTGTAATTCGAAGTTAACCGATAATTTGTTTTCATATTTACTTTGTTTGGTTGATAAATTCCAGTCAGTGAGTTTTCGACCATATTGCACGGTGACTCCCCAACAGCAGTCGCTATAATGTAATCCTGCAAAACCATCTGCCGTTTGTCCAAGCTTGACATCGTAGTAGTAAGAGCCAACTGCGCTAATTGTCTCGGTGATTGGCCAAGAACTCATGATCCCAGCTTGAGATATATCTTGCTTGTATGGAGTATTATAAGATGCGCCAATTGCATCAATATAGTTATGGTTTGCATAGCGATAAGATAGTTGGACTAATTTTTCGCTCGATGGACGATATTCCAGGGTTGTGCTTGCTAGCGCAACTGTATCAATCCGCGTATCATATTGAATTCCACCGCGGAAGATAAAGTCATCACTCGCTCGCCAAAAACTGTCTGCTGCCCAAGTAATACTACCTGTATCTCTGTTTCTATCTAGTTCAGAATTTTGATCGCCCGTTCTCGATTGCGTAAAGTAATTAACTTGACCAATTGAGAAATTGAATCGCTCAACTTTATTTTGATCATAAAAACGGGTTGTAACACCGGTTGAAACCCTATTGGCAGATGCAATTCTATCTAATCCACTGTATGGTTGGTCTCTAAACAAACCAATATAATCTGATTGCAATAAATTGGAATCATAGTTGAGAATATTTGATTGATTGCGGTACGGGATATATAAATATTTTACTCTTGGCTCTAAAGTTTGAGTGTAACCATCAAGCAAGTTGGTATCGCGTTCAAAAATGACTTTACCATCGATGCTGAATTTAGGGATAAACCGATTTACATTTCTATCAAGCTCGTCATAAATATTATTATGCTTAAGATCTTGATTATAACGCGTTGCCATCAAGCCAGCTTCAGTTGTCACTGAAGACCACGAATTTGCAAATGTATAAGCAAGCGTTGGCTCTATATGCATTCGCCACGTTTTCGGATTGTTTTTACCAGCACTGACAAAACGGGCCGCTTGGGCAAAAGTTTTAAATTTAAAAGGCCCGAACTCATAGTCATAATAATTAATATCTAGCTGAGGTTCAGTTTGATAAAGATCATCTTTAACCTCTTGGCGGAAAGATTGGAAGTGCCGGTAACCAAGGGCGATATCCCAATTTTGATCAGTGTAACCCAGTTTATAGTATTGGTTTAAATACCCATCTGTTTCGGACGCATACTTCGAACTTAAATCAGATAAATACTGATTATCACTGACCCTTGTCGTATCAACATAAAAACGCCAGTTATAGTTAATTAACTGATCGTTTTTCCAATGGAATAACCAGCGGTGTTTATTGTCATCGTAGTCATTTCCATTGAGTTTTCTGTTTCTATCTTCACTGTATCTAGCATCGTGCTGTAACCAGTCGAATGCCAGTGTACCTAATCCAATTTCATTCAAATAGCGAAATTCGGTTTGTAGCTGTACACCACGTCGCTGTATAGCCCTAGGTGTAAATGTTGCGTCATAATTTGGCGCAATATTCCAATAAATAGGTACAGACAGATCAACCCCATCAGAACTGTCGTAACTCACTTCAGGGATGAGCAAGCCAGAACGGCGTTTATTACCCGTTGGTAGTTGTAAATAGGGGGAATAAAGGACGGGCACTTTACCTATACGGAAAACGGCATTCCACACTTCGAGTAGCTGTTCTTCGTTATCATGAACAATAGTCGAACCTTCAATATTCCAGCTGCTGTTATCAACAGGGCAAGATGTGAAGCTACCGTTTTTTAACACAATGTAACGATTTTGCTCAAGTTGCACATCATTAGCGTTGCCGCGACCTAGTCTATCGACGAGATGATATTGGCTCTTTCCTAGATGAATATCATTATTATTCAGATTCATTGAGGCATTATCGCCTGTCATTGCAATGAGGTTATCTTGATAGATAATATTGCCATCTAACGTGACAATGCGATCGTTATTTTCTTTTGTTTCAATGGTCACTTTATTGGCTTGAACAAAGCGATTACCTTGCGAAATTGCAACGTCGCCTTGATAAATAGCTGTATTGGGATAAACAGCCTCGAATTGATTTGCCTCGGCATTAACGGGTAATGTATTGATGTCACCGTTGACCAAAGGACGATCGAAAGTAGGGACACCAACAAGGCATTGTTGGTTTGTATAGTAATTAGGCAAATTATTATTTGCATGACTATTTTGGCTATACAAAGAGAAGGTAACCGTTATTGCAATTAGTGAAGGAACAAATTTTTTCATCAATGATCAACAACTTTTTATGATTATTCTGATGCCCAACATTATAACGGTTATTTATAAAAGTGCGAATGAAAATTAACGTTTCACCTTACGTTTGCCCGTTTTATTAAGTTGTTTGACCATGATGATGCGTCTATCTGTTGTTGCAAGCTGAAATTCATCCCACCATTTGGCTAATTCTAATAATTCACCTTTTTCAATCGATGCGCGCATTTCTAACAGATCATAGGCTGCTCTAAACTTAGGGTGTTCTAAAATCACAAATGCCCGTTTACCTTCCCGCTTATTCATTCTAAGCTGTAAACGCCAAATATCGCCGATCGTTGTTGTCAATCTCCGCGGAATCGCTGTGACTTTGCACTGTTCACTCAACATATCGTTGATTGACATCGAAAATGCGTCATTGAATCGTAGACCACTTTCGATACTGGTGATTTGTGCCTGCTCCATGATTGGATACCAGAAAAATGCAGCAAATAAGAAGGCAGGATTGACTCGTTGTCCATTTGCAATTCGGTAATCGGTGTTTTTTAGGACTTGCTCTATAATTTTTTCTAATTGGCTGTTATTATTTTGGGTAAACAGATGTTCTAGCGTTGGGAACAGTTGTTCGAAAAGGTGAAATTCTCTAAGCAAAGTATACGTTGTATAGCCCTGTCCTGTTTGTAGTAGTTTTAAGGATTCATCAAACAGCCTCGCGGAGGGAATATTTTTAAGTAAAGGCGCTAATTGCTTAATTGGTTCAGCCGTACTTGGCTCAATCACCATGCCGAGTTTTGCTGCAAAGCGAATCGCTCTTAACATTCGAACAGGATCTTCTCGATAACGCGTCTGTGGATCGCCAATTAAACGTACCACCCCATTTCTCAAATCACGTAGTCCATCACAATAATCGCGCAACGCAAAATCTTGAGTACTATAATAAAGCGCATTCATAGTAAAATCACGACGAACAGCATCTTGTTCTATCGTTCCATAAACATTATCACGTAGCAGCATACCTGATTGCGAACGCTTAGATATATTTGTTTGCTCTTCCGTGGCATCATGTTCACCACGAAAGGTTGCAACCTCAATAATCTCTTTGCCAAACATGATATGTGCAAGTCTAAAACGACGTCCAACTAATCGGCAATTACGAAATATTTTTTGAATTTGTTCTGGGGTTGCATTGGTCGTTATATCAAAATCTTTGGGCTTTTTACCTAATAAAAGATCACGAATACATCCCCCAACTAAATATGCTTCATAACCTTGTTTATTTAAGCGATGAAGTACTTTCAGTGCATTATCACTAATTTGTTTGCGTGAAACACTGTGCTCATTTCGAGAGATAGATAAGTAATTCGCCTGTTTATCTGGCTCATGGCGAAATATTTTATGATAAAAACGTGAAACTTGTTTAAAAATGGGACACCTCAAATGATAAAACGAAAATCATACGATAAAACTATAACCGCTGATTATAACTGAAGTCATTACAAGTTACTATGGTCGTTAATCAATAGCTGAGGGTTTTTTTATTTTATTTTATTAATTTTTATTTAATATAATAGGTTAGTCACTTTAATAATGGAATTAGTTTATTTCGCGTACTATTTTCATTAAACATCATTACCCAAAAAACACTTTCTATAGTACAATCAAAATAGAGAAAATTGAAAAGATTAAATTATATCTAGCCCATGCTGGTGTAAATTCAAATAGGATGGTGTTTGTTTTTCCTTATCGTATTTACTTCAATTAGGGACGATACGTCTACAATTTGAGCACTGGTATATCCATTAATTGATAACTGATTGGGGGACATCATGAATATTCGTGATTTAGAATATTTTGTTTCATTAGCTGAATACCGTCATTTTCGTAAAGCCGCAGATGCTTGTAATGTAAGTCAACCAACACTGAGCGGTCAAATCAGAAAACTAGAAGATGAACTTGGCGTCATGTTGCTTGAACGAACAAGTCGAAAAGTATTATTTACACAAACCGGTATGATGCTTGTTGATCAAGCAAAAGAAATTCTTCGCAATATTCAGATTTTAAAAGAAATGGCATGTCGACAAGGCGAAGATATGTCAGGGCCGATGCACATTGGTCTTATTCCAACGATTGCGCCTTACTTATTGCCGCACGTTATCACTGTATTACATGAATCGTTTCCACAATTGGATCTTTATCTGCATGAAGCGCAGACAGCAAGCATTGTGTCTCAACTCGAAAGCGGAAAACTTGACTGTGCGATTGTGGCCCAAGTTAAAGAAACCGCTCAATTTATCGAATTACCTCTGTTTGATGAACCTATGTTTCTTGCCGTTCCGGTGAGTAATCCGCTTTCTCAAGAAAAAACAATTAAGTTGTCAAGTTTGAAAGGGCACAAATTCCTCATGCTTGAAGATGGTCATTGCCTGCGCGAACATGCAATGGGATATTGCTTTCAAGCCGGAATCGATGAAGACAAACAATTTAAAGCAACCAGCCTTGAGACCCTTCGTAGCATGATCTCAGCAGGTCGAGGCATAACCTTATTTCCAGAACTTGCCGCACCAAACGAACGTTTACGTGATCATGTTTGCTATATTCCTTGTACAGATCCCGTTCCGGTTCGCTGCATTACATTAATTTACCGCCCCGGTTCCCCTTTAAGGTCTCGATATGAAACTATTGCTAAAACCATTCGTGAACATATGCCAAAAGTTTTTGCTGAAAAAGAACGTCTATTAAAAGTGTGATTTAGTTATAGTATGAAAAATCTCAAATCGTGTGGCGTTCGCGCTTTGCAAAAAGAAAAAACTCGCCGTACTTTAATTGACGCTGCATTTAATCAATTAAATGCAGAGCAGGGCTTTGCAAGCCTTAGCTTGCGTGAGGTTTCGCGTGAAGCAGGCATTGCCGCAACGTCGTTTTATCGCCATTTTCGTGATATGGATGAACTTGGTTTAGCCATGGTCGATGAAAGTGGTTTAACTTTACGTCAATTAATGCGTCAAGCACGAAAGAGAATTGAAAAAGGTGGGAGCGTATTACAAACTTCTGTCACGACTTTTATTGAATTTATTGATCGAAATCCTAAAGTGTTCTTACTGTTATTGCGTGAAAAAGCAGGAACCTCTTCTGCTTTTCGTTCTGCTGTCGCACGGGAAATTCAACATTTCATTGTCGAATTGGTTGATTATCTTGATAACGCCAATAATATGCCCCACCATTATAATGAGGCACAAGCACAGGCGATGGTGACAATTGCATTTAACGTTGGCGCAGAGGCTATTGATTTAGATACTGAAAAGCGCGAAAAATTAATTGAGAATTTAATTTTCCAGCTAAGAATGGTGTCGAGAGGGGCTTACTATCTTTATCATAAAGA
>JAVSBY010000010.1:0-12723 GCA_031960925.1 Gilliamella sp. CRA003912
AGCGTTTACTTAAATCTGACATGCCCCAATAAATGGGGTGTCAGATTAGCAGGTAATAGAATTTGAATTAAGCTAATACGCTTTTAATGTAAGCGGTTAACTCTGCATCTTGGCTATTTTCAAAGAAGCATTGTTGAAAACGTTCGCCTTTAATCGCATCTTTAAGTAAGGCTTGGTCAATCGATTTTAGTGCGTCAATCAGTGGTTTTCCAGCTGCTTTTTTCATGTCGTTTAAAATCACGGCATTAGCATTTTGAGATTCACGGCGCTCTGGCGGGTATCCTAAGCCTTTTTCGCCTTCAAAGGCTTTTTCGAAGATATAGCGGGCATTAAGCTCAGCTCCCCAGCCAAATCCTTTCGCAAAAGCTAATGCTAATGCATTGCCGTTATTAACTTGTGCAAATAAGTAGGCATCGGTTGGATCAAGGCAGTAACCACAGTTAACCCCAGGGAATGCATTTAGTGCCATTAGTGCACCTTGGCCTGTTCCACATCCGGCGATAACAAAATCAACCGCTTTACTGTTTAATAAAATGGCGCCAATAATGCCTAAATGCACATAAGTTAATTTATTATCATTGTCACCATTCATGCCGACATTAAAAACACGGTGGCCATATTTTTCGGTTACGCCTTTTAATTCATTTAAGATCATTGGGTTTTTAGCTGCTTGGCTAAATTCATTCATTAATGCTATTTTCATAATTTTCCTCTAACTTTTTAAAAGTAATAACAAATTACATAAAAAAACAGATATTGTTGGCAATGCATTCATTTTTTATTATAGGCTCGTAAAAAAATATATCAATTTATTTAACTAAAATAAAACGACGTTTTAATAAAGTTGGCGCAATGTGATAAGTATCACAAAATAAGGTGAGATTTTGTATTACTATAAGCCTATCGCTAACATTTACTGTTTAACTTGATCTGCTTTTCTATTTGGGAGTCTTTATGGCAAAAGGAACAATCGTGCAGTTATCGTTTTCGTCATGGGTTGATGAAGATTCAAAAAATGAAATCATTCGATTAACACCGGAAGGTATTTTATGCCATCGTAACTATTTTTATCAGAAATGTTTTACTAATGATGGGCAAAAGATTCTGTTCGCTGGTGAGTTTGATAAAAACCGTAATTATTATTTGCTCGATATAAAAAATCAAACCGCTAAGCAGTTAACTGAAGGGGCGGGGGATAATACCTTTGGGGGGTTTTTATCACCGGATGATAAGTATTTGTACTATGTAAAAAATGAACGAAATCTCCAGCGCGTTGATTTGCAAACGTTAAATGAAAAAACGATTTATTGTGTTCCCGATGAATGGGTCGGTTATGGGACATGGGTTGCCAATAGCGATTGTACCCAAATCGTTGGGATTGAAATTGATAAAAAAGATTGGACGCCGCTGACAGATTGGGCTCTGTTTAAATCATTTTATGATAAAAATCCGCACTGCCGCCTAATTAATATTGATATTGAATCGGGCTTGGCTAAAACCATTATTGACCAAAAGACATGGTTAGGCCATCCAATTTTTAGACCGTTTGATGATGAGACGATCGCTTTTTGCCACGAAGGTCCGCATGATTTAGTTGATGCTCGCATGTGGTTAATTAACCGTGATGGTTCAAATGAACGTAAAGCGCATGAGCATTTACCGGGCGAAAGCTGTACGCATGAGTTTTGGGTACCAAATGGGTCTGGATTGGCTTATGTATCTTATATGAAAGGTCAACAAGCGCGTTATATCCGAATTTATAATCCACAGACCGACGAAGATACCCAAGTTATGGAAATGCCAGCATGTTCACATCTGATGAGTAATTTTGATGGTTCACTTTATATTGGTGATGGTTCTGGCAGCCCGGTTGATGTGAAAGATACGCGTGGTTATAAGATTGAAAATGATCCTTGGTTATATATTTTAGCGCCGAAAACAAAACGGGTACATAAATTGGTCAAACACCACAGTTCTTGGAAAGTGCTTGATGGCGATCGTCAAGTGACGCATCCTCATCCGTCATTTTCACCCGATAATCAATACGTTTTATATTCTTGCGATGCGCAAGATGTTCCTGCTCTTTATTTAACCAAAGTACCGGCTAATATTTTAAAAGAAATGTGATAGATAGCGGTTTGTCTATCATGAATAAAATGGAGAATATAACGATGTCAATTTTAACGAAATTTTCACTTGATAATAAAATTGCGCTAGTGACTGGCGCTTCTTACGGTATTGGTTTTGAGATTGCAAAATCATTGCATGGTGCGGGTGCGAAAATTGTGTTTAATGATTTGGTACCTGAAAATTTACAAAAAGGGTTAGATGCGTATAAGGCAGCAGGTATTACAGCGCATGGTTATTTGTTTGATATTACCGATGAAGTGGCGGCTGAAAAAGCGATCAAACAAATAGAACAAGATCACGGTACGATTGATATTTTAGTCAATAATGCAGGGATTATTCAGCGTAAACCAATGCTTGAAACAACCGCTGCTGATTATCGAAAAATCATTGATATTGATTTAACCGGTCAATTTATTATGGCTAAAGCGGTGTTACCATCAATGATCAAAAAAGGCAGTGGTAAAATTATTAATATCTGTTCAATGATGAGCGAACTGGGTCGTGAAACGGTCGTTGGTTATGCATCAGCAAAAGGTGGCCTTAAAATGTTAACCAAAAATATCTGCTCTGAATTTGGTCATGCCAATATTCAGTGTAACGGTATTGGCCCGGGTTATATTGCAACGCCACAAACTGCGCCATTACGTGAAAAACAAGCTGATGGTTCTCGTCATCCTTTTGATCAATTTATTATTGCTAAAACGCCAGCGGGAAGATGGGGCACCCCGGATGATTTAGGTGGTGCGGCGGTGTTTCTTGCTTCAGAGGCATCAAATTTTGTGAATGGTCATATTCTTTATGTCGATGGCGGCATTTTAGCTTATATTGGTAAACAACCTTAATAGTATAAAAACATTCATTTATTGATTTAAGAGATAATAAAGTCAGTGATATTATCTCTTTGTCATTTTTGATTACAGGAGCAAAGTCATGTTTGTGTTTAATTCTGATATTGAGTTAATTGATTTAGGTCATGGTGTGAAACGTAAAGTGCTTGCGCATGATGGCTCGATGATGGCGGTTGAAGTTCATTTTGAAACAGGCGCAATCGGTGCGATGCATCATCATTCCCATGAACAATTGACTTATGTTTTATCTGGTGTGTTTGAGTTTACGATCGGTGATGAAACGCGAATGGTTCGCGCAGGGGATACTTTATATAAACAGCCTAATATTGAGCATGGCTGCGTTTGTAAAGAGGCGGGGGTATTGCTTGATATGTTTACACCTCAGCGATTAGATTTTCTATAAAATAGCTAGTAACGTGCGACTATTAATTATGGTATACTTTATCAGTTTTGATTAATTCTAATTTACCCGTTAATTGATAATAACAATGTGGCTAATTTTAGTAAGGAGATGTGCTTACCATGAACGATAGTTCACCCGAATCTGTTGCTTCAGTTTTAAAAGTATTTGGCATTTTAGAGGCGTTGTCTGAGTCAAAAGAAATGGCGATCTCTGAATTATCGCAAAAAGTCATGATGCCAAAAAGCACGGCTTATCGTTTTTTGCAAACAATGAAATCATTGGGCTATGTTAATCAAGAAAATGATTCAGATAAGTATTCGCTTAACTTAAAGTTACTTGATTTAGGTAATCGCGTTTTGGATCATCAAAATTTCTTAGCCATAGCCGACAGGGAAATGAGACGGCTGAGAGATAAAACCAAAGAAACGGTTCACTTAGCTGTGCGTGAAGGTAATCAGATTATTTATATCAATAAAGTGGCTTCTGAACAATATAGCCTATGTTTAACCTCTAAAATTGGCAATCAAGCGACTATTCATGCCAGTGGACTGGGTAAGATACTCCTTGCTTGGTTAGACGATGAAAGTCGAACTAAGCTTGTTGATAGTATTGATTTTGTGCAGTTCACCCCTAAAACCATCATCAGTAAAGACGCGTTTTTAAATGAACTTGATGAGGTTAAACGTCTAGGTTATGGTAAAGATGATGAAGAGTCTGAGCTTGGATTGCGCTGTTTTTCGGTGCCAATTTATAATCGATTAGGCAATATTATTGCCGCGTTAAGTTTATCAACCTCAATTTTTAGATGTAATACAGCTGAAGCTGAAGCTAAGCTCATTGGTGAGATTCGTGAAGCTGCGGATAAAATTTCTGAGTTAATTGGTTTTAATAAACAAGCCAAACAAGCCGATTAATCGTTTTTTATCGGTAAATAACCCCTAAACAAACCGCTTGGCTCGCCCCAGTTACTTCTGGAATATTTGATGGAATATCGTTTAACCGGCAGTAAGCAAGCCAAGCAAAAGCCATGGCTTCCATATAATCACTATTGATGGCCAGTTTACCTGTAGGGCAAACAGTCCAGGCCGGTAATAGGCAAGCCAGCCTTTCCATAATCAGTGGATTTTTAGCGCCGCCGCCACAAACGAATAATTCGCAAGGCAGTTCAGTTACAACAGGGCACTTTTCAATTTCATGCGCAATTGATCGCGCGGTCAATTCAACTAAGGTTGCCTGAATATCTTGCGCCTTGATGCTCTGTAGCTTGGATAATTTTTGATGTAGCCACGGCATATTAAATTGTTCTCGCCCGGTGCTTTTGGGGGCTGGGCATTGAAAGTAATCTTCATCAAGCAAGGCATTCAATAATTCAATGTTGTATTGTCCTGTTTTTGCCCATAAAGCGTCTTTATCATACGCTTTTGCTTGGTGCTGATGAATAAAACCATCAAGTAAGACATTACCCGGACCAGTATCGTAACCAATAACGGGCCGATTTGGGATTAGCACGGTGATATTACTTATGCCGCCGATATTTAAGATAATGCGATTTTTATCCTGATCTTGTAATATGGCCTTATGAAAAGCGGGGACCAGTGGCGCCCCTTGTCCGCCATAAGCCATGTCTTTGCGACGAAAATCAGCAATGGTTGTGATGCCTGTTTTTGCCGCAACAATGTTGGCATCACCGATTTGCATCGTAAATGGGTTCTTACCAACCGGCGCATGATAGATTGTTTGTCCATGGCAACCAATTGCCCGTATTGAGGTTTTATCGCATTGATTGTCGGCTAAAAATTGATTAACGCACTTGGCAAAAAGTAATCCCAGCTCGTTATCAAGCTCACCTAAAAGCTGTAAGGTCGTTTGTTTGGTTTCACAAAGTGTGAGCAGGTTTTGTTTGAGCGAATTTGGTATTGAATAGCACTCGCTTGCAATCAAGCAAACGTGGCCTTGCTCAATGTTAACCAAGGCAATATCTACCCCGTCCATACTGGTTCCTGACATTACGCCAATGTATAAATTTTGCATGCTACTTACCCTTGTCGAATAATATTGCCTGTTAGGATATCTCTGATTTGTGAAGGCATTGTTCTGCCACCCAATTCACCTTGCAAAACAGGAAAGCTTTCACCAAATTGTTGGTGCACTTCAGCGCTGGTCAAGCAAGGTGGATGACGGGATAAATTGGCACTGGTTGACACTAAGGGCCGCCCAAAGCGTGAACATAGCTGCTGAATTAATGGGTGATTTGTGACACGTACCGCAATTGAATTAAACTGACCAGTTAAAAAATAAGGTGTAGATTGGTTTTTAGGAAAAATCCAGGTAATGGGGCCTGGCCAGCTGTCGATGGCCTGATTTTTTTGTTGGATTGAAAGCGCTGACTCATCAATATAAGGCGCGAGCTGCGCATAATCACTGGCGATTAAAATCAGCCCTTTTTCGATTGGGCGCTGCTTTAGCGCTAAAAGGGTTAACACGGCCTGTTCACAATTAGGATCGCAGCCCAGTCCATATACCGCTTCGGTTGGATACGCTAAAACGCCACCTTGTTTTAATAACGTATCACTTTGTTCTAATGTCAGTAAGTTTGCCATTTGTATTGGAAGGAGCGAGATAAATAATATTTTCATCTTAACATTGATATTTATTAATTGGCAAATACTGTTAAGTGGCCGATAACAAGGGGGAACATATTAAGTTAAGCGCGCCGAAATCATGGCAATTTGCGCTTTTCGTTATACGATAACGCGAGATTGCCTAATAATTGTCTATTTAAAAGATTCGTGGTATATAATGATGTATTGTTCTTGGATGAGATTATGATAATGAGTGACTTAAGTCTTTCGGCTCAAAAAGTAAAAGAGGCATTAGCTGCGAAAAATTTAGAAACGCCATTATGCCGTTTAGCGATGGATAATGTTGAGCGTAAAGCCAAAATTGAGTCTCATTTCCGTGAAATTATGCGATTAATGGAACTTGATCTGAATGATGATAGCTTGATTGAAACACCTCATCGTGTAGCCAAAATGTATGTTGATGAGATCTTTTCCGGCTTATATTACGAAAATTTTCCCAAAATCACATTGATCGAAAATAAAATGAATGTCGATGAAATGATTACTGTGCGTGATATTTCATTAACCAGTGTATGTGAACATCATTTTGTGACTATTGATGGTAAAGCAACGGTTGCTTATATGCCTAAAGATAGTGTGATAGGTTTATCAAAGATTAATCGTATCGTTCGATTTTTCTCGCAAAGGCCTCAAGTGCAAGAAAGGCTCACTCAGCAGATTTTAGTTGCGCTACAAACCTTGCTTGGTACGGTTAATGTTGCGGTATCGATTGATGCAACGCACTATTGTGTTAAAGCTAGGGGCGTAAAAGATTCAACGAGTGTTACGACAACAACCGCACTCGGTGGTGGATTTAAAACCAATCCAAGTACACGGCAAGAGTTTTTACGCGCATTGCGTCATGATTAATTTTTATTAGTTATTTGATTAGCCATCATTTTTAGTGGATGCACATTTATTGAGTCAGGTAGTTGGTCAGACGACGCATTGTGGCATTTTATATTTCGTGCATCTTGATGAAACATTGGTATAATTCTCGGTTATTCAAAAAATAAATAACACAGTCTAATGAAGATTATTCGTGGCATTGCTAATTTAAAAAATCAGTTTTCAAAATGCGTTGTGACCTTAGGCAATTTTGATGGTGTACATCTGGGTCATCAGGCGTTAATTTCACGTCTAATTTTGCAAGCCAAAAAGCGTAATTTGCCGACTGTTTTGGTTCTGTTTGAACCGCAGCCATTAGAATTTTTGACTGGTGATAATGCGCCATCACGCTTGACTTCTTTTCAAGAAAAAGTCAAGTTAATCGAAAAGCTGGGTATTGATTATCTGTTGGCTGTGCCGTTTACCCAGACATTTGCTACGTTGTCAGCCGATAGCTTTATTCAAGATTGGTTAGTTGATCGCATGAAGGTTGACTACATTGTTGTTGGTGATGATTTTCGTTTCGGTTCATCACGTCAAGGTAGCGTTGCATTATTATCACAGTATGCAAGTAAATATAATTTTACCGTCGAAAGTATGCCTACATTTGTGCATAATCATTTTCGTGTCAGCAGTACGGCCGTTCGGCAAGCACTGCTGAATAATGATTTTGAATTAGCGCATTGTCTACTTGGACGTGAGTATACGATTCAAGGACGGGTTGTACATGGAAATGCTTTAGCAAGGCAACTGGGATTTCCTACAGCAAATATTCATTTACACCGTAAAAAACCGGCATTGCATGGCGTTTTTTTTGTCAACGTTCGTCATCTTTGTACCGATAAGTATTATGAAGGTATTGCTAATATCGGGATGCGCCCGACAATCAATGGTAAAAGCGCCATTTTAGAAGTCAATTTATTCGATTTTTCGGATACTATCTACGGGGAATATTTAGAGGTATTCTTTGTTGAAAAATTGCGAGAAGAGAAAAAATTTAGTTCCTTAGAAACACTCAAAATGCAAATATCAGAAGATATTTGCGCAGCAAAACAGCTTAGTGTTAGATACTCTAGCTCATCACTTGGCGATAAATAATTTGCGTGTTTCAACGTAAAAATATGATAAACAAATTTAACTGGAATAACTTAGCATGACAGACTATAAAAATACATTGAATTTACCGGAAACCGGATTTCCAATGCGCGGCGATCTTGCAAAACGAGAGCCTGCAATGTTACAAAATTGGTATGATAAAGAACTGTATCGTAAAATTCGTCAAACCAAAAAAGGGAAAAAATCCTTTATTTTGCATGATGGTCCTCCTTATGCAAATGGTAAGCTTCATATTGGTCATGCAGTTAATAAAATTATTAAAGATATTATCATTAAATCAAAAGGCTTAAATGGCTATGATTCTCCTTATATTCCAGGTTGGGATTGTCATGGGTTACCAATTGAGCAGAAAGTTGAAGAGCAAGTTGGCAAACCGGGGGTTAACGTGTCGCCCGCGGAGTTTCGTCAAATTTGTCGTGATTATGCAGCCTCCCAAGTTGAGTTACAAAAAGCCGATTTTATCCGCATGGGTGTGATGGGCGATTGGCATAATCCTTATCGAACGATGGATTACACAACAGAAGCAAATATTATCCGTGCGTTAGGTAAAGTGATCGCAAATGGGCACTTAATTAAAGGGGCAAAACCGGTTTATTGGTGCACGGAGTGTATGTCATCGCTTGCCGAAGCTGAAGTTGAATATTATGACAAAGCATCGCCAGCGGTTGATGTTAAATTTAAAGCGATGGATAACCAAGCTGTTGCTGACAAATTTAACGTTACTACTGCACTGCCGATTTTTGCTGTGATCTGGACAACGACGCCTTGGACATTACCGGCAAGCCGAGCAATTGCACTGCACGCTGAATTTGACTATCAGCTTGTGCAAGTTAATCAAACAGAGTGTTTAATTTTAGCTTCCGATCTTGTTGAATCAGTGATGACGCGCGCAGCAATAACCGATTGGTCAGTATTAGGCTGCTGTAAAGGTGCTGATCTTGAGTTGCTTCGTTTTAAACATCCGTTTCTTGATTTTGATGAGCCAATTATTCTTGGCGAACATGTTACGGTTGATGCAGGTACGGGGGCTGTGCATACGGCGCCAGGTCATGGTGGTGAAGACTTTATTGCGGGTCAAAAATATCAACTTGAAGTGGCAAACCCAGTCGGGGGCAATGGTTGCTTTTTACCTGGCACAGGTGCTGGCCTTGATGGTCTTTTTGTGTTTAAAGCCAATAAAGTTATTATCGAGATATTGAAAGAAAATAATGCACTATTGCACTTTGAAAATATTGAACACAGTTATCCGTGCTGCTGGCGCCACAAAACACCAGTGATTTATCGTGCAACTCCACAGTGGTTTATCAGTATGGATAAACAAGGTTTGCGTGCACAATCACTTAAAGAAATTAAACAAGTACGTTGGATCCCTGATTGGGGTCAAGCCCGTATTGAAACGATGGTCACCAATCGCCCTGACTGGTGTATCTCCCGTCAACGTACATGGGGCGTGCCGATGGCGCTTTTTGTACATAAAGAGACAGAAGAGCTACATCCTGATACGCAAGCTTTGATTGAGAAAGTCGCTTGTTTAGTTGAGAAAGACGGCATTCAAGCATGGTGGGACGCTGACATCAAAACATTATTGGGTCCAGATGCCGATGATTACCGTAAGGTGCCTGATACGTTAGATGTTTGGTTTGACTCAGGGTCAACGTTCTATTCGGTAGTTAGTGTTCGTCCTGAATTTAATCAACATGCGCCGGATATCTATTTAGAAGGATCAGATCAACACCGCGGTTGGTTTATGTCATCGTTAATGTTGTCAACCGCAATTGATAATAAAGCCCCTTACAAGCAAGTTTTAACGCATGGTTTTGTGGTTGATGGGCAAGGGCGTAAAATGTCTAAATCACTCGGAAACATTGTTACTCCACAAGAAGTGATGAATAAACTCGGGGCGGATATTTTGCGTTTATGGATTGCTTCAACTGATTATTCTGGTGAAATGAGTTATTCAGATGAAATCATCAAACGTTCAGCAGACAGTTATCGTAGAATTCGTAATACTGCCCGCTTTTTATTAGCTAATTTAAATGGCTTTGATCCAGCAACAGATATGGTCAAACCTGATGATATGATTGTCTTAGATCGCTGGGCTGTGAGTATGGCGAAAGATGTGCAAGAGGAAATCATTCAGGCTTATGAGAACTATGACTTCCATAAAGTTGTGCAGCGCATTATGCAGTTTTGTTCAATTGAAATGGGCTCATTTTATTTGGATATTATTAAAGATCGTCAATATACAGCAAAAAGTGATAGTGTTGCTCGTCACAGCTGTCAAACGGCGTTATACCATATTGCGCAAGCGATGGTTCGTTGGATTGCGCCAATTTTATCCTTTACCGCTGATGAAATTTGGCAATATTTGCCGATGAGTGAAAAACCGGAATTTGTGTTTTTAGATGAGTGGTATCCGGCGCTATTTTCGCTTTCTGATAGTGAAAAATTAAATAATGATTATTGGTCGCAGATTTTAGCTGTTCGTAGTGAAGTAAATAAAGTCTTAGAACAAGCGCGTAATGATAAAGTGATTGGGGGGTCGTTAGAAGCGGCAGTGACTCTTTATGCCGATGTGCAAATCATGAGCGCGTTAACAAAATTAGACGATGAATTGCGTTTTGTTTTATTAACGTCACAGGCTATTGTTAAACCACTTGAACAGGCACCCGCAAATGCAATCCAAAGCGAGCTAGGTGGACTGAAAATTGAATTAACCAAGGCACAAGGTGAAAAATGCCCGCGTTGCTGGCATTACACGCAAGATAATGATCCTACAACGCATTTATGTAAACGCTGTGAAAGTAATATTCACGGGCAAGGTGAAACTCGGCACTTTGCATAAGTGATATTGCTAAGATACAACAGAACAACTTATCGAGCAGGTTAGCTTTGTTGTATTGATTTGACTTCCTTTCCCGCCGGCATCTGTCGGCGGATATAGACTAAGAGCATCATACTATGAAAAAAGATAATGGGTTATGTTGGCTAATCATTACAGCACTTGTTTTTATCGTCGATATTGCCAGTAAGTTTCTAATTATAAATCATTTTTATTTATACGAATCGGTAAATCTGTTACCGTTCTTTTCGATTACATACGTGCGAAATATCGGCGCAGCATTCAGTATTTTTGAAGGGCAGCGTCTGATGTTAGCTGCAATTGCTATGGTTGTTAGTGCTGTAATTATTTACTTATTGTATCGTAATCGACGTGATAAAAAATTAGAAAACTTTTCATTATCTTGCATATTAGGTGGGGCATTAGGTAACTTATTTGATCGGCTTTATCACGGTTTTGTAGTTGATTTTTTAGATGTCAATTTTGGAGACTGGCACTATCCAACTTTCAATATTGCTGATTGTGCGATTTGCATTGGCATTGCTTTGTTTGTTTTCGCAAGTTATAAAGTCAAAAAGGATAAGTAGCATGCAAATTATTTTGGCCAATCCTCGTGGCTTTTGCGCAGGCGTTGATCGAGCAATTACCATTGTTGAGCGCGCGTTAGCCCTGTTTGGAACGCCAGTTTATGTTCGTCATGAAGTGGTGCACAACCGTTATGTTGTCAATCGGTTAAAAAAGCTCGGTGCTATTTTTATCGAAAATATTTGTGATGTGCCGGATCATTCCGTTCTGATCTTTTCAGCACATGGCGTGTCTAAAGCAGTAAGAGAAGAAGCAAAGCAGCGAAAATTGCATGTTTTTGATGCGACATGTCCACTTGTTACTAAAGTACATATGGAAGTTGCCAGAGCGAGTTATCGCGGTAAAGAAGTGATCTTAATCGGTCATGCTGGGCATATTGAAGTTGAAGGGACGATGGGGCAATACAATAATCCCAATGGGGGTATTTACTTGGTTGAATCAACATCGGATGTGAATAAATTAAACATTAAGAATGAACAAAACTTATGTTTTATTACACAAACGACATTATCTGTTGATGATACCGCTGAAATTATTGAAGCTTTGACGGCGCGCTTCCCAAATATACTCGGGCCTCGAAAAAACGATATTTGTTACGCAACAACCAATCGACAGCAGGCTGTTCGAGAGCTTGCAGCACTTGCAGACATTGTTTTGGTGGTCGGTTCAAAAAATTCATCCAATTCCAATCGACTCGCTGAACTTGCGCGCTGCCAAGGAATAAATGCGTATTTGATTGATTTTGCCTCTGACATTCAAAAAGAATGGTTAAGCGACGCGAAAGTGGTTGGGGTGACAGCGGGGGCATCGGCACCAGATATTTTAGTGCAGGAAGTCATTAGCCATTTAAACAGTATGGGATGTCATTCGTTAACTGAAATGGCCGGTATTTTAGAAAACATTACGTTTGAAATCCCCAAAGAGTTAAGAATCGAGGTCGCGTTAGATTAAAGGCGTTTAATTAATTCAAACTTTGCCATCAGCTGTTCTTTGGTCTCTATATGATCGCTGTCAGAGATAATTGCATTATTGATAGGGCAGACGCGTTGGCAAGTTGAATATTCATAATAACCCACACATTCTGTGCATTTGCTTGGATCTATTTGATAGGTGTCATAGCCCATTGAAATAGCCTCATTGGGGCACTCAGGCTCACACATATCGCAGTTTATACATTTAGATGTTATTTTTAATGCCATGATTTTACTACCTTAAAATTTGCGCCATTATATACTTAATTTGAACGTAAAATCAAAAATGGCCAGTACTTTTGCTTTCATTCAAATTATT
>JAVSBY010000010.1:12823-23768 GCA_031960925.1 Gilliamella sp. CRA003912
ATAGCAATGCTTTGTTTGATTGAGGATATTCTCGACGATTATATGGCTGTTTAATGCCAAAACGACGCCATTTTGCCAAAATAAAACGACATCATCAGAAGTAAGCTGTGACCAATAAATTTTAGATAAGGTGGCGGTTGATATAGTATAAAGCATGGTTTTACCATTAATTAATTTATCGGTATAAAGCGGCATTAAATTTTGTACCAATAAGATGTTGTTGAAACGTTCATCTATAACGGTTATTAGTATATAATAAAACCTATTTATTGCGCAAAGAATACATCATGGGACCTATGATTTTAGCAACTGAACAAGATACGTTGGCACTCGGTCAGCAACTTGCCGAGAAATGTCAATCTTACTTAATGGAACATGGTAGCTCGATTATTATTTATCTTGTGGGTGATTTAGGGGCCGGTAAAACGACATTGAGTCGTGGTTTTTTGCAACAGTTAGGTCATAAAGGTAATGTGAAAAGTCCGACATATACCTTGGTTGAACCTTATGTTTTTGCTGATTTTTCGGTTTATCATTTTGATTTGTACAGATTAAGTGATCCTGAGGAATTAGAGTTTATGGGGATTCGAGAGTATTTTTCATCTCGTTCTATTTGTTTAATTGAGTGGCCTGAGCAAGCAATGGGGATGTTACCGGTTGCTGATATCGAAATTGAGTTGGCGTATTGTTCCTTTGAGCGCATCGCCAACGTCAAAGCATCAACATTAAAAGGTCAGGCTATTCTTAAGATAAAGAATAAGAACTAAATAATGAAAAAATTAATTACTTTTCTACTGTTATTTATGCTGTGTGGCGCAGCATACGGCAAAGTTATTATTGCTGTTGATGCAGGTCACGGCGGTAAAGATTCGGGTGCGGTTGGCAAAAATAATCTGTATGAAAAAACGGTAACCTTATCAATTGCGAAAAAGTTGTCCGCTTTATTAAATCAAGATGCCAATTTTAAAGGCGTGCTCACTCGCAGCTCGGATAACTTTATTTCGGTTTTTCAACGTTCTGAAATTGCCCGTAAAAATAAAGCAAATTTACTCATTTCAATTCATGCCGATGCCGCGCCAAATCGAAGTGCTGACGGTGCGTCGGTTTGGGTGTTGTCAACCAAAAGAGCCGATACTGAATTAGGTCGCTGGATTGAACAGCACGAAAAGCAGTCAGAATTATTAGGTGGTGCGGGAGATGCGTTAAGTGATGATAATAATCCACACTTAAGCCAAGCCATTTTGGATCTGCAATTTTCGTATTCACAGCGCGTGGGTTACGAGCTGGCAACCCAAGTATTAAAAGAGATGGCATCGACAGCCATTAATCTGCATAAACGCAAACCTGAGCATGCAAGCTTGGGGGTGTTAAGATCGCCTGATATTCCTTCGATACTTATTGAAGTTGGTTTTATTTCGAATGTTGAAGAAGAGGCGCTACTTGCAAGTAATGCACATCAAGATAAGATCGCTAAAGCAATTTACCTTGGCATCAAAAATTATGTGAAAAAGAATCCGCATTTTGGGGAACAGCATTAATGGCTATTCAGATTTTATCTCCGCAATTAGCCAATCAGATTGCGGCGGGTGAAGTGGTAGAACGGCCAGCTTCAGTGATTAAAGAGTTAGTCGAAAATAGTATTGATGCCGGCGCCACGCAGATTGATATCGATCTTGAACAAGGCGGCTGTAAATTAATCCGTATCCGTGATAATGGCTGTGGCATAAGTAAAGATGAATTGGTTTTGGCGCTTGCTCGTCATGCAACAAGCAAAATTGGTTCATTAGAGGATTTAGAAGCCATTGTCAGTTTGGGATTTCGTGGCGAAGCATTAGCCAGTATTAGCTCAGTGTCGCGATTGACGTTAACATCAAGAACTGTCGAACAATCCGAAGCTTGGCAAGTTTATGCTGAAGGCCGAGAGATGACGCCAATTATTAAACCGGCAGCACATCCTATTGGTACAACGGTTGAAGTCCTTGATCTGTTTTATAATACGCCAGCAAGGCGTCGTTTTTTGAAGACAGAAAAAACCGAGTTTATGCATGTCGATGAATTTTTACGTCGTATTGCGCTCGCTCGTCCCGATATCACCTTTAACTTACACCATAACGGCAAGCTAATTCGCCAATATCATTGTATGAGCTTAGATAAGCGGGTGAAGGCAGTGTGTGGGCATTCATTCATGGATAAAGCGGTTAAATTGGATTGGTTGCATGAAGATCTTGCTATTCAAGGGTGGGTTTCTCACTATGAAAACAGCGACATGCACTATTTTTATGTGAATGGACGAATTGTAAAAGATAAATTGTTAAACCATGCTTTACGGCAAGCTTATGTTAATTCGCTGAGTGAAACGTTGTCGTATGTGATATTTTTGCAAGTGGATCCAAAGCAAGTTGATGTCAATGTTCATCCGGCTAAACATGAAGTGCGTTTTCACGAAGCAAGGTTAGTTCATGATTTTGTTTATCAAGCGATGGTGATGGCTTTAGAGCCTGCGATTCCAGATATGCCCTCATCGCATACAATGAGTCCGAATCGTTCAGCTGCTGGGCAAAATATCTTTAACCAAGGGGATAAAACAACTTATGCTGTGCCCAGTCAATCGCCTAAACGAGCCAGCGGTTATGCTAAAGAGAATCAAGCATATCAGCAGCTTGTTCATGTTAATGAAGATGCGTTAAGCCAAGCGATATCAGAACAACAATCAATTTTACCAGCAGTGCCACTATCGTCGTCACTAATATCGCCACCTCCAAGGATAACAGAGCAACAGCAAGCGGTGATTGCCTCATTATTTCCTAAACGAAATGTGCCTTTAGCTTCTCAATTCTCTGAGTTAGCATCCAGTTCTGTTGTTGAATTTGGACGGGTATTAACGGTGATTGAACCGGATATGGCATTACTTGAAAAACGTCAGAATAATCATCAGGTGTTTTCGGTTATTGTCCTACCTTTAGCGCAGCAGTGCATGATGACCATCAAATTACTGTCATCACAATCAGAAACATTGCTAATTCCACTCACGTTATTGGTGAACAAAAAAGAACAAGCGGTTATTGAGCATAACCAACCGGTATTGACTCAGCTAGGGTTTGTGTTTGATTTTGACAAATCAAAAATGCATTTACAAAGTGTGCCTAAACTTTTACGTGCGATGAATTGGCAGCAGATATTGCCGTCTTTACTGCATTTACTGACATCACACCAAGAGATAGAAAAAACGCAATTAGCGAAATGGCTAGCTGAGCAGTGTTATGATAGTTCATCCAATTGGAACGTGTCTAAAGTTATTCAGCTACTGGCTGAGTTAGAGCAACTTGATGCTAATTTATTGCACAAAGACACCTTTTTACACAAAATTGATTTCTTATCACAAATTAAATTATGAATAATAAAACCGTATTAACATTAATGGGGCCAACAGCATCAGGAAAAACGGCATTAGCCATGGCGCTATGTGATCGTTACCCCATCGATATTATTAGTGTCGATTCAGCCTTGATTTATCGAGGAATGGATATTGGCACAGCGAAACCAAGCCAAGCCGAGCTCACGCTTTATCCTCATCAATTGATTAATCTTTGCGATCCATCAGAAAGTTATTCAGCAGCTAACTTTCGACATGATGCAATACGCGCGATCGAAAAAACCTTTGCAAAAGGGCGAATTCCCTTATTAGTTGGTGGAACGATGCTTTATTTTAAAGCATTAATTGATGGGCTTTCTCCGCTTCCTACCGCCAATTGTGATATTCGAAAGCAAATTGAAGAGCAGGCAAATCGAGAAGGATGGCAAGCCATTCATGAACAATTAAAAAAAGTCGATCCTGTCTCAGCTGCGCGTATTCACCCTAATGATCCACAGCGTTTAAATCGCGCTTTAGAGGTTTATCTTGTTTCAGGGAAGAGTATGACCGAATTGACAGAACGTAGCGGCGATGCCTTGCCTTATGACATTAAACAGTTTGCGATTATTCCTAACGATCGACACACATTACACGAACGCATTGAAAAACGGTTTTTGCAGATGCTTGATCAGGGATTTCAAAATGAAGTAGAGTCGTTAATGATGCGCGGCGATTTGCATTTAAATCTACCGTCTATGCGCTGTGTGGGTTACCGTCAGATGTGGGAGTATTTGAGTGGACTTTGCAGTTATGATGAGATGGTATTTAAAGGGATATGTGCAACCAGGCAACTTGCTAAACGCCAAATTACTTGGCTCCGAGGTTGGAAACAACCTATCATACAGTTAGATTTTGATACGATGGATTCCATTTTTAGTTACATGGATTAGTCATTTGACGAACTAATTATCTTATAAGTTGCTAAGTCCTATTATTTATAGCTTAATTTTTAATTATTTGTGCATTAATTTATACTCAAGTATTTTAGAGTGGCGCTTTTTATGATAATTTGGTAGCTAATATCTTAGCGTGTCAATGACAAAAATCAATTTGCTATTACCGCTATTGTTTTTTCTTATTTATTTGTATTAGAAAGGAAACTCTCATGTCAAAAGGGCAGTCATTGCAAGATCCTTATTTAAATTTGCTACGCCGTGAACATATTCCAGTGTCAATTTATTTAGTTAATGGTATTAAGTTACAGGGACAAATTGAGTCATTTGATCAGTTTGTTATTTTGTTAAAAAATACAGTGAGCCAAATGGTTTATAAACATGCGATTTCAACCGTTGTGCCATCAAGACCGATTTCAGGATTGTTATCTCAATCAGAAGAGGAAGTTGAAGGCTAATTCTTGTCAGTGGAGCGTTTGATTGTTTGAACGATATCAAGGCGGTGAATCGGCCTTATTAGTGCATGTATTTTTTCCTCAAGAGAGCGATATCGAGGATCTAAAAGAGTTTGAAGTCTTAGTTACTTCGGCTAATATAGATATTCTCGATGTTGTCACAACCTCAAGAAAAGCCCCATCAGCTAAATATTTTATTGGTGAAGGTAAAGCGCAAGAAATTGCAGAAAAAGTCAAAGAGCTGAATGCATCGGTTATTTTAATTAATCATACATTAACCCCAACACAAGAACGTAATCTTGAACAGCTATGTGAATGCCGTGTGGTTGATCGTACAGGACTTATTCTTGATATTTTCGCGCAGCGGGCGAGAACACACGAAGGTAAATTGCAAGTTGAGCTGGCACAATTACAGTATCTATCAACTCGTTTAGTTCGTGGTTGGACCCACCTAGAACGTCAAAAAGGCGGTATCGGCTTACGTGGACCAGGCGAAACTCAGCTTGAAACCGATAGGCGGTTAATTCGCCATCGCATTCAATTAATTTTATCCCGGCTTGCTAAAGTAGAAAAACAGCGTAATCAAAATCGTCAATCAAGAAATAAAGCTGATTTATCAACAGTTTCATTGGTGGGTTATACCAATGCGGGTAAATCAACCCTATTTAATGCCTTAACAAAAGCTGATGTGTATGTGGCAAATCAGCTTTTTGCAACGCTTGACCCAACGTTACGTAGAATTCAAGTTGATGATGTGGGCGAAGTCGTTTTGGCCGATACAGTGGGATTTATTCGTCACCTCCCCCATGACTTGATTGCTGCATTTAAAGCAACATTACTTGAAACGCAAGAAGCGTCACTGCTTTTGCACGTTATAGATGCAAGTGATCCGAATTTATTGGATAATATCGAGTCAGTTAACGATGTCCTTGTTGAGATAGATGCGTATGATATCCCGACGTTATTAGTCATGAATAAAATTGATTTACTTGAGGGTAAACAGCCCGGTATCGATCGTGATGAAAACGGTGTTCCAATTCGCGTTTGGATTTCAGCACAAAATAGTTTAGGATTAGATCTGCTTTTTACAGCGTTAAAAGAAAGACTTGCTAGACAGATTCAAGTTTGTCAATTAAGCTTACCTGCTCATTTGTCGAAGTTACGTAGTCGTTTGTATCAGTTGCATGCAATTGAACACGAAATAATTAATGAGGATGGGAGTTTTAATTTACAAATTAGAATACCTTTAATTGAGTGGAACCGTCTTGCTAAAAAAGAGCCGGATTTACTTTACTTAACCAATATTTAATTGGCCAATAATTGTTAAACGGAGCTATAAATATGGCGTGGAATCAGCCCGGAAATAACGGACAAGATAACGATCCATGGGGAAATAACAACAAAAAACCAACCGGGTCATCGGGTGATTTTTTTGATAAAATTAGCGACCTTTTAAAGAATAAAGGTAATTCAGGTAATGGCGGCCAATCGTCTGGAACAAAACGACCATTTCCTATATCAAAAATGATTGGTATTGGTGCCGTTGTTGTTGCTCTTGTATGGGGAGTTAGTGGTTTTTATACCATTAATCAAAGCCAGCGAGGTGTGATTACCCGTTTTGGTAAAATGCAACCGAATATTATCGAACCCGGTTTGAATTGGAAGCCATCACTAATCGATAACGTGTATATTGTTGATACTCAAGGCACACGTAACTTTAATGTGCAAGGCTTTATGATAACCGCTGGTGAGAATCTGGTTTTTGTTGAAATGAATGTGCAATATCGCATTTCAAATCCGTTAAAATATTTATTCAATGTCACCAATGTTGATGATAGTTTACGTCAAGCTGCAGACAGTGCACTGCGCACGGAAGTTGGCAGTTCCAATATGGATTCAATTTTAACTGAAGGTCGCTCGGCGCTTGAAAGTCGTACCAAAGATGAGCTTATCAATATTATTGCTCATTACGATATGGGGATTAGTATTGTCGATCTTAACTTCCAATCAGCTAGACCTCCAGAGGAAGTGCAAGAAGCATTTAATGATGCAATTAAAGCGCGTGAAGATAGAGAACGCGAAATTAACAAAGCAGAAGCCGATAGAGTTCAATTGGTTCAACAAGCTGAAGGTCGCGCTGCGCGAATTTTAGCTGATGCAAATGCTTATAAAGTGCGAGTTGAACTCGAAGCTGCTGGTGATGTGACTCGATTTGAGCAGCTTTTACCACAATACAAAGCCGCGCCAGAAATCACCAAAGAGCGTTTATATATTGAGACAATGGAAAAAATCTTAACCAATACACGTAAAGTCATTGTTAATGAAAAAAGTGGTAATTTAATGGTGTTGCCGTTAGATCAATTGTTGAAAAGTAAACTAACCGACAAAACTAATACTGATGTGAACACGACACCAAGTACAGATAATGGTTATAACTTTAAGTCATTTGGTTCATCGGATTCGATGGATACGACTCAGTCAGCATCAAGTGTTCCACAAAATAATATCACAACCCAAGGTAGTACTAATGGTACTACTCGAACGATAAGACGATAAGGAGATAAATCAGTATGCGTAAATTATTAATTCCTGTCTTTTTCGTTGCAATTGGTGTGTTTTTTGCGAGCGTTTATGTCGTTGAGTCCGGGTCACGTGGTGTCGAACTTAGATTCAATAAAATCATCGGATTATCCGAACCCGGACTTCATTTTAAGATCCCAGGTATTGATAGTGTTAAAATGATTGATGCGAAGATTCAAACAACCGATAGCTCTAACAATGGTGGACGTGAACAAAAATTCATTACTCGCGAAAAGAAAGATTTGATTGTGGATTACTTTGTTCAATGGAAAATCGTTGATTTTAATCGTTACTATGAAACGGTTGCTGGCGGGAATAGCGTTGAAAATCTATTGTTAGCAAGACTTAACGGCCGTTTACGTGCTGAAATTGGTAAGCTTGATATCCGCGATATTATTAATGACTCAAATTTGGATACCAAATCACGTAATTCATTAATGATGCGAGTGAAAGATGCGCTCAACGGAACATCTCAAGATGGGGTTGTAAACGATAATGTGCCAATCGAAGATCTTGTGGCCGATGCGCAAAAAGATCCTGAAAGCAATAAGACAAGTATGAGAGCGTTTGGGGTTGAAGTGATTGATGTTCGTATTAAGCAAATCAATTTCCCTTCTGAAGTGTCTGAATCTATCTATGCAAGAATGAGCGCTGAGCGTGAGGTTGTTGCACGTGACCAACGCTTCCAAGGTGTAAAAGAAGCCGAAGAAACCCGCGGAAAAGCAACACTGGCTGCGACAAAAATTTTGTCAGAGGCTGAGCGTCAATCAAGAGCCATTCGTGGTGAAGGTGATGCGAATGCAGCTAAACTTTATGCGGATGCATTTAATAAAGATAAAGAGTTTTTTAGTTTTATTCGAAGTTTAAAAGCTTATGAACAAAGTTTTACAGGTAATGACGTCATGGTGATTAGTCCTGATAGCGAATTTTTCCGCTATATGAAATTGAGTTCCAATAATAAATCAAATGAGTAAATGAGATATGAGCAATAATGTCGTTGTGTTAGGTACGCAGTGGGGAGACGAAGGTAAAGGTAAAGTCGTCGATTTGCTGACAGAGAAGGCAAAATACGTTGTCCGTTATCAAGGTGGACATAATGCGGGTCATACATTAGTCATTAATGGTGAAAAAACCGTATTACACTTAATTCCATCAGGTATTTTGAGAGAGGGCGTTATTAGTGTTATCGCTAATGGTGTTGTACTTTGTCCAGATGCGTTGATGAAAGAAATGAAAGAGTTAGAAGATAAGGGAATCCCCGTTAGAAAACGACTATTAATTTCTGAATCGTGTCCTTTAATTTTGTCTTACCATATTGCGCTTGATCAAGCACGGGAAAAAGCCAGAGGCAGTAAAGCAATTGGTACAACTGGGCGTGGGATTGGTCCTGCTTACGAAGATAAAGTTGCTCGCCGAGGATTGCGTGTTGGTGATTTAAGAGATCGCGTCGCTTTTGCTGAGAAACTTAAAGACGTGATGGAGTATCATAATTTCCAATTAGTTAATTACTATAAAGTGGAACCCGTCGATTATCAACGCGTTTTAGATGAGACACTTGCCATTGCGGATATCTTAGTTTCTATGATAGCGGATATTCCTGAAATGTTAGAAGATGCACGTAAAAAGGGTGAGAAAATCATGTTCGAGGGTGCGCAAGGCACGTTACTTGATATTGATCATGGTACTTATCCATTTGTCACTTCATCTAATACAACAGCGGGTGGCGTTGCAACAGGTTCTGGTTTTGGTCCACGTTATGTTGGTTATGTGCTTGGCATTGTTAAAGCGTACTCAACTCGCGTCGGTTCAGGTCCTTTCCCAACAGAATTATTTGATGATATTGGTGAATTCCTTTGTAAACAAGGTAATGAGTTTGGGGCAACAACCGGCCGTCGTCGCCGAACTGGCTGGCTTGATGTGGTTGCTGTTAAAAAAGCGGTTCAACTTAATTCCGTATCCGGCTTTTGTTTAACTAAACTTGATGTATTAGATGGACTGAGTGAAGTAAAAATTTGTGTTGGCTATCAACTACCAAATGGTGATGTGATTAAAACTGCACCGGCGGCAGCTGAAGAGTGGAGTCTTGTAACCCCTGTTTATGAGTTAATGCCGGGTTGGAGTGAATCGACATTTGGGGTAAAAACCTATGATGCGTTACCGCAGGCCGCTAGAGATTATATTAAACGTATTGAAGAGTTAACACAGACGCCTATTGATATTATATCAACTGGACCAGATCGCTGTGAAACAATGATATTACGGGATCCATACTTAGTCTAATATTCGGCATCATTAAAATCGGGATAATTATCCCGATTTTTATTTGTAAAGGACTTAAATTATCGTCATCACTAAGAGCGAGAAAATTATGGTAACAATAGGAACACCTTTATCATCTACAGCCACAAAAGTATTGCTTTGTGGCGCAGGAGAACTTGCCAAAGAAGTCGTTATTGAATTTCAGCGATTAGGTTGTGAAGTGATAGCTGTTGATCGTTACCCTAATGCGCCAGCTATGCAAGTGGCACATCGTCATCATGTTATTAATATGTTAGATGGACAAGCACTTAAAGATGTGATTGAAAGTGAAAAGCCCGATTATATTGTGCCAGAGATAGAGGCAATTGCGACAGAAACACTAGTTGAACTTGAACATGCTGGATTTACCGTTATTCCAACGGCAAAAGCAACACAACTTACAATGAATAGAGAAGGCATTCGCCGATTAGCAGCTGAAAAATTAAATCTACCAACATCACCCTACCGATTTGCATCAACAGAAGACGAATATAAAGAGGCCATAAAAGCGTTAGGTTATCCTTGTTTAGTAAAACCGGTGATGAGTTCATCAGGAAAAGGCCAGTCTTTATTACGCAGTGACGCTGACATCACTGCATCATGGAAATATGCTCAAGAAGGGGGGCGTGCCGGTGGGGGAAAAGTCATTGTTGAAGGATTTATCGATTTTGATTATGAAATAACACTACTAACTGTTCGTCATGTTAATGGGGTCTCTTTTTGTCAACCGATCGGACATCGCCAAGAAAAAGGAGATTATCGTGAATCTTGGCAACCTCAACAAATGTCAGCGAAAGCTCTCGCGTTATCGAAAAAAATAGCAACGAAAGTGACCGAATCATTGGGCGGGAGAGGATTATTTGGTGTTGAGTTATTTGTAAAAGGTGATAACGTTTGGTTTAGTGAAGTGTCACCACGTCCTCATGACACCGGAATGGTTACGCTTATTTCTCAAAATCTATCAGAATTTGCTTTGCATGCAAGAGCAATTTTGGGCTTGCCTATATTGCATATCGAGCAATACCGCCCTTCAGCATCGGCAGTTATTTTAGCCGAAGGTGAATCGAAACAAGTGTCATTTTCTAATTTGGAATCGGCAATGAACATACCGTACGTGGATATTCGTTTATTTGGTAAGCCTCAAATATCAGGAATTCGACGTATGGGCGTTGTTTTGGCGCAGGGTAATTCGACTGATGAAGCCGTCAAAAAAGCGGTAAATGGGGTAAAACAGATAAAAATTGAACTGTAGAAGCTAAAAAATGAGCAGATGAAATAAAAGTTGCGAATTTAGCTTGCTAAAAAAT
>JAVSBY010000011.1:0-10155 GCA_031960925.1 Gilliamella sp. CRA003912
TTGATCGACATTTAACACCAAACTGAGCTAGAAAAATCAGCTCAAACCCTTTATACTAGCGCCTAACTGTTCGTGGGCCGATTTGGTCGCGCGTTATAAAATTGTTCTTTAACATCATCAAGTGGAAAAAATTATGCATCCAATGCTAAATATTGCTATTCGTGCTGCGCGTAAAGCCGGTAATGTTGCTATCAAAGCTTACGAAAACCCATCATCAATTGACATTGATGCCAAAGGCGTTAATGATTTTGTTACTAATGCAGACCGTGCGGCTGAAGCGTTGATTATTGAAACTATCAGAAAAGCTTACCCAGAACACACCATTATTGCTGAAGAAAGCGGGTTACTGAAAGGGAACGATAGTGATACACAGTGGATAATTGATCCGATTGATGGTACCACCAACTTTATCAAAAATATTCCCCATTTCGCCGTTTCGATTGCTGTGCGTGTCAAAGGCAAAACCGAAGCCGCTGTCGTTTACAATCCAATGAGTAATGAGATGTTTACAGCTGTTCGTGGTCAAGGAGCCCAACTTAATGGCTACCGTATCAGAGTTAGCAATGCAAAAGATTTAGAAAACAGTGTAATTGCAACAGCATTTCCGCATAAATTAAAGCAATATGCTGATAATTACTTTGCAGTACTTCAAAAATTATTTACTAAGTGTAATGATTTTCGCCGTACCGGTTCCGCGGCGTTAGATCTTGCCTACGTTGCAGCTGGACGCGTAGATGGCTTTTTTGAAATTGGTTTAAAACCTTGGGATATCGCTGGCGGTGAACTTATTTTGCGCGAAGCAGGCGGCGTTGTTACCGATTTTGTGGGCGGAAATAACTATATGGCTTCAGGCAATATCGTTGCAGGGAATCCTAAAGTTGTTAAAGACTTTTTAGTCACAACACAAAATGACTGGAACGATAAATTACGTTTCTAATCCAACCTTTTTCGATACACGGACAGTTTTCTGCACATCCTTTAATGTAGAAAACTGCGCCTTTGCAATTAATCCGATATACTAAGCATAGAGTTAATCAACTACTGAGGGCTTAGGATGATGAAAACGGTACAATATACTTTTCGTGTTGAAGAGATGAGCTGCGCATCTTGTGTCGGCCGTGTTGAAAAGGCGTTGAAAAAAGAAGATGGTGTTGTTGAGGTGAGTGTCAATCTGGCGACCGAAAAAGCCACGGTTGATGTAATACCTTCGGTTTCTCTTGAAACCTTGATGCAAATTGTCAATAAAGCGGGCTACGTTGCTAAGCCAATTCCTGACCCAACTGTTACAGCACCTATCAACAGTAAACCGTTGCCAATATGGCCAATTGCGTTGTCTGCCTTAGTGGCAATCCCGATGATTTTACCAATGCTGCTTAAACCGCTTGGTATTGATTGGATGTTACCTGGCTGGCTACAACTACTTATCGCAACGCCCGTTCAATTTTGGATTGGTGCGCGTTTTTATCGCAGCGGTTATCTTGCAGCAAAATCATTGTCAGGTAATATGGATCTTTTAGTTGCGATAGGCACAAGTGCCGCTTATGGTCTGTCTGTTTATCAGCTCATCACCCAGCCAAATACCCACCTTTATTTTGAATCTTCGGTCGTGATTATCACGCTAGTTTTATTAGGCAAATGGTTAGAATCAAGAGCCAAACATCAAACGACCAAGGCAATTCGTGGATTATCGTCATTAAGACCTGATACTGCGCATGTTAAACGCGATGAGCAAGTACTCACCTTACCGATAGCGCAGATAAAAGTCGGTGATATTGTCATTATCAAACCGGGCGAAAAAATTCCGGTGGATGGTGACATCATTGAAGGGCAATCTAGCTGCGATGAATCAATGTTAACTGGTGAAAGTTTGCCTGTTGATAAAACTGAGCAGGATAAAGTTATTGGTGGCACCATCAATGGCTATGGAATGCTGGTAGTGAAAACAACGGCAACACAAACTGAGTCAACACTGAGTAAAATCATTCAACTGGTTGAAACTGCGCAAGCTAAAAAAGCCCCAATCCAACGTATCGTCGATCGAATTAGTGCGATTTTTGTGCCTGTTATATTAGTGATTGCGGCATTGACTTTATTAAGCTGGGGATTCATAACTCAAGATTGGCAACAAGCAATCGTCAATAGCGTTGCGGTGTTAGTGATTGCTTGTCCCTGCGCTTTAGGTCTAGCAACCCCTACAGCAATTATGGTTGGCACAGGGATTGCTGCGCATCATGGAATTTTAATTAAAAATGCAGAGGCTTTAGAGCGACTCCATCATGTCAATACCGTGGTATTTGATAAAACCGGTACGTTAACGCAAGGTAAACCTAAACTATTAAAAATAGAGGCGTTTAATCAGGCATCATCCGAACAAATTTTATCAATTGCAGCAGCAATCCAAGCAGGAAGTGAGCACCCGCTAGCCAAAGCCATATTAGCAAACACCAAAAGCACGGCGTATGCCAAAAATATACAATCGATACCCGGGAAAGGCATGAGCGGCACAGTTAATCATCAACACTATTATTTAGGCAGCACAGCTTGGATGCAATCATTAGACCTAAAATCAAGCGACCTTGCACAAAAGATCGATCACGTTGCAAACCAAGGGGAAACCGTCTCATGGCTCGCCCAAACGCAACCAGATCAAACAGTTGATATTATTGCATTATTTGTGTTTTCAGATACGCTAAAACAAGAGGCTAACGCAGCAATAAAAGCGTTACAACAATTACATATCAAAACGGTTATGTTAACTGGTGATAATACAAAAGCTGCTGAAGTGATTGGTCGTCAGCTGAACATCGATACACTTATTTCGCAGGCGCTGCCACAAGATAAAGCCAGCCATATCGAACAGTTACAACGCGCAGGCGCTAATGTTGCGATGGTTGGTGATGGTATCAATGATGCACCAGCACTCACTACCGCTGATGTGAGTATTGCAATTGGCACTGGCACCGATATTGCTATGCAAGCATCGAATATCACCTTGATGCGGGGCAATTTACTACTAATTAGTGACGCGATTGATATCTCAAAACGGACCTATCAAAAGATTAAGCAGAATCTATTTTGGGCATTTATCTATAATGCGATTGGAATTCCACTGGCCGCACTGGGTTTTTTAAACCCAATGATTGCCGGTGCTGCGATGGCACTAAGCAGCGTCAGCGTTGTCAGCAATTCGCTATTACTTAAACGCTGGAAGGCAAAATCGTAAAGGCAATTTCATCACCTAGCCCCGGCTGGGTGATAAAAACCCCTACCGCTGCAATAAGTTGGTCAGCATAAAATACAAGTGGAATACGGCTGCGCTGCCACGGCGCAATCCGGTATTCTTGCCAGAGTTTTTTAATTGATCTAGACCCTTGCCGACCAACAACATGAAACTGCCCTTGGGCATGAAAACGCACGGTGACCTGTTCGTTTCGATTTGGTGCACGGCACATAAACGGCCCTTTATTTGCCACATGCAAAGCGCCTAAATTATCGGGTAAAGCAAGATCTGATGATAAATCCCAATCAAGAATTTGGTGCTCAATTGACGCGTAATGAGGTAAAAGGTATAGCTGATGTTGATAACGACGAATCTGCCTATCATGCAAGATAAACGTCGGATTGGCATCCTCTTTTGCTTGCCCAACTGTTTGCCAAATCAATTCAAGTTGCTTACGCGTTGGCATATTAAGCTGATTGGCCTTAAACCACATCCTTAATATAGCATTACGTTTAAAAACTGAATAATCATTTAAAGGGTCAAGTGATAGCTGCGTTTTATCGGTCGTGACTTTTTCAAAATCTGGCAGTAAAAGCTCTTCAATTAACTGTTCTTGTTGCTGACAAAGTTCCGCACTGCGCGCCACCATCTGTGAAAAATGCGGCCAACGCTGATTAAGCACGGGTAGAACGCTCAGCCGTAGAAAATTACGGTCATAATGTTGATCAAGGTTACTCTCATCTTCAATCCATGATAATTGATGCGCATGTGCATAACTTTCTATTTGATGACGAGAGATTGATAATAATGGACGCAATAATTTCGCTGTTTTTTCAGGCATTGATGATAACCCAGCAGGGCCACTTCCTCGCTTAAGCGCCAGAAAAAAAGTTTCGCACTGATCATCCAAATGCTGAGCAGTGCAAAGTATTTCATCGTCATGCAGATGTTCAAAGAAGGCTTGATAACGTGCATTACGCGCTTGTTCTTCGATATTTCCACCTTGAGCATCTAGCGTCACCTTTTCAATAATCAAAGGGACTTGAAACTGATCGCACTGCTGCTGACAATGACTTGCCCAACTGTCGGCATTGGCACTTAAACCATGATGAATATAAATTGCACGTAGCGTTAAATTCGGTAAAACATGTTTTTTTAATTCCACCAAACCATGCAGCAAGACCGATGAATCAACGCCGCCACTGTAACCAATCAGTAAGGCAGATTGATGCTGTATAGAGTGCAAAATACGGGTTTGAACAGAGCACAACATTGATTTATCCATCACTCTCTCATTTTACAGCTTCTTGTTGCTGCAAATTAATGCGCTTTAAACCTGCAGCTAAATCGGCAATTAAATCATCGGGATCTTCAAGTCCGATATGAACGCGAATTAGCGTACCTTTAAAATCAACTCCGGATACCGGCCTAATTTTTGCCAGTTCTTCGGGCTGGGAAGCTAAAATTAAAGACTCAAATCCCCCCCACGAATACGCCATCGAAAAATGGGTAAATCCATCGAGAAAATCAGATAGCTGAGAATCCGTTAAATGCTCTTTTAACACAAAAGAAAATAACCCACTTGCCCCTGAAAAATCACGTTTAAAAAATTGATGTCCTTTACAACTGGCTAACGCGGGATGATTAACGATTGCAACTTGCGGATGCTGAGCTAAATAGTTTGCCACTTTAAGCCCACTTTCATGGTGCTGTTTTAACCGTACAGATAAGGTTCGTAAACCACGCGCCGCAATATAGGCAGTATCAGCATCACACATTTGCCCCATTAGATAAGATCGTTCTCGCAGCCTGTCCCAGCAGCGCGCATTCGATACCGCCGTTCCTAACATCGCATCGGAATGACCTATCAAATACTTGGTGCCGGCTTGAATCGAAATATCAATATCGTGTTCTAGCGCTTTAAATAAAATGCCCGCGCCCCATGTATTGTCCATAATAATGACAATATCAGGACTCACTTGCCTAATCGCAGCAACGATTGAGGAAACATCTTGTACTTCCATTGTTATAGAGCTTGGCGATTCTAAAAAAACCACCTTGGTATTGGGTTTGATCAGCGTCGCAATCCCTTGCCCAACTAAAGGGGAGAAATACTGCGCCTCAACATTAAAGTCATGCAAAATGGTATTACAAAAATCTTGGGTAGGCTCATAAGCCGCCTCTGACACTAAAATATGATCGCCAGATTTAACAAATGCTAAAATCGCATTAGCAATCGCGGCAGCGCCACAGGGATAAAGATAACATCCTACCCCGCCTTCTATTTCGACCATAGCATCTTGCAGCGAAAAATGGGTTAATGTGCCCCTTCGACCATAAAATAAAGCGCCTTTGGTGCGATTTTCTGTCGCCTCTTTTTTGGCGGCAACCGTATCAAAAACTAGCGAAGATGCACGTTGAATAACCGAATTAACCGATCCTTGCGTAAAGCGTTTTTTACGTCCTGCGCCAATAAGTGTGGTTTGTAATGACATAATAGGCAACCTTTTGCGACTTGGTAAATAGTGATAACACTTAGCATAGCATGCTGTTAAAATAGTAAAAATAATTTTATTGAGATGACTTAAAAATTTATGTTAATAGTGCAACTGGCTGATCTCAATCAAGCGACGATTGATTTTTCGATTTTATCTTCGCAGGTCATTGAACAAGCCAATAAACTTAATGTTGATCGCAAAAAACAATTTTTAGTGTGCCGCTCGCTATTAGCCCGTTTATTAAAAGATAACTGGGGTGAACAGGTTTTACCACCTATTGTGATTGGGGAAAATAGCCGTCCATGTTTTATCGATAAACACCTCCCTGATTTTAATATTAGCCATAGCAAACATATGGTCGCGGTTGCTATTTCATCCAAGCAGCATGTCGGCGTCGATATCGAGTTTGCAAGAAATCGCAAAAATTATTTAACTGTTGCCAAGCATTTTTTTTCGGAATGTGAAAATACCTGGTTACACAAGCAGCCAGATAGCTTAGAGGCATTTTGGCAGTTATGGACGTTAAAAGAGTCAGCGCTAAAGCTGTATAGCAAAGGGGTTTGGCAAATGAAATCAGTCAATATTGACGTTGAACACAAGGTAATTTCGGCTCCATTTGCCAAGGCGTTTTACTTCCAATATCATCGCATCAAAAATGTGCATATTTCGATTAGTAGTGATAAACCCATCGACAATTTGGTGTTAATACCACACTAAAATAACCTGCCACCTTATTTAAAAAGTGGCAGCGTTGTGCAGTTTATTCGCTAGCAATCAAACCCGATTCACTTAATGTTTTATTAAAATCCTTATCCATAAAAAAGAGATCGCGTTTGTTTTCACCAACTAATTCAAGTTTATCGACAATTGTTTTAAACAGTTTTTCTTCTTCGTGCTGCTCAGCAACATACCATTGTAAAAAGTTAAATGTTGAATAATCTTTTTGCGTTAATGCATAATCAACGAGTTCATTAATTTTTTGTGTTATGCAAAGCTCATGTTTATAAGCGATTTTAAACACATCGAGCAGTGATTCAAATTGCGACTGTGGTGCTGCTATTTGGCCTATCATTGCAAGTGAACCACAATCTAACACATAATCAAATAATCGTTCCATATGCTCACGTTCTTCGCCCGCATGATCTCTCAAAAATTTGGCAAACGATGAAAAGTTTTGATCATCGCACCAAGCACTCATTTGCAAATAAAGATTAGATGAATAATATTCTAAGTTTAATTGATCATTGAGTTTTTTTACCATTTCAGTTGTTAACATGACATTGCTCCTTATTTTTATTAGCTGATATAATACAAACTCATAAAACACAGATATCAACAAGAAGATAGCTAGACAAGATACCTATCTCGAAGAATTTTTTTGTTGTCATCCGTTAATTGATACTCTTTTGCAAGCCAATTATCAATCGTATCATAACGGTCTTTAATCGCCTCTATTGCCGCACTCAAATACTCTTGCTTCGCAGCAAAAATAAATTTACTGCTTTCATATTTTTCCGGTGTGAAGATGTCTTTATATTGTTCAAATAAACGAGCACGATAGCTGGCTAATGTTTTTTCTGTTAATAGATAGTCATCCATAATAACCGCTTCGCTTACACCCAGTGCAAACAAAGTTAACGCAACGCCGACGCCTGTTCTATCTTTACCTACTGCGCAGTGCTGAACCAGCGGTTTACCGTCTGAATGAAGTAATAGCCATGCAAGTTTTTGATAAGCCGGATTATTGAAAGGTAAAAGCTGGTACAGCTTAATCATAAAATCATATGGACTATTTTGTTTTAACGCCTGAACATCTTGATCAAGATTACTGGTTAGACTTGCAGTAACATCATCATTCAAAGGATTAGCTGGTGCATGAATATAATTTGCACCTGACCATAATTGATTGGGCAACTTTTCAATTTCGCTCAGATCGCGATAATCAAGCACATAATGCAGATTAAGATTATTCGAGATAAAATCGGTATCTGATTCAGTCAGGTGACAAAATGCGCCAGAGCGGTATAACATGCCTGGACGAATTTTTCGACCATCGACCGTTGAAATGCCACCTAAATCACGAAAATTAATTCCATTTTTTATGGGTACAATTGATGTCATCATCACGCCTTTCGATTGATTATAAACTCGACTATGTTAGCATGTTTCTTATTAAATTTGACGACTGTTTTCGTCTGTATCTATCATTGAGGTTTATCTTATGTCAACTCAAGCTGTTTTATCGATTTTACTGTCAAATCAACCGGCTGCAAGCCAATGGGGCAAAAATGCGACCCTGAGTTTCTCGGAAAATGCTGTCACTATCCATCATCGAGCTGAAACTAAATTATCTACCATTCAATCGGCTGCACGTAAATTAGATAGTCAAGGCATCAAACGCGTTAAATTGGTGGGCGATGGTTGGGATCTTGAAGCAAATTGGCATTTTTGGCTAGGCTATCGCAATCCTAAAGGGAGCAATAAAATAACATGGTCAAAGTTAACGACTCAAGATAAAAAAGAATTAACATACCGTTTAACCATTATCGATTGGTGCCGAAATATGATTAATGAACCGGCGGAAACGCTGAGTCCTTTAGACCTTATTACGCACAGTGTGAATTTACTTCGTCAGTATACAGCGGATATTAAGCACCAAATTATTTCAGGCGAGGCATTGAAAGAACAAAACTATATGGGCATTTATACGGTTGGTAAAGGTTCTGATAGACCGGCTGCCTTACTTGAACTCGATTATAATCCCACTCAAGATCCTAATGCACCTGTTACCGCATGTTTAGTTGGCAAAGGGATCACTTTCGACTCGGGGGGATACAGTTTAAAACCAAGTCAATTTATGGAATCGATGCGCTCTGATATGGGTGGCGCGGCACTCGTTACCAGCGCACTCGCACTCGCCATTGCTCGGGGCATTAAGCACCGTATGAAATTGTATCTTTGCTGTGCCGACAACTTGGTGAGCGGAAATGCATTTAAGCTCGGAGATATCATTACCTATCGTAATGGTAAAACAGTTGAAATTGACAACACGGATGCCGAAGGCCGACTTGTGTTAGCGGACGGTTTAATTTCAGCTGATAATGATAAACCGCGTTATATCATAGACTGTGCAACCTTAACCGGTGCAGCCAAGGTGGCTGTGGGTAATGATTACCAATCACTACTCAGCTTTGATGATGCGTTTGCAAACCAATTAATCATCAGCAGTCAACAAGAACATGAAGCTTTTTGGCGCCTACCGTTAGCGCAATTACATCGTGCACAGTTGCCGTCATCTTTTGCTGATTTGGCTAATTCGGGATTACCCAATACTGCCGGAGCCAGTACTGCGGCGGCGTTTTTATCACATTTCATTAAAAATTATGAAAAGAATTGGTTACATATTGATTGCTCAGCCACTTTCCGTAAAAGCTCAACTGCACTGTGGGCAACAGGCGCAACGGGTATTGGGGTAAGAACGTTAGCCAATTTATTATGTTCACTCAAATAAATCAAAAAAGAATCCCGCTCGGTGGCGGGATTTTATTCACATAATCACACAGCAATTAATCGGTGACAACGGTCGCTTTTTTTATGTAAATCGGTTCAACCGGTACATTTTGATGCGGCCCCATACGTTTTGTCGGTACACTGACAATTTTATCCACCACATCCATCCCTTTAATTACTTTTCCAAATACGGCATAACCGTAATTGGTCGGTGACTGATAATTCAACGTATCATTGTTCACAACATTAATAAAAAATTGGCTTGTTGCACTGTCAACCACACTGGTTCTTGCCATTGCAATGGTGCCGCGATCATTTTTCAACTTGTTATTAGCTTCATTTTTGATCGGCTCATTAGTTGGCTCTTTAAATTTTAATTGATCATCCGCGCCACCGCCTTGAATCATAAAGCCGGGAATGACACGATGAAACGTTAATCCATCATAAAACCCCTCATTAACGTAGCTCACAAAATTCTTTGTCGTAATCGGTGCATTTTGACTGTCTAATTCGACTTCTATATCGCCAAAACTGGTTTGCAATAACACTTTAGTATCCGCTAATGCAACGGTTGATAATAATGTTAAAAACAAGGTAATAAATAATAATTTAATTTTTTTCATACCCTAACATCCTTCATTTAATTAAGTTGAATCAATGAATTATACCCGATATCACAGCAATGAAAATAAAAAAAATGTAAATATAAATAAAATTTTACGTAACAGTATTCATAATAGAATTTATTAGTATCGCATCACACAGTCTTGTGTAAAATCAAAGCCTACCTATAAACGAATCATTTATGTACAACTTAGTGATTCAAAGACTATCATTTAAGCTAACTATGCGTTGTTTTTTATGTCACATGCCACTCAAACTGCCTTTTCATGGTATTTGTAGTCAGTGCCTTGCCAATTTACCCAA
>JAVSBY010000011.1:10255-53348 GCA_031960925.1 Gilliamella sp. CRA003912
CAATGCGCCGTGATCAAAAAAGACTGACCAAACATCTTCGAGAATTAAATGTTAAAACGTTATTTGGCTGCGATAATGATTTAACAGGAACATCGATAATGCTTATTGATGATATTGTCACAACCGGTCATACAATCAATGCAATTAGCTATTTACTGAAAAAGCAAGGTGCAAGCTACGTTCAAATCATTTGTTTATGCAGAACAGTATTGTAAATTAGAAAAGAACCCCTATAATAATTGATAGAGTTAGTCAACTATTAAGCAAGTCAGGCAGCTAGCCTATACTATCTAGCCAAAAGAGAGGGATTATGTCCATCATTACCGTTACCGATTCTGCCCAAACACATTTTAAAAAGCTGCTTGCAAACCAAGCGGAAGGAACACAAATTCGCGTTTTTGTGATAAACCCGGGTACAGCGACCGCAGAATGTGGCGTGGCATATTGCCCTGTTGATGCCGTTGAAGACAACGACATAGAAGAAAAGTACCAAGGATTTTCCGTTTATATCGACGAAAATAGTGCCCCCTTTCTAGAAGAAGCCTTTATCGATTATGTTACTGACGAGCTCGGCGCGCAGTTAACACTAAAAGCCCCGAATTCAAAAATGAAAAAAGTCACGGATGATGCGCCACTGATTGAACGCGTTAATTATGTCATTCAATCACAAATCAATCCTCAATTGTCTGGTCATGGTGGCCATGTCAATTTAGTTGAGTTGACCGAAGATAACTATGTTATTTTACAATTTGGCGGCGGATGTAATGGTTGCTCAATGGTCGATGTAACACTCAAAGAAGGCATTGAAAAACAACTACTTGATGCATTTCCTGAGCTTTCTGGCGTGAAAGATGTGACTGAACACCAAGCGGGTGATCACTCTTATTACTAATAATATTTATTCCTATTTATCTTGCATATTCCGGTGATTACGCCATAATCGCCTGCCGTATTGCCGAGTTAATTAATAATGGAGTTTTATGAATCAAGTTAACATAATTTCAGATCTTATCGTTTGGATTGAAAAAAATCTGGAACAGCCATTATCAATAGACCATGTTGCATTAAAATCAGGCTATTCTAAATGGCACTTGCAGCGTATGTTTAAAGAGGTAACTGGGCAAGTTTTAGGAACGTATATTCGGCACCGCCGATTAACTTACGCGGCACTTGCATTAAGAATGACAAGTAAACCGATTTTGGATATAGCGATGCAATATCGCTTTGATTCTCAACAATCCTTTACTCGTTCTTTTAAAAAGCAATTTGATGTAACGCCTGCAAGTTATCGTCGAAGTGAATTTTGTGACCCAACCGGGTTAACGCCAGCGATTGCACTTAATAAAGATAAGTTATTGTTGCCTGAGCCTACTTTTGTTACTATTCCAGCGCAAACATTTTGGGGAATTACCTATAAAAATAACTGTAATCTCAGTCAATTGTTAGATGAGGAGCATAAATTTAGGAAACAATTTTTCCGTAATTATTTATCTCGTTACTCTCACCAAACTGAAAGACTTCCCGACAGAATTTACGCCTTTACGCAAATTGAAAAAAGCAAAGATAACACCGAAGAACAAGAAGTATTTTATACACTTGCGCTTGAAAACAATAATTATCTCGAACATATAGAACAATTCCATCATGAAGGTGGGCTCTATATCTGTTTTAAATATATTGGCAATCATGAAAATTTCAAAGACTTTCGATCTCAAGTCCACTTAGCGGCTATGCCAGCTTTAAAAGTGCGCTTACGATCGGGATCAACCATTGAAATTCACTATAATAGAAGTAATTCAACGGCTGAAAATGCAGAAAATGCAACTGAAATAGAATGTGATTACTGCATTCCTATTGTCGGTGAACATGATATTAAAACGTTAAAAAAATAACAGTAAAATCAAACATACCCTCAAGCTGAAAGATAAAACAAACTTGGGAATATCAATTCTTGTTTTATCTTTTGAGCTTTGGTACTCTTCGTTAATTAATAAAAATCCATAACAAAGGCTAAACATCTCATGTTGAGTTATCGTCACAGTTACCATGCGGGTAATCATGCTGATGTGTTAAAACATATTGTATTAACCCTCTGCATTAATTCATTAAAAGAAAAAGACAAAGCATTTTTATATTTAGATACCCACTCTGGCGCTGGCCGCTATCTGTTACAAAGTGAACATGCCGAAAAAACCGGAGAATATTTATCAGGTATTAATTTGATTTGGCAGCAAAACGATGTACCCGCACCGATTGAATCTTATCTTTCACTATTAAAACGTTATAATCCATTTGAAACATTGAAGTACTATCCGGGTTCTCCCTTGATAGCTAAGCAGTTATTAAGAGGGCAAGATAAATTAAATCTCACCGAATTGCACTCAACGGATTATCCGCTACTTAGGCAAGAATTTAGTAAAGATAAACGCGCTAAAGTGCTAAAAGAAGACGGCTTTGCACAGTTAAAGTCAAAGCTACCACCAGAGTCTCGTCGTGGAATTGTCCTTATCGATCCGTCTTATGAAATCAAAGAAGATTATCTAAAAATACCCGCGGCATTAATTGAGGCATACAAACGCTTTGCAACGGGTATCTATTTAATTTGGTATCCTGTTGTATCAAGAACACAAACCCAGCGGATGATAAATGCCATTGTTGATTCTGGCATTAAGCGAATTTCACAATATGAGCTTGCAATAAAACCGGATAATAACCAAAAAGGGATGACAGCATCAGGCATGATCGTGATCAATCCGCCGTGGAAACTTCATGAACAGATGAATACGATTTTGCCTTGGCTTAAAGGGGTACTAGATACAGAAAAGACAGGCAATTATACGATTAAACAATTAGTAACAGAATAATCATTTGATCTCAAACTGCCCTGCCTTACAAGCTGAAATTAATCAGTCGCGACTTAACTTGCTCGCGATTGATTAAGGAAAAAAGTGGCAAGCAAACAGGTAAATCCACAAAATACCCGTTAACACTAATGAGACAAAAACGGCGGCTGAGCCGTAATCTTTTGCCCGACCAGAGAGTTCATGATGATCGGTACTAATTCTATCAACCACACATTCAATTGCACTATTTAGCAACTCGACAATCATAACAACGCCAATTGAACCGACTAATAAAATTCGCTCATAAATAGAAAAATCAATGACAAATGCAATAATGCAAGCAATCACCAATAGTATGACTTCTTGGCGAAAAGCGGTCTCGTTTTTAATGGCGGATTTAAAACCTAACATCGAATATTTGGCCGCGTTGATAACGCGCCGCAATCCTGTTGCTTTTTCCATAATAAAATTCCGTCGTTATATTATCTTACATAACCATAATTCATCAGGCGTTGGAATCGTCGTTCTAGTAAAACCGAAACATCCATATCCTCAAGTTCATCAAGGTCATCAATGAGTTGTTTTTTAAGTGATGCACCAGCAGCAGCATAATCACGGTGAGCACTGCCAAGTGGTTCAGGAATGATTGAGTCAATCAGATTCAATTTTAGCAGTTTATCTGCTGTCATATTCATCGCTTCAGCAGCGACAGACGCCTTCTCGGCACTTTTCCATAAAATCGATGCACAGCCTTCAGGTGAAATTACCGAATAAGTACTGTACTGAAGCATATTCACTTTGTCTGCAACGCCAATTGCCAGCGCACCGCCTGATCCGCCTTCACCAATCACGGTGCAGATAGTTGGAACTTTCAATCGTGACATTTCGCGTAAATTGCGTGCAATTGCTTCTGCTTGCCCGCGCTCTTCTGCGCCAATCCCTGGATAAGCACCTGGCGTATCAATGAACGTAATTATAGGTAGCTTAAAGCGTTCAGCCAGCTCCATTAATCGTAATGCTTTACGATAGCCTTCTGGCGCAGGCATGCCAAAATTTCGGTAGATTTTTTGTTTTGTTTCTCGCCCTTTTTGATGACCAATTACCATCACCGGACGATCATCAATACGTGCAATACCACCAATAATCGCTTTATCATCGGCATAGGCTCTGTCACCGGCTAGTTGATCAAAGTCGGTGAAAATCTCTTTAATATAATCAAGCGTATAAGGCCGATTTGGGTGACGTGCAAGTTGCGCAACTTGCCAAGGCGATAAATTGGCAAAGATTTTTTTAGTTAATTCACGACTTTTTTGGTTAAGCTGCTTTATTTCTTTATCTAGATTAATATTCAATTCAACTTGTTGTGAGTCAATGCTCTTTAAGGAATTAATCTTTGCTTCTAATTCCGCGATCGGCTTTTCAAATTCCAAAAAATTGTTCATATAATTATGATTGCCTCTTTATTACTTTTTATTTAAAAAATAGTGTTTTTATATAACGCAAATGCCTTTTGACATCAATCAGCGCTATTTCTCTACACAAAATTATGCTGATTTTACTATGTAATAATTATTTTAGGTAATAATTATTTAGGTAATCTTAATTTAATCAATTAATCAAACTCAAAATCAACCCGATCATTACCTAATAATGTTTTTAAATCAACGATTAACGAATCTTCAGGTATGATTCGCCAAGTTGTACCAAATTTTATTCGAACAACCAAATCCGGCCTGTGATAATATAAATGAACAGGCACGCTGCCACGCCGATAAGGTTCAATTGCATGTTGTAAACGCTGCAACATCGGTCGATTGACTTGTTCATCTTTCAATGAAACGGTAATACTTTTTACATATTTAGCGCGTGCTTCACTCAAATCGACCATTTCACGCGCTGATAATTTAAGTCCACCATTGAAGTCATCATGGCTGACTTGGCCTGTGACTATCACAATTTTATCTTTGACTAATAAATGTTCAAATCGTTCAAGTGACTCACCAAATAGCATTGCATCAATGCGGCCTGATCTGTCATCTAAGGTAAATAGTCCGATCTTATTGCCTTTTTTAGTCAGTTTGACTCTAGCGTCAATTATAATGCCCGCAAGCGTGGCCATTTTGCCCCAACCCGTTGGCGCAGCTTCACTGATTCGTAATCCGCCAGAATAACGGCTGAGTTCTTTCAAATACTGTGACACGGGATGACCGGATAAATAGAGACCTAAGGCTTCTCGCTCGCCATCAAGTAACACTTGCTCTGGAAGCTCAGGAACAGAGGCATAAGCGTGTTCGACTTGTTCAGGTTCTTCAGCTAGCACCCCAAACATATCTTCTTGACCAATATCTTGCGCTTTTGCATGCTGATCAGCCGCTTGCATTGCATCATTGATACTGTGTAATATGGCTGCACGATGAGGGCCTAATTTATCAAAAGCACCCGCCATGGTTAATTTTTCAAGTACGCGGCGATTCACTTTTTTCATATCGGTACGCGCACAGAGTTCAAAAATATTTTTGAAATAGCCACCACTGTTTCGCGCTTCAACAATCGCCTCTATAGGGCCTTCGCCAACCCCTTTGATTGCACCGATACCATAAACAATTTCCCCTTTTTCATTGACGTGGAAATGGTAAAGCCCGCTATTAATGTCCGGTGGATTGACTTTTAACCCCATACGCAAACATTCATCAACTAAACCGACAATTTTATCGGTATTATCCATATCAGCAGTCATCACTGCTGCCATAAATTCAGCAGGAAAATGGGTTTTTAGCCATAAAGTTTGATAAGAAACCAGTGCATAAGCCGCTGAGTGTGATTTATTAAAACCATAACCTGCAAATTTTTCGACCAAATCAAAAATGTGCATAGAGAGATCGCCATCTACACCTTGTTTTTCTGCCCCTTCTTTAAATACGGAGCGCTGCTTTGCCATCTCTTCAGGTTTCTTTTTACCCATCGCTCGGCGTAACAAGTCGGCGCCACCGAGTGAGTAACCTGACAATGCCTGCGCAATTTGCATTACTTGTTCTTGGTACAAAATAATGCCATAGGTTGGCTCTAAAATCGGTTTTAAAGATTGATGTTGATGGTTAATATCCGGGTAAGAAACCTCTTCACGACCATGCTTACGATCGATAAAGTTATCCACCATCCCTGACTGCAATGGCCCAGGGCGAAATAGCGCAACTAAGGCTATCATATCTTCAAAACAGTCCGGTTTTAAGCGCCGGATAAGATCTTTCATGCCGCGGGATTCAAGCTGAAACACGGCGGTAGTCTCTGCCTTTAGTAACAGTTCAAACGATTTGGCATCATCAAGAGGAATACGGGTAATATCAATAGCCGTTTGTCCTTCGCGTTGTCTGCGAACATTGATCATTTTTATTGCCCAATCAATGATGGTTAATGTTCGAAGCCCTAAAAAGTCAAATTTGACTAGCCCTGCGTATTCAACATCATTTTTATCAAACTGGGTAACTGGATGGTGTCCCTCTGAATCACAATAAATCGGCGAAAAATCAGTAATTTTAGTTGGTGAAATAACAACGCCACCGGCATGTTTACCGGCATTTCGTGTCACCCCTTCTAACTGACGGGCAATATCAATCAAGGATTTAACTTCTTCATTAACGTCATACAGCTCTTGGAGTTGAGGTTCAACCTCAAAAGCTTTCGCTAGTGTCATTCCTGGATCTGGTGGGATTAATTTTGCTATTCTATCAACAAATCCGTAAGGATGACCAAGTACACGTCCAACATCTCGAATTACCGCTTTTGCGGCCATGGTACCAAAGGTAATTATTTGAGAAACGGCATCTCGCCCATACATGTCGGCAACATGATCAATGACCATATCACGCTTTTCCATACAAAAATCGACGTCAAAATCTGGCATCGAGACACGTTCAGGATTTAAAAAACGTTCAAAAAGCAGATCGAATGCTAGCGGATCAAGATCGGTAATTTTTAAGGCATAAGCGACTAGTGATCCCGCTCCCGAACCACGGCCAGGACCAACAGGAATATCGTTATCTTTGGACCACTGAATAAATTCCATTACGATCAGAAAGTAACCTGGAAATCCCATCTGATTAATGACGGTAAGTTCTGTTTCTAGCCTTTCATCGTATTCGGGGCGTTTTTGTTTTCTCATCTCAGGATCAGGAAAAAGAAAAGCGAGCCGTTCTTCTAATCCTTCTTGAGATTTATAGACTAAAAAATCCTCGGTTGACATATCACCGGTTGGAAATTTCGGTAGAAAATATTCACCTAATCGAATGGTTACATTACAGCGTTTAGCAATCTCAACACTGTTCGCAAGGGCTTCTGGAATATCGGCGAATAACTCACACATCTCTTGCTCAGTACGTAAATACTGCTCAGGGGAATAATGTTTCGGTCGATTAGGATCATCAAGTGTATTGCCATCATGAATGGCAACTCGAATTTCGTGTGCGTCAAAATCAGAGGACTTTATAAATCGCACATCGTTGGTTGCAACGACAGGCAAGTCATGTTGCTCAGCTAATTTTATCGCAGATTGAATGAATAATGCTTCATCCGCACGATGCGTTCTTACCAGCTCTAAATAGAAGTGGTCAGCAAAATGGTCCAAATAGAATTGAATTGCGCTATCAATAATGGATTGGTTGTGCCTAATCGCCCCAATACCAATATCACTGGTTCTTCCGGCAAGAATAATCAGTCCATCACGATGATCAACTAACCAGGCTTGATCAACAACGGGCTTATCCCCGATGTATCCGCGCTGATAAGCTTGTGAAATCAATAATGTCAGATTTTTGTACCCTTCATTATTCGATGCTAATACCGTCAAATAGTAACAATCATCACCAAGTATTGGGCTTTTAACTGCAAGATCAGCACCGACAATCGGTTTTATACCTTTTGACATTGCCGAACCATAAAATTTTACAAGTCCACAAAGATTAGTAAAATCAGTCATAGCAAAAGCAGGCATGTGATTATTTGCTGCTTCATTGACAAGTGCGTTGACTTTAGCAACGCCATCTATCATCGAAAAATCACTATGTACATGCAGGTGAATAAATTTAGGATCAATCATTAGTCTTAAAGATCACAATTTGTTAAAAAATGGTTGCCAGTATAACATAAATCCTGTGGCAATTCTTATGGACTTTATTGCAAAGAAAATACAAGAATTTGAAAATCAGCGAGGGAGTTAATGAGAAGTTCTTTCCGTCAATTCAATTAAAAAGACGGAAAGAAAGGATAAAATTAGACTTTTTTGAATAAGACTGAACCGTTAGTTCCGCCAAATCCAAATGAATTACAAAGCACAAATTCTAAGTTTTTCACTTGTCTTGCAGTATGAGGAACATAGTCCAAATCACAATCAACATCAGGGTTATCTAAATTGATTGTCGGTGGGATCACTTGATCACGGAGCGCTAATACAGAAAAAATAGATTCAACTGCACCCGCTGCACCTAATAAATGCCCAATCATCGACTTCGTTGAGCTCACCATGACTTTATGCGAGTTTTCTTTGAAGATCGACTTAACCGCTTGCGTTTCTGCTTTATCACCCGCAGGTGTTGATGTGCCATGAGCATTAATATACCCAACTTGCTCCGGTGTAATTCCCGCATCACGTATAGCACATGCCATTGCCAATGCCGCTCCGCTGCCATCTTCTGGTGGCGAAGTCATATGATAGGCATCACCGCTCATACCAAATCCAACCACTTCTGCGTAGATTTTCGCACCGCGTTTTTTGGCATGTTCATATTCTTCTAAAAATAAAATGCCAGCACCATCACCAAGTACAAAACCGTCACGATCTTTATCCCATGGACGACTTGCCGCTTTTGGATTTTCATTATTCGTTGATAATGCGCGCGCTGCACCAAAACCACCAATACCAAGCGGTGTACTGGCTTTTTCACCGCCACCCGCTAACATACCATCAGCATCGCCATAAGCAATCATCCGTGCTGCATGACCAATATTGTGCACACCTGATGAACACGCCGTTGCAATTGTAATGCTCGGGCCTTTTAATCCATAGATAATTGATAAATGACCAGATATCATATTCACAATGGTTGAAGGGACAAAAAATGGACTAATTTTACGCGGTCCACCATTAACTAAAGCACTATGATTTTCTTCAATAAGCCCAAGCCCACCGATACCCGAACCAATTGCACAACCAATTCTTGTTGCATTTTGTTCTGTGATTTCGATGCCTGCATCTTGCATGGCTTGCACGCCAGCAGCAATACCATATTGGATAAAATAATCCATTTTACGCGCATCTTTACGGGATATATTGTAATCTTCGCCATTAAAGTCTTTTACCATAGCAGCGAATCGCGTTGCGAAAGGGCCTGTATCAAAGTGTTCAATGAGTTCAACACCACTTTGACCGGCTAATAAGGCTTGCCAAGTGGATTCAACTGTATTACCAACTGGAGATATCACGCCCATTCCAGTAATAACAACTCTGCGTTTAGACACGTTGTCCTCCTGAAAAGGATTGAAATGAAATTTGAATCAATGAAATTACTCAATATGAGATTAATCAAGATATCACGTTATTTAACGCAATAGTTTGATTGATAACGATAAAGACAAACTAGGCGATCATTTGACCGCCTATCTTGAAAAAATCTGCTAACCTTATTGATTTGCAGTAATATAATCAATTGCTGATTGTACAGTTGTGATTTTTTCAGCTTCTTCATCAGGAATTTCAGTATCAAATTCTTCTTCTAAAGCCATAACTAATTCAACTGTATCAAGAGAGTCAGCACCAAGATCTTCAACAAAAGAAGATTCGTTTTTAACTTCTTCTTCTTTAACACCTAGTTGCTCAACAATAATTTTCTTAACTCGCTCTTCAATAGTGCTCATACTTTTTCTTTTCCTATAGATATATCGTCAAAAGTGACGGTGGATGTAAGTTTATAAAATGTTGAAAAAGATGCAAATCATTTTTCAACCCATTTGTTTGTTTTTTGCTCAATCTACCAAAAATATCGGTTTATTTTACACTATTCTAAATAATTACACCATATACATGCCGCCATTGACATGTAAAGTTTCGCCGGTAATGTATGCGGCTTCATCTGAAACGAGAAAAGCAACAGCATTTGCAATCTCGACAGGCTCACCTAAACGGCCTGCTGGTACTTGGGCTAACGTTGCTGCTTTTTGCTCGTCAGTCAATGCATCGGTCATATCTGTTGCAATAAAACCTGGGGCAACCACGTTTACCGTAATCCCACGAGAACCGACTTCACGTGCTAAAGACTTGCTAAATCCAATTAATCCTGCTTTGGCTGCAGCATAATTCACTTGACCCGCATTGCCCATTGTTCCAACCACTGAGCCCACAGTTACAATCCGGCCAAAGCGTTTTTTCATCATGCTTCGCATTAACGCTTTTGATAGACGAAATACTGACGTTAAATTGGTATTTAAAATATCCTGCCATTCATCATCTTTCATACGCATTAATAAGTTGTCACGCGTGATGCCAGCGTTATTGACTAAAATATCGATGTCGCCAAATTCAGCTTTTACCGCTTCAAGAAGTGTATCGATCGATGTTTGTTCGGTGACATTTAATGAAAATCCCTTACCGTGTTCTCCCAAGTATTGGCTAATCGCTTGAGCGCCTTTGTCACTCGTTGCTGTACCAATAACTGTTGCACCACAAGCTACCAGCTTTTCTGCTATTGCTTTACCGATTCCACGACTTGCCCCAGTAACTAATGCTATTTTTCCTGATAGGTTCATAATCATCTCTCTTTTTATATGACTTTTCGATTATTACTTAATATTTTCTAATACCGAATTTAATGATGCCATATCATTGGCAGCAAAGCCCGATAATGAATCAACAATACGCTTTGTCAATCCGGTTAACACTTTACCTGGTCCGATTTCAACCAGTGTCGTCACGCCTTCTTTTGCCATAAACTCGACACTTTCAGTCCAGCGAACAGGATTATAAAGCTGCTCAATAAGTGCAGTTTTTATTTTTTCTACCGATGATTCAGCGCAAACATTGACATTGTTAATAACCGCAACTTGCGGCGCTTTAAATTCTATGTTTTCTAGTATGTTAGCAAGCTGATCGGCTGCCGGCTTCATCAATGCGCAGTGAGAAGGTACACTTACGGCCAGTGGCAATGCACGTTTTGCGCCAGCTTCTTTACAAAGCGCGCCTGCGCGCTCAACGGCGTCTTTATCGCCCGCAATAACCACTTGCCCCGGTGAGTTAAAATTGACAGGGGAAACAACTTGCCCTTGTGCTGCCTGCTCACACGCGTTGGCAATCGACTCATTATCAAGGCCAATTATGGCATACATCGCTCCCGCGCCGGTTGGCACCGCTTCTTGCATAAATTTGCCACGCAGTTCGACAAGCTTAATCGCATCTTTAAAGTCAATCACGCCAGCACAAACTAATGCAGAATATTCACCTAAGCTATGACCTGCCATAAAATCTGGTTTAGGTCCGCCCACTTCTTGCCATACGCGATAAATTGCAACTGACGACGCTAATAATGCAGGCTGAGTTTGCCAAGTCTTATTTAATTCTTCAGCAGGTCCTTCTTGAACCAGTGCCCATAAATCATATCCGAGCACGTGTGACGCTTCATCAAATGTTGCTTTGACAACAGAATAATTTTCAGCCAGATCTTTTAACATACCGACAGCTTGTGAACCTTGTCCTGGAAACACCATTGCAAATTTGGTCATTATTTTATCCTTGGTTTTATTAATATTTCTATTTTAGAATAAGATTAAAATCGAATTAGAGCTGAGCCCCATACAAATCCACCGCCAAAGGCTTCTAATAAAATCAATTGTCCGCGTTTAATTCTGCCATCTCGAACGCCGGCATCAAGTGCGCACGGCACGGATGCGGCTGAAGTATTACCTTGTTTATCAAGTGTTACAATCACTTTATCCATATCCATATCTAAACGCTTGGCGGTTGCAGAAATAATTCGTAAGTTGGCTTGGTGTGGCACTAACCAATCAAGTTCAGATTTATCGATATTGTTTTCTGTGAGAATTTCATCAACCAGATTTGAAAGCTCTTTGACGGCAACTTTAAATACTTCATTACCTTGCATAGTCATGTAAGCAGGATTATTCATATCACGTCTATCGACGTTTGGGTATTTTAATAATTCTGCAAATTCACCGTTAGCATGCATATGTGATGCAATAATACCTGGCTCATCTGATTGACCAACAACAACTGCACCAGCGCCGTCGCCAAAAATTACGATGGTACCACGATCATTAGGATCAAGGCCCCTTGTCAACATATCAGAACCCACGACAAGTGCTTGTTTAATTGCGCCACTTTTAATGTATTTATCTGCAATATCTAAGGCATAAACAAAACCTGAACAAGCGGCAGAAATATCAAACGCTATTACATCACCAAGGCCTAATTTAGCTTGCAGCTCGGTTGCTGAACTTGGAAAAGCATTCTCATTCGACGCGGTTGCAACAATCACCAAACCAATATCATTCTTATCGATTGCAGCCATGTCTATCGCATTAAGCGCAGCTTGATATGCCATGCTTGTGACAGTCTCATCGGGGGCAGCAATGTGGCGCTCTTTAATTCCTGTTCGTGCTGTAATCCATTCATCACTCGTATCAACCATTTTTTCAAGGTCTGCATTCGTTCTTATTTGCTTTGGAAGATAGCTTCCTGTTCCTAATATTTTTGTATACATCAATTTATTCGCTCTAATTATTCACTTTTAGGCAACGAAGAAGAAAGGCTCGATGCGATTCTCTCGGGTATATTATTCTTTACAGCCAAAATAGCTTGTTCTATAGCCGCTAAAAATGACTTTTGATTTGCACTGCCATGGCTTTTAATAACAATGCTTTGAAGCCCAAGCAAACAGGCACCATTGTATCTTGCAGGATCTAAATAACCAAAATTCTTTAAAATCTTTCTTTGTAACCACTTACTTAGTAATTTTACAAGCCATGATTTGCGATTTGTTGAAAACTTAAAAGACGACATAAAAAGCGTAATTAAACCCTCAACGGTCTTTAATGTGACATTACCAACAAAACCATCACACACAAGCACATCTGTTTTACCGGTTAACAGTTCGTTACCTTCTAAATAACCGATATAGTTAATATTTTCTTTTGATTTTAATACTGATGCTGCGGCTCTTATTCTGTCCAAACCTTTAATGTCTTCTTCACCTATGTTAAGTAATGCAACTCTAGGTGCTTTAACATCGAGTAATACATGCGCAAGAATAGATCCCATTGTTGCAAATTGGATTAACATGCTGCTATCACACTCAGCATTTGCACCTAAATCAAGCACGACCGTACTTTGACGATTTAGTGCCGGTAAAATAGCAACAAGAGCGGGTCTGTCTATGCCGGGTAAAGCGTGTAATAACAACTTAGATAATCCCATCAATGCCCCTGTGTTGCCAGCGCTTACACAAGCTTGTGCCTTTTTATCTCGAACTAATTCAAGCGCCATTCGCATTGAAGAGCCTTGACTATGCCGAATTGCTTGCGAGGGTTTCATATCATTAGCAATAATGCTTGTCGATGCAACAATTGATAAGCGATCACTGGGTAGATGATTATCGTTTAGATGTGATTTTTCTTTGGACAAAAAAGGGGTGATTTCTGCTGGATCGCCCACCAGAAAAATAAAAAGATTTGGATAACGTTTTAAAGCTTCTATTGCGGCAGGAACAACAGTGCGAGGACCAAAGTCCCCGCTCATAGTATCTAACGCAATGGTTAGATTATCCAAAATGTCACCTGAGAATTTCTTATTACTTAGAAATCACTTTACGGCCACGATAATAACCGTCTGCGGTTACATGATGACGTAAATGAGTTTTTCCTGATTCATCAACTGAAATATTAGCCACAGTTAATGCATCATGAGAACGACGCATGCCGCGTTTTGCACGAGTTTTACGATTCTGTTGAACAGCCATGGACTTACCCCTTATTCTTTATTCTTTAAACTAGCTAAAATTGCAAATGGATTTGGTTTTTCGTCTTGAGCAACAATTTCACCAAACACCATATCTGCCTCTGACACTTCGCAGTGTTTACTATCATGTACCGGTGCAATAGGTAAAGAAAGGATAACCTCATCTTCAACTATGCTTAGAATATCAACTTCACCAAATTCATTAACATAAACTGGCTCGTAATATTCTGGTAGTGCCTCTGCCTGAAGATCGCTCTTAACAGGGCTAAATTTGTTATTTACGTGAATCTCTGTAGTAAAAGGCTTAAAACAACGCTGGCAAGTTAATGTTAACGCCATTTTTGCATCTATACTAATGACACAAAGCCTTTGTTCATCAAAATAAAATGATAAATTACATGCGATATCACTTTCAAGGCCTTCGACCCGAGTCACACTCTTGACTGGGTAGTAGCCAATATAATCAAGCTTTTTTTGTGCCGCTTTAATCGGTTCAATTGTTAATGGCAATCTATTTTGCATAAGGCGCGCATATTACCTTTAATTCATCATTTCGTCAATGGGCTATAATGATAATATAATTTACAGACGTTATGCAAACAAAATTACCACCCGCCCGAAGCACCGCCGCCGCCGCTAAAGCCGCCGCCTCCGCCACCAAAGCCACCACCCGAACCAAAGCCACCGCCACCGCCTCCCCCAAAACCGCCTGAACGGCGATTATTTCTGCCGCCTTTATTAGTGGGCATCCCCAAAATACCATTCAAAATTGCACTGGCGACAAAGACAAGAAACAACATCTGTAGTGAAAGGAGTAGTGTATTGCCGTGCCATAAGGTATACCCGCTAACCGACAATCCATTAAGTAGTGCTGTACTTAAACATCGACCAGCATGCAGCCTGAACAAATTGAGCGGGACGATTTTGCCGATGACTAAACAGACAAAAAATGAAAACGCACTATACAAAATGAGTTGTGAACCAAATTTGCTGTCAAACAAGGTTTTAAATGTTAATTCTTGTTTATCATTAGGCGATGATGGTTCTTGCTCAATATAATGTATTAACGTAGATAATCCATTATAAATGCCTTGATAATAGTTATCCTGCCTAAATTGTGGCGCAAGCTGTTCGCGTATGACATGACTGGCGGTCAAATCAGTGATTACACCTTCTAATCCGTAACCGACTTCAATTCGCATCCTCCGCTCATCTTTTATAATGAGTAGCAATACACCATTATCACGTCCTTGTTTGCCGATTTGCCATCGTTTAAACACGCGATCGGCATATTGTTCAATGGTTTCCCCGTCTAATGCGTTTATCATTAATACAGCGATTTGTGCTCCATCTGTTCGAGGCCGTTCGAATTCAATTAACAACAAATCAAGATCATGCTGTTGCTGTTCGGTCAATGTATTTGATTCATCTGTAATACGCTGCCCAAAAAAAGGAATATCAGTTAAGCCATAGCTTTGACAACTTGCTAAAATTAAAAAGCAAAAAATTAAATACTTTTTCATTCTTTCTACTGACCAAAATTAACGACAGGAGGAGTTGAAATTTGCTTTTCGTTTTCAACCGTAAATTGCAATTTGGTTTGCAAACCTAGATAATCGGCAATTAACTTGGCTGGAAACTTTCTAATTTGGCTGTTATAACTACGAATAGAGTCGATATAACGTCCTCTTGCCACCGTAATCCGATTTTCAGTGCCCTCTAATTGTGTCATCAAATCTTGATAAAGTGGGCTGGATTTTAAGTCAGGATAATTTTCGTTCACAGCAATTAAACGACTTAATGCCGATCCCAAATTAGCTTGCGCCTTTTGAAACTGCTCAAACAAGGCACGATCACTGAGCTGCTCAGCATTAATTTGAATTGAGCCTACTTTTGCCCTAGCTTCGGTAATTTCTGTCAATAATGCTTTCTCGTTATCTGTATACCCTTTGACGGTGTTCACTAAATTAGGAATTAAATCCGCACGTCGTTGGTATTGACTCAGCACTTCAGACCATGATGCTGATACGCTTTCATCCTCAGATTGAATCGTGTTATAGGCGCTAAATAAGGCGAAACAACACACAAGAAGTATTGCAATAATAATATAGGATAATTTAACTTTCATCGTTAGCTCCACATGTATGGCTATGAAATTAAAACAGTGTATCAAAAGTTGATAGGTTATGCTTCATTTAAAAAACGCGGATTAATGATTTTATTTTATCCGTTCAGTCAAAAATGATGAGATAAAAAAATAGCACGCCTAAGCGTGCTATTTATCTTTAGAAGTAAACCAATAACTATTGGTTTTCGTCCGCAGAGTTAAGTAACTCAGCTAAGTTTGCTGTCGCTTCTTCCGCTGAGATCGTTGTTGATGTTTCAATATCATCAACAGATGGCATTGCACGTTTACGTAAACGCTCTTTATGATAAGCATAGCCTGTTCCTGCTGGTATTAAACGACCAACGATAACATTTTCTTTCAGACCACGAAGCTCATCATTTTTGCCAGCAACCGCCGCTTCAGTTAACACACGCGTTGTTTCTTGGAACGATGCCGCTGAAATAAACGATTCCGTTGTTAATGATGCTTTGGTGATACCCAGTAAATCATGTAAGTATTTAATTGGTTCTTTGCTTTGTGCTTCAAGTTCACGGTTAATAATTTTAAGGCGTGACACTTCAAGTTGTTCACCTTCAAGTAATCGAGAACCACCCGGATGCATAACCGTTGCTTTACGAAGCATTTGACGTACGATAACTTCAATGTGTTTATCATTGATTTTTACGCCTTGTAAACGATAAACTTCTTGAACTTCGTTCACAATGTAACGTGTTACCGCATTAACACCACGTAAACGTAAGATATCATGCGCAGATTCAGGTCCATCAGAGATAACATCACCACGGCCAACTTGCTCACCTTCAAATACGTTTAGTTGACGCCATTTTGGAATCATCTCTTCGTACGGCTCGCTTCCATCAATTGGTGTAATGATTAAACGACGTTTACCTTTTGTTTCTTTACCAAACGAAACAATACCATTGACTTCAGCAAGAATTGCAGGTTCTTTTGGTTTACGCGCTTCAAATAAATCAGCAACACGTGGTAAACCACCGGTGATATCTTTAGTACCAACAGATGCTTGTGGAATACGCGCTAACGTATCACCCACATTAATTGATGCACCATCTTCTAATTGTACTAATGCTTTACCTGGTAAGAAGTATTGTGCAGGCATCTCTGAACCTGAAACAAAAATATCTTTGCCTTTTGCATCAACAATTTTAATTGCTGGACGTAAATCTTTACCAACACCGGTACGTTCAGCCACATCGAGTACAGCAATTGAGGATAATCCTGTTAACTCATCAGTTTGACGAGTAATAGTTTGTCCATCAACCATATCGACAAATCGGATAAATCCGGTTGTTTCTGATACGACTGGCATGGTATGCGGATCCCAATTTGCAATCGTTTCACCCGCATCAACCGCAGAACCATTACCTTTTGAAAGAATCGAACCATAAGGTACTTTATATGTTTCTTTCATGCGGCCTAGTTCATCAACAACGGTCAACTCTGCATTACGTGAGGTAATGACCAATTTGTTGTCTGGGTTGATAACAAATTTCGCGTTAGCGAGTTTGATAATCCCTTTGTTTTTAACCTGAATACTTGATTCAGCTGCAGCTCGAGATGCCGCACCACCGATATGGAATGTACGCATCGTTAACTGTGTACCTGGCTCACCTATTGATTGAGCCGCGATTACACCGATTGCTTCACCTTTGTTAACCAAGTGACCACGAGCCAAATCACGTCCATAACATTTTGCACAAACACCAAAGTCAGTGTCACACGAAACAACAGAACGCACTTTAACGCTGTCAACCAATTCGGTTTCTAGTAAGTCACAATAACTTTCATCAAGTAATGTATTGCGTGGAATTAGAATATCTGCGCTGCCTGGTTTTAATACATCTTCAGCAGTTACACGACCTAACACGCGTTCACGAAGTGGTTCTTTAACATCACCGCCTTCAATAACCGGTGTCATCACTACACCTTCTAATGTGCCACAATCATCTTCAATAACAACAAGATCTTGAGCCACGTCAACTAAACGACGTGTTAAGTAACCTGAGTTTGCTGTTTTCAATGCTGTATCGGCAAGACCTTTACGCGCACCATGGGTTGAGATAAAGTACTGAAGAACGTTTAGACCTTCACGGAAGTTTGCCGTGATTGGCGTTTCAATAATCGATCCATCTGGTTTCGCCATAAGACCACGCATACCCGCTAACTGTCTAATCTGAGCCGCAGAACCCCGCGCACCCGAATCGGCCATCATATAGATACTGTTGAAAGATGATTGAACTTCTTCTTGTCCTTCACGGTTAATCACTTTTTCGGTAGAGAGGTTATCCATCATCGCTTTTGCAACGCGCTCATTGGCAGCGGCCCAAATATCGATAACTTTGTTATAACGTTCACCGGCAGTAACTAGACCTGACTGGAACTGTTCTTGAATTTCAGCAACTTCAATTTCGGCTTCGTTGATGATTTGGATTTTTTTAGCTGGGATTTCCATATCATCAATACCGACTGATACGCCTGAACGAGCAGCGTATGCAAAACCTGTGTACATGATTTGGTCAGCTAAAATAACCGTCTCTTTCATACCTAATTGGCGATAGCAAACATTCAAGATTTTAGAAATTGCTTTTTTACCTAACGGTTGGTTAATAACCGAGAAACTCATCCCTTTTGGCATAATTAACCATAAAATAGCACGTCCAACCGTTGTATCAATGATAGATACGGTATCTTCGAACTCACCTAAATGATTACGATGACTTTCAGTAATACGCACTTTTACTTTAGCGTGAAGTTCAACTAAACCTAAACGATACAGTTTTTCTGCTTCTTTTGGTCCAGTCAATACCATGCCTTCACCTTTCGCATTGACTTTATCTCGAGTCATGTAATAAAGACCCAATACAACGTCTTGTGAAGGAACAATAATCGGCTCACCACTTGCTGGTGAAAGGATATTGTTAGTTGACATCATTAAAGCACGTGCTTCAAGTTGAGCTTCAAGCGTTAATGGCACGTGTACTGCCATTTGGTCTCCATCGAAGTCAGCATTGAATGCCGCACAAACAAGTGGATGAAGTTGAATCGCTTTACCTTCAATCAAAATAGGTTCAAATGCTTGAATACCAAGTCTATGTAGTGTTGGCGCACGGTTTAGTAAAACCGGATGTTCGCGAATCACTTCATCAAGAATATCCCAAACAATTGCGTCTTCACGCTCGACCATTTTTTTAGCCGCTTTAATGGTTGTTGCATAACCTCGACGCTCTAATTTACCGTAAATAAAAGGCTTGAATAACTCAAGTGCCATTTTTTTCGGTAAACCACATTGGTGTAGACGCAAATAAGGTCCTACTGTGATTACTGAACGGCCTGAATAGTCAACACGTTTACCCAGTAAGTTTTGACGGAAACGCCCTTGCTTACCTTTAATCATATCGGCTAAAGATTTTAATGGACGTTTATTTGAACCGGTGATTGCACGACCACGACGACCATTATCAAGTAACGCATCGACTGATTCTTGTAACATACGTTTTTCATTACGCACAATAATATCTGGCGCAGCTAAATCTAATAGACGTTTCAAACGATTGTTACGGTTAATCACTCGACGGTAAAGATCATTCAAATCAGACGTTGCAAATCGCCCACCATCAAGTGGCACTAGCGGACGTAAATCCGGTGGTAACACTGGAAGCACATTTAAAATCATCCACTCTGGTTTATTTTCAGACTGAATGAATGCTTCAATAATCTTAATACGCTTAGTCAGCTTTTTACGTTTAGTTTCTGAATTCGTTGTTGCAAGTTCATCACGAAGTGATTCACATTCAGATTGAACGTCGATATTACGCAATAATTCTTGGATAGCTTCTGCACCCATACGCGCATCAAATTCGTCACCAAACTCTTCAAGTGCATCAAGATATTGTTCTTCAGTTAAAATTTGTCCACGTTCAAGATTGGTCATTCCGCCGTCAAGCACCATGAATGATTCAAAATAAAGCACGCGTTCAATATCACGAAGTGGCATATCTAATAATAAGCCGATACGTGATGGTAATGATTTTAAAAACCAGATATGAGCAGTTGGTGATGCAAGTTCAATGTGACCCATACGTTCACGACGGACTTTAGCTTGAGTTACCTCAACACCACATTTTTCACAAATCACACCACGGTGTTTTAAACGTTTATATTTACCACATAAACATTCATAATCTTTCACTGGCCCAAAAATACGCGCACAAAATAAACCATCACGTTCAGGTTTAAATGTACGGTAATTGATCGTTTCAGGTTTTTTCACTTCACCAAAAGACCATGAACGGATCATATCGGGTGAAGCAAGTCCAATCTTGATAGCATCAAAATCTTCTGTTTTTGTTTGTGCTTTTAGAAACTTTAATAAGTCTTTCACAATTGGCTCCTATGGAGTTAAACCAATTAGATAACTTATTATTGCTAATAAGTTATCCCTATAAATAGAAATCAGGTTTGAATGAGTAAGAATTACTCTTCATCCAATTCGATATTGATCCCTAACGAACGAATTTCTTTTAACAATACGTTAAATGATTCCGGAATCGCCGGTTCCATACGATGATCACCATCTACAATGTTTTTATACATTTTTGTTCGACCGTTTACGTCATCTGATTTGACGGTTAACATCTCTTGTAAGGTGTAAGCGGCACCGTAAGCTTCAAGTGCCCATACTTCCATCTCACCAAAGCGCTGACCACCAAATTGCGCTTTACCACCAAGTGGTTGCTGCGTAACAAGGCTATATGAACCTGTCGAACGTGCATGCATCTTATCGTCAACCAAGTGATTCAATTTGAGCATGTACATGTAACCAACCGTAACTGGACGTTCAAATTTTTCACCAGTACGACCATCATAGAGCGTTATCTGACCTGATGTAGGTAAGTCACCTAATTCTAATAATGATTTAATTTCTGATTCTTTTGCACCATCGAACACTGGCGTTGCAAGAGGCATACCATTACGCAAGTTCTGCGCAAGAATCATCACTTCTTGGTCTGTAAACTCATTCACATTGACTTTTTGCGCCGCGCCTAAACCAAGGTCATACGCTTTTTGAATAAATTCACGTAACTTAGCGAGTTCTTGTTGCTCTTTTAACATCGTATCGATCTTAAGACCGATACCTTTTGCCGCCATACCAAGATGGGTCTCAAGGATCTGTCCAATATTCATACGAGATGGAACACCAAGTGGATTTAACACGATATCAACCGGTCTACCGTAATCATCATATGGCATATCTTCAATTGGATTAATTTTAGAAATAACCCCTTTGTTACCATGACGACCGGCCATTTTATCACCCGGTTGAATTTGACGTTTAACCGCTAAATACACTTTAACAATTTTAAGTACGCCAGGTTGTAAATCATCACCTTGCGTTATCTTCATGCGTTTAGCTTCTAATTTTTTATCAAATTCGGCTTTAATCTCAACGTGTTGTTCAGCCAGTTGCTCAAGTTTAGCTTGCTTATCTTCATCTGGAAGGCCAATTGTTAGCCATCTGTCACGTGATAACGCATCTAATTTATCAGCCTTAATACCGCCTGAAATTAACACTTCTCGGATACGAGCAAACAGTGCTGCTTCTAAGATTTTAAGTTCTTCGCTTAAGTCTTTTCGAGCTTGTTTTAACTGCATTTCTTCGATTTCTAGTGCACGCTTGTCTTTTTGTACACCATCACGTGTAAAGACTTGAACGTCAATAACAGTACCAGAAACACCATTTGGAACACGAAGTGATGTATCTTTAACATCTGATGCTTTTTCACCGAAAATAGCACGCAGTAATTTTTCTTCAGGCGTTAATTGTGTTTCACCTTTTGGTGTCACTTTACCAACTAAGATATCGCCGCCTTTAACTTCAGCACCAATATAGACAATCCCTGATTCATCAAGCTTAGACAGTGCTGCCTCGCCCACATTAGGAATATCTGCTGAAATCTCTTCCGCACCTAATTTAGTGTCACGAGACACACACGATAATTCTTGAATGTGAATAGATGTGAAACGGTCATCTTGTACCACTTTTTCAGAGACTAAAATGGAGTCTTCGAAGTTATAACCATTCCATGGCATAAATGCCACGCGCATGTTTTGACCTAATGCGAGTTCACCTAAGTCAGTTGAAGGACCATCAGCAAGTACATCACCACGATCAACTTTTTCACCTAATTCGACACAAGGAATTTGGTTAATACACGTATTTTGGTTTGAACGGGTGTATTTTGTTAAATTGTAGATATCAATGCCTGCTTCACCGGCATACATTTCATCTGAATTCACATTCACAACAATACGTGACGCATCAACATATTGAACGGTTCCACCACGACGCGCGACAGCTGTTACCCCTGAGTCAACGGCAACTGCACGCTCCATACCAGTACCAACAAATGGTTTTTCCGCTTTTAATGTTGGAACGGCTTGACGTTGCATGTTCGCACCCATCAAGGCACGGTTTGCATCATCATGTTCAAGGAACGGAATTAATGACGCCCCCACAGAAACGATTTGCTGTGTTGATACATCCATATAGTGAATTTGTTCTCGGCTATATAAACCCGACTCACCATTCAAACGGCATGTCACTAAATCTTCTTTAAAACGCCCATCATCATCTAAGTTAGAGTTTGCCTGTGCAATAACATAAGTGCTTTCATCAATAGCAGATAAATAATTAATTTCATCTGTTACCACACCATCGATAACACGACGATAAGGTGTTTCTAAAAAGCCGTATTCATTGGTTCTTGCATATACAGCTAACGAGTTGATCAAACCGATGTTTGGACCTTCTGGCGTTTCGATTGGACATACACGACCATAATGGGTAGGATGTACGTCACGCACCTCAAAGCCAGCACGTTCACGCGTTAAACCACCTGGGCCTAATGCAGAAATACGTCGCTTATGCGTAATTTCAGACAATGGATTGTTTTGATCCATAAATTGAGACAATTGGCTTGAGCCAAAAAACTCACGGATAGCAGCTGAAATCGGTTTTGCATTGATCATATCTTGCGGCATTAACGAATCAAGATCGCCTAAAGATAACCGCTCCTTGACTGCTCGTTCAACACGAACAAGACCAATACGGAATTGGTTTTCAGCCATCTCACCAACGCTACGAATTCGGCGGTTACCCAAGTGGTCAATATCATCCACATCACCATGACCGTTACGAATACTGATGAGTTTTTTCATCACTTCGATGATATCTTCTTTGGTAAGAACGCTGTTACCTTCGATCTCTTCACGGCCTAATGAACGGTTGAATTTCATACGGCCAACCGCAGATAAATCATAGCGCTCGTCAGAGAAGAATAGGTTATCAAACAACGCCTCTGCCGCTTCTTTTGTTGGCGGTTCGCCTGGTCGCATCATTCGATAGATTTCAACTAATGCACCTAATCTATCACGCGTTGAATCAACATTTAACGTTTCTGAAATAAATGCGCCATGATCAAGATCATTGGTAAACAATGTATCGATTCGTTTATGACCCGCATTGGTTAATTCAAGTAATAATTCTAATGAAATTGGAGTATTTGCAAATGCAACAATCTCGCCAGTACTTTCATTGACATAATTTTTAGCAAGTACCTTACCGACAATATATTCAACAGGTACATCAATTTTACTGACTTTATCTTTTTCTAATTCGCGAATATGACGCGCTGTAATACGTCGGCCTTTCTCTGCATAAATTTTACCTTTTGACTCAATATCAAAAAGTGCAGTATCACCACGTAAACGCTCAGGAACAAGATCCATTTTTAATTTAGACTTGCTCACTTCGAAAGTGGTTTTTTCAAAGAAAATATCTAAAATTTCTTCTGTTTCATAACCTAACGCGCGCAAAATAATTGTTGCAGGTAATTTTCGACGACGGTCAATACGTGCAAATAAGTTATCTTTTGGATCAAATTCAAAATCTAACCAAGAACCACGATAAGGGATAATACGAGCATTATATAAAACCTTACCAGAAGAGTGTGTTTTACCTTTATCACTATCAAAGAACACACCCGGACTACGGTGTAATTGAGAAACGATTACACGCTCGGTACCATTAATCACAAATGTACCATTGTCCGTCATTAAAGGAATTTCGCCCATGTAGACGTCTTGCTCTTTAATATCTTTTACAGTACCTTCTGGCGCATCTTTATCGTAAATAACTAATCGTAATTTTACACGAAGCGGCGCTGAATAAGTAATGCCTCTGATTTGACATTCTTTAACATCAAAAACAGGTTCACCCATTCTAAAACTGACATATTGTAATTCAGCATTACCACTATAACTTTTAATTGGAAATATTGAACGAAAGGCGGCTTCTAATCCATATTGACCTTCTGGATCTTGTTCAATAAATTTCTGGAACGAATCAAGTTGAATAGAAAGAAGATACGGTATATCCAAGACTTGTGGACGCTTACCAAAACTCTTACGAATTCGTTTTTTCTCGGTATAGGAATAAACCATTAGTTCCTCAACTTGCTTATTTGCTATTTAGCATTATTAAATATTCATCAGGTTATTATTGCTACGCTTTAGGATAATAACACCCTGACACCTCATCGAAAATATCTATAAATATCAATTGATTAGGCTTAATATGTATACAATTTCTTTATTACTTTTTACTTTGCAATGTTCAAACAAATTCTTTCGCTATTTTACAGCGCAAAAAGGCTGGAGGTAAAAACCCCCAGCCGTTTACTAAGCCATCGACAAACTTACTTAAGTTCGACAACTGCACCTGCTTCTTCAAGCGCTTTTTTAAGCTCATCTGCATCAGCTTTGCTTGCTGCTTCTTTAACTGCAGCTGGAGCTGATTCAACAAGATCTTTAGCTTCTTTTAAGCCTAAACCAGTTGCACCACGTACTGCTTTGATAACAGCAACTTTGTTAGCGCCAACTTCTTTTAGAATTACATCAAATTCAGTTTTTTCTTCCGCTGCTTCAGCTGGACCCGCTGCTGCAACTGCAACAGCTGCTGCTGCAGAAACACCAAATTTTTCTTCCATCATTGATACAAGTTCAACAACGTCCATTACAGACATTTCAGCAACTGCATCTAAAATTTGTTCTTTAGTGATAGACATAATATAAGTTTCCCAAATTTAGAATTTTTTAATTAATAAAGTTCACAATCAAACTGCAAATTATGCAGCTTCTTTTTGATCACGAACAGCTGCAAGAGTACGAGCCAATTTGCCTGCTGCGGCTTCTTTCATGGTCGACATCAAGCGAGCTAATGCTTCTTCATAAGTAGGTAATGTTGCTAAGCGATCAATATTCGCTGCAGTAATCAACTCACCTTCAAAGGCTGCGGCTTTAATCTCAAACTTGTCATTTTCTTTTGCAAACGCTTTAAAAATACGCGCAGCAGCACCTGGGTGCTCATTAGAAAATGCAATTAGAGTTGGACCAACAAACGCATCTGTTAAGCACTCATATTGAGTACCTTCGACAACACGGCGTAATAGCGTATTACGAACAACACGCATATAAACACCTGCTTCGCGAGCAGATTTACGTAACGCAGTCATTTTTTCTACAGTTACACCGCGAGAATCGGCAACAACTGCAGATAGCGCACCCTTGGCGATTTCATTAACTTCAGCAACAATTTCTTGTTTATTTTGAAGATTTAGTGCCATTGGTATTGCTCCTGGATTATTCTAGGCAATGCCTAGATTTATTTTACTAACTACAACGTAGTTAGCACAACCACGATGAGCAGAATCCCTCTATTATATCTGTCAGGTTCTGTCACCGTCTACGTAGGAAAATTAAGTAATTAAACATCAATTACACCTACGGTCTTGGACGGGGTCTGGTTAAGGCCAGACACCAACCGATTTATTGTTTAATCAAATTACGTATGATTAAACTGTTGCACTTAATGTTGCTTGATCAATTGCAACACCAGCGCCCATTGTTGTAGAAAGACTTACTTTCTTAACAAATACACCTTTTGAAGAGGCTGGTTTTGCACGTTTTAACGCAACAAGTAATGCTTCTAAATTTTCTTTTAGCTTATCAGCGTCAAAATTAACTTTACCGATTGTTGTATGGATAATTCCATTTTTATCATTACGGTAACGAACTTGACCTGCTTTAGCATTTTTAACTGCTTCTGCAACATTTGGGGTCACAGTGCCGACTTTAGGGTTTGGCATTAAACCACGTGGCCCTAAAATTTGACCTAATTGACCCACTACGCGCATTGCATCTGGTGATGCAATAACAACATCAAAATTCATCTCACCTTTTTTGATTTGTTCCGCAAGATCATCCATACCCACTAATTCAGCGCCTGCTTCTTTCGCAGCTTCAGCATTTGCACCTTGTGTAAACACAGCAACGCGAACGCTACGGCCTGTACCATTTGGAAGTACGATTGCACCACGAACGTTTTGATCTGATTTACGTGCATCAATACCTAAATTTACAGCAACATCAACGCTTTCAGTAAATTTAGCTGTAGCAAGTTCTTTTAATAAAGCAATCGCTTCATTAATTTCATATTGTTTAGTCGCAACCACTTTTTCGCGGATAAGTTTAGCTTTCTTAGATAATTTAGCCATCAATTAACCCTCCACTTCCAGACCCATTGAGCGAGCAGTTCCTTCGATAGAACTCATCATTGCCTCAATAGTTGCACCATTCATATCTGCTGCTTTTAATTCTGCGATTTCGCGAATTTGAGCGCTTGTGATTTTACCGACTTTTTTCTTATTCGGCTCACCAGAACCTGACTTAATTTTAGCTGCTTTTTTAAGTAATACAGCTGCAGGTGGTGTTTTAGTAATGAATGTAAATGAACGGTCAGAATAAACGGTAATAACAACAGGTGTTGGTAAACCTTTTTCCATACCTTCTGTTTTTGCATTAAATGCTTTACAGAATTCCATGATGTTAACACCATGTTGACCAAGTGCAGGACCAACTGGTGGACTAGGATTTGCTGCACCAGCTGCAACTTGCAACTTGATGTAGGCTTGTACTTTCTTTGCCATTTTAGTTTCCTTTTCTCGGGTGCAAACGCTTCTATTAAGTAAATAGACAGCTCCCCTAAGTTAAACGAGGGCAGAATTATCCTATAGTTAGAATAAATTTGCAACAACTATTTATTGATTTGAACTGCGCAGCATAACTCTGCTGCGCTTAAAATCGACGTCTCGTTAATTAAAGAACATCAACTGCGTTAAGTTCTTTAAATGCAAGCTCTAAACGTGCGCTTAACGATTCTTGACCTTTACGTAACCAAACACGTGGATCGTAGTATTTTTTGTTAGGCGCATCAGCACCTTCAGGGTTACCTAATTGACCTTGTAAATACTGTTCGTTTTCTTTGTAATAATTTAACACGCCTTCCCAGTTAGCCCACTGAGTATCTGTATCGATGTTCATTTTAACAACACCGTAGCTTACCGCTTCAGCGATTTCTTCTGGCGTTGAACCTGAACCACCGTGGAACACGAAGTTAAGTGATTTAGCCGGTAAACCAAATTTTTCTGACACATATTTTTGCGAGTTGTCTAAAATTTTCGGTGTTAATTTAACATTACCTGGTTTATATACACCATGAACATTACCAAATGAAGCCGCGATAGTAAAACGAGGGCTGATTTCGCTTAAACGCTCATAAGCATAAGCAACATCTTCTGGTTGAGTATAAAGTGATGAACTGTCCATGTGGCTGTTATCAACCCCATCTTCTTCACCACCAGTACAGCCTAATTCTAACTCTAATGTCATTTTCATAGCAGACATACGAGCAAGGTATTGACAACAAATATCAATATTATCTTTTAAACTTTCTTCTGACAAATCAATCATGTGAGAAGAAAACAATGGTTTACCAGTTTTAGCGAAATGAGTTTCACCTGCTTCAAGTAACCCATCAATCCAAGGAAGTAATTTTTTTGCACAATGGTCAGTATGAACAATAACAGGAACGCCATATTTTTCTGCAACAAAATGCACATGTTTTGCACCAGAAATCGCACCTAAAATTGCACTACCTTGTCCGTCTAGTTTAAGGCCTTTCCCAGCGATAAACTGAGCGCCACCATTTGAAAACTGAACAATAACTGGTGAGCCAACTTTAGCTGCTGTTTCAATAACTGAATTGATCGTGTTAGTATCAATACAGTTCACTGCTGGTAATGCAAAGTTATTTTCACGAGCGATTTGAAATACTTTTTGAACATCATCACCAGTGACAACACCGGGTTTAACAACATCAGAGATCTTAGTAGTCATTTTATTACCTATAGATATATTAAAAAAAAAAGGATGAACTTTTAAATCACCCTTTGTAATGAATTGAGTCTTATGCTTTTGCTCTCTCTTCTAGCATCGCAACGGCTGGCAATTTTTTACCTTCAACAAACTCAAGGAATGCACCACCACCGGTTGAAATATAAGAGATTTTATCTTCAATACCAAATAAATCAATCGCCGCTAAAGTATCACCACCACCGGCAATAGAAAACCCTGCGCTATCGGCAATCGCTTTTGCCACAATTTCTGTACCACGACGGAAGTTTGCGAATTCAAAAACCCCAACCGGACCATTCCATAAAATGGTTTTAGCATTTTTGATAATATCGGCTAATGCCTGCGCTGATTCATCACCTAAGTCAAGAATTTGCTCGTTTTCTTTTACATCTTTCACTGATTTTTCTGTTGCTGTTGCTGTTTCGCTAAACTCAGTTGCAACGCGAACATCAGTTGGCACTGGAATCTCACAATTTGCCATGAGTTTTTTCGCTTCAGGGATTAAATCTGCTTCGTAAAGTGATTTACCCACATTGTAGCCTTCTGCCGCAATGAAAGTATTTGCAATGCCGCCACCGACAATAATTTGATCAGCCACTTTAGATAATGAATCAAGTACAGTTAGCTTAGTTGATACTTTAGAACCCGCAACGATAGCCACCATTGGACGCGCTGGGTTATCTAACGCTTTACCTAATGCATCAAGCTCAGCCGCTAATAAAGGTCCCGCACACGCGATAGGAGCAAATTTACCAGCACCATGTGTTGATGCTTGAGCTCGGTGAGCCGTACCAAACGCATCCATTACATAGATATCACAAAGTGCCGCATATTTTTTAGACAACGCTTCATCATCTTTACCTTCACCTTTATTAAATCGGACGTTTTCAAGTACCACTAATTCGCCTTCTTTAACATCAACACCATCTAAGTAATCTTTAACAAGACGAACAGGGAATGAAACATGCTCTTTTAGATAATCAACAACCGGTTGTAAAGAATATTCCGGATTATATTCCCCTTCAGTTGGACGGCCGATGTGCGAGGTCACCATTACTTTAGCGCCTTTTTTAATTGCATCTTCAATGGTTGGCAACGATGCACGAATACGCGCGTCAGATGTCACTTTACCATTTTTAACAGGCACATTTAGATCAGAACGAATAAATAAACGTTTACCTTTTAGATCAAGATCTTGCATTCTAATAATAGACATGGGAAACCCTCTTTAAAATAAAAATATAGAACAGATTCATGCTATTCTAACATAAAATTTATTTTTAGGTTAATCCCATCGACAGTAAAATATATGTATTGATAAACAACTTTAAATTATTTTTACAGTAAAATTTTTATACGAATAGGATTGACAAAACCATTAAAATAAGGCATATTTCCCCGCCTTATTAATATGTAATTTTTATCTAAACTTGGGAGTTGACTTTGGCTAATATCAAATCAGCTAAAAAACGTGCGGTTCAATCCGAAAAACGTCGTAAACATAATGCAAGTCGTCGTTCAATGATGCGTACCTATGTCAAGAAAGTCTATGCAGCAGTTGCAGCTGGTGATAAACAAACAGCTGAAGTAGCATTCAAAGAGATGCAAGCGGTTGTTGACCGTCAAGCTGCTCGTGGTTTGATCCATAAAAATAAAGCGGCACGTCATAAAGCAAATTTAACTAAACAGATTAAAAATTTAGCTTAATAGGCTATTCTGTTTGTTGCATTAAACTAATAATTAAAGTGGTGAAAGCCACTTTTTTCTTATCTATAAAAAAATATTGCTAACAACTATAGAGAGTGAATGATTGTGGTTCAACGTGATTATGTCACCAAAAAAAGTCGACGAAAAAAAAATAGCTCAGATGCGGCATCAGGCCTTATGAAAATATTGGCGATTATCTTAGTTGTTTTATTTGGCGCGATACTTTATTTTGTTGCAACGAATCACTCAAGTAAGCCCGTAGATAAGCCTAAAACTAAAACAGAACCCCCCGCTTTCACTCTACCAGAGCAACCGCAAGAACGTTGGACTTATTTGAAAGAGTTAGAGAAGCCTAATTCCAGTTCTAATCAAACCAGCACACCATCAAACTCGTCGACCGTCAGCGAACGGCAGCAAATTTTAGACAGTTTTGTCAATAATACTAATGCGGTTAAACCATCAACGACGCAAACACAAAATACTCTACCCAAAACAGCTGCGCCAAATAACATGCCACAATCTGCGAACAAATGGATTTTACAATGCGGCGCATTTAAAGATAAATCTAATGCAGATACCCTAAGAGCGAAGTTGGCAATGTCTGGCGTTAATGGTAGTATAATAAACGGTCAATTGTACCGCGTCGTCGCTGGGCCTTATGATACAAGAAATGATGCTGACCAAACTGTCAGCGCACTAAAAAATAGCGGCATAACCAATTGTATTGTTTCAACAAAATAGTTAATCAAATGGAAAAACTCAAGCCCATTTACACGTTCTTCACCATGTTATGGTGCCGTATCAACCAAGATCGCTTGACAATATCAGCGGCAGGTCTTGCGTATACGACAATATTAGCTTTAGTTCCACTTATTACCGTTATCTTTTCGCTGCTTTCCGCTTTTCCCATGTTTAATGAAATTAGCTTTTCATTAAAACAATTTATTTACTCGAATTTAGCGCCAACGGCCAGCGATACTATTCAAAATTACCTTGAACAATTTATTACCAATACACAAAGAATGACTATCTTTGGTATCGGAGGTTTAATTGTCACATCATTGCTATTAATCAGTTCAATTGATAATGCGTTAAACCTTATCTGGAAAACCAAGCGTAAACGCTCACTGATGTATAATTTAACGATGTATTGGACAATATTAACATTAGGTCCGATTCTAATGGGGTCAAGTATCGCAATTAGTTCCTATATCTTTTCGTTAAAATGGATTGCAAGTGAAAGCGTTGGCAGTGTACTGCTTAGTGCCTTACCGTTTATGATCTCAATCGTTGGTTTTTGGTTACTCTACTGTATCGTACCAACTGAGCCTATTCCATTTCGAGATGCAATCGTCGGTGCCCTTATTGCTGCGATTTTATTTGAATTAGGCAAGCGCGCTTTTGCTTTATACGTAACATCTTTCCCAACTTATCAGCTAATTTATGGCGTTGTGTCGTCAATACCCATTATGTTAGTTTGGATTTACTGTTCTTGGTGTATTGTCCTGTTTGGTGCCGAATTTTCTGCCGCGCTGACAGACTTTAGACGGCAAAAACCGTCTTCACATCCTCAATTAACTAACGCTGAGTAATTTTTATGATTGCATTGATTCAGCGAGTTACACAAGCTCGCGTCACCGTTAATGAAAACACTATTGGACAGATAAATTCTGGATTATTGGTATTGCTTGGTGTTGAGCAGCAAGATGATGAACAAAAGGCAATTAGACTTTGCGAAAAAGTACTGGGTTACCGAATTTTTAGTGATAGTGAAGGTAAAATGAATCTCAATATTCAGCAAGCGGGAGGCAGCTTGTTAGTTGTGTCACAATTCACCTTAGCCGCAGAAACAAATAAAGGGATGCGACCAAGTTTTACCAAGGGCGCTAAACCTGAAGAGGCAAATCGATTATATGAATTTTTTGTCTCGCAGTGCAAGACACACATTACCACCGAAACAGGTCAGTTTGCAGCAGACATGCAAGTGTCATTAGTCAACGACGGCCCTGTCACCTTTTGGCTGCAAGTGTAAAATTAGCTCATCGTCTATCATCACATCGATTTTAGCGCATTACTAATTATGAGCGACAAATGAAGACGGCTTGAAGTCAGATGACCATATGTGTTAAATTCATCTTTTATCAAAAAATATGGCAATAACATATGGCATATACATTGAGCTACAATGATCTACCTGAAAACACACAGCACTGGCAAGGTTTGCCCCTTTCGTTAAATGGCTGTGAAGTCGTTCCTTTGGATTACAATGCAGGGAAAACAGGATGGATTATTTATGGACGAAAATTAAATAAGACTTTACTGTCAAAGTTCCAAAACCAATTATCAATGCCGATGGTGATTGTTTCTTCATGGAAAATAAAAACCTATCAAATTGTCCGTATTGCCGGGGTTATGCCTAAAAAAGCCAAATCGATTGCCTACTCACTGGGTATCGACGTGTCTCCAATTGATAGTTTACCCACGTTACAATCTCCCGGTTTATTGATAATGGATATGGATTCGACAGCCATTGCAATTGAATGTATTGATGAACTGGCGAAACTACATGGCGTTGGTGAGCAAGTTGCAACAATTACAGAACAAGCGATGCGTGGTGAACTCGATTTTGCAGCCAGCTTACGTAAACGTGTAGCCACACTAAAAGGCGCTGACGCATCTATCTTAGACCTCGTTAAGAAAAACTTACCGCTCACCCCAGGTTTAACCTATTTAGTTAAAGAGCTTCAGAAAAAAAATTGGCATGTTGCAATTGTCTCGGGAGGGTTTACCTATTTCGCAGACTATCTCAAACAAAAACTCAAGCTGTCGGCTGTTTATGCAAATCAATTAGATATTCAAAAAAATAAGTTAACTGGCAAGGTGTCGGGGCCGATTGTTGATGCAAAATACAAAGCCAGAACTCTGCAACAACTTGCGAGTGAACTCAATATCCCCATCGAACAAACGGTTGCAATTGGTGATGGCGCTAATGACCTGATGATGATTCGTATTGCCGGATTGGGTGTTGCTTATCATGGAAAAGAAAAAGTGGTTGAAAAAGCAAAAATTAGTATTAATTATGCAGATTTGACCGGCTTATGGTGCATTTTATCTACCAGTTTATTAAGTGAAGGTTAGGAAAATAATTTGGCTAAAAGTACAATAAAACGCGCTTATGTTTGTAATGATTGTGGCGCAGATTATCCACGTTGGCAAGGTCAATGCAGTGCTTGTCAGGCATGGAACACCATTACAGAAGTGAGACTTGCCTCATCTCCAAACCGCCATGAGCGGTTAGCTGGGTATGCAGGTAATATAACTGGACAAAGTAAAATCCAAAAGTTGGCTGAAATCAGCCTTGAAGCCTTACCTCGATTTTCTACCGGATTTTCTGAATTTGACCGAGTTCTTGGAGGCGGCGTTGTTCCTGGTAGTGCCATATTAATTGGCGGTAATCCTGGTGCTGGTAAAAGTACTCTTTTATTGCAAACGATGAGCAAGTTATCCATGCAGATGAATACCTTGTATGTCACTGGCGAGGAATCACTGCAACAAGTAGCCATGCGGGCACATCGATTAGGATTAGCAACAGATAATATTAATATGTTATCTGAAACTAGCATAGAACAGATCTGTTTGCTTGCCGATCAATATCAACCTAAATTAATGGTTATCGACTCGATTCAAGTCATGCACCTTGCTGATATACAATCATCCCCGGGCAGCGTTGCACAAGTTCGTGAAACCGCCGCCTATTTAACCCGATTTGCCAAAACAAAAAATATCGCGATTATTATGGTTGGCCATGTAACCAAAGATGGATCGCTAGCGGGCCCTAAAGTGCTCGAACACTGCATTGACTGTTCGGTTTTGTTAGATGGCGATGGTGACTCACGGTTTAGAACATTACGTAGCCATAAAAATCGTTTTGGTGCAGTCAATGAACTTGGCGTATTTGCCATGACTGAGCAAGGGTTAAAAGAAGTCAGCAATCCATCGGCAATCTTTTTAAGCCGAGGAGAAGAAATACTTTCCGGTAGCTCAGTAATGGTTTTGTGGGAAGGAACCCGCCCATTACTGGTAGAAATTCAAGCGTTAGTTGATCATTCATTATATGGAAACCCAAGGCGCGTAACCGTTGGACTTGACCATAACCGCCTTGCATTACTGCTTGCCGTATTACACCGACATGGTGGACTACAAATGGCTGATCAAGACATTTTTGTCAATGTGGTTGGTGGCGTAAAAGTCACTGAAACCAGTGCCGATTTAGCGCTTATCTCTGCATTGGTGTCAAGTTTTCGTAATCGCCCACTTCCCCAAGATGTAGTTATCTTCGGTGAAATTGGTCTTGGTGGTGAAATTAGGCCTGTACCAAGCGGACAAGAACGTATTTCCGAAGCGGCAAAACACGGCTTTAAAAAAGCGATCGTGCCAATCGCCAATATGCCCAAAAAGCCACCAGAGAATATGAAGCTTTACGGCGTAAAAAAAGTCTCTGAAGCCTTAGATATTCTCAATGATTTTTAGAGTTTAATCGGAATAAGGCTGAGTATATACGATGATATACTCAGCCTTTTTGTCAGTGCCATCAATTTTATTATTAACAATTAATAGCAGATTTCATAGCACGGTTGATAAGCAATTTCACCGGGTAATTTCATGCGATTTTGCTCAACAAAACGTTGTAAAAGCGTATCTAACTGTGCCATTATCTCGACATCGCCTTGTAATTTGTAAGGACCAAATTGTTCAATTTGTTTCATACCGACTTCTTTGACGTTACCCGCCACAATTCCTGAAAAAGCGCGGCGTAAATCGGCAGCCAACAGTTCAACAGGTTGATCTTTATGTAAATTGAGCGACGCCATATTTTTGTGCGTTGGTTCAAAAGGATGTTGCAGCGCTTCATCTATTTTTAACGTCCAATTAAACCCATAAGCATCACCGGTCGCCAAACGAGCTGATTTAACTTTTTTAACTCCATTCTTCATGATTCTCGCAACTTGTTTAGCATCATCAATAACAATTTGATAAAGTTTAGTTGCCGCATCACCTAACGTTGTACGAATAAAATTATCAATTGCAGTAAAATAGGCTTCGCACTCTTTAGGGCCAGTTAAAATAACAGGTAGTGCCTGATGTTCGTTAGCTGGATTTAATAAAATACCCAAAATATAAAGAAGTTCTTCAGCTGTTCCTGGCCCGCCAGGGAAAATCACAATGCCGTGCGCCATGCGAACAAATGCTTCTAAGCGCTTTTCAATATCAGGCATAATAATGAGTTCATTAACCAATGCATTAGGCGGCTCAGCAGCTATAATAGAAGGCTCAGTCATACCAATAAAACGGCTGTCTTTATAACGCTGCTGTGCGTGCCCAACCGCTGCGCCTTTCATCGGTGCTTCCATGATACCCGGTCCACAGCCAGTACAAATATTAAGTTCGCGTAGACCAAGTTGCATACCGACTTGCCTTGCATAATAATATTCATTTTCATTAATGGAATGGCCGCCCCAACACACAACTAAATTCGGATCTTCGCCAACATGAAGTGCATTGGCATTGCGTAAAATCGAAAAAACTAAATTGGTAATATAAAACGAGTGATCCTTTTCTAACTTAACTTTACTCATTAGTCGTTTAATGACACTAATTTGACTGTTTAAAAACAAAATATCTCGCAGCACAGCAAATAAGTTAGCTTGAATTGAACGGATTATTCTTCCATCAACAAAGGCACATTCAGGCGGATTGATTAACTCTAACTTAACGCCTCGCTCCCTGCTGACAACATTAATTTGAAAGGATTTGAACTTATCTATTAATTCTTTTGTATTATCTGTTTTACTGCCAGCATTTAATGTCGCTAATGAACAGTTACGAAAAAGCTGATACAGTTCACTGTTAGCCGAGTTTTTCAAGATATCAACTTCGGCTTGAGCAAGTAAATCCATGGATCCTAACGGGCTAATATGTGTAATCATCCAGACCTTCATTTGATTATTTTATCGACAAGAGGATTATTATAGATCAAAATAAATCAGGGTGGTTGTGTTTAATTAATAATTAGAGACAAATTGCACTGATTAGTGCGCGTCATCGCTCGATTTAACGCTGTGCATCTTTAAAGCTGCTGCGTATAATGAAAAAGGACAATCATTGCATAATAAGATTAAAGGTACACTAACGAATGATGAATAACGATAAAGCAGCGCTAATTGAATTTACTGCGCGCTGGGTTGACCAATTTACTAAGGCCCCTCAGAGCGAAGAATTACACGCCGTGCCTTCGCCTTGTATAATAAAAACAGAGAAATTAATGGTGTATTGGAAACCCGTGCTTATGACACCGGCTAAACAGTTAACGATTGTCGAAACTCTAATCGGAATAACATTACACCCCAGTGCCCATGTATTTTATGGAACACAGTATGCCGATAATATGCATGCGACATGGCAAAACAGAGCACTTACCCTCATCCAAATTTGGAACGATGATGATTTTTGTCGGCTAGAACAAAATCTGATCAACCATCTCTCCATGCAAAAAAAATTAAAACGTGTACCAACCATTTTCATCGCCTCAACAAACGATGATAGCCAGATAATTACATTAAATAATATCTCGGGCGAAATTGTGAACGAAGATTTAATTACCGGCGAATTATCGGTGATAGCCCCAACGCTTGCTGATTTTTTATCCAATTTATCGATTTTATAAAAAACCACATACATCTGCACAATAATTTATTTTGTGTATATAATAATTACGAATCTCATAATAAGGTAGGTGAATTATGTTCGAAAATTTAAATGCTGCACCTGCTGATCCGATTCTTGGTCTAGCAGATATTTATCAGACAGATGAACGTACAAATAAGATTAACTTAAGCGTAGGTATTTATAAAGATGAGACAACCCAAACACCTATCTTAAATAGTGTCAAAAAAGCAGAAAGCTTTTTATTGGAACAAGAAAAAACAAAAAGTTATTTAGCTATAGAAGGGTTACAGCAATTTAATCAAGCTACACAAATCCTTCTTTTTGGACGACAAAATGAGCGTGCACAAACAGCACAAACCCCAGGTGGCACAGGGGCTTTACGTATCATGGCTGATTTTTTAGCACACCGCACTAAAGTTAAACGTGTTTGGGTCAGCAACCCAACATGGCCAAATCACCGCAGTGTTTTTCAAACCGCTGGACTTGAAGTGCGTGAATATCGGTACTACGATGCTGAGGCACATTCTCTTAACTTTGATGCGATGATGGATGACTTAAATCATGTCGCCGCTGGCGAAGCCGTACTTTTTCATGGCTGTTGCCATAATCCAACCGGCATAGATCCAACGCCAGAACAGTGGCAAATGATCTCCGATTTAGCCCTCAAAAAAGGCTGGTTACCTCTTTTTGATTTAGCTTATCAAGGATTTGGTCTTGGATTAGAAGAAGATGCCTACGGATTACGTCTGTTTTCTAATTCACAGCCTGAGCTACTCATTGCAAGTTCTTATTCAAAAAACTTTGGTCTTTATAATGAACGTGTTGGCGCTTTAACTTTAATTGCTGCCAGTTCAGAAATTGCTGAACGCGCCTTTAGTCAAGTTAAAACAATAATTCGCGCTAACTATTCTAATCCACCATCACACGGTGCGAAGGCTGTTTCTCACATTTTAAATACCCCCGAATTGAAAGAAGAATGGATTGATGAATTAACCACTATGCGTCAACGGATTCATCGAATGCGGCAATTATTTGTCAAAACATTGCAAGAAAAAGGGGCAAACCAAGATTTTAGTTTTATTGCAAAACAAAATGGAATGTTCTCTTTTAGTGGTTTAACTGAGCCACAAGTGATGTCATTACGTCATGATTGCGGTATTTACATTGTTAACTCAGGGCGCATTAATGTCGCGGGTATGACATTAGACAATATGTCAAGACTTTGTGAATCAATCGTTAAAGTGTTAGGTAATGCCTAACAATTCACCTGAAAATTAACGCCTTATTTTCGATTAATAAGGTGTTAATAATTTTACAATACCCTGCTTTATTTATTGATTTTTAGTTAATTTTACAATCCTATCTTTTCTTGTTTTCCGTTAACGAAACCTTTACACTTTAAGTTTTTTGATTATGCTTTTTTGTGGTAATATGCTGCCTCTGTATTTTTGCGAGCCTATTTTTTAGGTTTTATTTAGCAACAAAAGGCATATTTTATGGCTCTGGCATTTATTGCCCTTGGCAGTAACCTTAATGATCCACTTTTACAAGCAAATAATGCAATTAATGCGTTAAAAAATTTGCAAGAGACTGACGTTGTTGCCGTTTCGCCATTCTATCGCAGTAAACCGCTTGGTCCTCAAGATCAACATGATTATCTTAATGCCGTCATAAAATTGGTCACCACATTATCACCGTTAATGCTGTTAAAACATTTACAAGATATTGAACATGCACAAGGCCGGGAGCGTAAAGCCGAGCGCTGGGGTGCAAGAACATTAGATTTAGATATTCTACTGTATGATAACCTCATTATTCGCAGTGAACCGTTAACGATTCCTCATTATGATATGAAAAATCGTGAATTTGTGTTGTATCCCCTTTTTGATGTCGCACCTGAATTAATATTGCCTGATGATACAAAATTGATTGATCTCCTTGTTAACATGCCAATAAATGGTATGACAAGATGGGATAATGAATGAAATTAACAATTAAAAACAGTTAGTCAAGTAGACTTTACCTAATCAACGAGACTAACTATTTATTACTATAGTCTACCGCTGCAAATAATCTGTATTGAGGAGATTGCTGTGAAAACAGAACAAAAAAAGAATATTTCTTCCCTTAGCTTACTCGCTATTGCTGGTCTTGAACCTTATAAAGAGGCTAAAGATGAAGAGTATATGAACCCTAATCAGTTGAAACATTTCAAACTTATCTTGGAAGCTTGGTTAAACCAATTACAAGATGAAATGGGGAAAACTGTCTCACACATGCAAGATGAAGCTGCTAACTTCCCAGATCCAGCTGATCGTGCAACCCAAGAAGAAGAATTCAATTTAGAATTACGTGCCCGTGATCGTGAACGTAAACTGATCAAAAAAATTGAAAAAACCTTAAAGAAACTCGAAACAGATGATTTTGGTTATTGTGAATCTTGTGGCATTGAAATTGGGATTCGTCGATTAGAAGCAAGACCAACAGCTGATTTATGTATTGATTGTAAAACACTGGCTGAACTACGCGAAAAACAAATGGGGATGTAATTCCCGCTATTTGATTTTCATTTTGGTATTCACTTATGTGTTATATCGGTCGTTTTGCCCCCTCACCATCGGGACCATTGCACTTTGGCTCGTTGGTGACGGCACTAGGCAGTTATCTTCAAGCAAAGGCAAATCACGGAAAATGGTTAGTTCGTATTGAAGACATCGATCCCCCTCGTGAAGTAAAAGGGGCTGCCACATCCATTTTAAAAACATTAGACGCACTGCAACTACACTGGGATGACAATGTTTTATTCCAATCGGCTTGTTCAGCGCGATATCTTGCGATGATTGATGATTTACTCAAAAAGCATCTCGCCTATTATTGTGACTGCACACGTCAACGCATACAATCACTCCCATCAGGCTGTTATGACGCTTATTGCAGGGAAAGAAAGCTCGCGCCCAACAACCCAGCTAAGGCCATTCGTTTGAGACAAACCCAAGCAGTAAATCACTTTACTGATCGCATTCGAGGCCATCAACAGATCGCGTTAATTCATGCACACGAAGATTTTATTATTCACCGAAAAGATAACTTATTTGCTTATAATTTCGTTGTGGTACTAGATGATCATTACCAAAAAATTACCGAAATCGTTCGTGGTGCTGATTTGTTGCCAGTAACAACCAAACAAATCTCTCTTTATAAACATTTTAATTGGCCTATCCCCAGCTATTGTCATTTGCCGCTAGCGCTCGATGTCAATGGTAAAAAATTATCAAAACAAAATCACGCTAGACCAATTGATTTAGGCCAGTTAACCTCACTGACTGTCGATGCGCTTCGCTTTCTGGGCCAAGTTATTCCAGATGATTGGCAAGATGCTAATCAAACACAACTCATCAATTGGGCGATAACCCATTGGGATATCACTCGGGTTCCACAATGTGATAAGACACAATCACCCACCGATATGAGATAAATTCTTTGTCATCCCAACCAAATGTTCATGTAATAAATGTTTTTGCGGCTTGATCTTAAGCGCATTAACTATCGAGGATTTTAAGTGTTCACGCTGCTCAGATTTGGCAAGTAACGGCCTAATATCCACCGCAGCCTCACCAAATAAACAATAGTGTAATTGACCTATTGATGATACACGTAGTCGGTTACAACTTTGACAAAAATTAGGCGAATAGGGCATGATAAGCCCTATTCGTCCTTTAAAATCAGCATGTTGATAAACACGAGCGGGACCCGATAACAATTCTTTAGATTGCAATTGCCATCCTTGCTCAATCAATTGGCTTTCAATGATTGAACCGGAAACATGGTAACGATTAAAAATCGCTTGGCTTTCTCCGGTTTCCATCAGCTCAATTAATCGTAAGTCGACAGGCCTTTCTTTAAGCCAATCTAAATAGTCATTCAAATTATGGTTCAATCCCTTCATTAACACACTATTTATTTTGACTTTATTAATGCCAAGCTCAAGCGCTCTATCCACCCCTTTAACAACTTCAACTAATTTATCTTGGCCGGTGATAAGTTTAAAATAATTCGGCGAAAAACTATCAATACTCACATTAATGGCATTTAATCCAGCTTGTTGCCAGCGATCAATATGCTTAAAAAGGCGTGCGCCATTGGTTGTCATTGCGACCACATCAATACTTGCATGACCGGATATTAGCGAAATAATCTCAGTCAGATCAGCGCGAAGGGTCGGCTCTCCACCGGTTAGGCGAATTTTACGTACGCCAAGCTCGGCAAATGCAGACACCACATTGGCAATCTCATCTAAAGATAAAATGTGGTGGGATTTGTTCGGATGATAACCGTCTGGCAAACAGTATTGACACTGGAAATTGCACAGCTCAGTTATCGACAAACGCAAATATTCAAATTTACGTTGATAATTATCAATCAATTGCATAGAAAAACACGTATCCAATATCGGGAAGTATAGGCATTTCTACGCTATACCGCGTCTAATTTACCCTATGATACGTACCACGTTCACTTAGGCAAAAAAGCTGTAGAGTTTTTGCTAGTTTAGCATAAACTGATTTTATTGACTATCGACAAAATAGAATGGCAACCAAATTTACTTTTACGTTAAAGTTACGATTAAATATAGAGTTAGAACAACATAATGACTATTATTTGTTCTTTTAAATGCGCGTTTTTTTACGTTTTCACGCACTTAAAAATCAAGGCTTGAATTCACTTGCTATCCTCATCTAAAACGTTAATAATATAAGAGTAATTCGCATCTATAATGCAGCAATGGCGTTAGACATTGTAAATGACGAGAATAACTGTTTCAGTAGAATAATCATTATTAAACCGACGTTTTATTTAAAAATAACGTTATGTATTTATTGTTTTTTCATCGATTAAGGTGCTTTATTAAAAAACAGTAAAAATGAATAGAACGCACATAACGAAGCATAAATGATATTGTATTCACATAAAATAATAACAACAATACAATAAATAAAATAATGAATAGATAAAAAAATATCGTTTATAAATAAACCTATTACTAATAATGTCATTCTACCAACAACTAACCATGATTAATTAAGAGTGTAGAATAATGAAAAGAATGTTAATCAATGCAACACAGCAAGAAGAGCTGCGCGTTGCACTTGTTGATGGTCAGCGACTTTATGATTTAGATATCGAAAGCCTAGGTCATGAACAGAAAAAAGCCAATATTTATAAAGGTAAAATTACCAAAATTAATCCAAGTTTAGAAGCCGCATTTGTCTCTTATGGCGGAGAACGCGATGGATTCCTACCATTAAAAGAAATTGCTGAAAGCTATTTCCCATCGAATATCACTGGGCGTCGAAGTATTAAACACCTGCAAGAAGGTCAAGAAGTCCTTATTCAAATCGAGAAAGAAATTCGAGGAAAAAAAGGCGCCGCGTTAACAACCTATATCAGCCTTGCAGGCAGTTACTTAGTGTTAATGCCAAATGATCCTCGTGCTGGCGGCGTTTCTCGCCGAATTGAGGGCGAAGATCGAATAGACTTAAAACGCATTATTGATGCCATAGATAAACCTAAAGGCATGGGCGTTATTGCCAGAACTGCTGGCGTTGGTAAAACGCAAGAAGAACTCCAGCAAGATTTGGATGCCCTAGTCAACTACTGGTCTGCTATTCAAAACGAAGCAAAAAATCACCCTGCACCGAGTTTAATTCATAAAGAAAGTGACATCATTACACGCGCATTTCGTGACTATCTGCGTGATGACGTAGGCGATATTCTTATCGATAACCCTAAAGTGCTTGAGGTTGCGAAAAAACGGTTAACCGATTTGGGTCGCACAGAATACATCAGTCGCCTAAAATTTTATGACGGCGATGTGCCTTTATTTAATCATTTCCAAATTGAAGGGCAAATTGAATCAGCATTCCAACGTGAAGTTCGTTTACCCTCTGGTGGCTCTATCGTCATTGACTCAACCGAAGCGTTAACCGCAATTGATATTAACTCGGCTAAATCAATTCGGGGTAGTGATATTGAAGAAACGGCATTTAACACTAATCTCGAAGCGGCTGAAGAAATAGCAAGACAATTACGCTTACGTGACTTAGGTGGACTTATCGTTATCGATTTTATCGATATGACCCCAATTCGTAATCAGCGTGAAGTTGAAAATCGTTTAAAAGAGGCGATGAAAACGGATCGTGCGCGTATCCAAAGCACCCGAATCTCACGTTTTGGTCTCCTTGAAATGTCACGTCAACGATTGAGTCCATCGTTACGAGAAGCAACCCATCACATTTGTCCTCGCTGCCAAGGAACTGGCACTGTTCGTGACAGCAATTCATTGTC
>JAVSBY010000012.1:0-41431 GCA_031960925.1 Gilliamella sp. CRA003912
TCAATTGGAAGGTAATCAATACAATGTTTCAAATATATACAGTATTGCTTTGGAAAATACACCTCAATCAGCCAGTGGCGTTGTTATCGAAATCCATTTTCAAAACGCCAGTTCGCAATGGCAATCGCTGGTATATGGCAGTCAAAGAACACTGATTGAAAAAACAAAAGATGGAATTAATAGCGTTAAATTGCGATCGTTTTATGAACAAGTCGATTCCATTATTAAACCTGGAAGAGCAAATTCGTCTGTCACGCTGAATATTACGTATCAATAAGTATCGACACAACTAAGCCCGATGATGACCCGGCGGGCTTGTCAATAAAGTTTAGGGTTTGCATGAGTTTCGTATTCTATCCACTCGCTTACCTGTTTTTTATCACTATTTTTGGTATTCATCACAACTTTTTGAAAATTTTCATTTTAAATTGAGGACATGATCTCAAAACTCAAGCCTTAATTTTGTCATAATTATGTTGTTTCGGTATATTTGCCAAACAAGCACCAAGTCAATACATTTCCCGTTGATAAAAATGAAGATGTTTTTTGAAACGGAATTAAAGTTGTCTTTTATCATAACTAAACGATCCCTGTTTACTCTGTTTGTGGCATGAAATACGCATATCAACATGATGAGTTAAACTTAACAAGGAGTCTATAAACGATGAAACAGAAATATTATCTTGCAATGTTATTTAGTTTATCTTTGATTTGTAGTTTTGCCCAAGCTGCTCTTTTACCTTTATCGAGTTCTGGCAAATATTGTCATACACCCTCAAACTGCCTCAATCCAATGACTACACAGGTTATGGTTACATCACCCAATTATTTAGCCACTCAAGCCGGTATTGATATCCTTCGTAAAGGCGGCAACGCGGTCGATGCAGCGATTGCGGTTGCATCAACGTTATCCGTTGTTTATCCTCAAATGAATACCATTGGCGGTGATAATTTTTGGTTGATTTATAATGCAAAAACCAAAGAGTTAAAAGGGTTAAATGCAAGTGGCCGATCAGGAAAGCTTGCAACTATTGAATTTTATAAAAGCCAAGGTTTCGATCAAATACCTGTACGAGGCTATCTTTCTGCCAATACGGTTCCGGGCGTTATTTCTGGCTGGGATGAAGCTTATCGTTACGCCTCAAAAACGATGTCTCATCAAATCGCTTGGCGAGATGTATTGTCGAGTGCAATAAATTATGCCAGCAATGGGTTTGCTGTGTCAGCGAGTTTACATTACTGGTCGACCCTTAATATTAATAGCCAAGATAAGACATTTCGGAATTTACAGCGATTTCCGGAATTCAATCGTGTTTTTTTAAAAAATAACAGTGACGTTTATCAGATAGGCGAAACCCTAAAACAGCCTGATTTAGCTAAGTCATTGAAATTGATCGCCGATAAAGGTGCTAAGGCGTTTTATCAAGGGGAGTTAGCGAAAAAAATCGTCGATGATTTGCAAGAACACGGCGGCATGTTAACCCTTGATGACTTTGCTAAGCACAAGGCAACGTGGGTGACCCCCATTCATGTAAATTACCGAGATTACACGGCATATAATCTCCCCCCGAACACGCAGGGCATGGCCTCACTTGAAATCTTAAATATACTCAATAATTTTGATGTTAAATCGCTGGGCGAAGGTAGTGTTGATTATTATCATTTAATCATTGAAGCAACCAAGCAGGCATTTGCTGATCGCGATGCGTATTTGACCGATCCTGATTTTAATTCAATCCCACTTGATGACTTGCTGTCGCCCGAACATGGTCAACAGCAAGCTAAACAAATTGATATGAAAAGGGCACAAGTAACGGTTAAACCGCTCGATCCCAAGGGCGATACGGTCTGGTTTGGCGTTGTTGATAGTCAAGGTAATGCGGTTTCAATCATTCAAAGTATTTATCATGATTTTGGATCAGGTATTGTCGCAAAAGATACTGGTATTTTATTGCAAAATCGAGGAAGTTTCTTTTCGCTCGATCCAGAAAATATTAATCGTTTAGAGCCAAACAAACGCACTTTTCATACCTTAAATCCAGCCATGCTACTTAAACAAGGTGAACCCTATTTAGTTTATGGCACTATGGGCGGAGAAGGCCAACCACAAACGCAAGCCGCGATGGTGACACGAATTGTGGATTTTGGAATGACACCCCAAGATGCGATTAATGCACCAAGATGGTTACATGGCCGCACTTGGGGCGCCTCGTCCAATAATTTGAAAATAGAAGGGCGAGTTGATGAAAAAGTTATCCGTTCACTCAAGCAATTGGGTCATCCGATAAAAGTTGTGGATGATTATACCGATACAATGGGCCATGCAGGGGCAATTTTGATCGATGCATCCAATCATCTGTTACTTGGGGCAACCGATCCGCGTGGTGATGGATTAGCGGCAGGCTATTAAAACTGTAATACAAAGCCCTGTTACGCCATTAATTGCCATAGCTTGATCGTGACGATAATGCGGTATTGGCGCTTATCGTCACTTTATTTGCTTAAATAACGCTCATTTTCAAATAAATGGGTAAATAAACTGAAATTGATTTATAATAAGTTCCGATTATTTTATTTTTTAGTTTATTCTAAGGTTATTTCATGTCATTTGACTCTCTTGGCTTAAATGCTGAGATCTTAAAAGCGGTTCAAGAACAAAATTTTTCTACACCAACACCGATTCAACAACAAGCAATTCCGGTCGTTCTCTCGGGTAAAGATTTGATGGCAAGCGCTCAAACAGGGACTGGTAAAACAGCTGGCTTTGCCTTACCCATTTTACAAAAATTATCTGATATTCAAGCGCACAGTGATAATAAAAAAGGTAAACGTCCCCTCTATGCCTTAATCTTAGCACCAACAAGGGAACTTGTTGCGCAAATTACGGATAACATCCGTGATTACAGTCGTTACTTACCGGTACGTTTTCTCGCTGTTTTTGGTGGAGTAAGCATCAATCCACAAATGATGAAACTAAGAGGCGGGGTTGATATCTTGGTTGCAACGCCGGGGAGATTATTGGATTTGGTGCAAAAAAATGCAGTCGATCTATCTACTGTTAAAATGCTTGTACTCGATGAAGCCGATCGCATGTTAGACATGGGCTTTATCCATGATATTCGCCGTATTATCACTAAGTTACCTAAAAAACGTCAAAATCTGATGTTTTCAGCTACATTTTCTGATGAAATAAAGCAGCTAGCTAAATCAATTTTAACCTCACCCGAATCTGTCTCGGTTGCTCGAACTAATAGTGCATCCACACAAATCACACAGCACGTTCATTTTGTTGAAAAAAGCCGTAAACGGGAACTGCTTTCTTATTTGATTGGCAAAAATCAATGGCAACAAGTGTTAATTTTTACCCGGACCAAGTATGGCGCTAACCATTTAGTTGAACAGTTAATTAAAGATGGTATCAAAGCAGCGGCAATTCACGGTAATAAAAGTCAAGGTGCTCGCACCAAAGCGTTGGCCGATTTCAAAAAAGGGGCAATTACCGCCTTAGTTGCAACTGATATTGCAGCGCGAGGTATTGATATCGAATTGTTACCTTATGTGGTTAATTTTGATCTTCCGCATGTGGCCGAAGATTATGTTCACCGAATCGGTCGAACCGGGCGTGCACAAAATGTTGGCCAAGCGATATCGCTGGTTTCAATCGATGAGTGGGCACAACTTAAAGCGATTGAGAAACTAACCAACGCCTCGATTCCAGAAATGACAACGCCAGGTTTTGAAATTATTAAACAGAGTAAATCAGGCCCGACACAAAAACGTTTTGCAGCAAAGAAACCGGAAAATGGCACAAACCGACAGCCAAATACAACGGCCAATAAAAGAAGCGTTAAAAAACCCAGAAATACAGTTTATAAAACTAAGTTAACTAATAGTCACCAAAAAGGATAATATTATGGTAAATCGCAGTCGACGTTTACGAAAAAAATTACACATTGACGAGTTTAAAGAGTTAGGTTTTGCTGTCAATTGGTCATTCAATGAAGGGACCGATGAAGCGCAATTAGATGATACCGTTGATCAATTTATTCGAGAAGTGATTGAACCCAGTGGACTTGCTTATGAAGGAAATGGTTACCTTAATTGGCAGGGCATTGTTTGCACGCAAAAATTGGGAAATTGTACCGATGAGCATCGTCAAATTGTAACTAGCTGGTTAGAAAATCACGGATTAAAAAATGTTAAGGTCAGTCCACTTATTGATATTTGGTGGGACGAGCTGGATTTTTAATTTTTGACAAAAAAATAAGGTAGCTAATTTTGCTACCTTATCGTTTTAAAAATTATTCTATTCCTTGGCTACGTAAGTAATCTTCATAATTGCCAGTGTAGTCGTTAACTTTTCCTGGTGTTAGTTCGATAATTCTTGTGGCGAGCGAGCTTACAAACTCACGGTCGTGCGAAACAAAAAACAATGTGCCTTGATATAATTCTAACGCCATATTAAGTGATTCAATCGATTCCATATCTAAATGGTTAGTCGGCTCATCCATCACAATGATATTTGGTTTTTGCATCATTAACTTACCAAACAGTAATCGACCTTTTTCACCGCCTGATAACACGCTGACTGATTTCTTAATGTCGTCTTGTGAAAAAAGTAATCGACCTAGAATACTTCGAACAGCTTGTTCATCATCGCTAGGTTGTTTCCATTGGCTCATCCAACTAAATACATCAAGTTCTGGTTCAAACTCATATTCATGATCTTGTGCATAATAACCAATATTGGCATTTTCCGACCATTTGATATCGCCATGTTCTGGCGTTAATTCGCCCATTAACGTTTTCAGTAATGTTGTCTTACCAATACCATTGGTCCCTAAAATTGCGACTTTTTCGCCGACTTCAACCATTAAGTTAAGTCCTTTAAATAAAGGTCCATTGTCAAAACCTTTGGTTAAATTCTCGACTACCAACGCATTTCGATACAATTTTTTATCTTGCTCAAAGCGGATAAACGGATTTTGACGGCTTGATGCTTTGACTTCTTCTAATTGAATTTTTTCAATCTGCTTAGCGCGGGATGTCGCTTGCTTTGATTTTGATGCGTTAGCACTAAATCGGCTGACAAATGATTGAAGATCACTAATTTGCGCTTTCTTTTTGGCATTATCTGACAGTAGTCGTTCTCTTGCTTGGGTTGATGCCGTCATGTAATCATCATAGTTACCCGGGTAGATTCGAAGTTCGCCGTAATCCATATCAGCCATATGGGTGCAAACCATGTTGAGAAAATGACGATCGTGCGAAATGATGATCATGGTACTGTTACGTTGATTTAATGTTTCTTCTAACCATCGAATCGTATCGATATCTAAGTTATTGGTCGGTTCATCAAGTAATAAAATATCAGGGTTAGAAAACAGTGCCTGAGCGAGTAGTACCCGTAGTTTCCAGCCGGGGGCAATTTCACTCATCGTGCCATAATGCTGCTCAATTGGAATGCCCACACCTAATAACAGTTCGCCCGCGCGTGATTCGGCACTGTATCCATCCATTTCAGCGTATTGAACTTCAAGATCGGCGACTTTTAATCCGTCTTCTTCTGTCATTTCAGCAAGCGCATAAATGCGATCACGCTCTTGTTTAATTTGCCAAAGCTCAGTATGACCCATTATGACCGTATCAATGACGGTATAGTTTTCAAAAGCGAATTGATCTTGACGAAGTTTACCGAGTCTCTCATGAGGATCTAGGGCAATATTACCCGAGGTCGGGATGAGATCCCCGCCTAAAATTTTCATAAATGTGGTTTTGCCACTACCATTAGCGCCAATTAAACCATAGCGGTTACCATTACCAAATTTAACAGAGATATTTTCAAATAGTGGCTTACTGCCAAATTGCATGGTGATATTATTTGTACTTAACACAGAAATTACTCTCACAAAAAAAATCAGCATCACAGGTAAGGATGCTAATATAAGGTTATTTGGCGCACATTATGCCACAATTCATCATTTTTAAAATGATTCTTTTAAATACGGTAAGCAGCAGAAGTGAGTTACCCACATTGTAAACTAAATTTAATTTATTTTGTTTACAATGTGACGTGTTATGTTATTATTCAACTCTCAAATAGACTTAATCTTTGAAGCACTATGTTAAATCTTATTATTGTCACCCTCGTTTGGTCATTTTCATTTAGTTTCATAGCGGGTTATTTAAGTGGACAAGTGGATACTTGGTTTGCTGTCGCTATGCGAATTTTGTTAGCATTTATTGTTTTTATTCCATTTTTACGTTTCAAAATCGGTGTAAAAAAAATTCTTATGCTGATGGGTGTTGGAGCTTGTCAGCTGGGTATCATGTACTTTTTTTATTACAATTCATTTAATTATATTTCGGTGCCTGAAGTATTATTATTTACTATTTTTACCCCTATTTATGTCACGGTCATTTACGATCTCTTGCAAGGCAATCCACCCAGACTGAGCTATCTATTAACTGCGGTGATTGCAGTTTGTGGTGCCGCGGTTATTCGTTATGATCATATTAGCACTGAATTTTTGATCGGTTTTTTCCTTATTCAAGGTGCCAATATCGTCTTTGCATTGGGGCAAGTGGGGTATAAACGCATTATGGAGCTTTATCCGATCCCTCAGCATCATGCATTTGCTTGGGTCTATTTTGGTGCGCTCATTATCGCAGCGCTTGGGTGGGTAGTGTTTGGCGATGCCCAAAAGCTGCCAACCACGCAGGAACAATGGCTCGTGATTATTTGGCTTGGGGTTGTTGCATCCGGATTATGCTACTTTTTGTGGAACTATGGCGCAACGCAGGTTGATTCGGGTACTTTGGCGATTATGAATAATATTGTGATTCCAGCAGGTATTGCTGTGAATGTTGTGATTTGGCATCAGCAAATCGATTGGTTACGCTTTTTGATTGGCAGCGTTATTATTGTGTTTGCTTTAGCATTACACTACCGGTTAAAGCATAAACAACCTTGAATTGATTAACCCGGTCAAACACCTTATGCACAGTTCACAGCGAAGTAGATTTCATTCTACTTTTATGGGCTGTGAAGTCGTAGAATTTAGTGCTTACGAGTGAATACCCATTCGCTTTGTGTTGACAGGGTTTTATCAAATGAATACCCCTCGAGTGCAAATTCTTTCAGCGCTTGAGCGTTATCTATCCGATTTTTAATCATGAATCGGCTCATTAACCCGCGTGCTTTTTTAGCATAAAAACTGATTAATTTTAACTCCCCATTTCGATGCTCTAAAAAGAGGGGAGTAATGATTTTTGCGTTGAGTTTATCGGATTTTATCGCTTTAAAATATTCATTAGACGCTAAGTTGATTACTGTTGCATCATCACATTGTGACAATTCAAAATTGAGCGCATCGGTTAATGTTTCACCCCAAAATGCGTAAAGATTTCGATATGCTCCATTTTTTAAGCGAGTGCCCATTTCTAAACGATAAGGCTGCATCAAATCTAATGGTTTTAGCAGTCCATATAAGCCAGATAATATTCTTAGATGTGCTTGTGAAAACTGTAAATCATGGTCAGTGAAATCACGCACATCGATCCCCTCATACACATCACCTTTAAAAGCAAAGATCGCTTGTTTTGCGTTGTCAAAATTAAATTCAGTTTGCCAAGCTTGAAATCGGTCATGGTTCAATTTAGCCAAATTTGGACTGATAGACATCAATTTAGCGAGATCGTCAACGCTCAATTGTCGGCATACCTTGATAAGCGCGTGAGCTTTGTCAATAAATTGAGGTAAGCTAAATGATGTGGTTGATAACGGCGTTTGATAATCCAATGTTTTGGCGGGTGAAATGAGGGTTAACATAAAATAAAACCTATTTGTAATTTGAGGTGATTAACGTTATTTTATATGCAATATTCTAAAATGTCGCATTAACTTGGTCAATTTCCAAGTTAATCATCACAATTAATCAAATAGAAGAAAACGATTTTTAAGTTAACAGGCTATTGGCTATTATTAATTATTATAATTACGATGCGTGATGAAATATGAAAATTAGTTTTTTAGGTACCAGCGCAGGCAGTCAAACGCCTGAACGAAATGTCAGTGGAATTGTGTTAAATCTTCTTAAAGAGCGACGTAAATTATGGTTATTTGATTGTGGTGAATCCAGCCAAGTGCAAATGCAAAAAATGGGTTTAAGTCTTTCAAAGCTTGAGGTGATTTTTATCACGCACTTACATGGCGATCATGTATTTGGTTTACCCGGGGTTTTAACAACGCGCTCATTGATGCAAAACCAATCTCCTTTGACACTAATTGGCCCCAAAGGCATAAAGGAGTTTGTTGAAACCGTTATTGAACTTAGTTACTCTTGGTTGACTTATGCATTGACCATTATTGAATTAGACGAAGATGGCACTGTTTTTGAAGATGACACATTTTGTGTTCAAGCAAAGCTGCTCGCGCACAGGGTGCCAAGCTTTGGTTATCGCGTTATCCAAAAATCCAGCGTAAATCGACAAGAACGTAAGGTTGCAATCTTAGGTGACACTGTGCCATGCCAAGCTTCTATTGCGCTGGCCGACAATGTTGATCTTTTAGTGCACGAGGCAACACAAGGCAATGCCCTTGAAGATAAAGCATCGAGCCGAGGCCACTCAACCACAATTCAAGCAGCAGAAATTGCACTTAAAGCCAATGCGAAAAAACTGATTATTACCCACATTAGTCCCCGTTATAAATTATCGGATAATGAAACGTTGATTAATGAGTGTAAAACCGTATTTGCAAATACTGAAATGGCAATCGATTTTGCAACATTTGATGTTGATTAATCACTATCACTAGCAAAATGCTATTACCTCAAAATGAGCAACAAGGCTTGATAACTTGAGCGCTTGCTAATTGACGTTTTACCGTTTTAATACGGCAAAACGTCACCTGTGAGTTAAACGCAAAAATCTTTTATTAATTTGTCTAAAACGATTTTGGTTGGCTTTAAAAAGTCCATTGAAATAAATTCATCAGGCTGATGCGCTTGCTCGATTGAGCCCGGACCTAATACAATTGTTGGCGCGATTTTGTTTAAATACGGGGCCTCAGTACTGTAATTGACCACATCAGAAGGGTGACCGATAAGCTGTTCAACTTGTTTTAACTTGGCATTATCTTTCTTACATTCATACCCAGGAATAGGTTGCACATCATGGGTTATGGTGATGCGATCAGGGTACTGCTTCATGACAGGTTGTAACGCTTCACAAAGTGCATTATACAAGGTATCAAGTTCCATATCAGGAAGCACTCTTATATCGATAATAAGTTCGCAGCATCCGCAAATTCGGTTGGCAGCGTCTCCACCATGAATAACCCCTAAGTTCATGGTTGGGTAGGGCACGCTAAATCCGTCATAGTGATATTGCTCTTTAAATTTCTGTTTAAGCTTCAGCAATTTTTCAATCACTAAATACATAATTTCAATCGCATTAATTCCTTTATCCGGATCGCTTGAATGCCCTGACTTGCCAATTACTTTAATCGAATTTGATAAAAATCCCTTATGCGCTCGGATAGGGATCAAAGATGTCGGTTCACCGATGATAATGCAGTCAGGTTGTAAGCTAGCATTTTTAGCAAAGAATGAAGCACCTGCCATAGTCGTTTCTTCATCCGCGGTTGCTAAGACGTAGATAGGTTTGGTCAATTTTTTGAGATCAATATCGCGCAATGCATCTAAAATGAAGGCAAAAAATCCTTTCATATCAGCAGTGCCAAGGCCATATAATTTGTTGTTTTCTTCGGTGAGTTTGAAAGGATCTTTGGTCCATCGTCCATCATCGAAAGGGACTGTATCGCTATGACCACTTAATAATAATCCACCTTGCGTGTGATCATTATTTGAGTAAGTGGCGAGCATATTGAACTTATTGCGTGTGTTAGGAACCGCTTGTATGTCTATGTTAAAGCCTAAATCAGCAAACCATGTTGCTAGTTTATCGATCAAGGGTTTGTTTGAAAAATCCAGCTTTTCATCGGACACATTACTGATAGTTGGGGTTGAGATTAGTTCATTATATAGAGTTAAAAATGAAGGAAGAGCCATAGTAATACCTTTAATTAAATGAATAAATTGAATAATAATTCAATTCTACTGTATAAGTTGTTTACCTAAAATAAGGAGGTCATATTTTTTATCATCAAGCTGAGCAATGCGGGGGAGTGATCCCCATTGGGTGTAATTCAGTTTTTTGAATAAATTTAAGCTAGGCTGATTATGTCCAAAAATATAACACATAATGACAGCTATTCCAGCTGTTTTAGCAAACTGCTCTAACTGCGATACGATAAATTGTCCAATTTTTTTACCTCGAAAATCACTATGAATGTACAAACTTAATTCAACCGTGTTAATAAATGCAGGGCGCCCATAGAAAGATGAAAGGCTTACCCAGCCACAAGGTTGGTTTTGATACTTGATCACCCAAAGTGGGCGCGTTGTTAGATTATGCTGTTCAAACCACGCTTGTCTACTCGCTATTGAGACAGGAACCGTATCGGCTGTCACCATCCGACTTGCAATTGTTGAGTTATAGACATCGACAATAAAAGGCAAATCCTCTTGCGTTGCATTGGCATAAGTAATCATAGTTAAGCCGGGGAAACTGGGTAATAGATTGGATTATTGTACTCATTTCACGCTGTTATCGCAATCGCACATATTGTATGATTTTTAGGTTAAATTTGTTTAGAAATTGATAAGAAAATTAGAATTATGAAAAAAAACTGTATATACTCTATCATGTTAATCATTAAGGTTACTATTTATTGGTTTCATTTCTACTCATAAATAACTCGTTTTATAGAAGGTGAAGTAGTTTATGCCGACAGTTTATAGGATTGGATTAGATGTAGGATCGACAACAGCAAAATGTGTTGTTTTAGATGAGCAAGGTAATTTCGTTTATACTAATTACGTTCGCCATAATACGTATATTGTTGCAACTGTAATTGAACTGCTTAAAGAAATAAAGCAAAGGTTAGGAAACGATATCTCGTTGTCGATTAAGGTAACAGGCTCAGCGGGAATGGGAATTTCAGAAAAAGCAAAGATCCCGTTCATTCAAGAAGTGATTGCTGCATCAGAAGTGGTTCAGCGAAAATACCCCGATGTCAACACATTGATTGATATTGGCGGAGAAGACAGCAAGATGATCTTCTTTTTTGCAGATCGGCCACCTGATATTCGCATGAATGGTAGCTGCGCCGGGGGCACTGGAGCGTTTATTGATCAGATGGCCGTGTTGTTAAACGTGCCAGTTGAAAAATTTGATGAGCTTGCAAGAAACCATGATCATGTGTTCCCAATCGCTTCTCGCTGTGGGGTTTTTGCTAAGACAGATGTGCAAAACTTAATTAGTCGTAACGTTTCAAAACAAAATATTGCTTACTCTGTACTCCACGCTGTTTGTATTCAGTTGATTAATACTCTTGCTCGTGGCTATGATATCATCCCTAAGGTGATGTTAGTTGGCGGTCCTTTCTCTTTTATTCCAACCTTAACACAAGCGGCATTAGAAACCTTTAAACTTACGCCTGATCAAATAGTGACAACAGAACATTCAAAGCTGTTATCAGCTTGGGGCGCAGCAATTCATAATAATGAACGCACTGTTCGTCCTGTTGATGAATTGATCCGTTTATTGGATGAATCAACGAAATTGGCGATTAATGAATCATCAAGGCTGAAACCGCTTTTTGATTCGTCACTCACTTTTGATCGTTGGAATGCACGGCGCAATACTATCTCAATCCGCAACGTTGCACTATCAGATTATCAGCAAGATATTGCCTTTCTCGGCGTGGACAGTGGATCAACCACAACAAAAATCACATTAATAGGTCAACAAGATGAATTGTTGTTTAGCCATTATGCGCCGAATAATGGCCATTCGATTGATGCGTTGATAAATGGTCTCACGCGTTTAAAAGCGCATATCGATGCGTCCGGTAAAAATATCAGTATTGCGCGCACAGGGGTAACCGGTTACGGTGAAGAGCTGCTAAAAGCGGCGTTTGCTTTCGATGATGGTCTAGTTGAAACCATGGCGCATTTTGCTGCGGCTAAACACATTGATCCCAATGTCAGTTTTGTGATGGACATTGGTGGGCAAGACATGAAAGCCATTTTTGTAACAAATGGGGTAGTCAGTCATATTGAACTCAATGAAGCGTGTTCATCAGGGTGCGGATCATTTATTGAAACTTTTGCGAAATCGCTTAATTCAAATGCCATTGATTTTGCAAGTGAAGCATGTCAATCGCATCATCCTTGTGATTTAGGAACTCGTTGTACCGTTTTTATGAATTCGAAAGTAAAACAGGCTTTAAGAGAAAATGCCTCGGTAGGGGATATTTCGGCAGGACTGGCTTTTTCTGTAATCAAAAATGCCATACATAAAGTGTTAAAGTTGCACGATACCCGTAAATTGGGCAACCATATTGTTGTGCAAGGGGGGACGTTTAAAAACCCGGCAGTATTTAGAGCGCTTGAACAATTAACCGGTGCCAAGATAACCAGTTCAAATATTCCAGAATTGATGGGGGCTTATGGCGCGGCATTGGTGGCGAAAACCCATTATTTACGTGATAAAAAAGCAACCCATTTTATTGGATTAGACCATCTCTATAAAGCGGCAGAAAACAAATCTAAACCATCACGGTGTAAAGGGTGCGAAAATCAATGTGATATTATGATTTACCGCTTTTCAAACGGTCAACGTTATTACTCAGGTAATAAATGCGAACGTTTCTTAAGTAATAATGTGACGCAAAGCAGTGATGCTTTCAACATGTTTGATTATAAAAATGCATTGCTATTTGATCGTTGTCAAAACCCGGTTCCACAAGCTCGAATGAATATCGGAATTCCCCGTATATTGGGTCTGTTTGAGAACTTTCCTTTTTGGCATACCTTGTTCACACAAAGCGGCATAAACGTGACGTTGTCACCTGTTTCCACCAATGCACTTTATGAAAAAGGGGCTGGGACAGTTATGTCAGATAGCATCTGTTTCCCAGCTAAACTGGTTCATGGACATATCATTGAGCTTGCTCAGCGTAAAGTCGATCGAATTTTTATGCCTATGGTTGTATTTGAATCATCGCAGTTTGCTAATTCTGAAAATAATTATAACTGCCCAATTGTAAGTAGCTATTCTGAAGTAATACACAGTGCAATGAACCCTGAAATAAAATATGGAATTCCATTTGATTACCCAGTGTTCAATTTTTCGGATATTAAGCTTTTGAAAAAGGGCTGCATAAACTATTTGACGTCACTGGGCATTGATAAAAAAAAGGCAGCCAATGCGTTTACATTAGCCGTTGCTGAGCAAGCTAAGTTCAAACAGTCTTTATATGATAAAGCCACAGAAATTGTGAACAATGCAAACGCAAGTGGGCGAGATGTGTTTATCTTAGCGGGTCGTCCTTATCACAGTGACAGTCTAATCAACCATAAAACCCCTGAAATTTTAAATGCGTTAGGGTGTGATGTCATTACAGAAGATTCGGTACTTGGCGAGGTTAGTTCCTTATCACCGGAGTTACAAATTTGTTCGCAGTGGAGTTACCCTAATCGATTGTATGCAGCCGCGACGTTTGTTGCACAGCAACCAAGCAATATTCAATTTGTCCAGCTCAATTCTTTCGGTTGTGGCCCTGATGCGATTGTCACCGATGAGTGCAAGGCGATTTTAGAGTCGAAAGGTAAACCATGCACAATTATACGTGTTGATGAAATTACCGCAACGGGTTCGGTCCGGCTTCGTTTACGTTCTATTATCGAATCGATAAGAATGAATCAAGACAAACCGCCAAAATCACTTCCACGCAAAAATACCGCTATATTTGGTCATGCTGATAAACAGCAACGCACAATTTTAGCGCCTTTTATTTCGGACTTTTATTCGCCAGTTCTTCCTGCTATTTTTGCGTTATCGGGCTACAAATTAGAAATCTTACCAAAACCGGATAAAAGCTCGGTTGAATGGGGATTAACCTATTGTAATAATGAAATTTGTTATCCTGCAACCATCATTGTTGGTGATATTATTAAAGCACTCAAATCAGGCAAATATCAGCGTGATGAAGTGGCCATTGGTATTACACAGACAGGGGGGCAATGTAGAGCCAGTAGCTATTATTCATTAATAAAAAAAGCGATGGTTAATAGCGGCTTTGAAGATATACCTATCGTATCACTCAGTACTGAAAATGGCCAAAATGACGCACAGCCGGGATTCAAACTAAATTTATTAAAATCATTACCGGTGACTTTTTTTGCTATGCTTTTTACTGATGCACTATCTAAGATGTATTACGCGATTGCGCCAAGAGAAGTGTTACGTGGCGAAGCAAGTTGGCTTAGAGATAGCTACATCAACAAACTGCAAAAACTGATTGAAAATCGTCAAGGTCACAACGCTATTTACCAGTTATTAGAAAATGCGGTGAGGGAATTTAACCAAATTGAAATCACTCAATATGCGTGTAAACAAATTGGTATCGTCGGTGAAATTTACGTGAAATACAACAATTTTGGCAATCAAAATAGCGTGGAATGGTTGATTGAACAAGGTATTGAGCCTGTTGTGCCGCCTATGTATGAGTTTTTTGCACAGTGCTTTGTTAATTATGACAGCAACATGGATAACCATTTATTGCCTAAGAGTTATCTGCGTTATGTTTCTCATTTTTTCGAAAAGATTGCACAAAGATATGACGATAAGACCAATCAAATTTTAGCCAATTTTAAATACTATCAACCTTTTCATTCGATGAGGAATATGGCTAAAAAAGCAGAACAGATTCTCAATTTATCCAATCAATACGGTGAAGGCTGGTTGATTCCTGCTGGCATCATGACCTTTGCAGAGCAAGGAATTAACAACGTGATTAGTTTCCAACCCTTTGGCTGCATTGCTAATCATGTTGTTTCTAAAGGAGTTGAAAAGCGTATGCGAGATCTGCATCCCAAACTTAATTTGTTGTATCTCGATTTTGACGATGGGGCAGGTGAAGTGAACGTTTTAAATCGTTTACATTTTATGGTGAGTTCATTAAAGTATACAGAGCTTGAGCGAATAGTGTAAAATAGATGACAAGTAAATTTATTTACTGTTTATTGAATATATAAAATTATATTTATTAATTGAAAATAAGGATTTTGTTATGTTAAAAGAACAAATGGTAGTTAAAAATTCAACGGGGCTTCATGCTCGTCCTGTTACAACACTTGTGAAATTAGCCGGTCGTTATAAATCATCTATTGAATTAGTATATAATGAAAAAAATATTAAATTAAAAAGTATGATGGGATTACTTGGTGCTGGCGTTAAAGGCGGCTCAACCGTTGAAATCATCTGTGATGGTGAAGATGAACAAGCGGCGATGGATGAAATCCGTGAATTATTTGCCAGCGGATTCGGCGAATAAGTAAGTCAAATTCGCCACAGATTTGCTGTGGCGAAATGCTTAAAAAAGCGCTATCAACTAAATAACGTACCCTTCATAACACGCGTCTAAATTTTATTCTCGCCGACCTGTTTTTAACTGATTTTTATTATCTAAACCCTCTCTTTTATCAACTTTAAGTAAACTGAACAGATAAAAAAATTGTCAAATGCAATAATTTTCTTTATTGTGTAGAGTAACTATGCTAAAAAGAGTACTTTTGTTACGGCGTCACAAGGTGAATCAATGAAATACCAGCAATTAGAAAACCTTGAATGTGGTTGGAAATGGCATTATCTTGTAAAAAGACACCAAGAAGGTGAACAAATAACGCGCTATATCGAAAAAAGCGCTGCTGAGCATGCGGTTAAACAGTTATTCTCATTAGAAAATAACCCTGTTAGAGTTACTGAGTGGATTAATGAACATCTTAACCCGGATCTCGATAATCGCATGAAGCAAAGTATCCGAGCCAAACGAAAACGTCATTTTAATGCAGAACAACAAAACACACGGAAAAAATCGATCGATCTGGAATTTTTAGTTTGGCAGCGACTGGCTAATTTATCGCGCAGACGGAATTCAACTTTATCAGAAACGATTACTCAATTAATTGAAGATGCAGAGCAAAAAGAGCAATATGCGACTAAAGTATCGACAATTAAAGATGATTTACTGTTATTACTGAGTTAAGTTCAGAGTCAGTAAGACAACTATAAGATAGGATAAATAGGTTTAATTATGGGAAAATCCCTTGTTATTGTGGAATCACCAGCTAAAGCTAAAACAATAAATAAATATTTAGGTAAGGACTTTGTGGTTAAGTCCAGTGTTGGGCACATTCGTGATCTTCCTGTGAGTGGTAGCCGGGCTGAAACGAAAAAAACCAGCACCACTAAAAAAGTCAAACGCTCAGATCGTCAGATTTTAGTCGATAGAATGAGTGTTGATCCCTACAATGGCTGGCAAGCACATTATGAAATTTTACCCGGAAAAGAGCGCGTTGTTGCAGAACTAAAAAAATTTGCGAAAGATGCTGATATGATTTATCTCGCAACCGACCTCGATAGAGAAGGGGAAGCCATCGCTTGGCATCTGAAAGATGTCATTGGTGGTGAAGATAACAAATATCGACGAGTTGTGTTTAATGAAATCACAAAAACAGCGATAAAAAATGCGTTTAATGAACCGGCGATGCTTAACATGGACAGGGTGAACGCCCAGCAAGCACGCCGCTTTATGGATCGCGTTGTTGGATTTATGTTATCACCGCTGCTTTGGAAAAAAGTCGCCAGAGGACTTTCCGCAGGCCGAGTGCAGTCAGTCGCAGTGCGCTTAGTTGTTGAGCGTGAACGTGAAATTTGTGCGTTTATTCCCGAAGAGTACTGGGATCTCTATGCCGATGTAAACACGGCTCAAAACGAAACATTAACCCTGCAAGTTACGCACTATAAAAATGAAGCTTTTGAACCTAAAGATAAGGTTGCTATCGATCTTGCTTTGGCTGAATTAAATAAAAGTCAGTATCAAATACAAAATATCGAACAAAAGCCGACAAAAAGTAATCCAACAGCGCCTTTTATCACCTCAACCTTACAGCAAGCTGCAAGTACCCGTTTAGGTTATGGCGTTAAAAAAACCATGATGTTAGCGCAGCGACTTTACGAAGCCGGTTATATTACCTATATGCGTACCGATTCGACCAACTTAAGCCAAGATGCGCTAGGCATGGTAAGAACTTACATTGGTAAAAACTTTGGTGATAAATACTTGCCAACATCGCCAAATTTCTACAGTAGTAAGAAAAATTCACAAGAGGCTCACGAAGCAATTAGGCCATCGGATGTGACCATTTCAGCCGAAGATATTAAGGAAGTGGATGCCGATGCACGTAAACTTTACCAATTAATTTGGCGGCAGTTTGTTGCTTGCCAGATGACATCAGCAGAATACAATTCAACCACTATCACCGTTGAATCGGGTGATTTTGTATTGAAAGCAAAAGGGAGAACCTTGCGGTTTGATGGTTGGACAAGAGTGCAGCCTCAGTTAGCCAAAAATGGCGAAGACAAAATGTTACCCGCTGTAACAATTGGCGATAATATGTCGTTAATCACGTTGAACCCAAATCAACACTTTACAAAACCCCCTGCAAGGTATAACGAAGCGTCGTTGGTTAAAGAACTTGAAAAACGTGAGATTGGGCGACCTTCAACCTATGCAACTATTATTTCAACGATTCAAGATCGTGGTTATGTGCGTTTAGACAACCGCCGGTTCTATGCTGAAAAGATCGGTGAAATTGTGACAGATCGTTTGATCGAAAATTTCAATGATTTAATGAGTTATGATTTTACAGCACGAATGGAAGGTGCGCTAGATGAAATTGCCAATAAAAAACAAGAATGGCGTGAAGTGTTAGATCAGTTCTTCTCAGACTTTAGTCAACATCTTGAAGTCGCTGAGCAAGCCCCAGATAAAGGCGGTATGCAACTTAATCCGCTTGTTCTAACGCCAGAAATAGCGTGTCCAAATTGTGGACGAGAAATGGGAATCAAAACCGCAGGAACAGGGGTGTTTTTAGCTTGTTCAGGTTACGCACTAACGCCTAAATTGCGTTGTAAGCAAACCATTAATTTGATTCCTGAACATGAAACATTGAATATTCTTGAAGAAGCCGATACTGCTGAAACCGATGCATTAAGAGCACGTAAACGTTGTCCAAAATGTCATTCAGCAATGGACAGCTATTTATTAGACAATGAACGTAAACTGCATATTTGCGGTAATAATCCAATTTGCGACGGCTTTATTGTTGAAAAAGGTACCTTCAAAGTTAAAACCTATGATGGGCCGATAATAGAGTGTGAAAAATGTGGCAGTGAAATGCATTTAAAATCGGGGCGATTTGGTATTTATATGGGGTGCACAAACACAGAGTGTAAAAATACCCGTAAAATATTAAAAAGTGGTGAGGTCGCGCCACCTAAAGAAGATCCCGTTGATTTACCGGAACTGTTATGCACAAAATCAGATGCTCACTTCGTGTTAAGAGACGGCGCATCCGGCATATTTTTAGCCGCGCATAATTTTCCAAAATCAAGGGAAACAAGAGCGCCACTTATCGAAGAATTACAACGATTCAAAGATCGACTACCTGAAAAATTCGTTTATTTGACGAAAGCACCAAGCGAAGATCCTGAGGGCAATAAATCGATGGTACGTTATAGCCGAAAAAATAAACAACAATATGTGACGTCAGAAGTTAACGGAAAGTCAACAGGCTGGGTAATGCACTATATTGATGGGCAATGGATCAACAGTAAAGCTTGATAGTTCGCTCATAATAGAAATATCGGGAGGGAAACCTCCCGTCTTGTTTTCATTATTCATTAATTGGAGTTCAATGCTATACAGTTAAAGGAATATCCGTTATGAAATTGCAACAACTGCGTTATATCGTTGAAGTTGTTAATAATGACCTCAATGTCTCATTAACTTCTGAAAAATTGTATACATCCCAACCAGGTATAAGTAAACAAATTAAATTATTGGAAGATGAACTCGGTGTGCAGATATTCGTTCGTACAGGCAAGCACTTATCCGATGTTACCCCAGTTGGGCTTCAAATCGTTGCATTAGCGCGAGACATGTTGAATAAGTCTCGAGACATTAAAATGATAGCGAAAGAGCACAGTCAGCCTAATCAGGGCGCATTGACGATTTCCACAACATACACCCAAGTTCGTTATACTTTACCCTCGACAATCCAGCAATTTATCAAACAATACCCAACCATTGCATTACGCATCGAGCAAGGTTCATCACGAGAAAGTCTGTTACATGTAAAAAATGGTCAAACTGATTTTGCTATTGTCTCTGAGCTTTCTGAGCTGTGTGATGACATGATAGCCTTACCCTGCTATCACTGGAATCAGGCTGTTATTGTAATGAACGATCATCCATTAGCGCAATGTCACTTGTTGAAACTTGATGAACTAGTCAAATATCCTCTTGTCAGCTACGATTTTTCAAATGACAGTGCCAATTTGCAGCAAGCATTTATAAAAGCCAACCAGTCTCCCAATATTATGCTTAGCACAACGGATGCTGATTTGATTAAAACCTATGTAAAACTGGGAATGGGGGTGGGCGTTGTCGCCAAAATGGCTTTAAACGAGGCGAGGGATAGTGATTTGGTTATATTAAATGCCGGGCATATTTTTCCCTATAATACCACTTATCTGGTTTTTTTGCGTTCCTTGTTTTTACGTCGGTATATGATTGATTTTATCAGCCAATTTGCCTCGCATTTGACTAAACCAACCTTAGATAAATTGCTTGCTTATGAAAAAAATAGTGACGTGCTTGCCCAGTTTAATGGGGTTAAATTACCGATTTATTAGCTTGATAAAGAATGTGTTACTAGACCGATAAATTAATTTTACAGTTATCTTTGTGATAACTCATCATAAAAGGTGAATCTGACACCGGTTGACTATATAATATGACCTCATAAAAAGAGGTTTTATTGTTATGCAATGTGATTATTATCAACAAAAAAAGTGTTCATCTTGTCATTGGATTGAAATACCTTATCCAGTCCAACTTGAAAAAAAACAGAATCAGTTAGTTAAAAAACTGGCAGCATTTAATCCGCTAGAAACCTATCCGGCATTTGCCAGCAAAGATACCGCGTTTCGAAACAAAGCCAAAATGGCGGTAATTGGCACGGTTGAAAAACCGGTGTTAGGTATGCTTCATAATCATGTGGCAGTTGATCTGTGTGACTGTCCATTATATTCCAGCGACATGCAAAATGTTCTTAAATTAGTCCGCACTTATATCCGTAAACAAGCGCTTGTTCCTTATAATATTAATAAAAAAACAGGGGAACTCAAATTTGTTATCGTTACACAAAGTGATGCGGGTTTTATGCTACGTTTTGTTTTACGATCCCATAAATTTGTTGAAAAAATTAGAGCATCATTAGACCAGTTATATCAAAAGATTCATAATTTATTGGTTGTTTCAGTGAATATCCAACCACAGCATGCTGCCATATTGGAAGGTGAGGAAGAGGTTGTGTTGAGTGAAAATGACGCCATGCCAATCCACTTAAATGATGTGCCTCTTTTTATTAAGCCTAAGAGCTTTTTTCAAACAAACACAGATATTGCTAAAAATTTATATCAAACAGCCAGTGATTGGGTTGCCGAGTTAAACTCGAATTCAATTTGGGATCTGTTTTGTGGTGTCGGTGGTTTTGGCTTGCACTGCGTAAAATCACAAAATGCAAACACAATGGCATTAACTGGCATCGAGATTAATCAAGATGCTATTGCATGTGCAACTAAATCGGCTAATCTGATGGGATTTGAGCATTTAGCTTTTGAGTCATTCGATGCAACAAATTATGCACTAGCCCAAAACGAAGTGCCTGATCTCGTTTTGCTTAATCCACCAAGGCGCGGGGCGGGGGCTGACTTGATGACGTATTTAAATCAAATCGAACCCAATTATCTGCTATATTCTAGCTGTAATTTGACGTCATTGGCTGATGACCTGCAAATGCTATCGAAATATACCGTCACTAAAATGCAACTTTTTGATATGTTCCCACATACAGCGCACATGGAAGTGTTGGTTTTATTATCCAAAAAAGATAACACCAATTAGTGCAATAAGTGAGGTATCTTATACCTCATTCATGCTACTATTTATAAAAATGAGATTGAAAAGAGATAAATTATGATTCCTGATGTATCAAAAGCGCTAACTTGGCTTGAAAAACACTACACCATTTTAGAAGGTATTCAGCGAGGATTAGAACGCGAAACATTACGTGTCTTGCCTGATGGATCACTGTCGAAAACCCCTTTCCCTAGCAATATTGGTCGCGCACTGACTCATCCTTGGATTACCACAGACTTTGCCGAATCAATGCTTGAATTTATCACACCAGTCAATACCAATATTGATTACATGTTGACATTTTTGCACGATTTGCACCGTTACGCTAACGCAAACATTGACAAGGAGATGATGTGGCCCCTTAGCATGCCTTGTTTTCTATCAAACGAAGATGACATCATTTTGGCACAATACGGCTCGTCGAATGAGGGGAAATTTAAAACGGTTTACCGTGAAGGGTTAAAAAACCGCTATGGTGCGATGATGCAAACCATTTCTGGCGTGCATTATAATTTTTCTTTGCCAATGGCTTTTTGGCAAGCGCGTTATGGTGTTAAAAATGCAGAAGAAGGTAAAGCGATCATTTCCGAAGGCTATTTTATTCTGATTCGAAATTATTATCGATTTGGGTGGATCATTCCTTATTTATTTGGTGCATCGCCATCAATGTGTTCATCGTTTATTCGAGACGCAGAAAAAGCAAAAGCATTTATAGAACAAACCAACGGGAATTGCTATCTGCCTTATGCCACTTCGCTGCGTTTGAGTGATATTGGTTACACAAATAATGCTCAAAAACAACTTGGTATTACTTTCAATGATTTGGAGACTTATGTCGCAGGGTTAAAACGCGCAACGCAAATTAAATCTGATGAATTTAGTCGGTTGGGAATTAACGTTGATGGACATTATCGCCAACTTAATGATCATGTTTTACAAATTGAAAATGAGTTTTATGCGCCTATTCGACCTAAGCGAGTCACCAAAGAGGGGGAATTACCATCAGATGCATTATTACGAGGTGGAATTGAATATATTGAGGTCAGAGCACTTGATGTTAATCCGTTTTCACCAATAGGGATTACCGAGGAACAGATTCGTTTTATTGATCTCTTTCTTATTTGGTGTGCACTTGCACCAGCGCCAGAGATGAGCAGCCAAGAACTTGAATGTGCTAAGTTGAACTGGAACCGAGTGGTTATGGAAGGACGAAAACCCGGGCAAGAGATCAGTTTTGGTTGTGATAGTTATAGAGAACCGCTGGCCAAAGTAGGGCATAATCTATTCAAAGATTTGTTACGTGTTGCTGACGTGCTTGATCACAAAGACAGTAGCCAAAAATACCGAAAGGTGTGTGAAAAACTTGATGTAATGTTTGATCACCCTGAATTAACGTTATCGGCTAAAACATTGCAAGCGATCAGCGATATGGGGACGGCGAAATTCGGACTCACGTTGGCACAGCAATATAAACAAGAGCTCAAAGGGCCATTAACATTGTTGACTGAGCAGGATTTTATTCAACAACGTGAAATATCAGTCAAAAAACAGGAAGATCGGGAAATGGCTGATAGTATGTCTTTTGACGAATACTTAAAAGAAAAAAATAGACAATAATGTTTAAAAAGCGAGATTATACATTAAGGTATCAAGCAAATAGTGATGTTGAACTTATTTTGCCTGATCAACATATTATTGTGAATAAACCGTTAATTGATGTTAATCATTTTTCTATTTTAGTTTGGAATATTTTTAAACAAAAGCGCGCGGATTGTATACAGGTATTGGAAGAATATGCTGATCAAACCGCGCTGATCTTGTTGCAAGAAGCCCAAAACACCGCACAATTACTCAATTTTATAACCCAGTATAATAAAGTGGCTGATCAGGTGCCGGCCTATTCATTTAATGATATTTTTGCTGGGGTCATGACGATTTCAAATCATCTTCCACAATGTGCAATATCATTTAGAGAGAAAGAACCGTTAATACGCGTGCCTAAATCAGCATTAATCACCATTTACCCCATCGCCAATTCAGTAGACCAGCTATTGGTTGCAAACGTGCATGCCGTCAATTTTAGTATTGGGGTGAAAATTTATCATCAACAAATCCGTATGTTAGTCAATCGTATACAGCAGCATCAAGGACCTGTAATACTTGCGGGTGATTTCAATTCGTGGAGTCAGCAGCGGCTGAGCTTGCTCTATCAACTGATTTACAGTATTGGACTAAACGCGGTGAATTTTCCGATTGATGATCGTAAAACGTTTATGGGTAGGCCTCTGGATTATGTTTTTTATCGAGGATTACAACTTGATAGTGCTAAAATAATCTGTACACACACATCAGATCATAATCCTCTACTGGTTCATTTTAAATTGGATTAGTGCTGGCAACATTGATAGTAAGTGTATCGCCTTCTTTGATTTTCGAATTTTTCAAATTATTCCACTGTAAAATATCAGTAATTTTAACACGATAACTTTGTGCAATTGAAGATAGGTTATCACCGGCTTTGACTAAATAGGTAATTTGGTTGCGGCTATTGGCTGATTTTGCGTAAGAGTTGATCTCTTCATTACTGATATTATTATATTTAATATTAGTCGCTTTGATTGCAAATGGAAGTTGTTTATGTGGAACGTCTTGTAACAGTTCAACAATTTCATTACTCACTAAATTATCAGCTTGTAGCTTTTGATATAGATTTTCTGCATAAACATAAGGGATTAATAGATGAAAAGGACCATTAACAGTATGTTTCACATAGCCAGCATTAAAACTAATCAAATCATTGAGCGGAATTCCTGCATACTTAGCTATTTTATTTAATGAAATATTTTTTGAAATATCAATGCGAACTAAAGAATTTTCGTAACTGCATGTTGGTAAATTGATGCCATAACTGCGATTATTTTTTACAATGTCGATTATCGCTAAAATTTTCGGAACATACTGCATCGTTTCTTTAGGAAGATCGAGCGCCCAATAGTTGGTCGGTAACCCTTTTGCTTGATTTTGCGCTATCGCTTTTCTAACTCGGCCCTCTCCAGAATTGTATGCAGCAAGCGTTAATAACCAATCGCCATCGAAACGGCTGTTTAGGTTTTTAAGCAATGACATCGCTGAAGTAGTTGATTCAATCAGATCACGACGTGCGTCAAAAGAACTGTTTTGCTTGAGCCCATATTCTCGTGCTGTAATTGGCACAAATTGCCATAATCCAGCCGCTTTAGCAGGGGAGGTTGCGAGAGGATCATAAGCGCTTTCTATTAAGGGGATTAAGGCAAGTTCGATAGGGAGATTATTTTGATGAAGTTGATTGATAATATAATACACGTAAGGTTCACTGCGTAGTGCAATCGTTTCGAACGCTTCAGGATTTCGTAATATCCGCGCCTTTTCTGCAAGGATCCGCTTATTATCAGGCACCTTTACATTGATTTGAGTTTGAATGAATTTCCATGGATTTTGTGTAATTGAAGCATAACTTCCAGCTTTTAACTTTGGATTCGCTATTTTATAATCATCATCACCATCGTCATCGCCATTCAGTGAATTGGCTTTTACATTTTGAAATCGATAAACTGCATGATTATATTTTCCATTATGACTTTGACATCCCACAAGGAATGCACATAACATCATGAATATAAGTGACTTTTTCATTATTCTTTTATTGTTTATTATCGTTTAAGCGGACTATTATACCTAAAATTTATCTTTTTGGATCCGAAAAAAAGAAAACATTTCTAAGTCACTGTTTATGTTGAATTTATTTTTCAAAATTTGATTATTGCAATTTAAAAACAAATTAATTTTTTTTTCAACAGATAAAAGCGAAGGTAAAGTCACTTTTTCATCGTTTATTTGGGCTAAATAATCACGAATATCTTGGTTTTCTGGAACCATTTTTTGGGCGAACTGTAGATTGGAACGCGTATATTCATGGCCCGCACAAATCTGTGTCTCATCGGGTAACTGCTTAAGTTTATTCAGTGAATCAAACATTTGCTCATATGTCCCTTCAAAAACTCTTCCACATCCAGCTGAAAATAAACAATCACCACTAAATAAGTACGGTTTCAAGTAGTAAGCAAGGTGTGTTTTGGTGTGACCTGGAACGGAAATAACCGTGAAGTGAAAATCAGCTATATCCACTTTATCTTGGTGAGTAATAAAATGAATAGCAAGATTAACTTGCGTTGGGCCATAAACACAAATATGTGGATACTGCTCTTGTAGCGCCGTGACGCCGCCAATATGGTCACTATGATGATGCGTCAACATGATACCTATCGGATGTAAATGATGCTTTTTATGGTAATCAATTACAGGCTCGGCTTCGGCGGGATCGATAATCACGGTTTGTTGATGTTGATTTTCAAGTAACCAAATATAGTTATCATTCAACACGGGAATATTGTGCAATTTTTTCATAGCGTCCCCCAAATAAGTTAAGTTAACTGATAAAACCAGAATCGATTATTTGGGGGCTGCTGGCTGCCGCTTTAGCTATCTGATCACACCGTTCGTTTTCTATGTGACCGGCATGTCCTTTAACCCAAATCCAATCGATTTGATGCTGTTTTACAGCATGATCTAATCGTATCCATAGGTCAACATTTTTTACTGGCTTTTTTTGCGCGGTTTGCCAATTATTGGTTTTCCAATTATGTATCCAGTTCAAAATCCCATTACGCAGATATTGACTGTCAGAATAAAGTGACACATGGCAGGGCTGTTTGAGTTCTTCCAAAGCGACAATAGCAGCTAACAGCTCCATACGATTGTTAGTTGTATTATAAAATCCTTGGGATAGAACCTTTTCATTTTGTTTATATTTTAAAATAGCCGCATAACCACCTGGACCAGGATTACCTAGACACGACCCATCGGTATAAATTTCAATTTTTTTTAACATGTTTTATATTGGATTTAAACACCCTATCAATTTTGATGGTAGACTATACCATTAAATTATTTATTTCCAAATTTTGATTCAATAAATAGAAAGATATAACCATGATAAAACATTCTGATCGTCAAATTGTATTAGATACCGAAACTACAGGTATGAATCAAGATGGGCGTAACCATTATGAAGGCCATAAGATCATTGAAATAGGGGCTGTTGAGCTCATTAATCGCCGTCTGACTGGAAATCATTTTCATGTTTACATTAATCCAGAAAGATCCATTGATGAAGCCGCATTCAAAGTCCATGGTATTAGCCAAGAATCGTTGCAAGATAAACCGACATTTAAAACGATTGCTGATGATTTCATCAAGTTTATTGATGGGGCTGAATTAATTATCCATAATGCCCCGTTTGATGTCGGTTTTATGGATTACGAATTTAGTCTTGCACATTATGATTTTAAAACGGCTAATCACTGTATTGTCACAGATACATTAGCGATGGCGAAACGTATATTTCCAGGTAAACGAAATAATTTGGATGTGTTATGCGAACGTTATCAAATCGATAATTCTCATCGAACCTTACATGGAGCCTTACTTGATGCCGAGATTTTAGCTGAAGTTTATTTAGCAATGACAGGCGGGCAAACCACATTGTCGTTCAACTCGGATGAAAATAGCCTAACCAAACAAGCAAGTCACTCTGTTCAGCAAATAGTTAGAACATCGCCTCAATTGAAAATTATTCAATCATCCGATCAAGAACGTGCAGCGCATGAAGCAATCCTAGAGAAAATTAATAAAAAGAGTGGGGGAGCGATTTGGAATCAACCATAATGGTGATTTTCTATTCACTTGTTCTTGATGAACAAAATTTCTGTTGACGCATAGTAAATTTGCGATTATTATCTTGCCTACTTTAACGCAGCAGCGATAAAGTAGTTAAAAGCGGAGCGGTAGTTCAGTTGGTTAGAATACCTGCCTGTCACGCAGGGGGTCGCGGGTTCGAGCCCCGTCCGTTCCGCCAATCTCCCCCATTATAAGTTGTGTGCAGTTTTCAACGTTTGTTATTTCACTCTTATCATTAATTTTAAGCTATTTTGGTTTACTTGATATGTTAAAAAAGTGGCTGTTTATCTTACTTGGAAGTTTATCTTTTGCACTCGGCACGGTGGGTATTTTTTTACCTCTTTTACCAACGGTTCCTTTTTATTTGCTCACAGGGTATTTATGGGTAAAAAGTTCGCCTCGCCTTTATCAATACTTTATTAATAGTCACTATTATAAAACGTATATTCAAAAAGTGTTCATTCAAAAAAATGTCACTAATCGCAGCTTGATAAAGATGTTGTGTGTGCTTCTTGTTGTTCTCCTCATTCCCTTTATCCTTATTGACTCGTTGATTGTTCGTATAATACTTGTGATTGTATTTGTTTCACATCTTGTTGTTGGTTATTTTTATTTTAAGAAAAAATCATCATAGTATGCGTGTTAAATGACAGGCCTTTTTAGATAGATAGAATTTATGTTTAAATTATCAGACAAAGATACACCACTCCACGAAAAATTAGAAATAGGCTTATTACTTGCAACTGTTGGCGGATTTTTAGATGTCTATTCATTTCTATGTTACGGTGGGGTATTTGCAAATGCACAAACCGGTAATATGGTTCTGTTAGGGGTGTCATTAATCAATGGAGATTTTATCAATTTTCTGCACTATTTAATGCCGATTTTAGCCTTTGCATTAGGCACATTACTTGCTGATTATCTATTGAAGTTTTTCAGTGGCTATGTCTTTGTTTGGGTGCTTATCATTGAAATTATCACACTTTTTGTGATCGCTTTTTTGCCGCAAAATATTCCACATGTGATTGTTACATCCTCAATTTCATTCATCTGTGCAATACAAATCGGTAGTTTTCGAAAAATTTGCGGCGCGCCCTATACCAGTACAATGTGCACAGGTAATTTACGTTCGGCAGTCAGTTCACTTTTTATCTATCTCACTCAAAAAGATAAATCCGCTTTGATTCAATCTTTCCGTTACCTAACTATTATAACTATATTTTGTTGTGGTGCGGCGTTAGGCGCCTTTTTTGTGCATTTATGGGGCACAAAATCCGTGCTTGTCTGTTGTTTACTTTTTATTTTACTGCTTTATTTTATTGTAAAAGATATTTTGCTGTTAAAACAGAAACAACGAAAACTAAGCGCCTATTTAGGAAAAGAATAGCATTAGCATTAAGTTATTTTAATTAACGATAGTGCTTATCCCCAACTTTAATGATGAGTTGCCAGTGATTTACTGATTTCCAATACGTTTGCTCCTGCTGTAGATCGAGCAAAATAAGTCTATTGTTTTCGACAAAATGCGGAGCAATATCTAAAATTACGGTGCTTGACTTCGGATTATCAAGGTACAAATGAAACGCCTTGAGATCCAAATTTTCCGTCCGCTGATTATTGATTAAAACAGCCAATCTTAAAATCTGTAATAACGGACATATAGACGCATATTCAAATAAACTAAAATAAGGGAAATGCGTTAAATTAATTGATTTGCGATGATAGTGGACTAATGTTGCTAATAAGAGTTGCTGCTCTTGGTTAAAGCCAGGAAGATTACTATTTTGCAGAATATAGCTAGAATGTTTATGGATTGATGAAAAATTAATATTTAATCCGACCTCATGCAGCTGCGCTGCCCAATATAAGATTGATTCTAAATCTGAACTGATAACTGTTGACGCTTGCTGTCGCCACTGCTCAAAAAAATACTGCGTGGTTCTAACTACCCTATTAGCATGCTGCTCATCGATATTATATTGAATCGATAATGATTCTGCGGTATTTTGTCTAATATTGAAGTGATTATGACCATCAATCAGCTCATACAAGACACCTTCACGCAACGCATTTGGACTGTACCGTAATTCTTGCAACCCAAGCGCATCAAATACGCCGCAAAATATAGCAAGTCCACTTACAAACACTAATTTACGATCTTCTGATAATGACGGATAGTCAATTTCATCAAAGTGTTTAAACTCTAAGATATAGCTCGTTAAATCTTTTAATCGTTTGGCTGTAATAATTCCATCTGTAACGCCAAGATCCAACAATATCGTGTGAATATTTTTTATAGTGCCAGATGTTCCAAACGCAACCGAGATATTTTGACGTTTCACTGCTTCAACTATATTTTCAATTTGTTGTTGGGCGGCAAGTTTTGCCGAATTGAATTTAATTTTATCAATTTTGTTTTGTGGAAAAAACTTGCTGGTATAAGTTATGCTCCCCATTGGTTTACTTTCGATAAAAGTTGGTTTAAACCCTGTGCCTATAGCTATTTCTGTTGAACCACCGCCAATATCGATGACAAATTTCACATCCGATTCTTTTGTTGATTCGGCCGTTATCATTCCTAAATAGATGAGCCTTGCTTCTTCTTGCCCTGAAATAATTTCGATTGGGTAGGGGAATACCTGTTTAGCAGCCTGAATAAATTGATGCTTGTTTTTAGCAACTCGTAGAGTATGAGTTGCAATCACTCTGACATGTTTAACTGGAAATCCTTTTAATCGCTCAGCAAATAAGGATAGACAGTGAATACCTTTTTCGATACTGGTTTGAGATAATTCAAATTCTTCATTTAAGCCCATCGCTAAACGAACATTTTGTTTATATCGATAGATAACTTGTATTGCACCATTAACATACCGGGCAATAACCATATGAAAACTATTTGAACCAAGATCAATAACGGCGTATTCACTAAATTTATTCACGATGACGTATCCTGTTCAGGGGTTTCAAGTTGTTTTAAATAATCATAAATAACATGCTGTGCTCGGATTTTTTTCTTATTTCCACGTTGTACATAATTATTGCTATTATCTTTATCAATAATTCGAGCTTTAACATTATCATTGCACTGAATATTAAAAATGTCATGAATGGTTGATTTGATCATTGGGTCAAAAATCTTAACACCAACTTCAACACGATTATCGATGTTACGAGGCATCCAATCGGCAGAGGAGATATAAGTATCTTTTTGACCATTATTTTCAAAAATATAAACCCGGGCATGTTCTAAAAATTGATCGACAATACTTGTGACAACAATATTTTCACTTAAATTCGGAATTTGTGGCACTAAAACGCACGTGCCCCTAACTACCATTCTAATTTTCACCCCAGCGCAAGAGGCTTTATAGAGCATATCTATCATATTTTTATCGGTAATAGCATTGAGTTTTAGATAGATAGCCGCAGGTTTACCTTCTTTTGCATGTTTGATTTCACGCTCAATAAATTCACAAAAACGCAAACGCGTATTTTGAGGTGACACCAATAGATAATCAAATGAAACCGGTTTAAACGGATTTTCAATAAAATTAAATACGCGTTTAACTTCATCAGTCAGGGCTGGATCGGCAGTTAGTAACGAAAAATCGGTGTATAATCTCGCTGTTTTTTCATTAAAGTTACCTGAGCCAATATGTGCATAACGCACGATTTTGTCGTTTTCTTTGCGATCAATGAGAAATAATTTCGCGTGAATTTTAAGCTTAGGCTGCGAATAGATGACTTTGACGCCGCTACTAATTAATCGTTTCGCCCACCTTATATTGGCTTCTTCATCAAAGCGCGCTTGCAGCTCAACAACCACGGTCACTTTTTTGCCATTATTGGCGGCATTGATAGCGGCATGAATAAACCTTGAATCTTTTGCCACTCGATAGATATTCATCCTGATGTGTGTTACCGCAGGATCGAATGAAGTCTGCCGCATAATTTCAAGTACGTGCCCAAAGGAGTAATAAGGATAATATAACAGAACATCGCGATCTTTAATCGCAGCAAATGCGTTACGATATTGTTTAAAGCGATTATAGGCAAGACTAGGCAGGCGTTTGCTAACCAGTTTTTGAGGTCCAATTTCTGGAAAATTAGCCAGATCTTTAAAGTTAGGATAACGGCTTCCTGGCATCGAATCTTGTTCAGTCAATTTCAGCTTGCTAATCAATAATTCGAATAATTTTTTGGGCATATCTTTTTGATAAATGAAGCGAACAGGCTGCGCGGTAAGGCGTTGTTTTAAACCTTGGGACATCAGTTCAAGTAAACTATCAAACTCAGTATTTAATTCATATTCAGCATCACGATTAATTTTAATGGAGTAGGCGTTCAGTTCCTTTGCATCAAAAAAGACTTCAAAAATTTCGGGGAGACAGAAACGCAAAATATTATCGAGGAAAATAATACATTTATTTTTAGTTGAAAACTCTGATGGAAGCAAAACAAAGCGTGAGACTTTATCAGTCGGTAACTCAAGTAGGGCGTAGCTGATTTCATTATCACAAATGATTTCGACAGCAAGGTAGGCATGATCATCTTTCAAAAATTGAACCAGATCAGTATGGCTGTCTAATAAAATTGGGGTGATATACTGTCTTAGATTGTGCTTATAATAACTTTTTATCCATTGTTCTTGGTAAGACGTTAATTGCCGTTCATTAATTAAAAAGATTTGATTTCTAGCCATCTCGAGTAAAAGCTCGTTATAGAGTTTATCGAACTCAAGCTCAAGCTGTATCACTTTTTGATTAACTTGTCTTAAAAGGTATTTTACATTTGATGTTTTTTGCTGTTCTTGTTCAATCAGAGCATCTTTTTTAAGATTAGCAAACTGCACTTTGTAAAATTCGTCGAGATTGCTTGAATATATGCCTAAAAATCGAATACGCTCAATCAGTGGATTACTTTTATCGGCAGCCTCTTGCAATACTCGTTGATTGAATGATAACCAACTTAACTCTTTCGGTAAATAAACTTTTTCCTCAATCATATTGCATCTTTAAGCCATTAATAATATTTAGATTATAGAATATCCTAAGTTAAAAAAAAAGCTAGCACTTTGCTAGCTTTTATTGTGATATCTATATAAATTATTAGATAGTGTGAACTGACGTTGTATTAGTTGTTCCGCTTGGTACTAGTGCACCAGAAACCATCACAATAATATCACCTGATTTTAAACCGCACACGTTAACTGCCATTTCTTTACCTAAACGGTAGAAATCATCAGTAGAATTGATGGTATCGATTAAAATTGGTTGTACACCTTTAGATAATGCAAGTTGATTCACCGTTTTTTGACTTGAAGATAACGCTAAAATTCGCGCTGTTGGGAAATAACGACGAACTTCACGTGCTGATTTACCACTACGTGTTGCAACAACGATTAATGGTGCATTTAAACGTTCAGAGATTTCTACAGCTCCACAACATACCGCTGCCGTTATACGTAACTTTTCTTTTGTATTTAATTCTGTTGAAGCAGGAATAATACCATCAGTACGTTGACAAATGGTTGCCATGATTTGAACCGTTTCTAATGGGTATTTACCTTTAGCGCTTTCGCCAGATAACATTACCGCATCAGTACCGTCAATAATCGCATTTGCCACATCGCCGGCTTCAGCACGGGTAGGGCGAGGATTTTTGATCATTGAATCAAGCATTTGAGTCGCTGTAATAACAGGTTTTGAAGCTTTGACACATTTTGCAATCATCATTTTTTGTGCAAAAATAACTTCTTCAACCGCAATTTCCACACCTAAATCACCACGAGCTACCATGATACCATCTGATGCTTCTAAGATTTCATCAAAATTATCTAAGCCTTCTTGGTTTTCAATTTTTGAGATGATTTTGATATCTTCGCCGCCGTGTGCTTTTAGATGAGCACGAATGTCTTCGACATCAGAACGTTTACGAATGAACGATGCTGCAATGAAATCAACACCTTGTTCACAACCGAAAACAAGGTCGTTTTTGTCTTTTTCAGCAAGGGCAGGTAACTTGATAGAAACGCCAGGTAAATTGATCCCTTTATTTTCGCCTAGATCACCGCTGTTTAATACAGTACAAACAACTTTATCACCATTAATTTCTTTTACATCCATCGCGATAAGGCCATCATCGACTAATACACGATTTCCTGGTTTTAAGTCACGAGCAAAACCGTCATAAGTGACAGCAACACATTCAGAATTACCAACAACTGATTTATCGGTTGTAAATGTAAATGTTTGACCTGCAACAAGAGAAACATCGTTACCGCCTTCAAGCTTGATGGTTCGAATTTCAGGACCTTTGGTATCTAACATAATTGCGGCTTTTTTGCCTGTTTCTTGCATGACTTCTCGTAAATTTTTAATACGATTACCATGTTCTTCATAGTCGCCATGAGAGAAGTTTAAACGCATCACATTCATTCCAGCGTTTAAGAGTTTTGCTAGCATCTCTTTTGATTCAGATTTTGGACCAATCGTACAAACAATTTTTGTCTTTTTCATAATGTTATCTACTTATTTATCTACTTGTTGTTAAAGTTAAAGTTAAAAATCAATAAAAATTTAATTCATGTTAAATCATCAATGCCGAGCATTGGTTTAATAGAGGTGTTAGTGAATAAAATTCACTAAAATCATAAAAAATATCGTTTAGATCTCGTTGGTATCCAACGATATTTTAGGTATAAGTTAATTGAGAATTATTATAGTCTCAACGCTACACTAAATAAAGTTTTTTATATTAAAAACTGCTGTTGATGACAACAATTTAGCGCAGTTCAAAGTATGTTTAATGTTATTACATTCAGTCTTTAAGTTGATAGACTAATTCATTATCTTTATCTTTTAAAATAAGTTGATTTTCGACTAAATCAGCACTTACACCATTTTCAAACATTTGGCCAATTACGTTATCAAGTGTATTAAGTTGATCATCAGCGCATAGCATTTTCGTCATCACAAGACCGTCACTTTTAATAATACCGTTGTCCATTGTTACCTTTCCTAAGAAGCGATTACACATTTTACCAACAATATTAAAGTTTTCGGTGAATTCAATATCGGCTTGCTTATCGTCGCTAATTGTTTCTCCATTGACTTTAATCAAGGTAAAATGGTGATGCATTAAGTCTGCCTCGGTCACTTTTTTAGATTGATCACATGCTGACATCATGAATGCTCCAGTTAATAATGTAATGATAAAAATGCCTTTTTTCATATCAACTCCCTAATAATTGATAAAGTTTGCTATAATAAAGATAATGACAAATATTAATATACTTGACTAATTATGTTATCTCAACAACAATTCACCGCCTTAGAAACTACAACACTTTATGATCGTAGAAAAATTCTAAGCTTAAGCAAAAAAAATCCCGATTCGAGTATCATCGAACAGCATATTGAACAAGCAACGTCACGTTATCAACGCCGACTATCGCTGTTACCAGCAGAGATAAATTTCCCCAATAATTTACCTGTCATTGAAAAGAAACAGGCCATTTTTGATGCTATTAAAGATAATCAAGTGGTCATTATTGCTGGTGAAACCGGATCAGGCAAAACAACTCAGATTCCAAAAATCTGCTTAGAATTAGGACGAGGTGTGAAGGGCTATATTGGTCACACTCAACCTAGGCGATTAGCCGCGCGCTCTGTTGCGACCCGGATTGCACAAGAGTTAGATACCGAGATCGGCAGCTTAGTCGGCTATAAAGTTCGTTTTTCTGATCAAGTTAGTGAGGGTACATTAATAAAATTAATGACCGATGGTATTTTATTGGCCGAAATTCAGACAGATAAATTACTGTTACAATACGATACCCTTATTATTGATGAAGCGCATGAACGCAGTTTAAACATTGATTTCATTTTGGGGTATTTAAAGCAATTATTGCCTAAACGCCCGGATCTAAAGGTGATCATAACATCAGCAACCATTGATGTTGAACGATTCTCGGCGCATTTCGATAATGCAACGATAATTGAAGTGTCAGGGCGAACATTCCCCGTTGAGGTTAGGTATCGTCCGTTGGTCTCAACTACACAAGATGATGATGAAACAGACACGAAAGAAGAAAGTAATTTTCAAGCCATCATCGATGCGATTGAGGAACTCTCTGAAGAAAGTTACGGTGATATTTTAATCTTTCTAACCGGAGAACGAGAAATCCGAGATTTGGCTGATGTGCTAACGAAGTTATCATTACGAAATACCGAAATACTGCCATTGTATGCCAGATTGTCTGCCTCTGAACAAAATCGGATTTTCCAGTCACACAGCCAGCGTAGAATAGTATTGTCAACCAATGTTGCAGAAACATCGCTGACCGTGCCGGGTATAAAATATGTGATTGATCCTGGCCTTGCAAGAATCAGCCGTTATAGCTATCGAACCAAAGTGCAACGCCTCCCTATTGAGCCTATCTCACAAGCATCAGCGAATCAGAGAAAAGGGCGCTGTGGACGTACTTCTGATGGGATCTGTATTCGCTTATATGCCGAACAAGACTTTCTCTCTCGCACAGAATTCACCGATCCTGAAATATTGCGAACAAATTTAGCCTCGGTTATTTTACAAATGACGGCACTAGGCTTGGGTGATATTTCCCAATTTCCTTTTGTCGAACCTCCTGATCAAAAACAAATCAAAGATGGGGTGCACCTATTAGAAGAACTCGATGCAATTCATTTTAAACACCACAAATACCAGCTGACCGAGATTGGACGAATTTTATCCCAATTGCCGATAGATCCTAAATTGGCAAGAATGGTGGTCGAAGCCAGAAAACTTAGCTGCATTAAAGAAATCATGATCATTGTTGCGGCGTTATCGATACAAGATCCTAGAGAACGTCCTTTTGACAAACAGCAAGCATCTGATGAAAAACACCGCCGTTTTATGGATAAAGAATCGGATTTCATTTCATTACTTAATTTATGGCAGTATGTCAAAGAGAAACAGGCGACATTGTCAGGTAACCAATTTAGGCGGCTTTGCCAAAAAGAATTTCTAAATTACTTACGTATTCGTGAATGGCAAGATATTTATGTCCAAATTCGACAAACCGTTAAACAGCTAGCAATACCGATCAATAGCCAAGCTGCTGATTTTCGTTCTATTCATGTCGCTTTGCTTAGTGGATTACTTTCTCATGTTGGTATGAAAGAGTTAGAAAAGCATCAATACCTTGGTGCAAGAAACATCAAATTTTCTATTTTTCCAAATTCTGCGATTTTTAAATCCAAACCGAAATGGTGCTTAGTCAATGAGCTTGTTGAAACTAATAAATTATGGGGAAGAACTGCTGCAAAAATCGAAGCAGAATGGATTGAACCGGTTGCAAAACACCTTGTTAAGTACAGTTACAGTGAACCCCATTGGTCTAAAAAGCAGGGCACAACCTTAGCTAACGAAAAAGTGACATTATTTGGCTTACCCATCGTGGCGGCCCGTATTGTAAATTATAGCCAAATTGACCCTGCATTAAGTCGTGAATACTTTATCCGTCATGCTCTCGTTGAAGGCGAATGGTTGACGCATCACGCGTTTTACAAACAAAATCAGTCATTGAGATTGGAAGTTGAAGATCTTGAACATAAATCACGCAGACAAAATATTTTGGTTGATGATGATGTATTATTTGAATTTTACGACCAAAGAATTCCAAGTGATATCGTTTCAGTTAGACACTTTGATAAGTGGTGGAAATCCAAACAAAAACAGGATGCTGATTTTTTAAGTTTCGAGAAGATGATGTTAATCAATCCAAAAGCTGAATTGGTTAACCAGCTCGATTTTCCTGACTTTTGGTATCAAAATCAAATTAAACTTCCGTTGATTTATCATTTTGATATCGGTAATAAACGTGACGGCGTCACGATTAAAATTCCGTTAAGTATCCTAAATCAAATTGACAATGTCGGTTTTGATTGGCAAGTTACAGGTTTTAGAAAAGAGCTAATTATCGCCTTAATTAAATCACTTCCTAAAACCCTTCGTCGTAGTTTAGTCCCCGCACCTAATTATGCTGAGGCGCTATTAAGTAGAGTTGAAGGCACTGATCATCCCTTATTAGACACGCTTGAAAATGAATTCCGTAAAATGACCGGGGTCAAAATCGAACGTGACGATTGGCAGATCGAGCAAGTACCCGATTATTTAAAAATGACATTCCGTATTGTCGATCAGCATGATAATGAGATTCTTTCTGGTAAAGACTTAACAGCGCTAAAATTACAATTAAAAGATAAAGTTCAACAAGCGTTATCAACAATTACATCTAAAAAACAAAATAACATTGAAAAAGACAATATTACACAATGGGATTTTGGAGTATTGCCAGCGATTTATGAACAAAAGCAGAAAGAATATTCAATTAAAGCTTATCCAGCTCTAGTCGACAATAAAGATTCCATCAGTATCAAGTTAGTCGACAGCGAAGAAGAACAAACTCTTTTAACTGCAATTGGCATTCGTCGTTTATTGATATTAAATATTCCATCACCCATAAAATATTTGCAAGAAAAGTTACCCAATAGATCTAAATTAGGCCTATATTTTAATTCGTTTGGCACGGTACTTGATCTCATTGATGACTGTATTGCTTGTGGTATTGATGAACTTTTCAAAAAGCAGGGGAGTTTTATTCAAAATGATGCTGATTTCAATACATTACTCGATAGTGTCAAATCAAATATCAATGATTTAGTTGTCAGTATTGCAATTAAGGTCGAACAAATCTTAGGTTTGCATTTTACCATTAACAAAAAGTTAAAAGGGCGAGTTGATTTGAGTATGGCATTTGCCTTATCAGATATTAAAAACCAACTCAATCATCTGGTTTACAAAGGATTTGTAACGGAGTCGGGTTACTCAAAACTGAATGATATTTACCGCTATTTATTAGCCATCGAAAAGCGAATAGATAAGCTTATGATGGATCCGAATAAGGATCGCAGTTTTATGAACACCATTGAGGAAGTACAAACAGAATATCAACAACTAGTAAATAAATTGCCGCAAATTAAACAAAAACAGCAGCATATTATTGATATTCGTTGGATGATTGAAGAGCTCAGAGTAAATTTATTTGCACAGCAACTAGGAACACCTTATCCTATTTCTGCTAAGCGGATAAAACAACAGATCGATGAAGCACGTAAATAGCAGATGCATTGCAATAAACATCTGAATCAGGAAAAGAAAAGGGCACAAAACGGTGCCCTTTATATTAACTTTTCAATTAACGATATAAATCAACAAAAACGGTAACATTCGGCCCGCTGGTATCTTGGGCAATTCGTGCGATATGATAGTATTTCGCCCCTTTATCGATAGCGCGTTTACCCGCATTGTAAGAAATTTCTTGATCTGTCACGTAGTACCCTCTGAATTTAATGGTTTCAAATGGTACCATTTTTGCTGCTGTGCCATCATTCAGTTCTTGAATTTGTCGGCCATCTGACAAGGTGACTGTGTAACGAGATTGTCTTTTTGCTTCTGGCGTACGAATCTCCGCGGTAGCGGCAGGTGCTGCGGCTTCAGCGACAACAGGTGCAGACGCTGTCGCTTTTTCTGTTGCTGCCTTGGTTTCAGTGGCTACTTTCGATTTATCGATAACTTTATTACCGAATTTTTCAGTATAAAACTGTTCATTAAATGAAGACGGGGAATAATAGCCCGGGCGCTCAACTTGCATAGCAGCTTCACCGCCTTGTGCTAAGGCTTGTTGGCCAGCTTCAGAATCATATGGAATCGCATTTTCAGGTTGTAATTTGCGTTCTACGGCATCTTTTTTGAATAGATAAGCCGTAATTTGTAAATTGCTACCTAGCTCTGAACGTCTGTCGATATAAAATGCATAAGCACCTTTGTTCGCAGCTTCTTTTGCAATTGTCTGATTGATATCATATTCAGTTGGAAAGTAACCTCTCACACGAACAATATCAAAAGGTTCTAAGCGTATTGCTTTATTTTTAGAATACTCATAAACACCTTGGAATTGGCGTAAGCTTTCAGGTTTTTCTTCGGCTTGTGGTGCATCAGCTTTGTATAAATTGGCATATACTATACGTAAAGTATCATTACCTGGGCTGATATTCGTTGTTGTGATGTAAAAAGAAGCCGCACCTTCTCTATCTGCAGCTTTTGACATAGCTATCAAGTAGTCACTGTCTGTGTAAAAAGCACCGCGTACAGAAATCTCTTTGAACGGCTTAATTTTACTGGCTTGTTCAGAAGAAAGTTGTTGAGCCGCATATAATGATGAAATAGGTAAAAGAGTCATTACTGTTGCAATAAAAGTTTTTTTCAAGCTTGTCATAGTTGTAGACCTTACGTTAAATTTTGATTATTTTAGCACAAAATAAATTAGTTACCCAAACTAATTAGCGCATTTAAATCTTTGATAAAAATATATTTACCTTTTACATCTAAAATATTTTGTTCTTGAAATTTAGATAAAATACGGCTGATAGTTTCTATCGTTAAACCTAGATAATTTGCAATATCTGTTCGACTCATTGAGAGTTTGATATTCAGTGATGAATGTCCTCGTTGTTCGTAGCGGGAATAGAGAGAATAGATAAAAATAGCTAATCTTTCTTCAGCTTTCTTTTGTGAGTAGTAGAGGATCAGTTTTTGATAATTATAAATATCTTGACTCAATATTTTAAAAATCATTTCTCTGATATTTTTGTTGGTTTCAACTAACGACATTAATTCATCGTAATTTAGTTCACAAATTTGGGTGTTGGCAAGAGCTTGTATGGTGTTATTGTATTTTTTAGTTGCAATAGAGTCGAGGCCAACGATATCACCAGGAAGGTAAAAGCCATTAATTTGTTCACCGCCATCAATCGTTTTTACATAAGTTTTTAGTGAGCCAGAATGAACGATATAGAATTTAGTAAAAATATCGCCTTCATTAACCAGTACATCATCTTTTGATATGGCTTTTTTTCTCTCTACCAACGTGCCTAATGAATCTTTTGACAACATGGGGATGCACATTGAACCAATACGACATAACTCACAAGGAACTGAATAACTTTTTGAACGGAGCGTTTTATAAATACCTGTCATTGCTTTACATAAAAATGGTAATTCAAATATAACTAACAAGATTACCATCTTTACAGAAAAACACAATTGACCCTCAAACAAATTTCTTGGTTATGACATAATTCTAAAAAAGAGGGGAGAGTAAATTCCGGTAAAAAATTGCATTGAGTAGTTTTGATTGCATTTTTTTGAATCTGAAAATTTTAAGCTTGAGCTTTGATATGGGAAGTTTAGATGATTAATTAAATGATAGTTATTATTTAACATAATATACATTATGCGAACTTAAGAGTTATTATAAGAAAATTGAACAATCTTGAAAAGAATACTTTGCAACGAACCATAATTTGTGCGCAAAATTAGCTAAATAACTAACGTCATTATGTAATCTTTTACATGATCAATTAATCAGTTCACTTAATACAGTCATTGCTGTTATATTGATACTCTACTTAAATAAATTGAAAAATATCGCTTATAAGGAATTGATATGAATAAATACCGTTATCTATTTTTAGTACTAATTACTCTTTTTCTGTCCGTGAAATGCTATGCTACCGAAATAAATAATGAGTTTATTTATGGAGAATGGGAAATTGATAATAAGATTGATCCAAAAGAATGTTCTAAATACTTCAATGACTCAATAACAACGTTGACACAACTATCTTTGGTTAAAATAACCTGTAATATTACAGGAAAAATTAATTTCGATAAAAATCAGCATGCATCCCTCAATGGTAACGTCAATATTGGTTTAACAAAAGGCGACTTCCCCATTTATAGTGATGCACTAAAATATTTATTCACTTTAAAATGGGGATTGATATCAGGGCAAAACAAGATGAATTTGTCGGTCATTGATAGCGATCTTCGTTTAGAATCTTCAATGAATAACAAAATTGAGATTCCTAACAAAACTAATATCAAACAGACTGTTAAGATCACAATTATTGATGATTCTACTTTCAAATTAGTTGATGAAAATAATAAAGTAGGTGTTGTTTTCAAACGGATACTCAATTAATATTCAAGCCAATGGTTGATAGCAAAAATCAATAAAGTAATAGCAATACTCCACATGATAAATGCAATGGCCAGATCGAGCCATTGCCATAACCGCGGTTGACTGAAATAGTGTGATAATTTTTGTGAGCCATATCCTAAAGCGTAAAACCAAATAGATGACGCAACTACGCCCCCTATCATAAAGACTATTTTTTGTTGAAATGAGGCAAGTGTTCCTGACACGCTACCTATAATTACGACAGTATCTAAATAAACATGAGGATTCAAAAGCGTGATTGCAAGCGTGGTTGATAACGCTTTCACTAATGTAGTTTTATCATTACGGTTAGTTTTCAAATGTATTGCTGATTGACCACTAAGTGCAGC
>JAVSBY010000013.1:0-52663 GCA_031960925.1 Gilliamella sp. CRA003912
AACATGTACCAAGGCAGCGTTATGGTTTAGGAATTGGCACGTTAACCTCGGGAATTACCGGAGGGATTTTACTCGGTTTTCTTGTTACCATTTTCATCGATTTATGTTTTGCCAATGATGAAATTGTTGGTTATGCATGGCGTATTCCTTTTATTATCGGCGGGATTTTTGGCGTGATTTCTGTCTATTTGCGTCGATTCTTATCCGAAACCCCTATTTTTAAAGAACTTGCAGCACGTAAAGCGTTAGAAAAAAGTATACCTGTCGTGACAGTTCTTAAAGAACACAAGCGTGCATGTTTAGTCGTTGCCATATTAACGTGGTCGTTATCTACCGCAATTATGGTCGGCATTTTAATTACGCCAGGTCGCATTGTCGGTGGTATGTACCAATTTGCTAATTTAGATTGGCGAATTGGTGGGTGCATTGCGGCATTGACACTGACTTTAGGGTGTATAATATTTGGCTGGCTTGAAGATAAAATTGGTACCACGAAAAATGTCATAATAGGTTGGGGAGGGCTTGCCCTTGTCAGTTTCTATTTTTATGGTTCATTAGATTCATCAATGAGTTTAACTGCACTCTATGCCAATTGGGCCTTGTTTGGCTTATTCATTGGTGCAATTGCCATTACGCCAATCATTGGCACCAGAGCATTTCCACCATCGATTCGATATTCAGGGTTATCGTTTGCGTACAATCTCGCTTATGCATTATTTAGTGCGATAACGCCAACATTAATCATTTACCTACTTAGCCCAAAACATTTGCTGGGTAACTATTATTATTTGGGAGCAGCTTTTTATATTGCGTTAGTTTCTCTGTTTGCCATGTTGCTTGTTTTTAGCAACATAGCTAAACACGGTTTTTGTGAGCCGGTAAAACAATAAAAATAAAATTTTATTTGTTGTAAAGGCGTTGGGTGTTATCATACACCCAATTTTGTCTATCACTGCAATCATTAATTTAACATATTGATTATATTGGTTTTTAATCGCTTATTATACTATTTTAAATTCGGACAGCTATTACCAATACGGTTATAATTACACAAGTAAGTGATGAGTTAATCATTCCCGCCGCAATTACTGCATTGTGGCGGGGATTTTTTATGTGCAGTGCTTGAATGATTAACGCATTGTGACGAATTCTTCAGCTGCTGTTGGATGAATCGCAACCGTATTATCAAAATCTTTTTTAGTCGCGCCCATTTTTAATGCAACTGCAAATCCTTGAAGTATCTCATCCATACCGTAGCCAATGCCATGGATCCCAACAATTTTTTCGTCTTTTCCAACACAAACTAGCTTCATTTTACAAGGTTGTCGATGCTGAGTAACCGCGCTGTACATACCTGTGAATGTTGATTTGTAGATTTTGACATTTTCGTGACCATACTGCGCTAGCGCATCTGGCTCAGTTAAGCCAACGGTACCAATTGCCGGATGGGTAAATACGACGGTTGGAATATTGCTGTAATCTAGATGCTCATCGACTTTATGATTGAAAAGGCGCTCAGACAAACGTCTACCGGCTGCAACAGCGACAGGGGTTAAGGCAACGGCATTGGTGTTATCACCAACAGCATAAATGCCATTAACATTAGTGTTTTGGTATTTATCAACCACAATAAATCCATGATTATCAACAGCGATACCTGCTGCATTTAGGTTCAATTTTTCGGTGGCCGGTTTGCGCCCAATCGCCCAAATCAGGCAATCAACTGTCGTACTTTCACCATTTTCAAGGACTAATGTTAACGAGCCATCGTCGTTTTTGGTGACAGATTTTGGAATCGAGAACGTATGTAATTGATGACCTTCTTGCTTGATAATTTCCATGAAGGTTTCAACTATCATCGGGTCGAATGTACGCAGTGGCGCATCTTTCCGAACAAATTGATGGGTTTGAGCGCCAAGTGCATGTAAAACGCCCGCGATTTCACAGGCGATGTAGCCAGCACCAACCACTGCTACACGTTTAGGTAATTTATTTAGCGCAAAAAAACCATCTGATGTGATGCCATAATCGGCGCCAGGAATATTGGGCATTGATGGCTCACCACCAGCGGCAATCAAAATATGATCTGCATGATAATGCTGGCCATTTACTTCAATTGTTTTCGAATCAACGAACGTTGCATAGCCTTGAATCACATCGACATTATTGTTTTTCAATCCTCTATCATAAGATTGGTGAACCCGATCAATATAGGCATTTCGACTCGCGATTAACTTGTCCCAGCTAAATTGATTAACGGTTGTATCAAAACCGTAGTCAGGGCCATAATGATTGATTGCGTCTGCAATACTTGCTGCATACCACATAATTTTTTTGGGGACGCATCCAACGTTAACGCAGGTACCACCTAACTGTTTTGCTTCGATAATGGCACATTTCTTGCCGTATGATGCAGCGCGATTGATTGATGCAATCCCGCCACTACCGCCACCGATTGCAATGTAATCATAATGTGTTGTCATAAAAAACCTTTAATTTAACCATGTAATTTTATTGATAAGAGTCGCACAAAGCGCTGCATAAGGAAAGTCATAAATAAAAAATATAATAATAGCTTAAGCCTATTAATTATTGTATTGAACTAACAGGCCTAGCCCCTTACCATTTTTAAACTATTCGTAAGGGCAGGCCTAAACAAAGCGCACAGGCTAAGCAGATTTATTTGGCTTAATTTTGGATAAAGTTTTGATAGAACTCCGTTTCAAAGCGCATTATCGCAGCATTTTTGGGTTCGCCTTCATTGTCTCTTTGATACCCAGATAAAAGTTGGACAAAGGCAATAGTGTTCCCTTTCTTCGTTTGAATAAAACCGGCTAAATTATAACTCCCTTGTATGTACCCTGTTTTAGCATGAATGATGTCTTTAAACGGCGGTTTACTAAAGCTTTTGCGATATTGTAATGTGCCATCCACACCGGCAACCGGTAATTTGGAGATTAAATTAAGTTTGCTGTCATTAGCGGCGATATATTGCAAGATCTCCATCATTTTATCAGCACTCATTAAGTTCAGTCTCGATAAGCCTGAACCATCAACAATCACTACATTTTCAAGATCCAAATTGGCTTTCTTACGTAAAATTTGTTTGACGGCATCACCGCTGTTTCGCCAAGTTCCGGATATGCCATAATAATGGGCTCCGAGGGTTCTAAATAGGGTGTCAGCATATAAATTATTGGATTTTTTAAGCATCACTGTCAGCAGCTCAGACAACGGCGCTGATTGATTGGTAGCTAGTACGGTAAACGCTTGTGCAGATGGTTGGTTACTTTCAATAATTTTACCATCAAGGGCGATTTTTTGTTGTTGCAGTTCACTTTTTACTAAAGATGAAAAATAGCTAATGCCATCTAATACAGAAAATCGTAAAAACGTTTTTTCTTTGTTGTAAGGAATGCAGCCCGATAAGTGATAGCGATTGTTGCCCTTATGTTCAATGTCTAATTCACAATACCTGTCACTTAAATCTTTGCTGCTTGCGCTAATTGTTTTGACATCGCTAGTGATGATAACCGGAATCGAGGCCGAGACGGCAACCGTGGCTTTTTGTCCAATAGTCGCTGCTGGGGTTAAGGTTGCATTAAAGCAGTTACCATCAATGATTGCCGCTGATGGCGGAGCATTATAACAGGCGGTCAGATTATTCCATGACCAGCCTGATGCTTTATCGTGACTGGTAAAAATGGCGGTGTTTAATACCACATTTCCCATTATTCTATCGATACCTTTTGATTTAACCGTTGATATCAACGATTTTAGTTGATCTCGACTCAAGGTAGGATCGCCACTTAGCTGAATAATAAGGTCGCCAATCAAATGTTTATTGATGATTTTTCCATTAGTTTGAATTTGCGTACTAAATCGAAAGTCCTGACCAAGTTCTAACATGGCAGCAAGAGCCGTAATAACTTTTTGTGTGCTAGCTGGTTGTTTGAATTGGTCACTTTTGTAGTGTGCTAATGTTTGTGGATTTGTGCCAACCGATTGTACTAATACAGAAAGATCACTGCCTTTGGGCAGTGATGAAAGATAGGGTTCAACGGACTGTGCATATAAAGTACAGGGAAAAATAAAAAAAACAAATAGCCATAATCTTGTCATGAAAGCGTGCTCGAAAAAGTCGGTAGGTTATGTCACACAAGGTGTCAAATAATAGCTTACAAATATATCTTTTTTTGATTGAGCTATCAATATATACTCCTATATCTATAACATTACGTTTTTTACTTGCGAGCAAAAATACGAAAAGCATAACTCATGTCGCTTTTTAATCCCTTTGCTACTATTAGGTAACATAAATATGATATCGAGCTCATTAGGTTTTCCAATCGAAACAGTGATTGTTTTTATTCTCTTTTCTCTTGGCGCTATAGTAATCGATCTTTACGCTCATCATAACAATAAAGCCATAACCCTTAATAATGCGATAGGGTGGTCACTGTTTTGGATTGCTGTCGCCTTTGCATTTGCGGGATATTTGTATATTCATCATGGTAAAGATGTGGCAAGTTTATTCATCACAGGGTATGTACTTGAAAAAGCATTATCCGTTGATAATCTGTTTGTGATTATGGCCATTTTTTCCTGGTTCTCGGTCCCTAACAATTATCGTCATCGTTTGCTTTACTGGGGCGTGATTGGTGCCATTGTATTTAGAGCTCTATTTGTTGTGGTTGGTACCGGGCTTTTATCTTTAGGGCCATGGATGGAATTGATTTTTTCAGTGATTGTCTTTTTTACCGGCGTGATTATGTTAAAACACAGTGATGATGAGAAGGAAATCAAGGACTATTCACATCATTTTGCCTATCGCCTTACTAAGCGAATTTTTCCGTCTTACCCTAAAATTGTGGGGAATCGTTTTTTACTGACACAAAAAGAATTGGATGTAGAGCTTGCTAAACCAGAAAATAAGAGCTTAGTTGGAACGCTACCTAAAAGTGCTTTTTATGCAACGCCTCTGTTTTTGTGTATTGCCGTAATTGAATTAAGTGATGTGATGTTTGCATTTGATTCGGTGCCTGCGGTAATTGCCGTAAGCCGTGAACCGCTCATTGTATACAGCGCGATGATGTTTGCTATTTTAGGACTTCGTACCATGTATTTTGTGTTAGAAGCCATCAGACATTATTTGGCGCATTTAAGTAAAGCAATTATTTGTCTGCTGTTTTTTATTGCATTGAAATTAGCACTTAATGCGAGCGAACATTTCTTTGGGCATGGGATCAGCATTAGTCCGACAATGAGCCTTTATGTGGTTTTAGCAATGCTGTTAATCGGTATATTGGCAAGTTTGATTTGGCCGGCAAAGAACAAGCAGTAATCTTGTGACAATTTATCCGTGTGATTAACGTTAGCTAATCACACGGATGCTGCCGATTAAGCAAGTTTATTTCGGCTTTTTCTTTTTAAATAGTAACTGATTGCAAGTAAGATAAACCAAATTGGTGTCGCCATTAACGCTTGACATGTATCGGTTTCTAACGTGAGTAACACCACCATAAAAACAAAAAACAAAAGGCAAAGATAACTCACCAAAACACCCCCCGGCATTTTAAAGCGAGATTGTTGATGTAATGAATCTTGTTTTTTTCGGTACGCAATGTATGAAATTAAAATCATGGACCAAATAAACATAAATAAAATGGCTGAAATTGTTGTTACGATGGTAAATGCTTTTATCACATTGGGGACTAAATAAATCAGTACAACGCCGCCAAGTAAACAGATGCAAGAAAACATCAGGCCATTAGCTGGCACGGCGCGTTTTGATAATTTTCCAAACATTGACGGGGCATCTTGTTTCTTCGCCAATCCGAAAAGCATTCGACTAGTTGAATAAATGCCACTGTTAGCCGATGATGCAGCCGAGGTGAGCACCACAAAGTTGATAATGCTAGCAGCAGCAGGTAGACCAATTAAGGAGAACAATTCAACAAATGGGCTTTTATTTGGCGAAATCGATGTCCAGGGTGTGACGCTCATGATGATGATAAGGGCGAACACGTAAAAAAAGATAATTCTTACTGGCACTGAGTTAATGGCTCGCGGTAAATTTTTATGTGGATCGCGCGTTTCAGCCGCGGTGGTACCAATAAGTTCAATCCCAACAAAAGCAAAAATCGCAATTTGGAACCCAGCGAAAAACCCCATCACTCCGTTAGGAAAAAAACCACCGTGTTGCCATAAATTGGTGAAAGAGGCCGTCGTGTTGGTTTGTGCTGAATGAAATGAGGTAAAAATCAAGATTAATCCAACAGCAATCAAGGCAAGGATAGCGACGATTTTTATCATTGAAAACCAAAACTCGGTTTCACCAAACATTTTTACGGTAAGTAAGTTCAAGGTTAAGAGTAAAACCACGCTTAATAACATCGGAATCCAAGACTGTAGTTCAGGGAACCAGTGCTGTGCATACCCTGATATTGCAACGACATCTGCAATGCCTGTCACAACCCAACAAAACCAATAGGTCCAGCCGGTGAAAAAGCCAGCCCAAGGGCCTAAAAGATCATTGGCGAAATCACTAAATGATTTATAGTTTAAATTAGAAAGCAGTATTTCTCCCATTGCACGCATGACAAAAAAGAGTACAAAACCAATTATCATATAAACAAACACAATCGATGGGCCGGCTAAACTGATGGTTTTTCCTGATCCCATAAATAGCCCAGTACCAATGGCACCACTGATTGCAATTAGTTGGATATGTCTGTTAGATAGATTTCGCTTTAGATTATTATTTGAAGATGGAATACTCATCGCTATTATTTACCTTTTGTTTTTATAATGAAGACTCATTTGAGTTTGTGCTATTTCAAAAAGTTGCTTGGCAGACTTTCGCTGCGAAAAATAGTGAAGATCATGAGACTTATGTTAATCATGCTCAAAAAGGAATAGTTAACGGGAATCATAAATTGACCGAAAACGTGGTTTGATGCCTTTTTTAGCGAACTAGGACTATAAAGGCAATAGTTATAAATCGCAAGGTGAATTGCTATCAAAACTTTTTATAATCAGAATATAATTATTGGTAGTTTCTTATAATATATTTGTGTAGCATAGGCAACTAAATCACACCGCCATTTATCATCACCATTATGAAAAAAATTTATCATCCTTCTTACTTTTCGTTAAGTCTGTTTTCGAGTCTCTGTCTGGTACTGTTTCTATTGACCGGATGTCAAAGTCACCCAACCAATAAAGGTCAGCAGTATAGTGAAGGTCGATTTGCACAGTCATTGCGACTAAATGAACCCCGCTTGTCTATCCCCGTTAATATTTCTGATTACGTTAACCAAGTGGCTAAATTAAAATTGGCATCCCCCGCGTTGTACCGCAAAAATGAACAGGTTTATAAAGCGATAGATGATTGGATAAATCAATCACTCAATTCAACAGAGTTTGATAAAGTTGGCTTAAACAGCTACGAAATGGCGGGGCAAGATGGCTATGGGAATGTGCTGTTAACCGGTTATTATACGCCGGTAATTAAAGCCAGACATAAACCGACGGCTGAATTTAAATACCCGATTTATAAGATGCCAAAGGGTAAGGGCAAATTCCCTACGCGTGAACGAATTTATAACGGTGCTTTAGCGGGGAAAGGGCTTGAGCTTGCTTACAGTAATTCATTGATTGATAATTTTATTATGGAAGTGCAAGGTAGTGCTTATATTGATTTTGAAGATGGGTCCCCGTTAGTCTTTTTCTGTTATGGCGGCAAAAATGGATACGGTTACACCAGCATTGGTCGCTTATTGGTTGAGCAAGGCGAGATAGAAAAAGAGAAAATGTCAATGCAAAGTATTCGTCAATGGGCAGATCTGCAAAGTGAAGCGCGCGTAAAAGCATTGCTTATTCAAAATCGCTCATTTGTCTTTTTTAAACCTCAGTACAATGCAGAAGTAAAAGGCTCAGCAGGAGTGCCATTAATTGCCAATGCCTCTGTTGCCTCTGACCGTTCATTAATTCCAACTGGCTCAGTTGTGCTTGTTGACGTTCCATTAATTGATGATGATGGTCAATACCGAGGGCGACGTGAAGTGCGTTTAATGATTGCATTAGATGTCGGCGGGGCAATCAAAGGACAACATTTTGATTTGTATTTAGGGATTGGTGATAAAGCAGGTGAACAAGCTGGTTATTACAATCATTACGGACGAGCTTGGGTTATTCAGCCTTAATTTTATGAGGTAAATGGGTGGGTGTCGAATGATATGGGGCTCCCATCGACGTTATACATTCAATCTGCTAGAATAACGTTAGGATATAAGTTTTAAGGACAACACATGAGATTATGTGATCGTGATATTGAAGCCTATTTAAATAAGGGTAAGTTGAAAATAGAGCCGCAGCCAGAAGCCAATGCGATTAATGGTGCAACGGTTGATGTTCGCTTGGGTAACCAATTTCGAACATTTCGTGAACACACAACGCCTTATATTGATTTAAGTGGCCCTAAAGAGGAAGTTTCATCGGCATTAGAACGCGTTATGAGTGATGAAATTGTGTTACCTGAAGGCGAAGCGTTTTTTCTTCATCCAGGTGAACTTGCACTGGCGGTAACACTGGAATCGGTTACGATTCCCGATGATTTAGTCGGTTGGTTAGATGGACGTTCATCGCTAGCCCGATTAGGCTTAATGGTTCATGTAACCGCGCATCGGATTGATCCGGGCTGGCAAGGGCAAATTGTGTTAGAGTTTTATAATTCAGGGAAAATTCCCTTAGCGTTACGGCCAGGAATGACTATTGGTGCGCTAAGTTTTGAAACATTAACGGGACCGGCAGCAAGACCGTATAATCGTCGGCAAGATGCAAAGTATAAAAATCAACAAGGTGCGGTGGCGAGCCGTATTAATCAAGATTGATTAACTAAAACAAAATGGATTAAGACTTTTATAACTAATTAATTTATATTTTAAAGTTGATTAAGTGGTATGTTGAGGTTATTGAGATATCCATCAATCACAAAAGAGGAATAATCTAAATGCTTAAGAAAATAGTCATCACCCTTTTCGTTTTAATTATGATCGCAGTGATAGGAATTGTGTCACTTATCGTCTTTGTTGATCCTAACAATTTTCGCGGCTTTATTTCTCAAACAGTTAAAAGTAAAACAGGCTATGAATTGACCATCGAGGGTGACTTGAGATGGCACATTTGGCCACAAATCAGTATTTTGACGGACTCGATTAAATTGTCTGATCAAGGCGCTGCTAAACCAATTTTAACTGCCGATAATATGCGGTTAGATGTTGAACTCACTCCTTTATTCTCAAAACACTTATCAATTAAAAATGTATTGATTAAATCTGCTGTTATTAACGTTACTGATGATAGCCAAGGCCAGATAGCCAAAGGCTTAGATTCGCGTACAACAACAGTTAATAACACGCAATCTCAATCATTACCTGCAAAACATGAACCGAGTAACAAAGCCAGTAGCTGGTCATTAATGTTCAATAAACTGGTGGTTGCTGATAGCACAGTTGTATGGCAAAAAAATAAAGATTTTATTAACTTTCGAAATATTGATATTACACTTGAGCAAAAGAGTGATAAACATGTTGATGTTTCGCTAAGTGGCAATATGAATCGTGATCAACAAGATTTGATTGCTAACGTTAATGCCAATGTTGACCTCGCGCAGTTCCCAGAAAAAGCGGTGATCCAATTAAACAATGTTGATTATGACTACAAAGGCGTGGGTGTGCCTTCTGGTCAGATGAAAGGCAGCATAACTGGCACGGTTGATTACCAGCGTTCTCCTTTAATGCTAAGTAGCCGTGACCTTGCTTTTTCAATCAATGAGAATAATTTCTCCGGTTCAGTTAGTGTCAATTTGGATAACAAAGCTAATATCAATTTGGCATTAAAGACCGATAATATCGACATCACTCCTTTTTTGAATGATCAGCAAAAATCAACCGAAAAGGTGGCAATACAGCAAACCACGCCGGTTGTGACAACCGTGAAAACGGCGTCTAACCAGCTCGATTTTCTCAATGACTTTAACGCCAAAATTTCATTCAATGCTGATCAAATGCGCATTAATAAAATTGTATTAAGCCGTTTGAATATGGATGCACAAAATCAAGATGGCGTTACCACGTTCAAAAACCTGAGTTTCGATATGAATGGCGGGCAGATAAAAGCAACTGGATCGGCGAATGGCAAACAAAAAGTCACGCAAGTTAAATTAAATACTCAAATAGCAAATGTGAATTTAGGTTCATTATTCAGTGATTTAGAGATTAAAAATGACCTGAAAGGCGCATTTAATGCAACCGGTGACCTTTCAACCAATACGCTCACATCTAGCGATTTATTAGGTGCTTTACAAGGTAAACTTGCGGTGGTTGTCACCGGGGTAAGACTTGAAAATATTAATATTCCAAATATTATCCAAACAACAGTATCACAATATACAAAAGATATTTTAAGTGCTGAAAATCAGCAAAAATATACTGAATTTCATCAGCTATCAGCTAATGCCAACTTAAATAAAGGTAATATGGAGTTAACCTCACTCAAGGCCAATTCTGCCACATTAGATGTTGATGGAACAGGTCGCGTCGGTATGGTCGATCGTGATTTGGATGTTGATCTGCAAGTTAAAATGCTAGGCGGATGGAACGGTAAAAGTGAGACCATTGCTAAGTTACAGCAAGTGACCATTCCTTTAAGAATTTACGGTCAATTTGCCAGTTTGCATTATCAAATACAAGCTGAAAAATTAATTAAAGATCTGTTAGGTGATAAACTTCAACAGCAATTAGATAAATTAAAGGACCGCTTTCAGCGTGGTGAGTCTAATCGCGAATTGGCAACCGATTCAAAATCGAAAACTAAGTCAAAAGCGGCAGATATTTTGGGTGGCTTAGTCGATAAAATCGAGAAAAAGTAGCCCGGGTTGCGTAACTACATTCCCATCATCAGGTTTAAGGGTGGGGATGTAATTGCCTCAATTTGCTGATTGAAAACACGTAATTGTTGGTGCCAAAAATCGGCCTCTTTTATCCAAGGAAAGGCGGTGGGAAATGCGGGATCCTGCCAGCGTTTAATTATCCACGCTAAATGATAAACCATGCGCATTGCTCGAAGCGGTTCGATTAACCGTAGCTCAGCGGGATTAAAATCACGATATTCTTGATAAATATCTATCAATAAATTGAGCTGTAATTGTTGTTCTTGACGATCACCTTGTAACAACATCCACAAGTCTTGAATAGCTGGCCCCATCCTTGCATCGTCAAAATCAACAAAGATTGCCTTTTCATTCCATAAAATATTCCCTGGATGACAATCGGCATGAAGCCGTATGGCTTGCCAATCACTATGCCAATGCTTTTCTGTGACAGCAATTAGTTTGGCAAGTGTTAAGGCAAAGTCATATTGAATGGATTTTGGAATGTGTGGACAAGTCAGCAATATCTCTTGAGGTTGATATAAATATTCTTCTAAACTGATTTTTGGGCGATGGCTGAATTGGTGCTGTGCGCCGACTTGATGGACGTTGGCAAGCGCACTGGCGACTGACTCCATATGAAAATTATTATCGATCTCATACTGATAACCGCTAACACTTGGAAAGAGAGCAAAAAGAACGCCACCTTGTTCATGTAATGTCGTATTATTGATGGCAAGCGGTGCAATGACTGACAGCTTTGCATCAAAAAGTTGCTGGGTAAACTCATGCTCTTCGAGAATTTGTGACGCATTCCAGCGCTGGGGCCTGTAAAATTTGGCGACATAACGTAAATTGTCTTCACAGCGAAATTGATAAACTCTGTTCTCATAGCTATTTAATGCAGTTAAGCCTGAATCGACACGAATGCCCAATGTTTCTAAACTATCAAGGATACGTGACGGTGATAAAAATTCAAATGAAAACGTTGCTATATCAGTCAAGGTATTTCGCCCTAGTTGTCAAATTAGTTGGTAAGATGATGATTACGTTAAGCGTTGGTTCTCAATTTATTCGCATTAATAACCCTAAATTGAGAGAAGATCGCTGCTAAATGCGTTTATGTGCCGCTATTGTTGTGTAAACCACTCATTTAATTTTTGTTTGAGTTGTTCAAGTCCAACACGTTTGGGTGATGAAAACGGTGCGACGGTAATATCACCTTGAAAAGGTAAAATGGCTTCTTTAACCAGATTAACCTGCTGTTTTTGTGCGCCAGACGCCAATTTATCGGCTTTAGTTAACAGTAGCATAATTGGAATATTCACAGAAACAGCCCAATCAATCATTTGCTGATCCAGATCTTTGAGTGGATGGCGAATGTCCATCAGCACGATTAATCCTTTTAGACTTTCCCGTTTTTGCAGGTATTCACCTAATGATTTTTGCCATTTTCGTTTAATTGCCTCGGGGACTTGTGCGTATCCGTAACCGGGTAAGTCGACTAAACGGCAGTTTTCTTCAACTTCAAATAAATTAATTAACTGAGTTCGCCCTGGCGTTTTACTGGTTCTTGCCAAGCTTTTTTGATTGGTTAAGCAGTTAAGTGCACTGGATTTGCCCGCATTGGATCGCCCTGCAAACGCAACCTCTACGCCACTGTCGATAGGGAGATGAGAAATATCGGGTGCACTCATAATGAAATGGGTTTTTGCATAATTTAATTGGCGAATGTTGGTCATAATAAATATCCTTTGAGCAGTCACAGCACTCATGCGATTAAAGTGCCGTTACTCTATAGAAAAAGTTAAGCATTGACAACTTTTTCCACTGCTTTTGTGAGCCGCTGCATGCCAAGTTCAATTTCCTCTTCTGAAATGATTAACGATGGCGTGAAACGTAGCACATTATCGCCCGCATTTAGAATCATAAGTTTTTGTTCGGCAGCAGCATGTAAAAAGTCACGTGACTTACCATTAAAAGGTGGCTGTAGTTCTGCGCCAAGTAATAAGCCTTTCCCACGGTATTCTCGAAATACACGGAATTTTTTATTAATCTGCTCGAGTTTTTCAATAAAAATGGCACGGCGCTTTTGTACGCCACTCAATACATCTGGTGAATTGATAATATCAAATGCCGCGCAGCCAACGGCGCACGCTAAGGGATTGCCTCCATAAGTTGTGCCATGAACACCAGCGTGCATCACCGACGCCACTTTTTCAGTTGTCAGCATGGCACTAATTGGAAAACCGCCCCCTAGCGCTTTGGCTGAGGTTAATATATCAGGAATCACGCCATAGTGTTCATAGGTAAATAGCGTGCCAGTTCGTCCCATTCCGCATTGCACTTCATCGAAGATAAGTAAGGCATTAAATTGGTCACAAAGTGCTCTTACGCCGGTTAAAAATTCAGGTGTGGCTGAGCTAAGTCCCCCTTCACCTTGTACTGGTTCGAGTACCACTGCACAGGTATGGTCATCCATTACGGCTTTGACCGCATCGAGATCATTAAAAGGAACATGGATTATATCAGCGGGTTTTGGGCCAAATCCGTCGGAATATTTGGCTTGCCCGCCAACCGATACTGTAAAAAAAGTGCGTCCATGAAAACCTTGATAAAAAGCAATAATTTTTGTTTTGTAGGGATTAAATTTCTCTGTGGTATAACGGCGCGCAAGTTTAAATGCAGCTTCATTGGCTTCGGCGCCAGAATTTGCAAAAAAAACACGGTCAGAGAACGTGTTATCGATTAATTTCTGTGCCAGTTCGAGTGCGGGTTCATTGGTAAAGACATTACTCACATGCCAGAGTTTTTGGCTTTGTTCTTGTAATGCAGCGAGTAATGTTGGATGACAATGACCAAGTGCATTAACGGCAATGCCACCAGCAAAATCAATATACTCATCGCCATTTTGATCCCAAACACGGCTACCTTTGCCTTTGACGGGGATAAACTCAGCCGGAGCATAGATCGGTAAAATGATTTTATCAAATAGTTGTCTTGTAAGCTTTGAAGTCATGTTCTAATCCTTAACCATATTTATTTTATAATAATGAATCTATTTTAGGGCAATTTTAGTAAGAGTAAAGTAAATATTTATTCAATATTAATGAATTTATATTCATATGTTATGGTTATTGAAATTTGGTTCATCCGGATCATAACTACATCTTATTTTGAGATTAGTATATAATGATGCATGACTTTTTTTATGTTTATCGATTATGAATAAGACTCAAGGTTTGTCTGGGTGGTTAGTTTTTTTGATGGCTTTTGCAATTGGAGTAACCGTTGCGAGCAATTATTATGCACAGCCTCTTTTACATTCAATCACACAGGATTTGCACATTTCGGTTGAGCCAGCGGGTTCTATTATTATGATGGCTCAATTTAGTTATGCAATAGGATTGTTATTTATCACGCCGCTCGGTGATAAAATTGAGCGCAAAAAACTCATATTAATTTTAATGGTTTTGACAACCTTAGGCTTAGTTATCAGTGCACTTGCTACTAGTTTGTGGATGCTACTTTTAGGGTCAGCAATGACCGGTTTATTCTCGGCTGTTGCACAAGTTTTAATTCCTTTTGCCGCAACATTGTCAAAACCCGAATACAAAGGACGTGTTGTTGGCGTATTAATGAGCGGGATGCTGCTTGGTATTTTACTTGGTCGCGTTTTTGCAGGCACCATTTCCACCATCTATGACTGGCATTATGTCTATTTTGCCGCCGCTTGTATGATGTTAATTGTTACCATCTTACTTGCTGTATCCCTACCACGATACCGACATAAAACGCACATTAATTATTGGCAATTGATGTTTTCAATCGGTTCACTTTATCGGCAAGAATCGGTACTACGTATCCGCTCTTTGCTTGCGATAATTTTATTTGCTAGCTTCTCTTTACTTTGGACACCGCTGGCTTTTTTACTCAGTCAGTCACCTTATCACTATTCGGATTTTGCGATCGGCTTATTTGGTTTTGCGGGTGCCGCAGGCGCACTTGGTTCGCCAATTGTTGGCCGTTTATCAGACCGAGGAAAAGGCTATTTAGCCACATCAATAGGATTAGGGCTATTGCTGCTGTCATGGTTTCCTATGTCATTAGCAAACCACGACTTAATTGCGTTAATTATAGGCATTGTTTTGTTAGATTTTGCCGTGCAAGTTGCGCACGTGTCAAATATGAATGCGATATATCAAGTTAGGCCTGATGCGCGCAGCCGAATGAATTCAGGCTATATGGTAAGTTACTTTATTGGTGGCATGTTAGGCTCGGTAAGTTCGACTTATTTATTTAGCCATTTTGGGTGGCACGCCATTGTTATTGCTGGTTTGGTGCTTGCTTTTTGTGCTCTGCTTATTTGGTTTTATGATTTAAAAAGAAATTCGGAACGACATCCATGTTAGAAAAAACGGTATCACCGCAAAATAAAAAGCTGATAGAGCAATTTCTGGACTCACTTTGGTTGGAACGTAATCTCGCTGAGAATACGATTGAATCATATAAGCTCGATTTACAGGCATTGACACAATCGTTACAGCAGCAAAATACCATGTTTTTAACCGCACAAACTAGCCATTTGCAGCATTTTTTGATGCAGCGCGTTGAACTGGGGTATAAATCAACCAGTTCAGCGCGCCTATTGAGTGCAATGAAGCGATTTTTCCAATATTTATATAATGAAAAATACCGAGCCGATGATCCATCAGCGGTGTTATCTTCCCCCAAATTAGGCAAAAAACTGCCCAAAGATTTAACCGAATCGCAAGTTGAAAGATTGTTACAATCGCCAAGTATTGACGATCCTATTGAACTCCGTGACAAAGCCATGTTAGAAGTTCTATACGCAACAGGATTGCGCGTTTCAGAGCTGGTTGGGCTTGATGTGAATGATGTCAGTTTACGGCAAGGAGTGGTTCGAGTCATAGGTAAAGGCAATAAAGAGCGGTTAGTTCCATTGGGGGAAGAAGCCGTATACTGGCTTGAATATTATTTTAAATACGGACGAGAAGATTTACTTAAAATGGGCCCTATTGATGTTTTATTCCCAAGTCGCTTAGGTAAGAAAATGACTCGCCAGACTTTCTGGCATCGAATTAAATATTATGCCATACTAACGGGCATTAATATTGAGGCGCTTTCACCTCATGTACTACGGCATGCTTTTGCAACGCATTTGCTAAATCATGGCGCCGATTTACGCGTTGTACAAATGCTACTGGGTCACAGTAGTTTATCCACAACCCAAATTTATACACACGTAGCAACAGAAAGATTAAAACAATTACACAGTAAACATCATCCACGAGCGTAATGCTTGAATTAGTAAGGACAAAATAAATGAAAAAGTTAGTATTAGGTTTAGCCCTGTTCTCAACTGCTGTGATGGCAAGTAATGCTAATATTGAGACATCGTTAGGGAAATTAGGTTATACAGCAAAAGATATTAAAATATCCAATAGCCCAGTGCCAGGATTCAAAAGTGTTCTTACTCCAGATGGCATTCTTTATGTCACTGACGACGGTAAATTTTTGACACAAGGCCCGATTTATAATATCGAGAATGCACAACCAGAAAATATTGCTAACAGTGATAATGTGAAATTGATTAAATCGATCGAAAAAGATGCGATTATTTATCAAGCTAAAAATGAAAAATACGTGATTTCTGTTTTTACCGATTACACGTGCCATTACTGTAAACTTCTGCATGAAAATATTAATCAATATCTTGATGCAGGCATTTCGGTTCATTATTTTGCCTTTCCTCGAGCTGGGACAGACAGTGATGTGGGCAAAAATATGCAATCTATCTGGAGCAGTACTAATCGTAAAGCAGCATTTGAAAATGCCTATAAAGGTAACAGTATTTCACCAGCAAGCAGCATGGTGCCTTATGTGTCACAACAATTCAACGTTGGTAAACAGTTAGGTATCAGCGGAACACCGGCAATTGTATTATCAAATGGCCAACTTGTTTCTGGATATGTGCCTGCTGATAAGCTGGTTGAACTTTTAAACAAAACCGCATCACACTAATAAAAAGTAAACGACCTTTCACCCAACTGAAATAAGATAACTGCCTGTTAGCGCGTTAATGCGCTAACATTTAAACTATGATTAAACCAATAATAAAACAGCGACAATTACCGTTAAAATCCACGGATTTTTCTCAAGATATTCCGTCACTTTTACAACGTATTTATGCGCTACGCGGTATTCATTCACAACAGGAACTGGATTATACCACCCGCCATCTTGCCAATTATGATTTATTAGCGGGTATGGATAATGCGGTAACAATCTTATCTCAAGCAATCAAAGATAATCAGCGAATTATTGTTGTTGGTGATTTTGATACCGATGGGGCAACGAGTACGGCCTTGATCATACGTGCACTACGTCAAATGGGCTGTGTCTCTGTTGATTATATCATTCCAGATAGGTTCGAAGATGGATACGGATTAAGTGTTGCGGTGGTTAAAAAAGCCCTTTTGCAAAAAGCGGAAGTGATTATCACTGTCGATAATGGTATTTCAGCAGTTGATGCGGTTGATTATGCAAAGCAACATAATTTAACGGTGATTATTACCGATCACCATTTGGCGCCAGACGTATTACCCAACGCAGATGCGATTATTGATCCTAATTTACCGTATTGTAATTTTCCATCCAAGCATTTAGCCGGTGTTGGTGTCACGTTTTATTTTATGTTGGCTTTACGTGCTAAATTACGTCAGCAAAATTGGTTTAGTGAAAACAATATACCTGAATATAATTTAGCTCAGCTTTTAGATCTGGTGGCATTAGGCACCGTTGCTGATGTGGTTAAATTAGATCGTAATAATCGAATTCTTGTTCACCAAGGGGTTAATCGAATACGCTCGAGTGCATGTTGCGCAGGAATTCGGGCTTTATTTGATGTTGCCAAAAAAGATCCTAAAACATTATCTTCAATTGATTTAACCTTCTATATAGCACCGCGTCTTAACGCCGCCGGTCGTATGGATAATATGTCTATTGGTGTTGAACTGCTATTGTGTGATGACTACCAAGCGGCGCTCACCATGGCTGCGGATCTTGATACACTCAATTGTGAACGTAAAATCATTGAGCAAACTATGCATCAAGAGGCACTTGGCTTTATTGATAAAATCGAACAAGATAACCAGACGCTGCCTAAGGGGATGGTGGTTTATCATCCCATGTGGCATCAAGGTATTATTGGTATTTTGTCGTCACGTTTAAAAGAAAAGTATTATCGTCCGGTTATTTCATTTGCTTCAGCAGAAAATGGACTATTAAAAGGATCGGGGCGCTCAGTCAAAGGCATTCATTTACGGGATATTTTAGATGCAATTAACCAACAATATCCGTCATTAATTGTCTGTTTTGGGGGGCATGCTATGGCAGTTGGATTAACGATTCATGAGAAGGATTTAGCGCAGTTTACCCGCTGCTTTGAATCGATAATTGCTGAGCAAATCAACGATGATATTCTTTCCGCTGTGATTGAAACCGATGGTGAGATAGAAAGTCAGTTTATGACCTATGACGTTGCTAAGAAATTAAAAGAATCTGGGCCGTGGGGGGAAGGATTTCCTGAACCACTCTTCGATGGCGAATTTACAGTACATCAACAGCGCTTATTTGCCGAAAAACATCTACGTTTAGTGCTGCAACCCCAAAAAGGGGGGGCATTAATTGAGGCAATTGCATTTAATGTTGAAAAGCGTCAATGGCCTGATCAATCAGTTAAAAAAGTAAAACTAGTTTATACATTAGAAGTTGATGATTTTCGTGGAAATCAAGGCGCTAAACTCCTTATTCGCCATTTATGGCCTATCGCATAAGCGATAAAAATCGATTATAATCTCCTTCAGTTTCAGACTTATCTAAAAGGATAAAAAATGCGTATTCATATTCTTGGTATTTGTGGCACCTTTATGGCGGGGATAGCCTTAATTGCACGTTCGCTTGGTCATCAGGTAACAGGATCAGATAAAAATGTTTACCCCCCGATGAGTACGCTTTTGCAAAAAGAGCAAATTGACATTATAGAAGGGTATGATCCCGCTCAGCTCGACCCAGCACCGGATTTGGTTATTATCGGTAATGCCTTATCACGCGGCAATCCTTGTGTTGAATACATTTTAGATAATAATATTCGTTATATGTCAGCGCCGCAATGGTTGCATGATAATGTGCTGCGTGACCGTTGGGTGATTGCTGTTGCAGGTACCCACGGCAAAACAACCACCGCAGGAATGGTGAATTGGATATTAGAACAGCAAGGTTACAAACAAGGTTTTCTAATTGGTGGTGTGCCAGGCAATTTTGAGGTGTCCGCTCGTTTAGGTGAAAGTGATTTCTTTGTTATCGAAGCGGATGAATATGATTGTGCTTTTTTTGACAAACGCTCTAAGTTTATGCATTACTGCCCTAAAACACTAATACTTAACAACTTAGAATTTGATCACGCTGATATTTTTGATAATTTAAGCGCAATTCAAAAGCAGTTCCATCATCTTGTTCGTTTAGTGCCTAGTAATGGATTAATTGTGTCTCCGCAAGATGACACAAATTTAAAACAAGTGCTAGCGAAAGGGTGCTGGAGTGAACAACAATTCACTGAGACTGAAACCGGATGGCAAGCCAAACGAATTTCAAATGATGCTAGCCATTTCGCTGTGTTTTTGAATAACAACAAAGTCGGTGAAGTCACTTATTCATTAGTGGGCGAGCATAATATGCATAATGCATTAATGGCGGTAGCCGCTGCTTATAATGTGGGTATTTTGCCAGAACATGCTTGCCAAGCATTGAACTCATTTATGAATGCAAAAAGACGATTAGAGTTATATGCTGAAGTGGGTAACATTCAGATTTATGATGATTTTGCTCATCATCCTACGGCTATTTTAGCAACATTAGAGGCGCTACGTGGTAAAGTTGGCGCAAATAGACGCATTTTAGCTGTTCTTGAGCCCCGTTCAAACACCATGAAACTCGGGGTGTGTAAAGATGAAATTGCGCCATCATTAGGACGCGCTGATGAAGTGTTTATCTTCCAACCTGAACAATTATCTTGGCTAGTAATTGATGTCGTCGATGAGTGTATTCAACCTGCATACTGGTCTGGCGATTTGGATCTACTTGCTGAAATGGTGGTTAAATCTACCAAGCCAAATGATGCAATATTGATTATGAGTAACGGCGGGTTTGGCGGTATTCATAAAAAGATTGTCGAGGGTTTACAAAAAATGAAATTAAAGGCTGAAGAGCACCATTAAGCGGTTACACGTTATTTAATGCCGCATTCATAACATTATCCTTTATACTCTAATATTATTTCAGCGTTTTAATCAATTTGATAACGCGTAAAGACCGTGACATACTTGTATTATTTAGTGAGTAAAATGACAAAATCAATCAGCATAATTAAGGATATCACATGAGTAAAAATGCAGATATGATTGCGATGCTGTGTCAAAGAATTAAAATAGCAAGAATTAAAAAAAACTTATCTCAACTTGAGCTTGCTGAAAAATCAGGTATTGGCATTGCAACAATGAAACGTATTGAATTGGGTGAATCGATTACCTTACAAACATTAATTTCGGTGTTACGTGGGTTGGACGAACTTGATCAGCTGAATAATTTGTTGGCTTATTATGAAATCAATCACGCTATGTTAATTGATGCACCTAAACGCAAAAAAAAGCAATCGATTGATAAGACACAAGAAGCCGATATTTTAAATGACAGCGATTTTCTACATTCTAAAGTCAATACCATGCGCTGGAAATATTAATAACTGAGTTTGATTTATAACAACATTTGCCTTTATTAGAGCAAATGTTGTTGTGACGCTGTGATTAATTACAATGCACCGTGATTGCAAGTCCGCCACGTGATGTTTCACGATATTTTGAATTCATATCTTTGCCAGTTTCAAACATCGTTTCAATGACTTTATCTAATGAGACTTTAGCTAATGTTGTGCGGCGCAAAGCCATTCTTGCGGCATTAATCGCTTTGACCGCAGCAATCGCATTACGTTCAATGCAAGGCACCTGAACTTGACCACCAACAGGATCGCAGGTTAAACCTAAGTTGTGTTCCATTGCAATTTCCGCTGCCATGCACACTTGCTCTGGATTGCCCCCTAATAGCTCGGTAAGGCCTGCTGCTGCCATTGAACACGCAACACCCACTTCGCCTTGACAACCGACTTCAGCGCCAGAAATAGACGCATTCATTTGATAAAGTTGGCCAATTGCGCCACAGGTTAAAAAGAAGCGAATATAAATATCAGGGGTTAATGAATTGATGAACTTATCATAGTAAGCAAGCACCGCAGGGATTATTCCGCACGCCCCGTTAGTTGGCGCGGTCACTACCCGTCCTCCCGCAGCATTTTCTTCACTCACAGCCAGTGCAAACATATTCACCCAATCAATAATAATCATTGGATCACTGATGATTTGGTCTTTCGATGTTGATAATTGGCGATGCAGTGAAAAAGCACGTCGAGGTACTTTTAACGCACCAGGCAATAGCCCTTCGGTATTCATTCCGCGCTTGATACAATCCATTACTGTTTCGCCAACGCGAGAGAAGTAGTTTTCAATTTCTTCATAAGAATGGATTTGTAACTCGTTTTTCATCATAATACTTGAAATCGATAACGAGTTTTCTGTGCAATAGTGTAAAAGTTTTTCGGCTGATGAAAATGGATAAGGAAACTCAACTTCACTTTGTTCTTGTTTACCAAAGTCTTCTTCTTCAACAATTTTGCCACCACCGACTGAGTAGTAGGTTTTTTGTAACACTAGCTTTTCACCTTCATAGGCACTTAGCGTCATACCATTTTCATGAAGAGGTAAAAACTTAGAGTGAAAAATCATGCTAGTTTGAATGGGAAAATCAATTTCATAGCGACCATTATAAATCGGTAATCGGTGTGAATTTATGACGTTTTCAATAAATGAAGGTATTTTATCAATATCGACTGTGTCAGGTTTTTCACCTGCAAGTCCCATAATAATTGCAATATCTGTTTGGTGGCCTTTTCCTGTTAGCGAAAGAGACCCATAGACATCGGCGACAATTTTTGTCACTGAATCCATATTATTGTCACTGATAAGGCGATCAATAAACATTTTTCCTGCTCTCATTGGACCAACAGTATGAGAACTTGAAGGGCCAATACCGATTTTAAATATTTCAAATACCGAGCTCATATTTTTTCCTTCTATTCGGTTTTTATGATTTCGCCGATAGGACATCGGCGAAAAGGAATTAGGTTGATTGGTACCATATGGGGATACCAATGCAAATAATCAAGATTAAATTAAGTTATAAATTGCAGCAGAGATAGCAATAAGTCCCATTGTTGTAATGAAAACATTACTTAATTTACCACGATATTTTGCTAATGCCGGTAATTTATGAATCGCATACATTGGCATCAAAAATAGTATAATAGCAAGAATTGGACCGCCTAGCGATTCAATGAGTCCTAAAATACTTGGGTTTAATGTAGCAACCGCCCATGCAGTAACAAGCATGAAAAGAATGGCGATACGATCAAGTTTCTTTTGTGAAATGGTTTTATTGCGGCTACGTAATGCTTTGTTCACAACGCCGTTAAATCCTTCTTTTCCACCTAAATAGTGACCTAAAAATGATTTAGCCATAGCAACAAATGCAATTGGAGGCCCAATATATTCGATAACAGGTGAATTAAAGCGGTTAGCAAGGTAAGTTAATGTTGAAACATTTTGCATTTTTGCTTCTAACAGTTCAGCTGGCGTTAAACAAAGTGCACAACTAAATACAAAGAACATAACAGTTACAACCATCATGATATTACTTGCAGCAATGATTTTTGTACATTTAGGTTCTGCATAAGTATCACCGTATTCTTTACGTTTAGCTACCGCTAAAGAAGAGATAATAGGTGAGTGATTAAATGAAAATACCATGACAGGAATAACGAGCCAAAGCGTCATTAGAATACTGCGACCGCCTTCACTGGTTGTGGTCAGTGAAAAGTTTGTGAATATTTCACCGTTCCATTCTGGAATCAAACATAATGCTAAAACCATCAACACGCCAATGAAAGGGAAAACTAACACAGACATCACTTTAACAATCAATTCTTCACCAAAATGCACAATCATCATGAGGAATGCAACAAGAATAAAAGCCAACAATGCTCTTGGCGGCGCGACTAATCCAAGTTGGTGAGTGATGAAGTTATCAACTGTATTGGTAATACCAACACTATACACTAATAAAATCGGGTATATGGCAAAAAAGTAAAGTACGGTTATCCAGTTACCGGCAGTGCGTCCAAAGGCTTCTTCTACAACAATGGTAATATCACCACTGGTGCTTTTGCCCGATAATACAAATCGGCATAAAGCACGGTGCGCAAAAAATGTCATTGGAAAGGCGAGGACTAGCATGACTAATAATGGGATTAATCCGCCAGCACCTGCATTGATTGGTAAAAATAAAACGCCAGCACCAATTGCGGTTCCGTACAGACTGAGCATCCATAGCGTATCACTTTTACGCCATTTAGACATGTTGGATTTATTTTGAGTGGTATTGCTATCCACATGGTTTGTTATATTACCCATTAAGAGTCTCTCCAAAGTTTAAAAATTGGGGCGTATGATAGCAATATCGAAGTGTTATGCAAGTGATCTAGATCACACAATTGACAAAAAATAAATATAATCAATATATTGGTTTATATCTTTTTTGATTCTTTCAAGTTTCAAACTTGTTAAAGTATCAAAAATGATTTTATTTAGGTTTAAATAAAAAAAGAAATTGATTATTTTTGCTTGAAAATGGCAAAGATTTGTTTTGATGTCATCTTTTTTATCAGAAATAGTGCGTTTTTATTTTTTATTATTCGCGTAATGTCTTAATACATTTCGCTTTCGAGATAAGGAATTGCCTGCTAAACTAACCCATATTTTATTATTAATATCATAATGTCAGGATTGATTATGCGAACAAGTAAATATCTTCTTTCTACTTTGAAAGAAACGCCAGCGGATGCTGAAGTGATAAGTCACCAATTAATGCTAAGAGCCGGTATGATCCGTAAGGTTGCGGCTGGTTTATATACATGGTTACCAACCGGCTACCGCGTATTAAAGAAAGTTGAAAATATTGTTCGTGAAGAGATGAATAAAGCCGGCGCGATTGAGTTGTTAATGCCGGTGGTTCAACCTGCTGATATTTGGCAAGAAAGTGGTCGCTGGGAACAATATGGTCCAGAATTACTGAGAATCAAAGATAGGGGTGATCGTGATTTTGTTTTAGGACCAACGCACGAAGAGGTGATTACGGATTTACTTCGTAACGAAGTGAGTTCATATAAGCAGTTGTCTTTAAATGTTTATCAAATTCAAACTAAATTCCGTGATGAAGTGCGCCCTCGTTTTGGTGTGATGCGTTCGCGTGAATTTATTATGAAAGATGCTTATTCATTTCATACAACTCAAGCTTCATTACAAGAGACGTATGACGATATGTATCGCGCTTATAGTGCGATATTTACGCGTATTGGACTCGATTTCAGAGCAGTGCGGGCGGACACTGGATCTATTGGTGGTAGTTCATCGCATGAGTTTCAGGTATTAGCAGAAAGTGGGGAAGATGATGTTGTCTTTTCAACAGCGTCAGACTATGCGGCCAATATCGAGATGGCACAAGCATTAGCACCAACTAATGAACGGGCGATGCCAACCAAAGCAATGACCTTAGTTGATACACCAAATGCGAAAACCATTGATGAATTAGTTAGCCAATTTAATTTGCCAATTGAACAAACGGTGAAAACGTTAATTGTTAAAGCTAGTAAAGACAGTGGTCATCAACTTGTTGCCCTATTGGTGCGAGGCGATCATTCATTAAACGAAATCAAGGCAGAAAAATTAGCCATCGTTGCATCACCAATCGAATTTGCAACTGAAGAAGATATTCGTGCGGTTGTCGGCGCGGGCCCGGGTTCATTAGGTCCTGTTAATCTTAAATTACCGATGGTTATCGATCGTGATGTGGCTGTGATGAGTGATTTTAGCGCTGGGGCAAATGTTGATCATAAACACTATTTCAATATCAATTGGCAGCGTGATGTCGAACTTCCAGAGATTGCAGATATCCGTAATGTTGTTGAAGGGGATATCAGTCCTGATGGTCAAGGCACGTTAATGATCAAACGTGGTATTGAAGTTGGGCATATCTTCCAGCTAGGCACCAAATATTCACAAGCGATGAAAGCAACGGTGCAAGGTGAAGATGGGCAAAATCATGTCATGATGATGGGATGTTATGGCATTGGTGTGACTCGAATTGTTGCCGCAGCTATTGAGCAGTGTTATGACGATCGTGGTATTGTTTGGCCTGAAGCGATTGCGCCATTTTCGGTTGTGATTATTCCAATGAATATGCACAAATCAGAAAAAGTTCAAGCGGTTGCTGAAAAGCTTTATAACGATTTACAAACAGCCGGTATTGAGGTGCTATTTGATGATCGTAAAGAGCGCCCAGGTGTGATGTTCGCCGATGCTGAATTAATTGGTATTCCTCATACTATTGTTATTGGTGAACGTAATCTTGATAATGGTGATGTTGAATATAAACATCGTCAAAATGGCGAGAAGCAAATGATTAAAGTTGATGAGATAGTGACTTTCATTAAAAATAGCTAGCATCCATAGGCGATAATGCGAGTTTGGTATTTATCTCAAACCAAATAATCCAACGTTTGTTACCTTATGTGTAACAAACGTTTTTTTTTGATAGCCCTGTTGATTATAAATACCCAGTGATATTGTTGGCATTTTCCGCTAGAATGAATTATTCACAATCCCTCTCTTTAATTGGTTTCAATGATGCTGAAAAAATCGATTTCGTTAGTCTTATCACTCTCATTATTACTGCAAAGCACAGTGCTTTATGCGGATAATGTTAAACTGCCAGATATAGGAACTACAGCTGCGTCAACATTGAGTATTGGTCAAGAAATGGAGATGGGCGATTATTACATGCGCATGTTAAGGGCCAGTGCCCCCATTATTAATGATCCTGTTCTTAATCAGTACATTAATGATTTAGGAAAAAAGTTGGTATCGAAAGCCGACTCTGTTCAAACCCCTTTTCATTTTTATATCATGAAAAGTGATGTGCTAAATGCATTTGCTTTTTTCGGCGGTAATGTGGTTGTTCATTCTCGCTTAATTTTGGATACCGATACAGAAAGTCAATTAGCATCGGTGATGGCGCACGAAATTGGTCATGTTACTCAGCGGCATTTAGCACGAGCAATGGAGTCACAAAATCGCAACAGTCCATATGTTTGGGGCGCAGCATTGGGATCATTATTATTGGCATTAGCCAGTCCTGATGCGGGTATGGCTGCAATTACCAGTACCATTGCGGGGTCAGCACAAAGTACCATTAGTTTTACACAAAGTAATGAACAAGAAGCTGATCGGGTTGGTTTAAGAACATTGACGAAAGCGGGTTTTGATCCCTATGCATCATTAGAATTTTTACAAAAATTAGCCGATCAAACGCGTTATATGAGTAAACCACCAGAAATTTTACTGACTCACCCCTTACCAGATAGCCGTTTGTCAGATGTCCGTAATCGTACGACACAATATAGTAAAAAAGATCTCACACCGTCATTGAATTATTATTTAGCAAAAGCGCGGCTCACCATTTTATTAGGAACCAATAAAAATTTAGCAAAAGTGTTAATTGATGATTATCGCAAATTGAATAACGAACAAAGTAAAATTGCATTGATTTATAGTGGTGCACTTGCTGATTACCGTGGAGGTGACTATCACAAAGCTAAACAGCAATTACAGCCTCTGTTAGACAGTGATCCCAATAACCTTTGGTATATTGATTTGATGACAGATCTTGATTTAGAACTGAATAATAAAACCGCTGCCATTAGCCGATTACAAGCGGCATTAAAGAAAAATCCCGACAGCTCCGCGTTGCAGCTTAATTTGGCTAACGCGTATGTTAAAAATAGCCAATATCAACAAGCGGTTAGTTTATTACATCGGTATACCTATACGAACAGTGATGACATGAACGGATGGGATTTATTAATTACCGCTTATGGTGGACTTCGTTTGCGCGCACAAGAGATGTCTGCTCGGGCAGAACTAATTGCATTACAAGGGCAATTTCAACAGGCGATTCAGTTATTAAAAAATGCTAAAAATCAAGCCTCAGGAAATCAAACCATCGTGTCTCGTATTGATGCGAGGATAGGGCAATTAGATCAGCTGCAAAAACGTTATGCTGCGTATCGTCGCTAGCGTGTCGTTAACGATAGGCTAATGTTGACGTGCATAATATGACGGCGATTTATACTTATTGGTTCACCAATTACTGGCGTAGCTATTGTTATTGGTAGGGTATTATATCAGCAACCGGGTTTTTGACTTTGTTGGCGTAAAGCTTTTCCGGTTGCATATATGGTGTGTAGTTTGATGCTGATGATGCCTATCTCAGCATGGGGCATTTTTGCTAAAATACAATTAAGCTTAATGCCCGTTAGGTAATGCGTTAATTTAAATGGTCAACTCGGTTAAAATACTCAACGGTGAATTTACCGTTTGAATCGCCAGCTGTTTGCTGATAATTAACTAGACTGATACTGGTATTTAGCATGCGAGGGAAATAGCTTTCATCACGATGTAATCGCCAATCGCCACCATTTAATACGCAAAGTAATAAGCGTAATACCGTTCCGTGAGAAACAACCAAAATATTGCCATTATCGTGATTAGCGTTTTCAACGATGGTATTAAGTGCTCGTTTCATGCGTTCAAGTACAGCTAAATAGCTCTCACCTTGATTAACCGATGGATCAAAATTAGCCGGATCGGTCAAATAAGTGGTAAATTCAGGTATCTCTTTTTTTAGTGTTGGTACGTGTTTGCCTTCCCAAAGACCAAAATCCATTTCACACAGATCAGCAAGTTCAAAAGTGGGAGTTTTGTGATTATTTTCAGCGATAATATAGTCTCGCGTCTCAATTGCACGTTGCTGCGTACTTGAATAAGCTTGCATAAAAGAGATATCTTTTAGATAGTTACCAGTGATTTTTGCACCTAAAATTCCCTGCTCGGTTAGTGGTGAATTTTTTGAACCTTGCATTTGATCATTAATATTCCACTCGGTCTGTCCATGTCTAATTAAGTATAAATTAATATTTTTCATCAGTTATTATCACCTTAGTTTGGGAATTATCATTTTTGTTGCTGTTTAAGCGTTCGAAGCTGGGTTAAACACGATTGTAGTGCAGCGTCAATCGGCGCTTGTAATTGCATTTCTTGTTCGGTTTTGGGATGAATAAATTTGACACTCGCCGCATGTAAAAACAGGCGATTTAAGTGCGTATCGGCTAATAACGCATCGAATACCTTATCGCCGTACCGGTCATCAAAGGCAATCGGATGATTTACATATTGTGTATGAACCCGTATTTGATGCGTACGGCCGGTCACTGGACTTGCTTTGATTAATGTCGCAAAGTCAAAACGTTCTTCAACTTTAAAACGGGTTTCCGATGCTTTACCTTCTGAATTCACTTTTACTATGCGCTCGCCACTTTTCAATACATTTTTAAACAGCGGCGCTTGAACCACTTTGCATTCAGATGGCCAGTTACCTTTAACTAAGGCTAAATAGTTTTTTTGCATCTGCTTTAAACGCAGTTGTTCGTGTAAAGATTTTAACGTTGAACGTTTTTTAGCAATTAACAATATGCCCGATGTTTCACGGTCAATCCGATGAACTAATTCTAAAAATTTAGCTTGTGGCCGCAGCGCTCTTAGCCCTTCGATGACACCAAAACTGACACCACTACCGCCATGCACAGCAATGCCAGACGGCTTGTTAATCGCTAAAATACAATCGTCTTCGTAGATAATCGACGCTTCAAGCGCGGCGACTTTAAGCAGCTTGGGCGAGATTTCTGGTTTGGTTCTTTCAGCGACACGAACCGGAGGTATACGAATTTCATCATTGATTTGTAATTTGTATTCAGGCTTAACTCGTTTTTTGTTCACGCGCACTTCACCTTTACGTAAAATGCGGTAAATCAGACTTTTAGGAACACCTTTAAGTTGAGTGATTAAAAAGTTATCGATACGCTGCGTTGCTGTTTCTTCCGAAACGGTAATGTATGACACTTGCGCTTTTGTTTCTAGATCCATCGTTTCCATAAGTGATGAGTAATCCGTGGTCAATAGGTAAAATTCGTTTACATTATTTGAAAATAAACTACACTAAGGTCATTCATTTTTGATAACCTTTGCGTTAAAAATAATATGAGATATATTCAATTATAGCGGAATATAGAGGAATAAAATAGTATGTTATTGTTGCTTAACCAATATTCACGAGGAAGAATTGCTTGGTTCTTACTCTTCCTTTCAACGGTAATATTTGAGATGACCGCGCTTTATTTTCAGCACGGTTTAGGTCTTGCCCCTTGTACCCTTTGTATCTATCAGCGCTGCGCTATTTACGGCATTATGATAGCGAGTTTGATTGCATTAATTGCTCCTGGTCATGTCGTTTTTCGACTGATAGCAATACTTGTTTGGTTAATTTGCTCACTAGAAGGATTTCGCCTAGCGATTTTCCATGCTCATTTACAGTTCGAGCCTAATTTAGTCGATACGTGCACAATTAATGTTGAGTTTCCATCATGGTTACCGCTTAACGAATGGTTACCAAGTATGTTTAATGCGTATGGATCTTGTGCTGACAAAATTTGGACATTTTTAACTATTGAGATGTCACAGTGGATGATCATCATTTTTGCATGTTACTTTATTGTTGCATTAGCCATCTTGGTTTCACAAATTTTTGTTCGTCGCAATCGTACCATTTGGCGCAATGAATTGAAAATGTGAGCCGTTAATTTAGCTAATTCAACCTAGCACTTTTTCTTGATTTTGTTAGAATGTGTGGCAATTTTAGTTTATAAATTGTCATGCATATGCTTTTGGAATATCATCCCCCCATTGATCCTTGGTTATCCATTTTGTATCAAGATGATCATATCGTCGTTGTGAATAAACAACCGGGTATCTTATCGGTATCAGGTAGCCAACCTCAGTTTATTGATAGCATCATTCACCGCTTACAACAAAAATTCAGTTATGTTGAATCTGTTCACCGGTTAGATATGGCAACCAGTGGGATTATGGTTGCGGCATTATCAAAACTGGCCGACCGTGAAATTAAAAAACAGTTTCGTGAACGGATTCCTAAAAAAAGCTACGTTGCGGTAGTTTGGGGCCATTTAGCTCATGATACGGGCAGCGTTGATTTGCCACTCATTTGTGATTGGCCAAATAGACCTCGGCAAATGGTTGATATGGAAAACGGTAAGCAAGCGTTAACCGAATATCAAGTGTTATCGCGCCATGATAATAATACAACGCGTGTACAACTGTTTCCCTATACTGGGCGTTCTCATCAACTGCGTGTGCACATGCAAGCGATTGGGCATCCCATACTTGGCGATAAGTTTTACGCAACGCCGGATGCATTTTCGATGTCAAACCGATTACTATTGCATGCAGAGTGTCTCACTATTCATCATCCTAAAACCGGTGAATCAATGACGTTTAGCTGCGAACCTGATTTTTAATTATGTTTAACCCGATTAAGGCCTTTGAAATGAAAAAAATAGTTTTAGCAACCAATAACCAAGGCAAAGTTAATGAACTGCAAAGTTTATTGGCAGATGCAGGATTTCATGTGGTTTCGCAACGTGAATTTGCTGTGCCCGATGCCGATGAAACCGGTTTGACCTTTATCGAAAATGCAATCTTAAAAGCGAGGCACACAGCGGCATTAACCAAACTACCAGCGATTGCTGATGATTCTGGGTTAGTGGTTGATATATTGGGCGGTGCACCAGGTATCTATTCAGCACGTTTTGCTGGCGAACACGGTAATGATGAGCTTAATAATCAAAAATTATTGCAAGAACTTGCCCATGTCTCATCCGACAAAAGGACGGCTTATTTTTACTGTGCGCTTGTGTTTATTCGTCATGAAAATGATCCTACGCCAATTGTCAGTTTGGGCAAATGGGACGGATTAATTTTAGAAAATGCACGTGGCCAAGGTGGTTTTGGTTATGATCCGTTGTTTTATATTCCAAAGTTGAATTGCACTGCAGCTGAGCTATCGAGAGAACAAAAAAGTCTTATTTCGCATCGCGGGCAAGCGCTCAAGCAGTTGATGGAAAGATTAAAAACTGACGATTAAATCTTTTTATTTTAATTTGTGTCACTAGTAAATAAATCATTGAATAATTAGTGACTAATCTATTTTAAGGCACGCTATGTTTGCGCATAATGAATCAGAAAATACTATTCCACTTAGCCTATACATTCATATGCCATGGTGTGTACAAAAGTGTCCTTACTGCGATTTTAATTCGCACACAATAAAGCAGTCTCCTGATTATTCGGCCTATATTGATCATCTTATTTGTGATCTCGAGGCCGATTTAGTGCTTTGCCAACAAAGAACCATCCACTCTATCTTTATTGGTGGCGGTACGCCAAGTTTGTTTTCAGCTGAGCTGATTAATACTTTATTAAGCAAAATTCATCAACGTATTCCTATTGCTGATCACGCTGAAATTACTATTGAAGCTAATCCTAACTCGGTTGATGCAGCAAGATTTGACGGATATATCCAGGCTGGAATTAATCGAATATCTGTTGGTGTACAAAGTTTTCAAGCGGATAAACTGACGAAGCTCGGGCGAATACATAATCCGCAAGAAGCGATTGATGCGGCAAATTTGTTACATCATCTTGATCTGCGCAGTTTTAACCTAGATTTGATGCATGGGCTGCCAAATCAGAGCCTCGATGATGCCCTTTTTGATCTCAAACAAGCAATTGACATCAAACCTACTCATTTATCTTGGTACCAATTAACGATTGAACCCAATACGCTATTTGGTTCAAATCCCCCGGTATTACCGCATGAAGATAGTTTGTGGGAAATTTATCAGCAAGGCCATCAACTCCTGATAGCCTCAGGCTATGAGCAATATGAAACATCGGCTTATTCCAAAGTGGGGTTACAGTGTCAACATAACCTTAATTATTGGCGCTTTGGTGACTATTTGGGGATTGGCTGCGGAGCACATGGTAAATTAACGCAGCAAGAAGGTCATATTATTCGAACAGTTAAAACACGTCATCCTAAGGGTTATCTTCAAGGACGCTATGTAGCGAAGTCTTATGTGGTCGCGCAAGAGGATTTGCCATTTGAATATTTTATGAATCGATTTCGATTATTTGAGCCCACACCAAAAGATGAGTTTGAAAGGCGTACTTTTCTTCCCTTAAAGCGCGTTGAGAATCAGGTAGAACAGGCGATCGAAAAAGGGTATTTGACGCAAACGCAACATCACTTTCAAATCACTGAACACGGAAAATTATTCTTAAATTCGTTGTTAGAACTGTTCTTGTAGTCAAGTGATTGTTAATCAGTGAGCGCACCGTTAAGATGCACTCACCTAATTATGTTGCATTAAGATTATGCGGTCACTGTGTTTTCAAAGATATTTCGGTGTAATAGCTTAATTATCGCTTCCGCATCGTTATTTTTGACTAAAAAACACGCGTTATGTGTGCTTGCTCCATAACAACATAGACAAACACAAAATTCCTCTAGGGTGCCAAATAGCGCTTTGGCTACGCCTTTGGTAGAGGTAATGTTGTTACCAATGATAGCAATCAAGGCCAGATCGTCTTGAACATCAACATGACAAAGGGTTGAAAGCTCATCAAAAAGCGCTTTAGTTAATAAGCAATTTCCATTGGTGTTGGTGCCCGTTGTATCTATTGTTAATGCAATACTCACTTCGGACGTGGTAACCAGATCGACTGAAATATTGTGCTTAGCTAAAATGGCAAAGACATTGGCTAAAAAGCCCTGTGCATGCAACATATTTAAACTGGTCAATGTCAGCAAGGTTTGTTTTCGGCGTAAAGTCAATGCACGAAACGGCGGTAGGTCAGATGTGATACTGCTGGCATTATAAACTAGGGTGCCTCCGTCTTGTGGCGCCTTACTTGAGCCAACAAAAACAGGAATATTACTTCTGACAGCCGGAACCAGTGTTGCAGGATGCAGCACTTTTGCACCAAATGTTGCCATTTCGGCGGCTTCGGCAAATGAGATTTGGTCAATGCGCTTGGCCTCAGGTGTAATGCGAGGATCGGTTGTATAGATACCCGCGACATCGGTCCAAATATCAATTTGGGTCGCATTTAATGCTTCGCCAAGTAACGCTGCTGTGTAATCACTGCCGCCGCGACCTAATGTTGTCGTTTTTCCCGTGCTTTCACAACCGATAAAACCCTGAGTCACAATGATAGTATTTTGATTAAGTGATTTTAAATGTGCACAGCACAGTTGTTTTATTTCATCGATTTTTGGGGTAGCTTTGCCAAATTGGTTGTCGGTGCGCATTACTTTACGCACATCAAACCAAGCGGCACTTTTTTGTTTTTGTTTTAACACTTCAACAAATAATCTTGAAGACATAATTTCGCCATAACTGACTAGCTCATCGGTTAAGGCGCAAGAGGTAGCAAGGCTTGCCGCTTCTGATAATGAGGCAATATTTGCAATAATCGTATCGATTTCAGAGCGTAATTGGGGATTTTCAGGTAATTGTTCTAAAATATCATACTGTATCGCTTGAATTTTAGCGATGTGCTGCTGACGGACTTCTGCCTCGCGCCCTTCGGCTAATGCGACTAATAAATTGGTGATCCCAGCTGATGCGGATAATACAACTATTTTTACACCGGAATTGGCGATAACAATATTGGCACTGTTTACCATAGCGGAATAGTCAGCAACACTAGTTCCACCAAATTTAGCAATAACAAATGATGTATTCATAACTTCCTCGTATTAAAAATGGCTATTTTTAACAGAGATAGAGCGAGGGGGGATGTTCAATTCACCATAGCAAAATCACAACCATGAAGCGCTCCACCTGTTAAGGTGACAACCCAAGGGATTCAGCCCTTGCAGTCGATCTGGTTTCTGTCTGGATTCTCTCAACCAAATCTCGGCATTACATCCCCTGAATCATTTATTGACAGCTCCAGCACTTAAAATGATCGACCTGAGTAATGCGCCTCTTCTTTCTTTAAAACCGATTATATAATCGGTGTTTGATAGAATTAATGATTTTTTTGATTATGTCAACAGCTAAGATAACAAAATAGTCATATTATGATGAATAATCACGATTTCGACAGATGATGCCGACTATAATTCGCGATCAAATAATTCGATGATTGCTTGATAAAGTTTTTTAACTGAGCAGTCTTTGGTTGGGGTACTAAAAATAGTATCATCGCCAGCGATCGACCCTAAAATGCCCTCTGACTTACCAATTGAATCGAGTAATCTGGCAATTAACTGCGCAGCACCAGGGCTGGTTTTGATGACGACCATCGAACTGTTGTAGTCAATATCGACAACCAAATTCTTTAACGGACTACTGGTTGTTGGCACGCTCATTTCAATGGGAAGACAATACACCATTTCAGATTTAGCATTACGTGTTCGCACCGCCCCAAACTTAGTTAACATGCGAGACACTTTTGATTGATTGATGTTATCAAAACCCTGTTCTTGCAATGCTTGTACAATTTCTATTTGCGAACTGAATTTTTCTTGCAGTAGCATTTCTTTAAATGTTTTGATGAGATCATCTTGTTTCATAATATTCCTAGTGATTGATAGCGCATTTACAGAAAAAATCTTGCATCAGAGTTACTCTCAAATGGCTTAACGTCAGTTTCTCTTTTTATCCATAAATCGCGATGAATGTAATTCAGGTTTAAATTAACCCTTATCGGGTGATTATGCATTAAATTATACTAAATTTAAAGGCTCTGCTTGATTGCACTCTTTGGTCTAAAGGCGTTAATAATTTCGTCATTTGTTTCAATATAGGGACCTTCTATTAGCTGAATGCAGTAAGGAACACTGGCAAAAATGCCCTGAACAACGATATTGCCTTGATTGTCTTTAACACCTTCAAGCGTTTCTTTAATTGATTTGGGTTGGCCGGGTAGATTCAAAATAAGACACTTTTTACGAATAACCCCTACCTGCCTTGATAAAATTGCCGTAGGAACAAAATGTAAACTAATTTGACGCATTTGTTCTCCAAATCCCGGCATCAAGCGATCTGCGATGGCAAGGGTTGCATCAGGTGTGACATCACGCAGAGCTGGCCCCGTTCCACCTGTGGTTAATATCAAGTCACAATGTAGGTCATCAACAAGTTCACATAATGTTTTTTCGATAACGGTCTTCTCATCAGGAATTAATCGATTTTCTGTTTCAAAGGGGGTTTTTAATGCTGCACAAAGCCATGCATTTAACGCAGGGAGCCCTTTATCTTCATAAATGCCCTCAGAAGCTCTATCAGAAACTGAAACTAAACCAATTTTAAACATTAAATATTTCCTTTTGCGTAAGATACGTATTGATGAGGGGGTATATATCATTAAAAAAACGGGATAACAATAAATTTAATTGTGGCTATTGAAATCATTAACCCATAATCTGATATATAATAAAACAGATAATTTTAACATTAGGATATAGACATGTCATCGATTCCTGCTTTAGAGCTTATCTCGCTCAAAAAGACCTATAAAAATGGTGTAGAGGCATTAAAAGGTATAAATTTAACCGTTGCTGCAGGTGATTTTTATGCCTTACTTGGTCCCAATGGGGCTGGAAAATCAACAACCATCGGTATTATTAGTTCGTTAGTTACAAAAACATCCGGTAAAGTTAAAATATTTGGCTTCGATTTAGATACCGATGTTGTGAATGCGAAAAGACAGTTAGGGCTGGTTCCCCAAGAATTTAACTTTAATCCATTTGAGTCAGTATTACAGATCGTGGTTAACCAAGGCGGATATTATGGTTTACCGAGAAAACTTGCATTAGCACGAGCAGAAAAATACCTAAAAATTCTCGATTTATGGGATAAAAGGCACAGCCGTGCTCGAATGTTATCGGGCGGAATGAAACGGCGTTTAATGATAGCAAGAGCGTTAGTGCATGAACCCAAATTGTTAATTTTGGATGAACCGACTGCGGGCGTTGATATCGAGCTTCGTCGTTCAATGTGGGATTTTCTGCGCGAAATCAATCAGCAAGGCATAACCATTATTCTAACCACGCATTATTTAGAAGAAGCCGAGATGCTTTGTCGACATATTGGAATCATTCAGCACGGTGAATTAATTGTTAATTCATCAATGCGTAGTTTGCTTGCAGGGACTCAGTCTGAAACAATCATCATTGATTATCTACCGACCAGTGCAAAAGTAACGTTAGCTGGGTATACTTTTTCAGAACCAGAGCCAGGCATGCTTGAAATCAAAATTGATAAAGCGCATGGTTTAAGCGAATTGTTTAAATTACTTAATCAACAACAAATCAATGTGGTGAGTATGCGTAATAAAACCAATCGGTTAGAAGAGTTATTTGTTGATATTTTACATCATCAAAAAGGGGAATCAGATGAATAGTTTATACTGGATTGCCTTAAAAAGTATTTGGCGAAAAGAGATCACACGTTTTTTAAGAATCTGGGTCCAAACCTTAATTCCGCCTGTAATTACCATGTCTCTTTACTTTATTATTTTTGGCAATTTAATTGGTTCACGAGTTGGGGATATGGGCGGTTTTAGTTATATGGCATTTATTGTACCGGGATTAATCATGATGTCGGTGATAACTAATTCCTATACCAATGTGTGTTCTTCTTTCTTTAGCGCTAAATTTCAACACAATATTGAAGAGTTATTGGTAGCTCCAGTACCGACGCATATTATCATTGCCGGCTATGTTGGTGGTGGGGTAGCGCGTGGCATTTGTACCGGGTTTTTAGTGACGATTGTTTCTGCCTTATTTGTTCGCTATCAAGTTCATTCTTGGCTTTTTGTTGTGTGCACTTTACTGTTAACATCGATTTTGTTTTCATTAGCCGGATTACTTAACGCCGTATTTGCAAAAAGTTTTGATGATATTAGTATTGTTCCAACGTTTGTATTAACGCCGCTTACGTATTTAGGTGGGGTATTTTATTCGCTGACATTGCTCCCCACTTTTTGGCAATGGGTGTCAAAACTCAACCCGATTGTTTATATGATAAATGGCTTTCGCTATGGATTTTTAGGGATCAGTGATGTGTCATTATCTATTACGTTTGCAATGTTGATTTTATTTGTTGTCGTTCTTTATATCATTGTCTGGCGTATTATTGAAAGTGGTCGGGGATTGAGAAGTTAGTTAACATGACAAACAACAAATCCGCCGATACTCATCGGCGGCAAGCCTATCATAACAAGCAAGAACTTATTTTGCGCCGTTAACGGCTTCTTTCGCCATTTCGGTTATTTTAGCAAAATCGCCCTTAGCAATGGCCTCGGTTGGAATAAACCAAGTTCCCCCAACACAAAGCACATTATCAAGCGCTAAATAATCACGGTAATTTTTAGGATTCACGCCACCAGTTGGACAAAACTTCATGTAACCACAAGGCCCTGCAAATGCTTTTAATGCAGCAATGCCACCATTAATTTCGGCTGGGAAGAATTTTAGAGCCGTTAAGCCATACTCTTGGGCGGTTAATAATTCCGAGATAGTTGCAATTCCAGGTATCACTGGAACCGGTCCCGAAACGGCTGCTTTTAAAATTGAGTCAGTAATTCCAGGGGTGATAACAAATTCTACGCCAGCTTCTGTGACTTGTTTTAATTGCTCAACACTGGTGACTGTACCTGCACCGACGACGGCTTCGGGGACTTCTTTTATGATTTTTTTAATTGCATCTAATGCACACGCCGTTCGCAGTGTGACTTCTAATACCCGAACGCCACCTGCAATCAAGGCTTTAGCGAGTGGAACCGCATCTTCAAGTCGTTCAATAACAATAACAGGAACAACCGGGCCTAATGTTAATATTTCTTCTGCACTTTTTTTCCAGTTTTTCATTTATCTTTATCCATGTTAGTTAATAATAAATAAAAATAATCCCCGCATGTGCGAGGATTATTATCTGTCTATTCATAAATACCGAGTTTCTTTTCTAAGTAGTGGATATTAGTACCACCTTTTTCGAAATTCTTATCATTCATGATATCAATATGAAGATCAATATTGGTTTTAATACCATCGATAACGAGTTCCGCCAGTGCATTTTTCATGCGGGCAATTGCAACGTCTCGGGTTTCTCCATAGGCAATTAATTTACCTATCATTGAGTCATAATAAGTAGGTACGGTATAACCGGCATAAATATGCGATTCCCAACGAATACCAAAACCGCTTGGTGCATGAAAACGTGTGATTTTGCCTGGTGATGGCATAAACGTTTTCGCATCTTCAGCATTAATTCGGCATTCAATAGCATGGCCTTTAAGATGAATATCACTTTGTTTAAATGATAAAACGCGGCCTGCTGCAATTGAGATTTGTTCTTTGATTAAGTCAACGCCTGTAATCATTTCTGTCACAGGATGTTCAACTTGAATACGTGTATTCATTTCAATGAAATAAAACTCGCCATTTTCAAATAAAAACTCGAAAGTGCCTGCGCCACGATATCCAATTTCAATACAAGCTTTTACGCAGCGTCCACCAATAAATTGACGCATTTCATCTGTGATACCAACCGCAGGGGCTTCTTCAACCACTTTTTGGTGTCGTCGTTGCATTGAACAGTCACGCTCACCAAGGAAAACAGCATGGCCTTGACCATCAGCTAATACCTGAATCTCAATATGACGTGGATTTTCCAGGAATTTTTCCATGTAAACCATATCGTTATTGAAGGCGGTTTTAGCTTCCATTTTGGTCATTTTGATTGCTTGTTCAAGATCTTTCTCTTGACGAACAATGCGCATACCGCGACCACCACCGCCACCTGATGCTTTGATAATAACCGGATAACCAATTTTTTTCGCAATTTGCTTATTTGTATCGATGTTGTTGCTTAAGGGGCCATCAGAACCTGGCACACAAGGTACGCCCGCTTTTTTCATGGCTTCAATCGCTGATACTTTATCACCCATTAAACGGATGGTATCGGCTTTTGGACCAATGAAGATAAATCCAGAACGCTCAACTTGTTCGGCAAAATCTGCATTTTCAGACAGGAATCCATAACCAGGATGAATTGCTGCTGCGCCAGTGACTTCTGCAGCAGAAATTAATGCGGGAATATTAAGATAACTTTTTGCTGATGGAGCAGGGCCAATACAGACCGTTTCATCAGCTAATAAAACATGTTTTAATTCTTTATCTGCAGTTGAGTGTACAGCAACTGTTTTTATACCAAGTTCTTTGCATGCTCGTAATATGCGAAGGGCGATTTCCCCACGATTTGCAATAAGAATTTTATCAAGCATATTCAACCTCAAATTTATCATTAAACAAAGGATGTCAGATTATTCAAGAATGAATAGCGGCTGATCAAATTCAACAGGTTGACCGTTTTCGACCAGTATCGCTTTAACAACGCCCGCTTTTTCTGATTCGATTTGGTTCATCATCTTCATCGCTTCAACAATGCAAAGCACATCACCCACGTTGATTGTTTGTCCGACTTCAACAAATGGCCCTGAATCAGGACTTGGTGTACGGTAGAACGTACCAACCATCGGTGATTTTATTGTGGTGCCAGTCATTGCAACAGAGGCCGGTTGATCAATAACTTCATTTTGAGCTGATGTGACAACAACGGGAGCTGATTGTGGAATTTGGATGTTTTGTATTGGCGCTGAGTTGTTCACTTGTGGGAGTGCTCGACTGATTCGAACCGATTCCTCACCTTCAGAAATTTCAAGTTCAGAAATGCCTGATTCTTGAACGAGTTCAATTAATTTTTTAATTTTGCGTATATCCATGAATAACACCGTGTTTGTTTGATATAAGTAACAATTATCTTTCTATTTATGCTCATTAAGAGCAAAGTATTTACTTTGTTTTAGCGAGCCTGTAACTAAACTTTAACGGGCAAGCATACACGTTAAAATTTGATTTGTCATTATATATCTACTAGAAATAGCGTTACGTTGATCCAATATATCGATTTTTCGAAAGAGTTAAAAAAATCGTAAAGCGCTATTTTATACGCATTTTGTATGATTTTAGGCATACTATTTTCTAGGTATTATTTCAGAAATGATATACAATAACAGCCCTTAATTATTGCTGATACGGGTTGTTGCTTAGAAAGAATCACCGAAAGTGCTAAATGGTATGAAAGGATTTAATTTAATTCGTTCGATATTGATTTTCTTCGCCTCAAACTTCGCTTCAGATCTAACCCTATTTTAAACAAGATTAATTCTAGGAAGCGTTTTTATTATGTTCAAGAAAATTAGAGGTTTGTTTTCTAACGATTTATCAATCGATTTAGGCACAGCCAATACGCTTATTTATGTTAAAGGACAAGGTATTGTTCTTAATGAACCGTCAGTGGTTGCTATTCGTCGAGATCGTACCGGTAGTGCGAAAAGTATCGCGGCAGTTGGGCACGCAGCAAAACAGATGTTAGGACGAACGCCAGGCAATATTGAAGCGATTAGACCGATGAAAGATGGCGTTATTGCTGACTTTTCTGTGACAGAAGAAATGTTAAAATATTTTATACGCCAAGTGCACAGTCACAGTTTGTTAAGACCAAGCCCTCGCGTTTTAGTCTGTGTACCGGTTGGGGCCACTCAAGTTGAACGCCGCGCAATTCGAGAATCCGCATTAGGTGCTGGTGCTAGAGAAGTGTATTTGATTGAAGAACCGATGGCTGCCGCGATTGGTGCTGATTTGCCTGTTTCTGAACCAACCGGATCAATGGTTGTTGATATTGGTGGTGGTACAACAGAAGTTGCGGTTATTTCTCTAAATGGTGTAGTTTATTCTGCTTCAGCACGTATTGGTGGTGATCGCTTTGATGAAGCCATTATCAATTATGTGCGCCGTAATTATGGTTCACTCATTGGTGAAGCAACCGCTGAAAAAATTAAACATGTGATTGGCAGCGCATACCCAGGAAATGATGTTTTAGAAATTGAAGTTCGTGGTCGTAACCTTGCCGAAGGCGTGCCGCGCAGTTTTACACTCAATTCAAATGAGATTTTAGAAGCATTACAAGAGCCATTAAGTGGGATTGTCAGTGCGGTAAAAGTTGCATTAGAACAATGTCCACCCGAACTCGCGTCCGACATTTCAGAACATGGAATGGTGTTAACTGGTGGTGGTGCATTACTACGTAATCTTGACAAATTGTTGTCAGCTGAAACGGGAATACATGTTGTGGTTGCAGAAGATCCTCTAACAAGTGTCGCACGAGGCGGCGGTAAAGCGCTTGATATGGTCGATATGCATGGTGGCGATCTGTTCCGTGAAGAATAAACCTGACACTTGTTACTAACTATTTAGTAACAAGTGAGTATTGAACAATGAAATTACTGTTTTCAAAACGATCACCGCTTAGTGTTCAGCTTTTTATCGCTTTATTATTAGCACTGGTATTGCTTGTGCTCGACATGAGTTATCACCCATTTAAAGCGGTGCGTTATTACTTAAATACTATTATCTCACCCCTTTACTATATCTCTAACTCGCCAAGAGCGGCAGTTGATTCACTTTATCAAATGACGAAATCACGAGAAGAGTTGGTTGCGGAAAATTCAAAATTAACTGAGCAGCTATTGGATAAAAAAAGTGATCTGTTATTGCTTGAACATCTAAGGCATGAAAACGATCGCTTAAGGGATTTGTTAGGTTCACCGCTGAGGCATGATGAACATAAAATGGCTGCACAAGTGCTGCTGACAGACACCGATCCTTACGTTTATCAAATCGTGTTAAATAAAGGTAAAAATGATGGTGTCTACATTGGTCAACCTGTCGTTGACGAAAAGGGCATTGTTGGTCAAATTTATGAAACGGCGCAAACAACCAGCCGCGCGATTTTAGTTTGCGATAATCAGCATGCGATTCCTGTTCAAGTATTAAGAAATGATATTGGAATGGTGGCTGTTGGTAATGGATGCAGTAACGATCTTACGCTCGATTTTCTACCTAATAACGTAGATATTAAAGTCGGTGATGTACTGGTAACTTCTGGGCTTGATGGCCGTTTTCCTGAAGGTTATCCGGTTGCAGTTGTCAGTTCGGTAAAACTTGATATCAATGATTCTTCGCCCATTATATCGGCAACGCCGACAGCAAATTTAAAACGTTTACGTTATTTACTCTTATTATGGGGTGAAGGTAAAGGGAGCGAAAAAAATGAAGCGCAGTAATCGAATCTTTATTATATGGATTACGTTGCTTATCGGTTTGTGTTTGCAAATCATGCCGTGGACGTCCTCGTTTTACATGCTAAAACCGCACTGGTTATTGCTAATTTTGGTGTATTGGTTACTCGCACTTCCTTATCGTGTCGGTATTGGCACCGCATTTGTGCTTGGAATTGTTTTAGATCTCTTTGCCGGCACGGTGCTCGGTGTGCATGCGTTTATTTTTTCTGTGATTGCCTATTTGGTATTATTTAAATTTCAATTAGTCCGAAATCTGTCTTTATGGCAGCAATCATTGATCCTATTTGCTTTATCGATTTGTTATAGCATTTTGTTATTTGCCTTTGAGGTGAGTATTTATCATACCATCACGATTTCGCCACTAATATTACTCTCAAGTTTACTTGATGCAATACTTTGGATATGGGTATATCTGTTATTGCGACAAATTAGACGAAGTTTTGCAATCAATTAACAAGGAATTCTTATGTCAGTTGAATTATTAATGAATGTGACACCATCTGAAACGAGGGTTGCTTATATTGAAGATGGTGTGTTACAAGAAATCCATGTTGATCGCGAATCTAAACGTGGCATTGTAGGTAATATTTATAAAGGCAAAGTGATTCGTATTTTACCCGGTATGCAAGCTGCGTTTGTTGATATTGGACTTGAAAAAGCAGCATTTTTACATGCATCGGACATTATGCCTCATACTGAATGTGTTTCTGATTCAGAACAAGAGCAATTTCAAGTTAAGGATATTTCAGAACTGGTAAGACAAGGTCAAGACTTGATGGTTCAGGTTGTCAAAGATCCCCTAGGTACTAAAGGTGCTAGGCTAACAACCGATATTACGTTACCTTCACGCTATCTTGTTTTTATGCCAGGGCCTAACTCAGCCCACGTTGCAACATCACAGCGTATTGAAAGTGAACAAGAACGCGAGCGTTTGAAACACATTGTTGAACAGTATGTAACTGAGCAAGGTGGATTTATTGTTAGAACGGCGGCAGAAGGGGCTAACGCCCATGAGTTAGAGCAAGATGCCAATTTCTTAAAACGGCTATGGAGTAAAATTCAAGAGCGCATAGCAAGGCCCGTTAGCAAAAACTTAGTTTACGGTGAACTTGCGTTGTCTCAGCGCGTGTTACGCGATTTTGTAGGTGATCCCATAGAGCGTATTTTGGTTGACTCGAAACTTACTTATGATTTATTAATTGAATTTACGCAAGAATTTATGCCAGAAGTGACCAGTAAGTTATCGCATTATCGAGGCAGCATTCCTATTTTTGATCTGTATGATACCGAAAATGAAATACAGCGTGGGCTTGAACGCAAAGTTCAATTAAAATCAGGTGGATATTTGATTATCGACCAAACCGAAGCCATGACAACCATTGATATCAATACTGGCGCGTTTGTTGGGCATCGAAATTTAGAAGAAACAATATTTAATACCAATATAGAGGCCACAATTGCAATCGCAAGGCAGCTACGATTACGAAATTTAGGTGGCATTATTATTATCGATTTTATCGATATGCAGCAAGATTTACATCGTGAGCGCGTATTACAATCGCTGCAAGATTCATTACAAAAAGATCGTGCAAGAACAACGGTAAATTCCTTTTCAGCCTTAGGGCTGGTCGAGATGACCCGCAAACGTACTCGTGAAAGTATTGGACACATTTTGTGTGAAGAGTGCCCAGCTTGCCAAGGACGGGGGATGGTTAAATCGGTTGAAACTATTTGTAACGAAATCTTACGTGAAATTGTTCGTGTACATAAAGCGCATCGCAGCGAATATTTCTTAGTTTATGCCTCGACAGCGGTAGCAAATGCATTAACCATTGATGAGTCTCATGCACTTGCAGAAGTGGAGGTGTTTGTTGGCAAACGTGTTGAAGTTAAAGTAGAGCCTCTTTATATTCAAGAGCAGTATGATGTTGTTTTAATGTGATTTTATCGATTGCATGCGATTGAATTTAATTAATTTTAAAATCTTAAATTTAAGGAATTTATGATACTAAATGAAGTCAGTGAGCGACTGCTCATTTCAAATGATCTTAGCCAACAAGAGCTTTCTCGTTTATTAGATATCTTAAGCTCAAAGCAGATAGATTATGGTGATTATTATTTTTTATCAGGCTATTATGAAAGTTGGTCGCTCGAAGATAGGATTATCAAAAGTGCCTCGTTTCATCGTGATCAAGGGGTTGGGGTTAGAGCTATAATCGGTGAAAAAACGGGTTTTGCTTATACAGATCAAATATCGCGTCACCGTTTAGAGCAGAGTGCTTTAGCGGCCAATTCAATTTCGACGCATCGTGCGCCTGTCGTTGTTACTCCATTTAGAAAAGAGTCATCACCGATTGCTATTTATCAAAGTATTAATCCTATCAATGCGTTTTCGCAAGAACGTAAAATTCAATTATTGAAAAGTGTTGATGCATTGGTTCGTTCTCTTGACCGCCGAGTGACGGAAGTCTCTGTCAGCTTAACTGGCAGTTATGAAGATGTATTAATTGCGGCAACTGATGGTACATTGGCTGCCGATATTCGGCCACTTGTGCGCTTGTCTGTTTCTGTTTTAGTCGAAGAAAATGGTAAACGTGAACGGGCAAGTAGCGGCGGTGGCGGACGATTTGGCTATGATTATTTTACTTCGATCAACCCAAAAACAGGTGAAACGTATGCAGATTCTTATGCGCGTGAATCTGTTCGTTTAGCGTTAGTTTCCTTATCAGCAACCGAAGCTCCGGCAGGGACAATGCCCGTTGTGTTAGGGGCTGGTTGGCCAGGCGTGTTATTACACGAGGCGGTCGGACATGGTTTAGAAGGCGATTTTAACCGAAAAAATAGCTCGGTATTTTCCGGCAAAATTGGTCAACAAGTTTCCTCTGAACTTTGTACTATTGTGGACGATGGTACACTTAAAAATTGCCGAGGTTCACTAACCATTGACGATGAGGGGGTGCCAAGTCAAAAAACCGTATTGATTGAAAACGGTATATTGAAAGGGTATATGCAAGATAAATTGAATGCTCGCTTAACCGGTTCGCATTCAACGGGTAACGGCCGACGAGAAAGTTATAACTTTTTACCTATGCCAAGGATGACAAATACCTATATGTTAGCGGGTCAATCGACATTTGATGAAATTATTGAAAGTGTTGATTATGGTATTTATGCTCCTAACTTTGCTGGCGGGCAAGTGGATATTACATCAGGAAAATTTGTTTTTTCAGCATCCGAAGCTTATCTGATTGAAAAAGGAAAAATTAAATCACCGGTAAAAGGGGCAACCTTAATCGGGTCAGGCATTGAAGCGATGCAACAGATTTCGATGGTCGGAAACGATCTGGCGCTTGATTCCGGTGTTGGAGTGTGCGGTAAAGCAGGGCAAAGTGTCCCTGTTGGTGTTGGGCAACCCACATTAAAAGTGAATAATCTCACTGTTGGTGGTACTATGAATAAGGAATAAAAACGATAAAAGTAAGAAAGATGTATTTTGCACAACAACATTAGCAAATAAGAGAATTGAACATGGATACAATAATATCGCTATATCATGCTTTTTTGAGTATGAACCTTGAAACGCTATCAGATCCTAAAATATTATGGACCCTTTATGGCATGCTGTTTGTGATTTTATTATTAGAATGCGGCGTTTTACCGGCGGCTTTTTTACCCGGTGATAGTTTATTGTTTTTGACGGGTATATTGATTAGCCGTGATGTTTTTCATTTTGGCTTAATTAATGTGGTTTTAATCGCGGGTGCTGCGCTTGGTACTTGGCTTGGTTATGTGCAAGGTCGATGGCTTGGTAACACGCGCGTTGTCAAAAATTGGATGGCGCATTTACCGCCAAAATATCATCAGCGTGCGCTAACGTTGTTTCATAAATATGGGCTATTTGCTTTATTCTTTGGACGTTTCATCGCTTTTGTTCGCACCGTGATGCCGATAATGGCGGGATTATCAGGACTAAAAAGTAAGTTATTCCATGTTTATAATTGGCTCAGTGCCACATTGTGGATCTTTCTCATTGTCACAATGGGCTATTTGTTTGGTTTATCGCCTATTTTTAAAGAATATCAACAACAGTTTATGGCATTTTTTATGTTGATCCCTGTCATTTTATTGGTGATCGGCTTGATAGCATCAATTTGGCTTGTGATCCAACGTCAAATAAGTAAAAAGAGAAAGCAAAGTTCATAAGTTCAGTGAGACAAATGACAGAAGTAAAATTGGCGCCAGATGGCGCCAATTTCGTAATAGAGCGAATTAACCGATAAGCCGGGTTCTGTCGTGGACAATCATTCCTCTAGGCTAACACTCACGCATTAGCTCAAGCAGTCTACCCGGATTCAACGCGGGCCGCGCCAATGAATCCCTATTTGACCTTGCTCCAAGTGGAGTTTACCGTGCCACAACTGTTACCAGTTGCGCGGTGCGCTCTTACCGCACCCTTTCACCCTTACCTGTGCTGCACGCAGCCATCGGCGGTATACTCTCTGTTGCACTTGTCGTGAACCTCAGCTCTCGCCAAAATCCCCCAGGCGTTACCTGGCACCTTGCCCTATGGAGCCCGGACTTTCCTCCCCTCTGTTTGTCTCCTTTCTTTTAAAAAAGGACTACAACAAAGCAGCGATTGTCTGGTTAATTCTGATGATGAGTATAACCTAAAGTCTATTTTTGTCTAGTATTGATTGATATTCTTAGTGATGTGTAGCGGAAAATTGATAAGAAAAACTAAAAGCACATTATGTGATTCATTTTGAACGAGAACGGATAACGCATGAATCAAAGATAGAAAATAGACGTCAAAAAAATGACGTCTTCAATTAGTCTGTTACCATTTTTTTTGTTTATTATTTTCAGTGTAATTATACCAAGTCACAACGCCTTTAGAAATGACCATATCAAGCGTTCCTTCTACAATGTTATATTGTGTTTCACCAAATAGCATGTTGCTGGTTGAGTTTTTTCTCGTATATTTATATGTCCATTGTACGTCGCTAGAATTGATGACCGTTCTGCTCGTTGGTTCGCCCAATAAATCGAGTACTTGCGAATCTGTTGTTGCGCCCTCAACAATTTGACTGACTTTATCTTTACTCAGCGGTGTACCTTGTTCAACCAAATTTGTTTGAGAACACGCTGTTAGCATCAATAATATAGAGAGAAAAAGAATAAAGTGAATTTTTATATTTTTCATTGTTTAACCTATCTAATAAAACTGGATAATCGAAAATAGCCGATAATAATAGCATATACCGATTAACGTTCAATATCTCATTGAACATATTTTAGTTTTTATGTCTTTGCCATAGCCATACACCGAATTTATCCGGATTAATGGGGATTGCATGAATTAAAAACTAATGACGGTTAAATAATGAGCCAAATAGATTGCCGTGTTTCTATTTAAGTGCTTTTGTTTCTTTATTCTTGCAGGTTTTTATTAGTCGATTTATTTCTAACGACGCGCTTTATCGGTCTGTTTGTTTCTGAATTTACATAACGACTCGGCCAGATTTCGGATGGATCGATGCCTAATGCTTGTGAAATAATCCGTTCACCTTTGGTCCAAGGTCGAACCAATGCGTTACTGAGTGTTGATGAACTTAAACCCGATTGTCTTGATAAGCTAGCAAGTGTTGTTCCTTTCTTTTTTAATGCGGCAATAATATCAGCTGGATGCCAATCTTCACACTTTATTTCCATTTTTTTCATCCTTTTATTTATAACTAGCTATATCTATGTTATTCTTCTGGTTTGTTAGTAAAACACGTAAGTCTTAACATTAATGATAACCAGTAACTGTATGATTTGATTTCTAAATATTGTAACAAAGTTTCTATTATTTCGATAATGTTTTCTATATTTCCATAAGAGAGGTCATTAAATGAAAGAGTGGTTTTCACCTAAAGAAATAATCAACATTGCAGGAATGCCCTCGACAACGCAGGGAATTAATCGTAAAGCTAGAGCTGAAAATTGGGTTGCTCGCAAGCGCTCAGGCGGGCGAGGTAAGGCACTTGAATATCACATTCATAGCTTACCGACCGAGGTAAAAAATATCTTAAATGCCAAAGATGATTTAGGTGCCTATCTTATTGGTGTCGCTGAGCCAATACAGGTCTGGATGAACGCTTTTGAACAACTATCAGCCGATGAGCAGGTCGATGTGACATCTTGGATTATTCGTAACGGAATAAAAGAATTTGTCTCTTTTATAAACACGGCTTACTGACATGTCTACTAGTCATTAATAATTTTTTATTTCTAAAAAGAGGTTGCTCAATGAAAGAGTGGTTTTCGCCAAAAGAATTAACCGAGATTGCAGGAATGCCATCGACAACACAAGGGATTAATCGGAAAGCCAGAGCCGAAAAATGGGAAGTACGTAAGCGCACAGGTATTCGAGGTAAAGCACTTGAATATCATATTCAGAGTTTGCCTTTAGACGTTAAAAAAGAATTAAAAGTGAAAGATGACATGGGCGCTTACGTTATTCCCTCGATTGAACCTGTGCAAGTTTGGATGAATGCTTTTGAACAGCTATCAAAAGATGAACAGAGACTTGCTACATCTTGGCTAACGCGTAACGGTATAAACAATTTTATTGCATTTATCAAAAAAGCAGAAAAAGATAGTTAGTGTTATTGTTTAAGCTGCGATATACTTTACATAAAAAGTTAGATTAGTAACCATGGAATCACAAATGGAAGACCAAGTTCAATTAACCAATAGTAAAGAAATTATTACCTATTTAGCGAAACATTTTCCTCATTGTTTTACACTTGAAGGCGATGCAAAACCTTTAAAAGTTGGAATTTTTCAAGACATTATTTCCCGTGTTGGTGACAGCGAGCTGTTAAGTAAAACCAAATTACGTTCAGCGCTACGTTCATACACAATGAGTTGGCGTTATCTTTATAGCGTTAAAGAAGGTCAACACCGTGTTGATTTAGATGGAAATCTTTGCGAAGTTATCACTAAAGAACATGTTGAGCATGCTCAGCAGCAATTGAAAGAAAGTAAGGCTCGTGCACAAGCCAAGCGTAAAACGCGTGCTCCTGCAATTAAAAAACCTAAAGCATTACAAGTTGGTGATTCAGTAAAAGTGATATTGAGCCGTAAACCAATAGATGTACAAGTCATCAACATCGAGAAAGAACACATTAGAGTGAAAGTCGCCTCAGGTATGGAATTAACGGTTAAGCCTGAGCATATTATTACTAAATAGAGAAATTTAATGAATAAATTAGTAAAAGGTTTTGCTAAATTAAGCCTTATGTTATGTATGGTTAGTGCTGTTGCAAATGCAAAAGACCCAACTATTGACCAACTGCCGACATTAAAGCAAGATAAAATTCATGAAGTTGTCACTCGACGCGTTACAAATTATTTTACGCAGTCGCACTATCGTAATTTTACGTTAGATGGTGCATTCTCTGCAAAAATATTCGATCGTTATTTGAAGATACTTGATGGTAATAAAGCTATATTTATTCAGAGTGATGTCGATATGTTTCGACATAAACAAGATTTATTAGGTAAAGAGCTGACTGACGGTGATTTGCAAACGGCATATGAAATTTATAACCTACAACTTAAGAAACGGTTTGCTCGTTATCAATACGCGTTATCTGTCTTACAAAAACCGATGGATTTTTCAACTAATGATGAAATAGATTATAAACGAGACGATATCGCTTGGCCTACAAGTGAACAGGAACTTGATGAATATTGGAATAAACGTGTTAAATATGATGAACTTAGTTTAGCATTATCAGGAAAACAAGAGCCTGAAATTCGTAATGTCTTAACCAAACGCTATACTAGGCTGCTCAAAACATTAACGCAATCTAATAACGAAGATGCATTTCAACTTTTCATGAACGCATTTGCGCGTGAAATTGATCCTCACACCAGTTATCTTGCGCCACGTAAAAAACGAGATTTTGATTCAGAAATGAGCTTATCGTTTGAAGGGATTGGCGCGACCTTGAGCCAAGAAGATGATTATACTGTTATTGTCTCGTTTGTAACTGGTGGCCCTGCTGAGAAGAGCAAACAGCTAGCGGTAGGCGATAAAATCATTGGTGTAGGCCAAAATAATTCAGCGATTGAAGATGTGATTGGTTGGCGCCTTGATGATATCGTTGATAAAATCCGAGGACCGAAAGGCACTGTTGTTAAATTAGAAGTTTTACCAGCTGGAAACAACAGTAAACCAAAAATTATCGAGATCACCCGTGATAAGATCCACTTTGAAGATCGGGAAGCGAAACTCAGTATCGTTAATAATCCAAGAGGTAAAATTGGCGTTATTGAAATTCCCGGTTTTTACATGGGACTGACAGAAAAAGTTGCGCAATTATTAGTTCAAGCTAATCACGATAATTTGCAAGGTATTGTGATTGATTTACGCGATAATGGCGGTGGTTCATTAGCCGAAGTGATTGCCTTAACCGGATTGTTTATTGATACAGGCCCTGTCGTTCAAGTGCGAGATAATTTACAAAAAGTTGCCGTTTACGATGATAAAAATGAAGGTATTGAATATACCGGACCAATTGTTGTTATGGTTAACCGTTACAGCGCATCAGCATCGGAAATTTTTTCGGCTGCAATGCAAGATTATGGCCGTGCGGTGATTGTTGGGGAAAGAACATACGGTAAAGGTACGGTTCAAACTTCTCGAAATATAGCCTATCCAGTTGATGCCAAGCTACACCCAGATTGGCCAGAACTTGGCGGCGTGCAATATACTGTACAAAAATTCTATCGTATTAATGGTGGCAGTACCCAGCTAAAAGGTGTTGAACCTGATATTGAAATGAGTAAAAGCCAATATATTGATGAAACGGGCGAACGATTTTTAGATAATGCCATGCCGTGGGATAAAGTCCCTTCAGCCGAGTATAAAATGTTAGCTAACCTTAAATCGATATTGCCAGGGCTTAAAGCGCTTCATTTTAGCCGGATTGCGAATAATCCAGAATTCATTTATCTCGAAGAAGATATTGCTCGCTATAACGAGAAAAAAGATCGTCAATACGTTGTCTCTCTGAATAAAACAGCACGAGAGACGGAACAAAAAGCAATTGATGAACGAGAGCTTAATAGAATGAACGAGCGTTTAAGCAGAGCAGGTCTTAAACCAATAGCTAAAATAAAAGATTTACCGAAAGATTTTAAAATCCCCGATGCATATTTGGATGAAGCCGTTGAGATTACATTGGATCTTGCCCCTAAATATCCAAAAATCGAAAGTCGTGTACCAAATGCAGGGGTCATTCAATTGGATACAACTATCCAGTAAATGGATTGTCACAAAATAATTTTTGGAGAATAGTTATGTGTACTGACTTAAAATATGCATTAATCACTGTTTGTTGTGTATTAATTATGCTTGCAGTATTCGGTTCTTGTGTTGTCATGAACTAAAAGCTTGATTAATTTTGTTCACATCATTATAGTATGCGCCTGCTTTGAGCTAAGTGGGCGAAGTAGATTAGATTTGGTGAGGTGTCCGAGTGGTTGAAGGAGCACGCCTGGAAAGTGTGTATACGGCAACGTATCAAGGGTTCGAATCCCTTCCTCACCGCCACACTTGGAGCCAGTATGGACAACCTACGTACCATTTCAGATTTTATCCGCTTTGCGACCTCGCAAATTAGCCTATCAGATGTTTATCTCGGTCATGGCACCGACAACCCGATTGATGAAGCCAAACAACTTATTTTACCTCTACTCGGTTTATCACTTCATATTCCACCTGAGTTTTATGCTACAAATTTAACTGAAGATGAAAAAAAACAACTTTTAGATGTAATAAATAAACGGATCGAAGGACATGTGCCAACCCCTTATCTAACGCATCAAGCTTGGTTTTGTCAGCACAGCTTTTATGTCGATGAAAGAGTCCTGATTCCACGCTCGCCAATTGGTGAACTGATTGATAATCGTTTCGAATCTATTTTGCCTCAAGCACCAAACAGTATATTGGATCTCTGTACAGGAAGTGGCTGCATTGGTATTGCTTGTGCTTATGCCTTTCCTGATGCGCAAGTTGATATTACCGATATTTCGGTCGAGGCATTAGATGTGGCGCAAACCAATATTGATCTGCATGAAATGATTGACCAAGTTACCCCAATTACTTCAGATTTGTTCGATAACTTACCAGTGAAACAATACGATTTGATTGTAACAAATCCACCTTATGTTGATGTGGAAG
>JAVSBY010000013.1:52763-151438 GCA_031960925.1 Gilliamella sp. CRA003912
CCAGTGAAACAATACGATTTGATTGTAACAAATCCACCTTATGTTGATGTGGAAGATATGAGTGATCTTCCTGACGAATTTCTATTCGAGCCGAAATTAGCTTTAGAAGCGGGCTTTGATGGACTTGACTTAGTAAAACGTATATTAAAGCAGGCCCCTGATTACTTGACTCAACACGGTGTTTTAATCTGTGAAGTTGGTAACAGCTGGGTTCATTTACAAAATACCTACCCAGATATTCCATTTGAATGGATTGAATTTGAGCGTGGTGGACATGGTGTCTTTTTTATTACGCGCGAAAAACTTATACAATACAGTCACTGTTTTTAATTATCGGAACCCATCATATGTCAGGAAATTCAATCGGAAAATTGTTTAAAGTTACAACCTTTGGTGAATCACACGGAATCGCACTTGGCTGCATTGTTGATGGGGTTCCTCCCGGCCTTACTTTAGCTGAAGATGATATGCAGCGCGATCTTGATCGTCGTCGTCCCGGTTCGTCACGCTATACAACGCAACGACGTGAAGCTGATACGGTCAAAATCCTATCCGGCGTATTTGAAGGTCTAACGACCGGTACCAGTATTGGCTTGTTGATTGAAAATACAGACCAACGTTCACAAGATTACAGTCAAATTAAAGATCTGTTCAGACCAAGTCATGCAGATTATACTTATCAAAAAAAATACGGTATACGCGATTATCGTGGTGGCGGTCGTTCTTCAGCACGTGAAACCGCGATGCGCGTTGCAGCTGGCGCCATTGCTAAAAAGTACTTGAATGAAAAACTTGGCATCACCATTCGTGGTTATTTAGCGCAAATGGGTGATATCGTTTGTGAATTGAAAGATTGGCAGCAGGTTCAACAAAATCCCTTTTTTTGTGCTGACGAAAGCAAGCTCGATGCGCTTGATGAACTGCTTCGTACGCTAAAAAAAGATGGGGATTCTGTCGGTGCTAAAGTGTGTATTGTCGCTGAAAATGTGCCTGTTGGATTAGGCGAACCGGTGTTTGATAAATTAGATGCAGACCTTGCTCATGCGCTGATGAGTATTAATGCTGTGAAAGGTGTTGAAATTGGCGATGGATTTAACGTAATTAATAAACGTGGTAGTCAAAATCGTGATGAAATTACCGCGCAAGGTTTTCTCTCTAACCATGCTGGAGGCATATTAGGGGGCATAAGTTCAGGACAAACTATTTTGGCTAGTATTGCGTTAAAACCAACGCCGAGTATAGAAATTGCTGGCAAGTCGATCAATATTCAGGGGGAAACCGTGGATGTATCAACGCACGGACGGCATGATCCTTGTGTTGGAATCCGAGCAGTACCTATTGCCGAGGCGATGGTTGCAATTGTGCTTATGGATCACTACCTTCGTTTCCGTGCCCAGTGCAGTGACGTGAATCGCGAGCAATATCATAAATAGAAAGATAACAACCGCGTATAGGCGCTTAGTTAATATTAATTAGATTTGTATTGGCAGGCGCACTTTTAGGTTAATGGCAACAGGTATACAGATAAAATGAGTTACGAATTACTGTTAATTTTGTTATTTGCAGTTGCAATGCTTGCCGGATTTATCGATTCCATCGCGGGTGGTGGGGGATTGTTAACCGTGCCAGCCTTATTAGCGGTTGGATTATCACCAGCAAGCGCGCTGGCCACCAATAAATTACAAAGCTGCGGCGGATCGTTTTCTGCTAGCCTGTATTTTATTCGTCAAAAAATGGTCGATTTGAAACAGCAAAAATGGTCAATTGTGTTGGCATTTATCGGTTCTAGCTTGGGTACCTCGTTAGTTATATTTATTAAACCTGATTTTTTACGGCTATTGTTGCCGATTTTAACCATTAGTGTCGGCGTTTATTTCTTATTGTCGCCGGCGATAGGAGAACATGATCGCAAAAGTCGCCTTTCCATGATGCAATTTGCCTTCATTCCTGCTTTGACGATTGGTTTTTATGATGGTTTTTTTGGACCGGGTGCCGGCTCTTTTTATGCGTTGGCCTATGTAACACTTGCTGGATTTAATTTAACTAAAGCAACGGCACATACTAAAATACTTAATTTCACCTCGAACCTGGCGGGATTACTATTTTTCATTTTAGGTGGGCAAGTTGTTTGGACAATTGGCCTTGTTATGCTTGTTGGCCAATTTATTGGCGCAAGGTTGGGCGCTAAAATGGTGATTTCAAAAGGGCGAAAGTTAATTAGACCGATGTTAATTACCGTTTCGTCTCTGATTAGTATTAAATTGATTTACGAAAACTTTTTTTAATATCATCGCTGACTTAGTCTCTCGATTTTCGGGTTTAAACCGACAGATTTTCTTTTCCAATAAAGAGAGGCTCGGCAATTCCCGCCTAAAAATTCGATGGCACAGCGCAAAGCACTGTGCAGTATCATTTATCAGTTATATTTTGTTAACTATTTCGGCGCTGTTTTACCGCTTTTGCGAGCTGTGCAAGTAATCGCTCAGTGTCATCCCAGCCTACGCAACCGTCAGTAATGCTTTGCCCATAAGTGAGAGGTTGACCGTTGTCAGGATTTTGAGCACCTTCAACAAGATGGCTTTCAACCATCACACCAGTTATACTTTTTTCACCGTTAGCAATTTGTTCACATACATTATGACAAACGGCCATTTGCTGCTTAAACTGCTTGTTACTGTTTGCATGACTGAAATCTATCATGATGCCATTTGATAAATTGGCTTTGCTGAGTTCATTTTTGACGGCAGCGACATGCTGGGCACTGTAATTGGGCTCTTTGCCGCCACGTAATATCACATGACAATCGCTATTACCTGATGTTGTTACAATAGCGGAATGCCCAAACTTAGTGACAGATAAAAAATTGTGCGATGCACTGGCTGCATTAACGGCATCAATTGCCACTTTAATGGTGCCATCGGTTCCATTTTTAAAGCCGACTGGACAAGATAAACCTGATGCAAGTTCACGGTGAACTTGTGATTCAGTTGTCCGGGCACCAATAGCGCCCCAGCTCATCAAATCCGCGAGATATTGAGGTGAGATCATATCCAAAAATTCACCGGCGGTTGGCATGCCAATTGCATTAATATCGACCAATAATTTGCGTGCAATACGTAATCCTTGATTGATATCAAAACTATGATCGATATAAGGGTCATTGATAAGACCTTTCCAACCAACAGTTGTTCTTGGTTTTTCAAAATAGACACGCATGACAATTTCAAGTTCATTATGATATATATCACGTTGTGTCATTAAACGATTGGCATATTCGATAGCAGCGTTGACGTCATGAATTGAACAAGGACCAATCACGACTAATAATCTATCGTCTTGCTGAGTTAAGATGTTATGAATACTGTTACGAGTATGACAGACTAACTGTTCAATAGCATCGGTTGCAGGAAATCGTTCCAATAATGCAATCGGGGGTAAAAGCTCTTTAATTTCACTAATGCGAACATCATCATTTTTATTATTCATACTAAACAACCTTAATTGAATCACTTTTTTATTTTTAAATATGGCACTATTTTGCCGCTATGTCAGTTAGTATATACGATTAAATCAAAATTTATAGCATTGCTTTGCGTGACGTTTTTATGTGTATCGACACCGGTTAAAACCTAATCTATGGTATAATGACACTTTATACTACACATTATTGATATCATGAAACTTCAACAGCTGCGTTATATTTTAGAAATTGCTCGTTCAGGATCAATCAATGAAGCTGCAAAAAAGTTATATATTAGTCAACCCAGTTTGTCGACAGCAGTAAAAGAGCTTGAGACCGAATTTGGTATTGAAATTTTTGTGCGCACATCGAAAGGGGTTTCATTATCAACCGACGGCGTTGAATTTTTGGGTTATGCAAAACAAGTTCTTGATCAAGCCGAGCTGTTAGAGCAGCACTATTCGAAAAAAGAGCCCTCTAAACAGCTTTGTAGTATCTCAACTCAGCACTATGCTTTTGCTGTGAATGCATTTGTTAATCTCATCAAAAAAAATCATACCGATGAATACGAGTTTACGTTACGTGAAACAAAAACCTATGACATCATCACCGATGTCGCCAATTTACGTAGCGAAGTGGGCGTGTTATATCTCAATGATTTTAATAAAAAAGTGATTTTACGTTTTTTAAAAGATCACCAATTAACCTTTCATTCATTATTTGAAGCAGATCCTCATGTTTTTATTAGTTCTCATCATCCTTTGGCAAACTCAACGTCTTTGACTCTTGATGATTTAGCGAATTACCCTTATCTCTCTTTTGAACAAGGTGAATACAATTCATTTTATTTTTCGGAAGAAATATTAAGTACGGTATATCATAAAAAAAGTATTCACGTCAGTGATCGCGCTACCCTTTTTAATTTATTGCATGGACTTAATGGCTACACCATTAGTACGGGTATTTTGAGTACCGATCTAAATGGTTCAGATATTTTATCCATTCCCCTTGATGTCAATGAAAAAATAGAGATTGGCTGGATAACTTCACAGAAAGTTCAGCTTAGTCTTTCAGCACAAGATTACATAGAAGAACTTAAAAAATTAATTCAGTATGAATAGGGTTTTTGTGTAAAGTAAATTAATGGGATTTATCATGAATCAAATTGCTATTTAATTTAATTGAAGTATAATTGCCAGCGCTCATCGAATAAAGAGGGGCACCGAGGATTGACTGAATTAGAGATTGGTCTTTCCAGTTCAATTTTTTTAATATTAAAGAGGTTATTTATGTCTCTAACTGTAAATGATAAAGCGAAAATTGTTGCTGAATATGGTCGTGGTACCAATGACACCGGTTCAACAGAAGTTCAAGTTGCACTTTTAACTGCACGCATTAATGACTTACAAGGTCATTTCTCTGAGCACAAAAAAGATCACCACAGCCGTCGTGGTTTATTACGTATGGTTTCTAGCCGTCGTAAGTTACTTGACTATCTGCGTCGTTCAGACATTGAACGTTACAACCAATTGATTCAAAAACTCGGTTTACGTCGATAATCATTAAGATATCAGAAAGAGGCCTCGGCCTCTTTTTTGTTGTGAAAGATTAGTATTTTGGTATAATTGCGAGCATAAAAAAGATTACATCTCATGTTTCGCGCGACTAATGAGAACTCTATACAGTATTGTATAATTGAATAGTTATTTACATGTTTTTTCATGGTTTTATTTAACTTAAAAACAAGTAAGTGATGTGTGTTAAACCGATATTTACTTGGGTTTTAATGCCTTACTTTGTATAAATATAGATTTGTCATTAGTCGTGATAGTGAAATGAGCTTTTTTTATTATGTTAGTAATATTGCTATTGATATAGATATATCCAAAATCTATTTTAGCTATTAACTCCGAAAGTATTTTATAAAAAGAGGACACTATTTTGTTTAATCCGACTTATCAAAAATTCCAATATGGTCGTCATACCGTTACATTAGAAACAGGTATTATGGCTCGTCAAGCATCAGCTGCTGTCATGGTCAACATGGACGACACGGCTGTCTTTGTTACCGTTGTTGCCAATAAAAAAGTACAAGATGGACAAGACTTCTTTCCTTTAACGGTTAATTATCAAGAAAGAACCTATGCTGCAGGTCGTATCCCGGGTGGATTTTTTAAACGTGAAGGTCGTCCAAGCGAAGGTGAAACACTTATCGCACGTTTAATCGATCGTCCATTACGTCCTTTATTTCCAGAAGGTTTTGTTAACGAAATTCAAATCATTGCAACTGTGGTTTCTGTAAACCCAGATGTTAGCCCTGATCTTGTTGCTATGATGGGCGCATCCGCTGCCCTTTGTTTATCAGGCGTTCCGTTCCATGGCCCAATCGGTGCTGCACGCGTTGGTTTCATCAATGATGAATTTGTCTTAAATCCATCAGTCAAAGAACTTGCAAATAGCCGTTTAGATTTAGTTGTTGCAGGTACTCAAAGCGCAGTATTAATGGTTGAGTCAGAAGCTGATTTGCTCACTGAAGATCAAATGTTAGCGGCTGTTGTTTTCGGTCATGAACAACAACAAGTTGTCATTGATAATATCAATGAATTTGTTGCTAAATCAAATTGTCAAAAATGGGATTGGACTGCGCCCGTTAAAAATGAAACGCTTTACAATGCGGTTGCAGAACTTGCTAAAGATCGTCTTGGTCAAGCTTACCGTATCACCGAGAAACAGGCGCGTTATGCTGAAATTGATGTAATCAAAGAAGATGTTCTTGCTGCATTAAAAGCACAAAATGAAGCGCTCGATGATAAAGAAGTCATCAATATTATCGTTGATTTAGAGAGCCAAATTGTACGTAAACGCGTTATCGCAGGTGAACCACGTATCGATGGCCGTGAAAAAGACATGGTGCGTGCACTTGATATTCGTACGAATGTTTTACCAAGAACCCACGGTAGCGCTTTGTTCACACGTGGTGAAACACAAGCGTTAGTGTCAGCGACATTAGGGACTGAACGTGATGCGCAAATTATTGATGAAATTACAGGTGAACACACCGAACGTTTCTTATTACATTATAATTTCCCTCCATACTCAGTGGGTGAGACAGGGATGGTTGGTTCACCAAAACGTCGCGAAATTGGTCATGGCCGTTTAGCAAAACGTGGCGTAGCCGCTGTTATGCCGGATATTAGTGAGTTCCCATACACCATTCGTGTTGTGTCAGAAATTACTGAATCTAATGGTTCATCATCGATGGCTTCTGTATGTGGTGCATCGCTTGCACTGATGGATGCGGGTGTGCCGATTAAATCATCTGTTGCAGGTATTGCAATGGGTCTTGTCAAAGAAGGTGATGATTTCGTTGTATTGTCTGATATTTTAGGTGATGAAGATCATCTTGGTGATATGGACTTTAAAGTTGCCGGAACACGTGAAGGTGTGAGTGCACTTCAGATGGATATCAAAATTGAAGGTATCACGAAAGAAATCATGCAAGTTGCTTTAAATCAAGCAAAAGGTGCACGTTTACACATCCTATCGGTAATGGAACAAGCCATTAATCAACCACGCCAAGAAATTTCTGAATTTGCACCACGTATTTATACGATGAATGTTAATCCTGATAAAATCCGTGATATCATCGGAAAAGGCGGGGCAACAATTCGTGCATTAACTGAAGAGACTGGAACCACAATTGAAATTTCCGATGACGGTACCGTTAAAATTGCTGCTTCTGATGGTGATAAAGCGCAAAATGCAATTGACAGAATTAATAACTTAACCGCAGATGTAGAAATCGGTAAAATTTATTTAGGTAAAGTGGTTAGAATTGTCGATTTTGGTGCGTTTGTTTCAATTATTGGCGGAAAAGAAGGATTAGTTCATGTCTCTCAAATTGCGGATCATCGCGTTGAGAAAGTGGCAGATTACCTAAAAATGGGTCAAGAAGTGAATGTTAAAGTGCTTGAGATTGACCGCCAAGGACGTATTCGCTTGAGCATGAAAGATGCAGTAGGATCAGCAGTAGAAGCCACTCCTACATCAGAATAAATTTTCATTCAGTAGTAGGAGATAGATATGGGACTATTCAACCTGAGAATTACCGGCTTTCTTTTTGCAGTGATTCTTCTATCGGGTTGTTCTAGTTCTCTGCCGATTCTCGCTGTGCCTGAGCAAGTTTCATATGATGATGAATTGAAAATTGCTCAGCTTAGTCAGCAGCTTTCTCGCAGAGATATTGATGATGTGACTCGAATGCAGCTCTATTTTCAGCGTGGAATCGTCTATGATTCTTTAGGCTTTAAAGCATTTGCGCAAAGTGATTTTGCGCATTTACTTAGTTTTAACGCCGAAATTCCTGATGTTTATAATTTTTTAGGAACATACTCACTTAGAGATGGGGATTTCGATGGGGCTTTTCTTGCGTTAAATACAACGTTAGAACTTGACCGAAATTATGCCTTTGCTTACTTAAATCGCGCGATTGCGTTATACCGTACAGGGCATTATCTATCAGCGGAACAAGATGCATTCAAATTCTATCAATATGATGTGAATGAGCCAATCAGGATTTTATGGCTCTATTTAATTGAGAAAGAGACTGACAGTAAAAAAGCATTAACAATGCTACAAAAACGTTATGATCAAATCAATGATAAAACGGTTTCGGGTAGCGATATTATCTCGTTTTATTTAGGTCACATGAGTGAATCTAAATTAATCGAAAATGTTCAGAAAGGCGCAGAAAATAATCGGGAATTAGCCGAGCGACTTTGTGAAACTTACTTTTATTTAGGTAAATACTACCAAAATAAAGGTGACAACGAGCGTGCCAAAATGTTATTTAAATATGCGTTAGCAAATAATATTTATAACTTTGTTGAACATCAACAGGCACTCTATGAAATCAAGTTACTTGATGAACAGTAACAGGGGTCATGCCAGTTTTAAAAGTGAAAATATTGTTATAGCGTAGTTCTGATTAGCCAGATAGTCATTTATTGGCAGTTAGTTATTGGGGTGAGTTGTAAATTTTCAATTTAGTAAGCTGGCATTATATTCATATATATTGCGCCATACATTAGTTATCCATTTTACGGGATAACAGGTGCCGAGTCGTGATATATATTATCTAAAATTTATAAGCGAGTTTACATGACAACAGATGTTTCTTTTATTGACCTTGGTTTATCCAAGGAAATTCTTAGTGCCTTAAATGATCTTGGTTTTGCTAAACCATCACCAATACAATCCGAATGTATTCCTCTTTTATTAGAAGGGAACGATGTGTTGGGTATGGCGCAAACAGGTAGCGGTAAAACCGCGGCATTTTCTATTCCTTTTTTAATGAATATTGATGCAAGCCTTAAAGCACCTCAACTTCTTGTACTTGCGCCGACAAGAGAATTGGCGATTCAAGTGGCGGATGCCTGTTCTGAATATGCAAAGTATATGAAAGGTGTGAATATTGTCGCCCTTTATGGCGGACAACGATATGATGTGCAACTGCGTGCATTAAAACAAGGTCCTCAAATTGTCGTTGGAACCCCAGGTCGTTTACTTGACCATTTAAATCGTAAAACATTAGATCTTTCTAATCTAAAAGGTTTAGTGCTTGATGAAGCCGATGAAATGTTAAGAATGGGCTTTATTGATGACGTTGAAAGTATTATGGCGGCAATTCCTGAAAATCATCAAACGGCGCTGTTCTCAGCAACCATGCCAGCACCTATTCGCCGTATTACGAAACGGTTTATGAATAACCCGAAAGAAGTGCAAATCAAAGGAACTAACCAAACGGCTCCAGATATCGATCAAAGTTATTGGCTTGTACGTGGAATACGTAAAAATGAAGCGATCATTCGCTTTTTAGAAGCTGAAGATTTTGATGCGGCAATTATTTTTGTGCGCACGAAAACTGCAACATTAGATGTGGCTGAAGTATTAGAAAAACACGGCTATAATTGCGCAGCACTTAATGGTGATATGACCCAACAATTACGTGAGCAGACATTAGATCGTTTACGTAACGGACGCCTTGATATTTTAATTGCAACAGACGTTGCTGCTCGTGGTTTAGATGTAGAGCGAATCAGTCTTGTTATCAATTATGATATCACTTTAGATTCTGAATCTTATGTACACCGTATTGGCCGAACTGGACGTGCTGGACGTGCTGGGCGAGCGATACTTTTTGTTGATAGCCGTGAACGTCGGTTACTAAAAAACATTGAACAAACGATTAAAAAAGCGATTCCTGAAGTTGGTTTACCATCAAAAGAGTTACTTGAAAGTCGCCGACTAACTAAGTTTACAGAGCAAGTTCAAAAACAACTTGAAAGTCATGATTTGGCTCAATATCAAACATTATTAGCCCAAATTCAAGAAGGCAGTGGCGCTGATCTAGAAACTATTGCGACTGCATTATTAAAACTGGCACAAGGTGAACGATCGTTAATTCTACCACCTGATCCCGTATTTAAACCCGCGCGGGAAATGCGAGATCGAAATGAACGTAGCTCTGAACGCCGATTAAAAGGTGACAGTCGTGAAATGCCAAAACGCCGTGAACGCCGTGATGTTGGTGATATGGATATGTATCGCATTGAAATCGGTAAAGAGAACGGTGTTGATGTTCGTCATATTGTTGGTGCAATCGCAAACGAAGGTGATATCAGCAGCCGATATATTGGTAATATTAAACTTTATGAGACTTACTCAACAGTTGAATTACCGAAAGACATGCCAAATGACATGCTGAAACATTTCGAAAAAGTGCGCATTTTAAATGTACCTATGCGAATGAGTTTGGTTAAAGGTGGATTTGAAAGTCGTCAGCGCAGTGGCGATAAGAAATTCAATAAACCAGCCAATTCTGGTGGCGGTTCTAAAAAACGCGGTCGTTCTTCAGCGCCGAAGTTTTAATTTATTGCCCTTCCGCATCAAATGAGCGGAAGGGCTTTATCACAACTCTCTCTATATCACACCATTCATTTTCTCTTTTTTTACCTCTTTTGATAGCAAATTTAGTGTTATTCCTCCCCCGTTTTTATGTATAAAAAGATAGGTATTATATGTTTTACAGACTCTTTAATTAAGGAATTCTATTATTGCGATAACTTAACTCTTTATTACAAATTAATTGATTAAACATCTATTAATTTTGTTACTTTTGTGGTAAAAAGTGGGGTAAAGTGGAGTAAATGGTAAGCTTATCTAGTTAATTGATTTTTATCTAAAAATAACTTGTGAAAATAACGGTGGGTAGATGTTTAGTGGCGCTATTTCAATAAATATTGATAGTAAAGGGCGAATGGCTATTCCTACCCGATATCGTGAATCACTGGCTGATGGCATGATTTGTACAATTGGACTGTATTATTCTTGTTTGAGTCTTTATCCGGCAGACCAATGGAAGGTAATTGAAACGCAACTCGCAACCCTTTCCTCTGTTGTCGATGCTGAGCGTCGAATAAAACGTTTGTTGTTAGGCTATGCAGCAGAATGCTACATGGATAACAATGGCAGAATATTGTTACCATCATCGCTAAGAAAATATGCAAAGTTAGAAAAAAATACGATCTTTGTTGGCCAATCAAACAAATTTGAAATTTGGGATGAGTCACTTTGGTATCAACAAATTGGCGATGATATTGCTGCTATTCATAATGAAACCAGTCATCTATCAGATAATTTGAAAAATTTGACTATTTAATAACGATTGAGACAACAGAGACGAATAATTTTGATGGACTATCAACATAAAACAGTATTACTTAATGAAGCCGTTAATGCTTTAGCAATTAAAGATGATGGGATCTATGTTGATGGTACATTTGGTCGAGGTGGCCACTCTCGACTTATCTTAAGCAAATTAGGCTCTAATGGCAGATTGATTTCAATCGATCGCGATGTTCGCGCGCAGCAAAACGCGATGCAAATAGACGATCCACGATTCACTTTTGTTCATGGTGAATTTTCAAGAGCAAACCATTATATTGAACAGCTTGGTTTATCAGGGAAAATCGATGGATTTTTACTTGATTTAGGCGTGTCATCGCCGCAGTTAGACGATCCTGAAAGGGGATTTTCGTTTATGCGAGACGGGCCCCTTGATATGCGAATGGATACAACCAAAGGTGTTACTGCTAGTGACTGGTTACGTAATAGCGATGTAGATGATATTGCTTGGGTTTTAAAAACATTTGGTGAAGAAAAATTTGCTAAACGTATTGCAAGAGCGATTGTTGAGCAAAACAGTATCTCGCCATTAGTTAGAACGTTAGAGCTAGCTAATTTGATTGAAAAAGTTATGCCGAAAAAAGATAAGCACAAGCATCCAGCAACGCGTAGTTTTCAAGCGATTCGCATTTATATCAATAGCGAGCTTGAAGAAGTTGAACAAGCGTTAAACCAGAGTTTATCAATGCTTGCAAACCAAGGTCGGCTCGCCATTATTAGTTTTCACTCATTAGAAGATCGCATTGTTAAACAATTTATTAGTAAGCAAAGCAAAGGTCCACAACTTCCAGCAGGCTTACCCTTGACCGAGGAACAGATTAAACAGTACGGAAGCCCAGTACTCAACCAGTTAGGTAAAATTAAAGCCAGTGAGTCGGAAATCGCTGATAATCCCAGATCCCGTAGCGCGATATTAAGAGTGGCCGAAAAAATAAAATGAAAACTGATGATAATTTTGAAACGAGCCGAGGCCCTGATTTTGATAATGTGAAAAAACCAAGCAAAAGCTTGCTTGGTCTTATCAGTTGTGATCTGTTACAAAATCAAAAATTATCATTATTGCTGATGATTTTAATCATCATTTCAGCAGGCTCAGTACTCGTGACTACGCAGCAAATCAGAAAACAATTATTCGAACGCGAACAATTATTATTAGAACAAGATGTTTTAGAAAGCGAATGGCGTAATTTGGTGATTGAAGAGAATGTGCTTGCCGACCCTAAACGCGTTGAAGAAAAAGCGAAAACTCAGTTAGGGATGACTTTTGTCACACCGCAAAATGAAACAGTTATTGTTATAAAGAGTAAAGAATGAAGTCTCCAAGTGTAAACAAAACCAGTAAACCGACTACAAAAAAACAACTTTTTACACCGATGCGGTTTAAATTTGTTTATGGATTTATCATTTTTGCCGCATTTTGTTTAATCCTTAAGATGGCTATTTTACAGGTTATTCAACCCGAAAAGTTGATTGCAGAAGGTGATAAACGGTCAATTAGATATCAAGATATGGATGCGCCAAGAGCAATGATTACTGACCGTAATGGGCGAGCGCTTGCCGTGAGCGTGCCAATGTATGATGTTTGGGCAGATCCTAAAATTGTTGTTCAAAAAGGCGGCGTAGATCCAAATGATATTCGTTGGCAAGGTCTTGCTAAAACGTTAAATATTCCAATGGCAACCCTGGAGCAAAAACTGAGTAATGGCTCTATGCGATTTGTTTACTTGTCAAAACAAGTGACGCCAACGGTTTCTGATTATCTTAAAAAATTGAAATTACCGGGCATATCTTTTGCTCGTACATCCAAGCGTTATTATCCTGCGGCTGAAAATGTGGCGCAATTAATTGGGTTAACAGAGATTGATGAAAAAGGTAATGAAAGAGGTTCGGAAGGTGTCGAAAAAAGCTTTAATAAATGGCTAACCGGTGAGACAGGACAACGAATCATCAGGCGAGATCGATTTGGACGCGTAATTGAAGAAATCGAACGAACAGAAAGTGAAACCGCATCAGACTTGGTATTAAGTATCGATGAACGTTTGCAGTCTCTTATGTACCGTGAACTTAATCAGGCGGTGGAGTTTAACAAAGCCGATAGTGGTACTGCGGTATTAATTGATGTGCATACGGGTGAAATTTTAGCTATGGCGACCAGCCCATCTTATAATCCTAATAATCGCTCAACGTTGGATTATAATCTACTTCGAAATCGTGCGGTCACCGACTCATTCGAACCGGGTTCTACAGTAAAACCGTTAGTTGTTATGGCAGCATTAGAGAAAAAAATTGCTGATTTAAATACGATAATTGATACACGGCCTTTTTACGTTAATCGATATGAAGTTAAAGATGTATCTTATCAAAAATCACTCAACTTAGCTGGTATCTTAGAGAAATCGAGTAATGTTGGGGTGAGTAAACTTGCGTTACAAATGCAGGCAAGTGAAGTGGTTGAATACTATAGCCGTTTTGGTTTGGGACAACCAACCGGGCTTGGCCTTGGTGGTGAAGTGAGTGGATCTATTGCTGCCGATAGAACGCGTAAATGGGCGGATATAGAGCGAGCAACTTTTGCATTTGGTTATGGGCTTCGTGTTACCCCATTACAGCTTGCGAGGGCCTATGCAACGATCGGTAGTTACGGGATATATCGCCCTGTTTCAATTGTTAAATTAAGTGAATCAGTCAGTGGGGAACGTGTTGTTCCTGAAAGTGTGGCAAAAACGGTTGTAGAGTTAATGGAAGCCGTGGCAGTTTCAGGCGGTGGAACGAAAGCATCGGTTCCTGGCTATAGTGTTGGGGTTAAAACCGGTACGGCCAAAAAATTAGGTACATCGGGTAAATACGTCAATCAATATTTAGCTTACACAGCGGGCATCGCGCCAGCAACGGCGCCTAAATATTCGTTAGTGGTAGTTATTGATAACCCTAAAGCAGGGCAATATTATGGTGGCTCTGTTTCTGCGCCAGTATTTAGCCGAATTATGGGCGGAATATTACGAACAATGAACGTACAACCTGATCGCCAAGTTGACGGTCAAATGGTTATTTATTAATAGGTGGTTATGATGTCAATGTCTACATTTCAAACTTTACTTGGTCTTTTGGGATGCCATGGTGAGATCTCAGGGAACGATATTGATTTGAATCACTTACAAATTGACAGTCGAAAAGTTCAGTCAGGTGATGTCTTTGTTGCTTTGCAAGGTAGTGCGCTTGATGGACGAAATTTTATTCCACAAGCAATCGATTCGGGTGCACGTGCTGTTCTGGTTGAAACAACCCAAAAATCAAAACATTTAACTATTGATTACCGTGCGTCAAAAGCTGAGTCTATTCCATTGGTTTATGTTTTCAAATTGAATCAGCATTTGTCACAGATAGCCAGTGACTATTATCAATCACCTTCGCAAAAATTATCGGTTATTGGCGTAACGGGAACCAATGGTAAAACGACAATTACTCAATTGCTAGGTCAATTATCCACATTATTGAATCAAAAGAGCGCGATTTTAGGTACGATAGGCAATGGTTTGTATAATCAGTTAAAACCATCAGAAAATACAACCTCATCGGCGATTGATATTCAAACTTATTTGGCTGATTTTGTTGAACAAGATGTAAAAACAGTTGCAATGGAAGTGTCATCACATGGCCTTGTGATGAATCGTGTTAGTGGAATACATTTTGCAGCGACTATTTTTACAAATTTGAGTCGTGATCATCTTGATTATCATAAAACGATGAGCAATTATGCAAAAGCAAAATGGTCGCTTTTTAGTCCGAATGAGAAAGAAAAGTTAGTTAAAAGTTCAGGTAAATCAATCATTAATTATGATGATAGATATGGCAAAAACTGGATAAAAAAACTTGATGCTAACAATGTGACCGTGGTATCGAGTCAGCCTAAAACATTAAGCGAACTGAAGTTACTTGGCATATCTTTTCTGGGCGCATCAATGATTGAATACCATGATAAAGGGGCTATTATTCATGTGCAATCAACGTGGGGAAATGCCATCATAAATAGCCAGCTACTTGGTGAATTTAATGTCTCGAATCTTCTATTGGCATTATCCACACTGTTAAGCTTGGGTTTTCCTTTTTTTGCGGTAATTAATATGGCCTCTTACTTGAAACCAATTTGTGGGCGAATGGACGTGTTACATACCGCAAGTCGCCCGATTGTCATTGTTGATTATGCACACACACCCGATGCGTTACAAAAAGCATTACAAGCCAGTCGTATTCATTGTAAAGGTCAGTTGTCGGTGGTATTTGGTTGTGGCGGTGATAGAGATAGTGGTAAACGGCCCTTGATGGGTAAAATTGCTGAGCAGTATGCGGATAAAATTGTTTTGACAAATGATAATCCTAGAACAGAAAATGAAATCGATATTTTGAATGATATCAAACAAGGGTTAGCTAAAAGTGAGAATGTTCGAATAATTCCAGATAGGGCAAAAGCGATCGAATACGCTATTCAACAAGCGAAGGAAGGTGATGTGATTTTGATTGCAGGGAAAGGACACGAAGATTATCAAATCATCGGAAAAACCAAACACCACTATTCGGATCAAGAAACGGTAAAAAATATTTTAGGAATAAATCATGATTCCACTACTTATTAAACAGATAAGCGAACTGACTGACGGTCAGTGCTACTTCATAGCTGATGATGAAATGACGATTAATGCAATTTGTACCGATTCGAGAAAAATCGAAAAAAACTCGATTTTTATTGCATTGATAGGGGATAATTTCGATGGACATCAATTTGCCAAACAAGCGATTTTAGACGGCGCAGCCGCGGTTATTGTTGACCATAAAATCGCGGTTGATATTGCACAAATTGTTGTTAAAGATACGCGACAAGCGTTAGGTAAAATCGCGGCTTATGTGCGTCAGCAAATGTTGGCCAACGTTGTCGCTTTAACGGGATCGTCTGGCAAAACCTCTGTAAAAGAGATGACCGCGGCTATTTTACAGCAGTGTGGACAAACGCTTTATACACAAGGTAACTTTAACAACGATATTGGTGTGCCATTAACATTGTTTAGAATGACGGCAGAAGATAAGTTTGCTGTTATCGAACTTGGTGCAAACCATATTGGCGAAATCAGTTACACAACGCAACTTGTTAAGCCCCAAAGTGCGTTGATCAATAATATTGCCGAAGCCCACATAGAAGGTTTTGGGTCTTTAGCCGGCGTTGCGCAAGCAAAAGGCGAAATTTTTAAAGGTTTACCTGATGATGGCATTGCCATCATTAATCTGGACAGTTTTTCAAAAGATTGGTACTTTTCACTCAACAAAAAAAAGGTTTGGACCTTTTCATTGAATAACCAACAGGCTGACTTTTACGCGACAGATGTTGATGAAAACAGTAATACACACTTTATATTACACACACCTAATGGACAAGTTGAAATCACATTACCGGTTATTGGATTACACAACGTGTCAAATGCGATTGCGGCCGGCGCATTAGCGATGTCTGTTGGCGCAACATTAAATGATATACAACAAGGTCTTAAAGATAGTAAACCTGTTAAGGGGCGACTTTTTCCAATCCGATTAAATAAAAACCAACTGATTTTAGATGACAGTTATAATGCTAATATGGGATCTATGACTGCTGCAATCGATGTGTTAGCTAAGCAGTCCGGTTATAAAGTGCTTGTGGTTGGGGATATGGCTGAACTGGGTGATGAGTCGGAAAAATATCATCAACAAATTGGCGAGCTGGCCAAACAAGCGCAACTTGATTGTGTGGTCAGTATTGGCAAACTGAGTGAATGGGTCAGTAAGTTTAGTGGGATAGGTCATCATTTTCAAGATAAACAAGGTGCTGTTGATTTTTTATTAACTCTCTTAGATCAATATCCATGTTTAACTATGCTTGTAAAAGGTTCACGCAGTTCGAAAATGGAAGACCTCATTGAAGGAATTAAGATTAAACAACTCAAAATGAGTTAGGATTGAAATTATGTTTTTTGCGATATCAGAATATTTAGTTAAATACTTTACCTTTTTTAACGTTGTTTCTTACTTAACAGTAAGGGCTATTTTCGGTCTGTTAACCGCGTTATTCATCTCATTATTCATGGGACAAAGAGTCATTGATTGGTTACAAAAATTACAAATTGGCCAAGTTGTGCGCCATGATGGCCCTGAATCTCATTTAAGCAAAAAGGGCACACCCACGATGGGAGGCAGCTTAATTTTAGCCTCGATTTCTATTTCTGTATTGCTATGGGCAAACCTGAAAAATCCTTATGTTTGGGTGACATTATTTGTCTTAATTGGTTATGGCATTGTTGGCTTTGCCGATGATTATTTGAAAGTGGTACGAAAAAATAGCGCAGGGTTAATTGCAAGGTGGAAGTATTTCTGGCAATCGGTTATTGCGCTTATCGTTGCTTTTGGACTTTATGCTTATGGTAAAGACAGTACTGTTACTGTACTTGTTTTGCCATTTTTTAAAGATGTTATGCCACAACTTGGATTAGGATTTATTTTACTGACCTATATTGTTGTGGTTGGATCGGGTAATGCAGTGAATCTAACTGATGGATTAGACGGACTTGCTATTATGCCAACGGTCTTTGTTGCTGCTGGTTTTGCGCTGGTTTCATGGGCAACTGGCAATGTCAATTTTGCCGCGTATTTGCATATTCCTTATATTAAATTTAGTGGGGAATTAATGATTGTTTGTACCGCAATTATTGGTGCAGGACTCGGTTTCTTATGGTTCAACACTTATCCCGCTATGGTTTTTATGGGCGATGTTGGTTCACTTGCGTTAGGCGGTGTGTTAGGTATTATTTCTGTGCTTTTACGTCAGGAGTTTTTATTGCTTATTATGGGTGGCATATTTGTGGTGGAAACCCTATCGGTGATTTTGCAAGTTGGCTCATACAAACTTCGAGGAAAACGCATTTTCCGTATGGCGCCTATTCACCATCATTATGAACTAAAAGGTTGGCCAGAGCCTCGTGTTATTGTTCGTTTTTGGATAATTTCACTGATGCTGGTGTTGATTGGTTTGTTGACGTTAAAATTACGTTAATCGCATTATTTTAGTAGGATCACATTATGGTTAGCTATCAAGGAAAGAATATTGTTATCATTGGCTTAGGTGTTACAGGCCTTTCTTGTGTCGATTATTTTCTTTCACAAAACGTCATTCCAAAAGTTATCGATACACGTAGTGTGCCGTCAGGTCTTGATGCGCTTGATCCTCGCGTTCGTTACCATTTAGGTGGCTTAAATCTCGATTGGCTACTTGCCGCTGATTTAATTGTTGCAAGTCCGGGCGTTGCATTATTCACCCCTGAATTACAAAAAGCAGCAGAACAAGGTATCGAAATTATTGGTGATATCGAGCTTTTCTGCCGTGAAGTGAATCAACAAAGTCACAAAAAAGTGGTTGCTATCACGGGGGCAAATGGTAAAACAACAGTAACCAGTTTAGTGGGTGAGATCATCCAATCAGCAGGAATTCATGTCGGTGTCGGTGGCAATATTGGTCAACCTGCATTAACTTTACTTAAACACGATTATGATGTTTATGTGCTGGAATTATCCAGTTTTCAATTGGAGACAACCTACAGTTTACATGCAACAGTTGCAACGATTCTCAATATTTCGCAAGATCACATGGATCGTTATCCACAGGGATTCAAGTCGTATGTTGCAGCTAAACAGCGTATTTATAATAATGCCACCTACTGCGTTATTAATCAGGATGACGAATTAACGATTCCCTCTCAAACAAGGTTTGATTCAACATCATTTGGATTAAATCACGGTGATTATCATTTAGATGGAAAATGTGATTACTTAGTCGCTAACGAAATGCCGGTTTTACAAACTAACAAAATGCGATTAACGGGATGTCATAATTTTATCAATGCATTAGCTGCCTTGGCAATAGCTGATAAGCTTGACGTGCCAAGAAAAGACAGTTTACAAGCGATTGCCAATTTTAAAGGGTTACCTCATCGTTTTGAATTAATTTTGGAACGAAACAACGTTAAATGGATTAATGATTCCAAGGCGACTAATGTGGGGAGCACTGAGGCGGCTTTAAAGAGTGTCATTTGTGAAGGGAAACTGTTTTTATTATTAGGTGGCGATGGTAAAGCTGCAGACTTTACCCCCTTGATTCCTTATTTGCAAAATAGAAATATCGAAATATTTTGCTTTGGTCAAGATAGACTAAAACTGGCGCAATTAATGCCAACTATGACAACCATCACAGAGACATTGAATCAAGCTATGCAAATTATATCAACTAAAACCAGTGCAGGGGACATTGTATTGCTGTCACCGGCATGCGCGAGTTTAGATCAGTTTAAAAATTATATTGAACGCGGTAATGTATTTGCCCAATTGGCTGAGCAATTAACTCAGTTGTAAGTGAAGGATATCGGTTAATGAATCTATTTTGGATAAAAAAACACGTCAACCCGCACATGCCATTTGATAATGATCTTCTTTGGACCGTGTTCGGATTAATTGTTATTGGTGTGACCATGGTAACGTCAGCATCAATGTCCCTCAGTGAAACCAACCCGTTCTTTTATACTCAGCGTGAATTAATTCAATTAGGTTTGTCGTTATTTCTGATGCTGTTGACTCTCTATGTTCCAATGAAACGCTGGCAACAATTTGCAACAGCGTTGTTGATTATTGCGATTATCATGTTAGGGGCAGTATTGTTAGTTGGCTCATCAATTAATGGGGCTTCTCGCTGGATTCCTTTAGGGCTTTTTAACTTTCAACCTGCGGAATTATCCAAGCTGGCTTTATTTTGTTTTTTAGCCAGCTATCTAGTCCGAAAATCGGATGAAGTTCAAAATGGGTTTTGGGGCTTTTGTAAGCCGATGGTTATCATGGCCGTTTTATCCGTGTTGCTTTTACTACAGCCTGATTTAGGAACGGTTATTGTTCTGTTTATGGTGACAATTGGTATTTTATTTATAGCGGGCGCTAAATTATGGCAATTCATTGCCATTTTGTTAGTTGGCGGCGGCGCAGTTACTAGCTTAATTTTATTTGAATCTTACCGCTTAACGCGATTATTGACGTTTCTTGACCCTTGGAAAGATCCGACAGGTTCTGGTTATCAGTTAACCACATCGCTAATGGCAATTGGTAACGGTGGATTACTCGGCCAAGGATTAGGTAATTCAGTTCGAAAACTGGGTTACTTACCAGAGTCACATACCGATTTTATTTTCTCGATTATTGCTGAAGAACTCGGCTATATTGGGGTAATTGCGATATTGTTATTGCTATTTTTCTTAACATTTAAAGCACTTGCTATTGGTTATCGTGCATTGAATGTCGGCTTACAATTTTCAGGTTACTTCGCTTGTGAAATTGGAATTTGGTTTGGATTTCAAACGTTTGTTAATGTCGGCGTTACATCAGGCATGTTACCAACAAAAGGGTTAACATTGCCTTTTATTAGTTATGGTGGTTCAAGCTTGATTATCATGAGTATTGCGATAGCCATATTGCTTAGAATCGATTTTGAGTTTAGACAAGAGCTCGCACAAGCAAGGATTAGATTAGTAAAATGACAAAAAAACTATTGATTATGGCAGGCGGCACTGGGGGGCATGTTTTCCCGGGTATTGCTGTTGCCCACTATTTAATGAAACAAGGTTGGCAAGTTAAATGGCTTGGCACGGCTGATCGTATGGAAGCGCAGTTAGTTCCTGAAAATGGAATTGATATTGATTTTATCCAAATTTCAGGGTTGCGAGGTAAAGGTATTTTAGCGCTGTTAAAAGCACCTTTTCGGATTGGTAAAGCCATTTTGCAAGCCAGAAAAATAGTCAAATCTTATCAGCCAGACGTTGTATTGGGAATGGGCGGCTATGTTTCAGGCCCCGGTGGCATTGCTGCAAAATTACTCGGTATTCCAGTTGTTTTACATGAGCAAAATGGTGTGGCAGGTTTAACCAATAAGTGGCTTGCTAAAATAGCAACAAAAGTGTTGCAGGCTTTCCCTTCGGCGTTTCCAAATGCGGAAGTGGTTGGTAATCCTGTGCGTGATGATTTATTAACATTGGCACAGCCGCAAGAACGTTTTAAAGATCGCCATGGTCCAATTAGAATATTGGTCATGGGGGGAAGTCAAGGTGCTAAAAAGCTTAATGAAGTAATCCCACAAGTAATGACAAAATTGTCCGGGCAATGCGTAGTTCGGCATCAGACAGGCAAGGGCATGTTAGATAGTGTGATGGAATCGTATAAATATTGTGATATGACAGACAATAAAGTCACCGAATTCATTTCCGATGTTGCAAGCGCTTACAACTGGGCTGATATCGTGATCTGTCGCAGTGGCGCTTTGACTGTCAGTGAAATTCAAGTGGTTGGCATTGGCGCTATCTTCGTGCCATTTATGCATAAAGATCGCCAGCAGTATTGGAATGCCAAGCCATTAGAAGATATTGGAGCAGCTGAAATTATTGAACAACCGCATTTTGATGTTGATAGCTTATTTAATTTATTGCAACCGCTTGATCGCCAAACATTATGCCAAATGGCGACAAAAGCCAAAACTTTATCCATTGAAAATTCAACAGAAAGGGTAGCGGAAGTACTCAATACAGTGATAAAATGAGCGATTTTGTGTAACTTCCTGTCGCTAAGGGAGTGTGAGTAATTTTTTGAAAATAAATGAATGAAAAGCTATGCACAGAGAGACTAAAGGATAGCTTAATCATTAGGAGTCATGTTGTGAAGGCAAAGAAATTAGCAGAATTAAGGGCAATCATTCCTGAAATGAAACGTGTCAAACATATCCATTTTGTTGGTATTGGTGGCGCAGGAATGGGAGGCATTGCTGAAGTTCTTGTTAATGAAGGGTATGTTATTAGTGGTTCTGATATTGCCGAAAATCCGGTAACACAGCACTTAGCTGAACTTGGTGCTAATATTGTTATTGGGCATGCAGCAGAAAATGTTATTGATGCCAGTGTGGTTGTTATTTCGTCGGCAATATCCCAAGATAATATTGAAGTTATTGCTGCGCGAGAAGCGAGAATTCCGGTCATCCAACGTGCTGAAATGCTAGCTGAATTGATGCGTTTTAGGTATGGTATTGCTATTGCAGGTACACATGGCAAGACAACGACAACAGCGATGGTTACAGCAATATATGCCGAAGCTAAGCTAGATCCAACATTTGTTAATGGTGGGTTAGTTAAAGCAGCAGGTACCCATGCTTGCTTAGGGAGTAGCCGCTATTTTATCGCTGAAGCCGATGAGAGTGATGCTTCCTTTTTACATCTACAGCCAATGGTGTCTATTGTGACCAATATTGAAGCTGATCATATGGATACTTATCAGGGCAATATTGATAACCTCAAACAAACGTTTATCACATTTTTGCGTAATTTACCTTTTTATGGTTTAGCAATAATGTGTTATGACGATCCGATCAATCGTGAGTTATTGCCTATTGTTGGCCGAAAAATTATCACCTATGGCTTTAGTGATGAAGCTGATGTGGTTATCAAAAATTATCGCCAAGAAGCAGGAATCAGCTATTACACGGTATGTCGTCCTGGACTGACAGATTTGCACATCGAATTAAATGCACCGGGTCGGCACAATGCCCTTAATTCAGCCGCAGCAATTATAGCTGCAACAGAAGATGGCATTGATGATAAATCAATTATTAATGCGTTGGCCAAATTTGCTGGAACGAGTCGACGTTTTGATTTTATGGGCATTTTCCCTCATCGTGATGGGGGAGATGTTATGCTGGTCGATGATTACGGACATCACCCAAGTGAAGTTAATGCGACGATTCAAGCTGCAAAAAATGGGTGGCCAGATCGCCGATTAGTGATGCTTTTCCAACCTCATCGATATACGCGAACACGTGATCTTTTCGATGATTTTGCTCAAGTATTATCTCAAGTTGATAGCTTATTAATGTTAGATGTTTATTCTGCTGGAGAATCGCCAATAACGGGTGCAGACAGCCGCTCTTTGTGTCGTTCAATACGTAATCGAGGCGTTGTTGATCCTATTTATGTTTCTGATATAGATATGCTGCCCGACATTATTTCACAAGTTTTGCAAAGTGGCGATTTACTGTTAACTCAAGGTGCCGGTAGCGTTGGTCGTATTGCGCATCAGCTCGCCAAGGCTCAATTATATTCAAAAGGGGATAAATAATGGCGGATAAAGTTGCGGTTTTGTTCGGTGGCACATCGGCGGAACGAGAGGTTTCACTTAAATCAGGAAAAGCGGTTTTAGCCGGGCTCCTAGCCGGCGGTATTGATGCGCATCCGATTGATACTAAGTCCTATCCTATTACTCAGCTAAAACAAGATGGGTTTACCAAAGCGTTTGTTATTCTACACGGCCGAGGTGGTGAAGATGGTATTGCACAAGCCATTTTGACCTATCAAAATATTCCATATACAGGTAGTGATGTATTAGCTTCTGCATTAACTATGGATAAATTGAAAACCAAATTAGTTTGGAAATCATTAGGATTGCCTGTTGCCAATTATGTTATGATTGAAAAATTGCAGCCAATCGATCCTAAAGCAATTGTTGAAAAACTCGGTTTGCCATTATTTGTTAAACCTAGTCATGAAGGATCGAGTGTTGGTATGACAAGAGTTAATCAATTGTCAGAACTTAAAGCAGCAATTGATGTTGCATTTCAATATGATAACGCGATCATGGTCGAATCATTTTTATCGGGTGCAGAATTCACCGTTGGGATTGTTGGTGATCAAGTCTTACCTGCGATTTATATCAAACCAACTACCGAGTTTTATGATTACAATGCCAAGTATATTTCTAATGAAACCCAATATTTTTGCCCAAGTGGTTTAGATGATAAAAAAGAGCAACAAATCAGAAAGTTGGCTTTTGATGCATATAAAGCGGTTGGTTGTCGTGGTTGGGGACGGGTTGATATTATGTTTGATGATAAACAAAACCCACATTTGCTTGAAGTCAATACAGCGCCGGGGATGACTGATCACAGTTTAGTACCAATGGCTGCAAAGCAGCATGGATGGTCATTTAGTGAGCTTGTTTGTCGCATATTACAGTCCGCCAGTATATAGTACCATGGTTTTTTTATGAAAAAAGCGCGTCAAGCAGCACATAGAAGAGAAATAAAGCAGAAGCGAAAATTGTTTATTTTTCGTGATGCAGAGCAGATCTTAGGATTTATTTTTTTTATTTTGATTATCTATGTTAGCATTTGGATTGTAGAAAGTGTGAAAGATTGGATGGACGATCCGGAAAGGGTGGTGTTGTCACAATTAACCTTGACTGGTGAACATCCTGTAACTACCGAAGAAGATATCCGTAATGCTATCTTAGGATTAGGGCTGCCAAATACTTATATTGCTCAAGATGTTGATGATATCCAGCAAGAAGTGATGCGACTACCGTGGATTAAACATGCCAGTGTTCGAAAGCAGTGGCCAGACAGATTGATTGTTGATATTAAAGAATATACACCTGCATTTTACTGGAATGATCTCTTCTTACTGGATAAAAATGGCGATGTGTTTAGTGTTCCACTTGACCGCATAACCAATACAGAATTACCAAGGCTTTATGGCCCAGAAGGCAAACAAAAATCAGTACTAGATTCCTATCGTAAATTAGATGAGATATCTAGAAAGTTAGCAAGTAGCCAGTTAACACTTCATATTCAAGCAGCGATTGTTGATGAACGTAATGCATGGCAACTGATGGTAAAACAATGTGTAACCGGATTTTGTCTTGAAAATCAGGACATAAAATTAATATTAGGTAGTGAAGATGTCGAAAGACATTATAAACAATTTATAAAATTATTTCCTGAAATACAGATAAGAATGCCTGCAAATGAGCGTATAATGGTTGCAGATTTACGTTATGAGAATGGCATATCAGTACAAAGAGAAAAAGTGATTCAACAAGGTATAAATTGAGGCTGAAGAAGTATGAAAGCAACAGAAAAAAAGTTGGTGGTTGGACTCGAAGTTGGTACATCCAAAGTGCTTGCTCTTGTTGGCGAAGTGCTTCCTGATGGTATTGTCAATATCATCGGCGTAGGTCACTGTCCATCACGCGGCGTTGACAAAGGCGGTGTAAATGATCTTGAATCAGTTGTTAAGTCTATTCAACGAGCAATTGATCAAGCCGAATTAATGGCTGATTGTCAAATATCTTCAGTTTATTTGAGTTTGTCAGGAAAACACATACGTTGTCAAAACGAAATAGGGATGGTGCCCATTTCCGAAGAAGAAGTGTCAGCAGAAGACGTAGACAATGTGGTGCACACAGCAAAATCAGTTCGAATCATGGATGAACACCGCATTTTGCATGTCATTGCGCAAGAATATTCGATAGATTTGCAAGAAGGTATCAAAAATCCGATTGGTTTGTCCGGTGTTCGGATGAAAGCAAAAGTCCATTTAGTCACCTGCCACAATGATATGGCTAAGAATATTGTCAAAGCTGTAGAGCGATGTGGATTAAAAGTCGATCAGCTTATTTTTTCTGGATTAGCATCAAGTTATGCAGTGCTAACCGATGATGAAAAAGAATTAGGTGTTTGTGTGATTGATATGGGCGGAGGCACCATGGATGTCGCCGTTTATACTGGTGGCGCATTACGTCATTCTGTCGTTATCCCTTATGCAGGCAACGTCGTTACCAGTGATATTGCGTATGCGTTTGGTGCGCCACCGACAGATGCAGAAAATATTAAAATTCGTTATGGCTGTGCAGTTGGATCTTTGGTTGGCAAAGATGAAGTGATTAACGTGCCTAGTGTCGGTGGAAGGCCATCACGATCATTACAACGGCAAACCTTAGCGGATGTTATTGAGCCGCGTTATTCAGAGTTATTATCTCTTGTGGAGAAAGAGTTGCTTGTTTTGCAAGAAGAATTAAAAAAGCAAAATGTCAAATATCAGTTAGCGGCAGGTATTGTACTAACCGGCGGTGCATCACAGATAAAAGGCATGGTTGAATGTGCCGAAAAAGTGTTTCAAAATCAAGTACGTGTTGGTCAACCATTGAATATTTCGGGACTAACCGATTACGTACAAAAACCTTATTGTTCAACAGCCGTTGGGCTTTTGCATTATGGAAAACAAAGTTTATTAAATGATGACTCAAAAGAGAGAGATAAATCATCATTAAAAGGGATAGCAAAACGATTGACAGGTTGGTTTAAAAAAGAGTTTTAGCTAATATATTTTGTGAACTTCATGGACATTGTAGGTGCTTATCTGTACAATGTGCAGAGAGCGTAAATTTGGAGATTAGTTATGTTTGAGCCTATGGTTGCAGATGATGAACCCGCAGCAGTCATTAAAGTTATTGGTGTCGGCGGTGGCGGAGGAAATGCTGTCGAGCACATGATTGCTGAACATATTGAAGGTGTGGAGTTTTTTGCCGCAAATACTGATGCACAGGCGTTAAAAAGAATTAAGGTAGGTCAAACTATCCAAATCGGTACGAATGTGACTAAAGGATTAGGCGCAGGAGCAAATCCTGAAGTAGGTCGTAATTCAGCTGAAGAGGATCGTGAACTTATTCGCAGCGCAATCGAAGGCGCAGATATGGTTTTTATTGCCGCTGGAATGGGCGGTGGTACAGGAACGGGTGCTGCACCTGTTGTTGCTGAAATTGCTAAAGAATTAGGTATTTTGACTGTTGCCGTTGTGACTAAACCGTTTGGTTTTGAAGGTAAAAAGCGTATGGCTTTTGCTGAGCAAGGTATTGCTGAGCTTGCGAAACATGTTGATTCACTTATCACTATTCCTAATGATAAATTATTAAAAGTTCTTGGTCGTGGTGTTAAATTATTAGATGCATTTGCAGCGGCAAATGGAGTCTTAAAAGGCGCTGTGCAGGGGATTGCGGAACTTATTACCAAGCCAGGTCACATTAACGTCGACTTCGCTGACGTTAGGACGGTCATGTCCGAAATGGGATACGCAATGATGGGGTCAGGACGAGCAAGTGGTGATAATCGCGCTGAAGAAGCCGCTGAAATGGCGATTTCAAGCCCATTACTTGAAGATATCGACTTATCAGGCGCGAGAGGCGTACTGGTAAATGTTACCGCTGGACTTGATTTAGGCTTAGAAGAATTTGAAACAGTAGGTAGTACAGTAAGAGCGTTTGCATCGGATAATGCAACAGTTGTTGTTGGTACGACCTTTGATCCTGATATGTCAGATGAGATTCGAGTGACTGTTGTTGCAACAGGTATTGGTATGGATAAAAGACCTGATGCTAAAATTGTAAAAACCGTTCAGCAACCGCTGTATCATCATCAGTCAACAACAGTAAGTCAACCAGAAGTCAAAGTTGCGCAGGTTGTTAATGATCAAGGTTCACTTTCTGTTAATCAGAAAGATATTTTAGATATTCCAGCTTTTATCCGTAAACAAGCAAACTAAAGGAACTTATTGTTTTCTCTGTTGTCTAAATAGAATAACAACAAAAGTAAAAGTAGGTACAAAGTGAAACAAAGAACATTAAAAAAAGAAATACAAACGACTGGTGTTGGTTTACATACTGGCAAAAAAGTGACTTTGATATTGCGACCTGCGCCTGAAAATACTGGAATTATTTACCGTCGTACCGATTTAAATCCACCGATAGATTTTCCTGTGGATGCAAAATCTGTACGCGATACCATGCTTTGTACATGTTTAGTCAACGAAGATAATATTAGAATATCGACAGTTGAACATATCAATTCAGCGTTAGCTGGGCTTGGTATTGATAATTTAATTATTGAAGTTAATGCACCTGAAATTCCGATTATGGATGGAAGTGCAAGCCCGTTTGTTTACTTGCTGTTAGATGCTGGTATTGTTGAACAAAAAGCATTGAAGCGTTTTTTACGCGTTAAAGAAACCGTTCGTGTGGAAAATGGGGATAAATGGGCTGAGATCAGACCTTACAACAGTTTTCGTTTAGACTTTACTATTGACTTTCATCATCCAGCAATTGATGGTAGCTCGCAGCGTTACCAATTGGATTTCTCATCAGAGTCATTTATGCGTCAAATCAGCCGGGCTAGAACGTTTGGCTTTATGCGAGATATTGAAGCGTTACAGTCTAAAGGTTTATGCTTAGGTGGTAGTTTGGATTGTGCAATTGTTGTTGATGATTATAAAGTTCTAAATGAAGATGGTTTACGTTTTGAAGATGAATTCGTTCGCCACAAAATGTTAGATACCATTGGTGACCTTTATATGTGCGGTCACAATATGATTGCTGAAGTTGTTTGTTATAAATCAGGCCATGCGTTAAATAATCAATTGTTACAGGCTCTGCTTGCTAAACAGTCTGCTTGGGAATATGTGACATTTGCCGAAGAAGAATCTGTTCCTGTTACTTTAGGCACGCCTGCATTAGCTTTTGCTTAATCCCTCATATTTTATCTTAAAAAACGCTTTCATTATTTGATGGAAGCGTTTTTGTTTTTTATTAAGAGAAAACGTTATGAAACAAAGTCATTTTTTTGCTCATTTATCTCGCTTAAAACTTATTAATCGCTGGCCTTTAATGCGTAATGTACGAACAGAGAATGTTTCAGAACACAGTTTACAAGTTGCGTTTGTCGCCCATGCTCTTGCGATTATCAAAAATAAGCGATTTAATGGCTCAGTTAATCCAGAACGTATTGCTTTGCTTGCAATGTACCATGATGTATCAGAAATTTTAACTGGTGACATGCCAACGCCGACAAAATATTACAATCCTCAAATTGCTATTGAATACAAAAAAATTGAAAGAATATCTCAAAACAAATTAATTGATATGTTACCTAAAGAGTTACAAGATGAGTTTAGAGCATTAATTGACGATGACTATTACAACGAAGATGAAAAAAGTATTGTCAAGCAAGCCGACGCTTTATGTGCATATTTAAAAACCATTGAAGAATTAAGTGCGGGTAATAATGAATTTAAACTTGCAGAGCAGCGCCTGAAAAAGACATTATCAGAACGTGAAAGTCCAGAGATGGATTACTTTTTAGATGTTTTTGTGCCTAGTTTTAGTTTATCGCTAGATGAAATTACACTTGATAAGTAGCACCATCAATAATGGTTTATTATTTGTCTCATTAGTAAATGAATAGCCTATAATTGGATTTTGTTATCAATATAGACTGGAGCTTTATTTGAAATTGATAAATTTCAGTTGATGTGAAAAATCAAAAGTTACGCAAGTAGTCAATATTTTGTATTTTTATATTCTGCTTGATAAGCTTAATCTTATCTCAATAAGATTAAGCTTATCGCAAAGTTCAATTTAGACAAGATGTACTATCTCAATTGCTCAAATTTTTAATCTTGTTTACCTCGTAATGTTCGAGATAAGCGTTTAACACTATGGGAAAATCCTTTAATAGCCATAGCCAAGAAGGGCACATCAATTTTGATATTGAACCTTTCTCGCAGTTCAATTGCATCATTTGCCTTAGTTAACCAGATGAAACCTGAATTGGTCAAATCGATGACTTTAATCTTACCTTCAGGCGTTAGAATAAAATTTCCGCCATGGATATCATTCGAAACGAGATTATAACGGTGCAGTGTTTCAATTGTTGTTTTTATCTGGTCTTGATAGGTGAGCATATCTTGCGTTGTCAACGAACGGCCTTCAATAAAGTTAAAAATCATATAGTGACATTTCGTTTTTTTATCGAAAGCAACAAGATAAAGTTCATAGGTGATATCACATTTATCTAAAGAGATTTTGGCTAATTTATGGATCAAGTTAAAATAGAAATCGCCAGTTAGTTTTGCAATTATCTTTCTTTCTAACCGATGTTCAACGCCACCATCAATCTTAAAGATGAATTTTGTATCATTAAAATTTGTTAGATAAGTGAATCGTTCCGGTTTATCACTCGGATCTAGTAAATGATGCTGCTGTTGCTCAGAAAGGAATTGATCAAAAAGTGCAAGATAATCGATGTCATCATTTTGCACATAAGCAAATTTCATCTCATCACGTTCAGTTTCTATAATCGTTGCAAAATTATTCAAATTAATCGCCCCAAGGTCGCCAAAAACGCGTTATGTTACCATTGTTTTTTTGAAATATATATCATATTAGATATGATAAGTAATCGAAAAAATTAAATTAGAAAAGGCGAATATACATCGCCTTTGATATTGATATCGTTTTAAAGGATGAATTTACTCAGATCTTCATCTGCAACCAGTTTATCAAGGTGTTGACTGACATAGTTCGCATCAATCACAATAGTTTGACCACCAAGATCGCTTGCATCAAAAGAAATTTCTTCCATCAATCGTTCAAGCACAGTATGCAAACGGCGAGCACCAATGTTTTCATTTTGCTCATTGACTTGCCACGCTGATTCAGCAATCTTTCTTATGCCGTCTTGAGTGAAGTCAATATTAACGCCTTCAGTTGCCATCAAAGCTTTGTATTGCGCTGTTAGGGACGCATTAGGTTCTGTTAATATGCGTTCAAAGTCTTCACTGCTAAGCGCTTGTAACTCAACCCGAATAGGTAACCGACCTTGCAGTTCAGGAATAAGATCTGAAGGATTTGCGGTTTGGAATGCGCCTGATGCAATAAATAAAATGTGATCAGTTTTCACCGCACCATGCTTGGTTGATACTGTGCAGCCTTCAACTAATGGTAATAAATCACGTTGTACGCCTTCACGAGACACGTCAGGTCCTGATGAATTGCTGCCACGTTTACATACTTTGTCTATTTCATCAATGAAGACAATCCCATTTTGCTCGACAGCTTCAATCGCTTCATGCTTCAGATCGTCAAGATTAACTAATTTAGCGGCTTCTTCCTCAATGATTTGTTTCATTGCCTCTTTGATTTTCATCTTTTTCGGTTTGGATTTTTGCCCGCCCATATTTTGAAACATTGATTGCAACTGGCTGGTCATCTCTTCCATACCTGGAGGTGCCATGATTTCAACTCCGATATTGACGCCAGCAACTTCAATTTCAATCTCTTTTTCATCAAGTGAACCTTCACGTAATTTTTTACGAAAAGCTTGACGAGCTGTAGATTCATTATCGCTTTCGACAGCGCCCCAGCCATCTTTTGCCGGTGGCACTAAAACATCGAGGATTCTCTCTTCAGCTAATTCTTGAGCGCGATGTTTATTTTTTTCGATTGCTTCTTGGCGAATCATTTTGACAGCTGAATCGGTTAAATCTCGAATAATTGAATCGACTTCTTTACCAACGTAACCCACTTCAGTGAATTTTGTTGCTTCAACTTTAATAAACGGAGCGCGAGCAAGCTTTGCTAATCGGCGTGCAATTTCAGTTTTCCCAACACCGGTCGGGCCAATCATTAATATATTCTTAGGCGTCACCTCGTGACGTAATGCTTCATCGAGTTGCATACGGCGCCAACGATTGCGTAGCGCAATGGCAACAGAACGTTTTGCTTTATCTTGACCGATAATATGTTGGTTTAATTCACTAACAATTTCGCGAGGAGTCATTTCAGACATAATAATATTCTCTTAATCGGGTTAATTAGTAATTGAGTTCTTCAATTGTTTGAAAATCATTGGTGTAAACGCAGATATCACCTGCGATAGATAATGATTTTTTCACAATGTCATGCGCAGATAATTGTGTATTATCAAGCAGTGCACGTGCAGCTGCTTGCGCATAAGGTCCGCCAGACCCAATAGCGATGAGATCGTCCTCTGGCTGAATAACATCACCTGTACCTGTGATAATCAATGATGCCGTTTCATCAGCAACGGCAAGTAAAGCCTCAAGCTTGCGTAACATTCTATCTGTACGCCAATCTTTGGCAAGTTCGACAGCTGACTTAGTTAAATGTCCTTGATGCATTTCAAGTTTACGTTCAAACAGTTCAAAGAGTGTGAAAGCATCAGCTGTACCACCCGCGAATCCTGCAATGACTTTATTGTTATAAAGACGGCGAACTTTACGTGCATTACCTTTCATAATAATGCGCTCACCTAATGTAACTTGACCATCTCCACCGATAACCACTTGCCCTTCTCGACGGACACTAACAATTGTAGTCATGTTTTGCTCCTAAATATTAATTGCGTTCATTAGGGGATATATTGGGATGATTAATTGATTTTCAACATCTCTGTTAAAAGATGTTGAATATTTGATTAAGTCTGAAGCATTTAATGAGTTTAATCTTTTCTATGGACTTAGAAATAAGGTTATTTAGGTTGAAAATCGAGAGTCATTTCTCGGACTTCTTGATAAATCGTATTAGATGGTCTAGGTATCACGGCAAGTTTTGTTGCAGATACTGCTTCGCGGCACAAAATATCGTCACCGCTGACAGAAATCACATTCAACAATAGCCCATCTGGCGCTATTTGAATTTTCAAAACACAGTTACGGCCACTATAAAGTTTATTCGGATTAATAAATTTGTTACTGATTGCATTTAAAACCAATGATTTATATTTATCCAATTCACCATCAGAAACCCCTTTACGGGTTTGAGCGGTACTCGGTGTCCCCGGCGAGCCTGAAGACGTTAATCCACCTAAAAGGTCATTGATGGCTTTATCATTTTTTGCCTTTTCTGCTGCCGCTTTTTGTTTGGCTGCTTTATCTGCAGCTGCTTTTTCCGCAGCAGCTTTATCTGCGGCCGCTTTCTCCGCCGCGGCTCTCTCTGCTGCTTGTTGTTTTTGTTTTTCAGCTTCTTGCTCAGCTTTTTGTTTGGCAAGTAGCGCTTGTTTTTGTTGTTCCTCAAGCTCCTGCTTAGCTTGACGAGTTTGTTCTTCAGCTTGTTTTTGTTGCTCAACCGCTTTTAAACGCTCTTTTTCAACTTCTTTGAGACGTTTTTGCTCTTCGACTTGTTTTTCTTGTAATTCTTTGGCTTGTTGTGCAATCTGTTGCTGCCGTTGTTTCTCTACTTGCTGCTGACTGGCTTGGTGCTGTTGTTCACGTTGATACTGTTGAGTGATAACCGCAGGATCGACCATAATTGCGTCAATAGATTGACCATTAATGCTTCCAGAATTGTCACTATCATTCAATAAGGCGTTATAACCTAAAATGATAACCAATACCACATGAAGCACAATGGATATAATAACGGGTAGACTTAATTTTGAGTTTGGCTTATAAATCATTGCGCACATTTTCGATTATTGTTGTTTGATCTATTTAAATTGGTTGTGTCATCAATCCAACCGATTTCACGCCGGCAGACTGTAATAGATTCAATGCCTTTATGATTTCTTCATAAGGTACATCTTTTGCACCCCCAACTAGGAAAACGGATTTTTCATTTGATGACAGCTGTTGTTTTACTTCACTCACGATCTGTTCTTTAGGTAAATTCGATTTCCTGTCTTGATCGATAATTAAAGAATATACCCCAATTCCCGATACTTCAATGATTATTGGTTTACTTTCTGACGATGAAACCGCTTTCGATTGTGATGCCTCGGGTAAATCAACTTCAACACTTTGACTGATAATGGGTGCTGTTGCCATAAAAATTAGTACCAATACTAATAAAACATCCAATAATGGTACGATATTAATTTCAGACTTTGCTGAATAGCGAGATCGACGGCTCATGATTACTTCCTAACCGCAACGGCTTGTCGTTGTAAAATAGCTGAGAACTCATCGATAAAATTAAGATAATTTTGTTCAATTCGAGTTACTTTCAACGTTAAACGATTAAACGCTAAAACTGCAGGTATCGCTGCAAATAAACCGATTGCCGTTGCGATAAGTGCTTCTGCAATACCAGGAGCGACCATCTGCAAGGTTGCTTGTTTAACTGCGCCAAGTGAAATGAAGGCGTGCATGATTCCCCATACAGTACCAAATAAACCAATGTATGGACTGATAGAACCAACAGTACCTAAGAAAGGAATATGTAATTCTAAATTATCCAATTCACGATTCATGGCTAAACGCATCGAACGAGAAGCCCCATCAAGTGCAGCTTTAGGCATGTTGGGATTAATTTGATAAAGGCGCGTAAATTCTTTGAATCCAGAATAGAAGATATGCTCTGTACCGGTAATTTCTTCTTTATTGAATTTTGCTTTATCGAAAAGCACATTTAGTTCATCAGCAGCCCAAAACCGGTCATCAAAACTTTCAATTTCTTTTTTAGCTTGACTCAAAATCTTACTTCTTTGAAAAATAATGGCCCAAGACATAACAGAAAAACACAGTAACAGCAGCATAACACATTTAACTAATAAGCCTGCTTGCAAAAATAGGTCAATGATATTGAGATTTTCCACTTATTTAAACTCCGAAACTAATAACTTTGGAAGCCCGCAAGGCTTCATTTTATTGATGTTAACACAAGCAATGAGAACATCTGCACTGCTTATTAATTGCTGATTTTGATTAAAAATACGTTGCTGAAAAATTATAGATGCTTTGCGAATTTGTTCAACCTTACAATGAATACTTAACATGTCATCTAAAACAGCTGGAAAATGGTAGCTAATATCCATCTTTTTGACGACAAAAGCAATACCCTCTTGTAATAACTTTTGTTGACTTATTTGTAGTTGCCTTAACATTTCAGTTCGTGCTCTTTCATAAAATCCAAGATAACGAGCATGATAAACGACACCGCCAGCGTCTGTATCTTCATAATAGACTCTCGCATTCCAATCAAATTCTTTCATACAATATCCTAAAAATATAAACCGTTAGGTGCATTATATCTGAATATATGATTTACAGCATCATGATATAGAAGTTATTAGATGAAAACAATTATCATTTGATTATTTTAAAACAATAAAAAGGTGATAGTTATATCACCTTTTTATTTACACGAATGGATGTCGTTATTCTTTTATTCTTTTTCGCTATTTTTTCTTTCGAACCACAGACCGGTGATAACTGAAAGCATGCAAATGGCAATGACGCCGATAAACCATAATACGTAATACATAATCTTTCCTCATATTTTCATTATTGATAAATCATCTTTTGACATTCACAGACATCTACACAGATGATTTTCTTACCTTCACTTACTCTATTTATCTCAATATCACACTGTAAAGTTAATATTGAGATAATGTTTAGGTAACTAATAAAGTGAGTGTTTATTATTCTCAATGTGATTTTTATCGAGTCGGCCATACATCTTAATATATGTCCAAATTGTGTATAAAAGTACAATTGGTAAAAAGATGAGTACGACAATAAACATAACATTCAAGGTTAATTGGCTAGACGATGCATCCCAGATAGTTAAACTTGCTTCAGGCATAATGCTTGATGGCATAACAAATGGGAAAGTTGCAATGCCGAACGTAAAGAGTACGCAAGCAATGGTCAATGCCGATAAAATAAACGTTAATGCATTTTTATTTAACGCCGAACAAATGATGGTTAAAATCGGTAGCAAAATCCCCAATGCTGGCACTGCCCACAAGATTGGGTAAGCATTGTAATTGGTTAACCAAGAAACATCAGTTGCCACCGTTTTAGTTAATGGATTTGATGCAGCTGTGTGATCAATAACACTTGTTATTTCATAACCGTGAAGACCAAAAGTCACCCAAACACCCGCTAAGATAAAAGCAATAACCATGATTACGCTTGCAATTTGCGTGGCTTTTCTCGCTCTTAGATAAAGTTCACCAGATGTTTTCATTTGTAGCCAAGCACCGCCGTGGGCAACAATTAACATTAAACTTACAACACCTGCAAGCAGCGCAAATGGATTAAGTAATCCGAAGAAGTTACCTTCATAAGTCACGCGTAAAAAGTTATCAAGTCTAAATGGGACACCTTGTAGTAAGTTACCAAATGCTACCCCAAAAACCAGTGCAGGAACAAAGCTACCAAAAAAGATACCGCCATCCCACAGATTACGCCATTTAGAGTTTTCAAGTTTACTCCGGTAATCAAACCCGATTGGTCTAAAAAATAGGGCGCAAAGAACAAGGATCATCGCAATATAAAAGCCGGAGAATGAAGCTGCATATACCATTGGCCACGCTGCAAAGATACCCGCTCCGGCAGTGATTAACCATACTTGGTTACCGTCCCAATGAGGTGCGATAGAATTAATCATAATACGTCGTTCATTATCTGTCTTACCAATAAACGGTAACAAGATACCAACACCCATATCAAAACCATCAGTAATAACGAAACCAATTAATATGACACTAATTAGCACCCACCAAATAACGCGTAAAATTTCATAATCGATCATTATGTATACTCCTATCCCTTATTTCTCTGTTATTGGTTGTGTTTTTTCATAATGATAATTGCCAGTACCTAAAGAACTTGGTCCTAAGCGTGCGAATTTAAACATTAAGAACATTTCAGCAACTAAAAATAAGGTGTATAAACCGCAGATTAATAGCATAGTGAATAACACTTCACCAGGCGTTAATGATGAATTTGCAACACCGGTTGGTAAGATACCTTCAATTGCCCAAGGTTGTCTGCCGTACTCTGCAACAAACCAGCCACATTCACAGGCAATCCAAGGGAATGGTAACATCATTAACATGATGCGATGTAACCAGCGTTTTTGGCCGATTTTATTTTTATAGGTAGTCCATAAAGAGATACCTGTACCCAAAATCATTAATGCACCTAAGCCAACCATGATTCTAAATGCCCAAAAGAGTGGGGCAACGGCTGGAATCGAGTCTTCTGTCGCAGCTTGTATATGTTTATCTGTTGCTTCAGAAATGGTTAAATTATCTTTATCCGTGAAGCGTTTAACTAAATAACCATAACCTAAATCGTCTTTATTGGCTTCAAATGCTTGTCGGACGTTTGGATCGTCGCTGCCTTGTTTGATTTTTTCTAAATTAGTATAAGCTAAGATACCATTACGAATTCGAGATTGATTTTCGGTCATAATATCTTTTAAGCCAATAACTTGCGTATCAAGTGAACGGGTTGTAATAATTCCCATTAAATAAGGTATTTCGATTGCAAATTTATTTTCTTTGTCTTTTTGTGATGGGAAAGCAATTAAGTTAAATGCGGCAGGTGCCGGTTGCGTATCCCATTCGCCTTCGATTGCAGCAAGTTTTGCTGGTTGAACGGTGGTCATTTCATGACCCGCTTCATCACCCATCATCGCAACGCCGATAGACATCACAAAACCAAACATGGATGCAACAGCAAAAGAACGTTTTGCAAAAGCAACATCTCTGTTTTTGAGTAAATAGTAAGAACTGATGGCTAAAACGAAAATAGAACCGGTGAGGTATCCTGCTGTTACGGTATGAACAAATTTGTACTGTGCAACCGAGTTTGTAATTAATTCAAAAAAGTTAGCCATCTCCATTCGAGAGTTGACCGGGTTGAATTCAGAACCAACAGGGAATTGCATCCAACCATTAGCCACTAAAATCCATAATGCAGAAAGATTAGAACCAAATGCAACGCACCATGTAACTAATAAGTGCTTACGACGACTTAATCTGTCCCAACCAAAAAAGAACAAACCAACCATTGTTGATTCTAAGAAGAAAGCCATTAAGCCTTCAATCGCAAGTGGAGCACCAAAGATATCTCCAACATAATGCGAATAGTATGACCAGTTTGTTCCAAATTGGAACTCCATGGTTAACCCTGTTGCAACGCCTAAGGCAAAATTAATACCAAATAATTTGCCCCAAAATTTTGTCATGTCTTTCCAAATTTGCTTACCGCTAACAACATAGACTGTTTCCATAATTGCTAACAAAAAAGCTAAACCTAGCGTTAATGGCACAAAAATGAAATGGTACATTGCTGTAAGTGCAAACTGGAGTCGTGATAGTTCTACTATATCTAACATATTTGCTCCCTAGTTTTTTAAACTTATAATCTTGTTACGTTATTATGCGCGCTATTGTACATCAATATTTAGATAATAAGAATTGATGTAGGTCAAAAATTATAGGATAAATTGTTTTTTTACTGCCTCACCAATATCCGCAAGATTTGTGACTACGATAACCCCCGCATCTTGTAATACTTTTGTTTTTTCTGTCGCCGTGCCTTTGGTTCCGGAAATGATTGCGCCAGCATGTCCCATACGTTTTCCTGACGGGGCTGTGACGCCTGCAATGTAACTGATTACGGGTTTGCTAATGTGATGCTTTATGTATTCGGCCGCTTCTTCTTCTGCCGAGCCACCAATCTCACCTATCATGACGATGACTTCGGTTTTGGGGTCTTTTTCAAGCAGGGATAATATTGAGATAAAATCACTGCCCGGAATTGGATCGCCCCCAATACCTACGCAGACAGATTGTCCTAAGCCGATATCGGTTGTTTGTTTTACCGCTTCATAGGTTAGAGTACCTGAGCGCGAAACAATGCCAACTTTTCCTGCTAAGTGGATATGACCGGGCATGATGCCGATTTTACATTCATCGGGTACGATAATACCAGGACAATTAGGCCCTATCAGAACTACATCGTGCTGTTTGAGTTTTTCTTTAACAATCAGCATATCGAGTGTGGGAATTCCTTCGGTTATACAGACAATCAGCTTGATACCTGCATCGATAGCTTCTAATATGGAATCTTTACCGAACGCGGCAGGTACATAAATTACGCTTGCTGTTGCATTGGTTGCATCAACCGCTTCTTGTACAGTATTAAACACCGGCAAATTTAAGTGTGTTGTTCCGCCTTTACCTGGTGTAACGCCACCAACTAATTTTGTACCATATGCAAGCGCTTGCTCTGAATGGAAAGATCCTTGGCTACCTGTAAATCCTTGGCAAATGACTCTGGTGTCTTTATCAACTAAAATTGACATGCGATTTCTCCATCCTTTTTATTTTGTCACTGATGATATTTTTTGTGCCGCATCCGTTAAGCTTTGGGCACTAATAACATTCAATCTACTTTCTGCTAAAATTTCTCTTGCTAATTCAGCATTATTTCCTTCAAGTCTGACGACAACCGGCACGCTGAGTCCTATCTCTTTAATCGCTGCGATGATACCGTCAGCAATTAAGTCGCAACGGACAATACCGCCAAAAATATTAACCAAAATGGCGTTGACATTTTTATCTGATAAAATCAGTTTAAACGCTTCGGTAACACGCTCTTTGGTTGTTCCGCCACCAACATCTAAGAAATTAGCTGGTTGGCCGCCATAAAGTTTAATGATATCCATGGTTGCCATTGCAAGCCCAGCACCATTTACCATGCAACCGATATTTCCCTCTAAAGAAACATAACTAATGCCTTGCTTAGCGGCAATCGATTCTCTTTCATCTTCTTGAGTGGTGTCTCTTAAGATACTTAAATCAGGGTGCCTAAAGAGTGCATTTTCATCCAAAACGATTTTGGCATCTAGGCAGATTAGATCTTCTGACTGTGTGATAACGAGGGGATTAATTTCGGCAAGCGATACATCATTTTCTAAAAATAATTTTGCAAAGTTGACAAAGAGTTTAGCAAATTGGTTGATAAGTTTGCCTTGCAAACCTAATTTAAACGCCAGATTACGTCCTTGATAGGTGCAAGGTCCGGTTAATGGATCGAGTGCCACTTTATGAATTAAATTGGGTGACTTTTCGGCAACAGTCTCAATATCCATGCCACCTTCGGTGGATGCCATTATCACCACTCGCTGACTGCTGCGATCGACAACGGCACCTAAGTAAAGTTCTTTTGCAATGTCCGATGCTTTTTCAATTAGAATCTTATTAACCGGCTGACCTTTTGCATCCGTTTGATAAGTAACAAGGCGTTGCCCTAACCATTTTTCAGCAAAGTGTGTTATCTCATTGAAATCTTTGGTGCAAATTACCCCGCCCGATTTCCCCCTGCCACCAGCATGAACTTGACATTTAGCAACCCAAGCCCCTGAAAAGGTTTGCGATGATAATTCTGCTAAGACATCTTTAATTTCATCAATCGAATTACAAACGTAGCCTTCAGGAACAGGTAAATGATATTTATTAAACAAATATTTTGACTGATACTCATGCAAGTTCATAGGAGGGTTCCATAACTTAAATTAGATTTAGAATAATTATGATTTTAATCCAAGATAGATGAATTGTGTAGCAAATAATATGTCTTGTTTCAAGGTGCTGAGAATTATTGCTGATATCCGTTGACAATGATATACTCCACAACATATTTGAGCCGATAAAAATGAGAAAATATTCATATTTCAATAAGGTATGTGGCGATCATTGTCAGGCGAATCTTACACTAAAAAAGCATTTAGTGTGATGATGCTTAATCCGATAATACGACTAAATATGAGTCCGTTTAATATCAATAATAGAGTAAAAGGTAACAGAGATGACAAAAGTGGGTATTTTTTTTGGTAGTGATACCGGTAATACAGAAAATGTAGCACAGCAAATCCAACAAAGACTCGGTCATGATAAAGCAGACTTGTTTGATATTGCTAAAAGTACAAAAGAACAATTCGAACAATATGAGCACTTATTTTTAGGAATACCGACATGGTATTATGGTGAGTCTCAATGTGATTGGGATGACTTTTTACCCACTCTTGAACAAATTGATTTTTCAGGTAAAACAGTCGCTATTTTTGGCTGTGGGGATCAAGAAGATTATGCTGAATATTTCTGTGATGCAATGGGCACATTAAGAGATGCCATTGAAGCCAAAGGGGCTAAAATTGTAGGACATTGGTCAACAGAAGGTTATCACTTTGATGCTTCAAAAAGTTTAGTTGACGATACCCATTTTGTTGGGCTTGCAATTGACGAAGATCGCCAACCAGAACTCACTGACGAACGAATTGAACAGTGGGTTAATCAAGTTGTTGCTGAGATGGGTATTTAGTTCACATGTAAGTGAGCTTTTATAGTTCTTACCTTTTACAACAATTTATTTATTTTCTCAGGCATATCCCTATAATAGGGGTATGTAATACACTATAAAATATAAATTTGAGATGTGATATGACAGATCATGATAATAATGCAGCGCTCAAAAGCGCTGGTTTAAAAGTGACATTACCAAGATTAAAAATTCTGGAAATATTACGCGATCCACACTACCAACATGTAACGGCTGAAGATCTTTATAAAAAGCTCCTTGATTCTGGTGAGGAAATTGGTCTTGCAACTGTTTATCGTGTCTTAAACCAATTTGATGATGCAGGCATCGTTACTCGTCATAACTTCGAAGGCGGCAAGGCTGTTTTCGAACTTGCAACTCAAAAACATCATGATCACTTAGTATGTTTAGATTGTGGTGAAGTTTTTGAATTCAGAGATGAAATTATTAATACAAGGCAAAAAGAAATTGCTGAACGTTACGGCGTTAAACTTGCCTACCACAGTTTATACTTATATGGTCATTGCCAGACTGGTGATTGCAAGAAAGATCCCAATCTACATCATAATAAAAAGCCTACTGAGTAGGCTTTTGCTGCGTTATCCCATCTGATAACTGAATCTTTTAGGTTAATTAATACATGAAACAACTTCTTAACTTTGTCCCTTTAATTTTCTTTTTCTCTTTTTTGATGATATTTGACATTTTTGCTGGTGTGCAGGCTTTAATGATCAGTTCAACAATATGTTTTGTCATTATCTGCGTTCTCTACAAAAAAGTTGAAAAAATGGAACTCTTTTCTTACTTGATGATTATGGTGTTCGGCGCAATGACGCTTTATTTTCGCGATCAAAACATCATTAAATGGAAAGTCACTATCATTAATTTCCTATTTGCCATCATTCTATTAATTAGCCAAGTGTTTTTTAAAAAGAATCTTATTCAAAGAATATTGGGCAAAGAGATTCAGTTAGACTCAGGCTCATGGAATAAATTAAATACAGTGTGGGTGATTTTCTTTATTATCTGTGGATTAGCCAACCTGTATGTGACTTATTATACCTCGGATGACTTCTTCGGCGTATTTAAAGCCTTCATTTTACCCGGTGCATCTTTAGTGTTAACCGCTATATCAGGTATTTATATCTATAAAAAGATCAGTAAAATGGAACATCAGTCATGAACAGAGATAAAAAAAGCCCAAAAGGGCAACTTGTATTAAGAACGCTTGCAATGCCAGCTGATACAAATCCGCATGGTCATATATTTGGTGGTTGGATCATGTCACAAATGGATCTTGCCGGCGGCATTTTAGCCCAAGAAATTGCCAAAAGAAGGATCGTGACTGTCAATGCAAGCAGCATTACATTTTATCAGCCAGCTATGGTTGGGGATGTTGTTTGCTGCTATGCCCGCTGTTTAAAAACCGGTACAACATCGATTACAGTTGAAATTGAGATTTGGAATAAGAAAATTAATGACAGTCAGGTTGGCCTTGAGCGTTCGCTGATTACCGATGCGGTTTTTACTTATGTTTCAGTAGACAGGCATAATCTTCCTAAACCATTACCCGAATCGAGTCAACATTATGATTGTAATAAAGATGAAATTGAAAAATTGAATCTAACTGAAATTTAATGAATCATTCTTTTTTCACCTCATTTCATACGTTAGTCAGTTCACTGATTTTTTTAGGGTACTGGCTAATTATCGTTGCAACAACGTTACGCATTGTATTTCGTCGTCGGCCAACCACCTACGTTGTCGCGTGGATGCTTATTATCTACATTTTACCTATTGTGGGTGTTGTGCTCTATTTTTCGCTGGGCGAAACGCATCTGGGGCAAGAACGCGTTAAACGTGCGCAAAAAATGCGTCCACTTATTAATACCTTTATTCAACAATTACGTTCTTTTCCATCTATTTTCACAACTAATGTTAGTCAAGTCAGTCACCCTATATTCCAGCTTTGTCATCATCAAACAGGGTTAGAAGGCATCAACGGTAATCATATCGAACTGCTGAGTTCAACCGATGATATCTTTGATCGTCTTATTGAGGATATTGAACAAGCAAAATCCAATATTGAAATGGTTTTTTATATATGGAATAAAGGAGGGCGAGCCGATGATATTGAGGCTGCGTTAATTCGCGCTGTTGAACGGGGGGTGGTTTGCCGTTTAATGTTAGATTCCGCTGGTAGCCGTCAATTTTTGAAGACCGAAGACAGCAAAAAAATGCGCGATGCTGGCATTTTAATTGTTGAGGCATTGCAGGTCAATTTACTTCGGTTTATGTTTCGTCGACTCGATCTTCGCCAACATCGTAAAGTCGCAATTATTGACAATTATATTTCGTATACAGGAAGTATGAATATTGTCGATCCGCGTTATTTTAAGCAAAATAAACGTGTGGGTGAATGGGTTGATATTATGGTCAGAATGAGTGGACCTATCACAACATTAATGGGGGCAATCTATGCCAGTGATTGGGAGCTGGAAACGGGTGCTCATCTAACTTTACCTCAAATTACCGATTTTGCTGAGCCGCCGGAAGAAAGAAAGCATATCATGCAACTGATTCCATCGGGGCCGGGTTATATGGAAAATATGATCCATCAAGTTTTATTAACCGCGATTTATTCAGCCCAAAAACAGATTATTTTTACAACCCCTTATTTAGTGCCGAGTGATGATATTTTACATGCGGTTTGTACCGCCGCTCAGCGGGGTGTTGATGTCATTATTATTGTTCCGAAAAAGAATGACTCATTGATGGTGGAATGGGCAAGTCGTGCTTTTTTCTCTGAACTTTTAGATGGTGGGGTTAAACTGTATCAATTTAACGATAATTTACTGCATACTAAAAGTGTTTTAATTGATAATCAACTAAGTTTAGTTGGGACAGTTAATTTAGATATGCGTAGCTTATGGCTTAACTTTGAGATCACAACTGTGATTGATGATAAAGAATTTGCTGCATCTTTATATGCGTTGTTACAAGACTATTTAGCCAACTCAGATCCCGTTGATATTGATATGTGGAAAAAGCGGCCATTTTGGCAACATATTATTGAACGACTTTTTTATTTCTTTGCACCATTATTGTAAGCCTAAAATTATTCATACCCACGTTGAGACATGTCGGGTAAAAATAAATGATTATCAATGCGCTGTACAACGCTTTCTACTTTTCCCTCGACCGTTAAGCTGATTTCGCGCCAACCTGGGGAATCAACGTCAGATAATGTAAAATTGTGACAATTGGCTTTGAATTGTACGCAGGTCGAGGGCGTTGAAAAAACCTGACAGGTATGCCACATGTTATCTTGTTGCTGATGAATATGACCGTAACCTAATCCTTTTATTTGAGAATGTGATTGAATAATATGCTCAAGATCATTGCTGTTTTTCAGTGCATGTTTATCAAGCCAGTCACAGCCCGACATAATAGGATGATGATGTAAAAACACAATGGCTGAACGCGCCGGGTTATCGTGCAGTACTTTTTGTAAAAAATTCAGTTCTGACGGTGCTAAAAATCCATAGGCTTGGCCTACAACTTGACTGTGTAATAGAATTATTATCCAGTTATCGCCAAGTAACACCACTTTATTTTCGGCGAGATGGTAGGTATTAAAATGTCGATTGCATCAGTTGGAAATTATCATGATTACCAGCAAGCCATACACAGGGCACATCGAATTTTATAATACGCTCTGCAAAGCGCTGATAGCCTTTTTTAGAACCATCTTGAACAAAATCACCGGTTGCAACAATCAGGTCAAAACGGCTACTGTGTTTTTCGATTTCATCCATTACCGCGAGAAAACTCTTATTCGAATGGATCCCAAGCAAGGTACCTTGATCCTTGTCAAATAAATGGGTATCTGTAATATGCAGTATCCGACCTAAATGCTGATGAATTAGCGGAAGTGTTAAGTATGATTGCAAAATTGACCTCACGGTATAGATAATAGTGTCATACTGACTATAGTAATATAACAAATATTATTATTTTGCTGACTAACACGCAATTTTACAATCAATTACTAATTTTTATCAAAAACATAGCGCATATCACAATATTTATCCGAATATGAACGGTAAAGGATTATAGCCAATCTCGTTGCAATGTATTGTGATTGAGTTGTAACCATTGTAAGGCAATAATGGATGCGGCATTATTAATTAATCCATTTTCAACCCATTCATATGCCTGACTTCGACTCACCACGTGTACTTTAATATCTTCGTTTTCTTCGGCAAGGCCGTGGATTCCTTTTGCTGTTGATGAATCAACCTCACCAACTAAAATGTGCAGTTTTTCAGTTAATCCGCCCGGGCTTGCTAAATAACTAATGACTTTTTGGCAGCGGCCAACAGTAACACCTGCCTCTTCCATCGCTTCACGCCGAGCGACATCTTCAATGCTCTCGTTTTCGTGATCAATCATACCTGCAATGAGTTCTAACATCCATGGACTATCTTGTGTTTCGATAGCCGCAATGCGAATTTGTTCAATTAAAACGACGTTATCTTGTTTTGCATCATATGCTAATAACACAACCGCATGACCGCGCTCTAAAATTTCCCGCGTCACTGTCTCACTGATAGACCCATCAAACTTGCGATACTTGAAACGGTATTCAAATAATGAAAAGAAACCTTTGTATAAAATCCGCTTTGTTAGATCAAATACATCTTGTTGATTAAAATGAATCGGATTATTTTTGATTTTCATATAACCTCTCACTGATTGAACCAAATTTTAATAAAAAGTGCGAATAGTATAGAATGACTTCTTTCTATATGCTAATTATCTGTTAGAATTGTCCGATATCAAAATACTACTATATTTCAATGTTTTTTAAAGAGAAGATTAATGAAAAAAACTTTAACCTTTTTAATTACGCTAGCACTTAGCCAATCTGTTTTTGCTGAAAATCTCGTTCAAGTTTATGAACAAGCAAAAGAAACCAATCCTGAATTGCGCAGTTCTTATGCAGATAAAGAAAAAGCCTATGCAGCCATTTCGGGTTCACGTGCAAGTTTGTTACCCCAAGTAGGATTGAGTGCATCTTATGGTGCAGCGCATGGTCGTCGTGACACAAGTGGCGCAAAGACCAAAAGTGGTAATTTGTATAATTTAACGTTATCTCAAAGTATTTTCGACTATTCAAACTGGAAAGCGTTAGATATCACTAAAAAACAAGCCAGTATTTCTGATATTGCTTATCAGTACCAAGGTCAAACGTTAATTTTAAATACCTCTGTGGCTTATTTTAATGTCCTAAAGGCGCTTGACGCTTTAAGCTATATCGAAGCTCAGAAAAAAGCGATTTATCGTCAACTTGAACAGACCCGTCAAGAGCATGAAGTCGGTTTAGTTGCTATCACTGATTTACAAAATGCACAAGCGAATTACGATTTAACTACCGCCCAAGAAGTAAGTGCAATCAATGATTTAAATAATTCAGTTGAAGATTTACGTCAAGTTAGTGGCCGTTTTTACTCAAAATTAGCGACAATTAATACCAATACTTTCAAAACTGAGCAACCTACCCATATTAGCACCTTGTTAAAACAGTCTGAAAATACCAACTTGAATTTGTTAACGATGCGTTTAAATCAAGATGTGGCAAAAGAACAGATTAAATTAGCTCAATCAGGGCATTTACCAACAGTAAGTTTAGATGCATCGACTAATTTGAATAAAACTGAGCGCTATGGTAACAGAACAGCTGCTGCAAATTATGGTAAAACATACTCGGGTGAAAATCAGATCGGCGTGAGTGTGAATATTCCTATTTTCTCTGGCGGGGCAACCATGTCTAAGGTTGAACAAGCGCAATATAATTATGTTAGCTTTAGTGAGCAAGTAGAAAGCACCAATCGTAGCGTGATAAACCAAGTTAGATCATCTTATAACAATATTTCTGCAGCGATCAGCTCAATTAAAGCGTATCAACAAGCGGTTGTTTCAGCACAAAGTTCATTAGATGCAACTAACTCAGGTTATCAAGTTGGAACGCGAACAATTGTTGATGTATTAAATGCCACAACTCAACTTTACAGTGCCAAAAAGAACTTGTCTGATGCTAAATATACCTATTTGACAAGCTTATTACAGTTAAAATATGCAATTGGTACTTTAACTGCTGATGATTTGGTTGTGTTAAATAATATGCTTGGTGCTGAAGTGAATACGGTTGCAAAAGTAGATTAAAAATCAAATATAGCTATCAAAAAATAAGGCCACTTTTAAAGTGGCCTTTTTATTCGTAACATGTACGCTATTTTTTAATACAGTGCTCAATTATACTCGAACGAAATCCATATGAACTAATTTTGGTTTGAATGGGTGACGTTGTACTGCTTTCACTTTTACTTTAACTGCTTTACCGTCAACTTCAATCGTTAAGTCTTCTGAATAAAATTCAGGTTTTTCTTGCATATTAAATACTTGGTTATGATCAAGTATTACAGACATTGCAGGCTCAGTCCCACCATAAACGATTGCAGGAAATTTGCCAGCGTGACGCAGGCGGCGGCTCGCACCCTTACCATGCTCTTTCTTTGATTCAGCTTTTAATGTAAACATAATTAATCTCTTATATCATAAAATGAAAAACCAACCACAGGCGACCCAGTAATTGGTTATAAAATATATGCTGTTAACAGCGGCTAGATTATAGGTGAAAACTGGCGTTAAATCAACTCAACTTTAAAGCCATATGTCGTATAGTCAGAAGGTGATAGTTTTAACGTATGATTTATGCGGCAGGTTTCTGCACAGACCATTTTTTTATAACTATTTTCCCCCAGATCCGTGGTGGTTTTGGATTTTTCAGCCCAAGGATTCCACGTAACCACATCATGAGCATTGATATTGGTTAAACGAATGGTTCTTTTCCCATCTTTAATCATGATATGCGTTTCTGCTTGTGTATAAATTCTATCGACTTCTTGTGAGAAGTTTAATTGACCTGATATTTTAGGTTTATTTTCAACTTGCGTCCGCTCTTCATAGTGATCCCCAAGTCCTGTTATGATGACATTTTCGATATCATCGATACCGAAATAAGTATGTAGGGCTGATGTTGCATCAAAATCACCACGGCAACTTAACTCAACTTGACAAGTATGGCCTAGGTCAATTTTCAATTGAACATCAAATGCTTTTGAAAAGTAAGGGGCGGTTTGTTGATTATTAGAGAGTGACAAAACAACACTGACGCCATGGCTATTTTCATTAATTGAATCGATTTTCCAATCAACAATACGCGCAAATCCATGCCCCGGATCCCCCAATTTACCAAACCATGGCCAGCAGACAGGAATACCGCCACGGATAGCGGTGCCTTTTTTAAACAAAGCATTTTCGCTAAGCCAAATAACAGGAGTGGATTGGTTTGCCGGACGCCAGAATAATAACTGAGCACCTTGTAATGAAATCGCAGCACTTCCTGTTTCATGAGTGATAATTAGAATGGGTAATTCACCAAACAGTGATTGGTAAACTGATTGACTGAGTGGGTGTCCAGCTGCTTTTGTATCGAGGATACGTTGGATGATACTCATAACTTCTCCTTTTGAATTTAACTATTATTTTATAAACGATCCATTACATGCTAAAAAAGATAATCTAAATTGTACGCTTTTCATCGAATTGGTAAACACGTTGATCGATTATTTCATCAAGTAAAAAAGGTTTTATTTTGGTTGAATTGTCGTCATTCTCGTTCTATATTGATTCAGTGGTTCGAATTTTTTTCTATCTAAAGGTATCAAATCAGTCATACTACTTAGGAGATCGTCATGCAAAAAAGAGCAAATGAAGTTACTATGAACGGCAATAACGTTACTTTACTCGGACCTCAGATCAAAGTGGGTGATAACGCACCAGACTTTACTGTGCAAAATTCAGGTATGTCGCCAGTAAAACTATCTGATTTTGAAGGTAAAGTGAAAATCATAAATGCTGTGCCATCAATTGATACATCAGTTTGTAGCGCCCAAGTTCATCGTTTTAATGTGGAAGCTGCAAAATTAAAAGATACGGTCATTTTCTCAATCAGTGCGGATCTGCCGTTTGCTCTTGGTCGATACTGTGCAGCAGAAGGCATTGATGCGGTAAAAGTGACATCAGACCATAAAGATTTGGATTTTGGTCTAAAATATGGCGTTGTTATTGAAGAGTTGCGATTACTTGCTAGAGCCGTATTTGTTATTGATCAGCATGATAAAATAGTCTATGTTGAGTACGTTAATGAAATCTCTAATGAACCCGATTATGACAAAGTACTTGCAGTCGCAAGTTCAATTGCCTAAGTTACCTAACCAGTGCCTCCGAGCTGGTGGCACAGTTCACCTGAACATTTATTACTACTAGCTATTTAATGGTAAAAAGTATTGAGTTATAATCTTAAATCACTTTCCATCTTTTCTTTGCTGCCTCCATTATGAATAATGCAATTAATCGGTCACAAATATGGTCATCTATCTTTTGTTTAGCGTTTGCAGGTTTTGTGTTTAATACAACAGAATTTGCGCCGGTCGGATTATTGCCAAATATAGCTGAAAGCTTTTCGATGGATGTAGGTCATACAGGGCTGCTATTAACTGTCTATGCATGGGCAGTTTCACTATTATCGTTACCTTTAGCAATAGCAACTGCAAAAATCGAAAGACGAAAATTATTAATTTTTCTGTTTTGTTTGTTTATTGCCAGCCACATACTTGCCGGGTTTGCTTGGAGTTTTAGCAGCTTAATGATTGCAAGACTAGGGATAGCGTGTTCCCATGCTGTGTTTTGGGCGATCACAACGCCTCTTGCGGTAAGGCTTGCACCGGAAGGAAAGAAAGCCAAAGCGATGGGATTTATTGTGGTTGGCGTTTCGCTTGCAACGGTGCTTGGTATACCAATTGGAACGATCATTGGGCAAGTCGTTGGTTGGCGGATGACGTTTTTATGTATCGCTTTTATCGCTTTTTGCGTCATGATATTGCTTTTGTATTTTTTACCAAGTGTGCCAAGTGTAAATGTTATTTCAAAAAGTGATATTCCAGCGGTATTAAGGCGCCCTGTACTCATGAATATTTTTTTACTGACTGCCATTATTGTAACCGGGCATTATACAGCTTATACCTACATTACCCCGTTTATGCAGCAAGTTGGCGGTTACAGTCCGAAATTTGTGGTTATTTTATTATTAATGATTGGATTTTCAGGTATTATGGGTAGCATTTTGTTTGCTAAATATCATGAAAAATCGCCGATTGGAATTTTGTATTTTGCGGTATTTTTGCTGATGGCGTGTCTATTTGCGCTTTATTTTTGTGCAGCAAATCGCTATGCCACCATTTTGCTCTGTTTATGCTGGGGACTTGCTATTACGGTAATAGGTATGGTGATGCAAAGCAAAGTGATTGACTCTGCACCCGATGCGACAGATATTGCCACATCGGTCTATTCTGGTATTTATAATATTGGTATTGGGGGCGGCGCTTTTATAGGCGGCAAAGTGCTACTACTCTTATCGATAAACGATATTGGGATAGTTGGGGGCGTGTTTATTATCATTGCTATTGCTGTATTCTTTTTAGTCTCAAAAAAATATTGGTCATAATGTTAATTAACTCGTGCGGTAGGATGAGGTTAATCTGCAAAATGGTAACTGTCCCCAATCGCATGGCCTTGGCCTCCTTGTTGCCTTAAATTTTGGTCAATAGCATTCATCGATAGCCAATGATTTTCACACCAATTAGGGGCCAGTAACGTTGGCTTTCGGGCATTGGCTGAAACGCGATGGTATAAAATATCTTTGGGCGTATGGCGAATTATATCACCAGCAATATCCACATACTCTTCTAATGATTGAACTTTCAGCCGACCCGCTTGCCATGCTTTGGCCATTGTACTGCCACTCACAATATGTAAAGGATGTAACTTTAATCCGTCAGTACCGGTATTTAGTACTTTATCTAAGGTTATTAAATTGTCTTGTTTAGATTCTTTCGGTAAACCAATGATCAAGTGAGTACAGACTTTAATTCCCAAATCACGTGCTTTTTGGGCCGTTTGATGATAATCCTCAAAAGCGTGTCCTCTATTGATGTTATGCAACGTTTTGTTATTCGCTGTTTGAAGCCCAAGTTCGAGCCAGACTTCATAGCCTTGGGCCTGATAGTTTGCAAGTAAATTTAATGCTTCATTAGGGACACAATCCGGGCGAGTTCCAACACAAAGTCCAATAATATCAGCATGATTCAAAGCCTGTTCGTACATTTTTCTCAAAATTTCAACTTCAGCATAGGTGCTGGTATAAGCCTGAAAATAAGCGAGATAACGTTTGGACTTTTTCATTTGATGGGCTTGGGATACCAGTTGTTCAGGAATTGATTGGATCTGTATCGACTCATCGATGATCGAGGCAACATTACAAAATGTGCAGCCGCCCACGCCGATTGTACCATCACGATTTGGACAACTAAAACCACCATGTAGGGTCAATTTATAAATCTTTTCACCATAACGACGTTGTAAATCCGCCCCTAACATATTGACGACTAAATGAAGTTGCATAAACACCAGAACAAAAAGTTTAACTAAACTTGTGTGATAGTAAACTGACAGAGGGCAATTTGTATATCATTTTTTAATTTCATTTATAAAAAGATTGAAATAGCCAGGTTATTGAGTAGGATAGGAAATGTTACGTTTTATTTGTAGTCGTGTTCGTCCTATCTAAAATTGGTGAAAATATAATATCTACAGAGGAGCTAAGATGTTTAATAAACAAATGACCATTGCGGAGTATGACAAGGAACTTTGGGATGCAATACAAGGTGAACAGCAACGCCAAGAAGATCATATCGAATTAATTGCGTCGGAAAATTACACGAGCCCACGTGTTATGCAAGCTCAAGGTTCGCAATTAACCAATAAATACGCAGAGGGTTATCCATCTAAGCGTTATTATGGTGGCTGTGAATACGTCGATGTGGTTGAGCAATTAGCGATTGATCGCGCGAAAGCACTTTTTGGCGCTGATTATGCAAATGTACAGCCGCATTCTGGTGCTCAGGCTAATTTTGCTGTTTACAGCGCATTATTGCAGCCAGGCGACACGGTTCTTGGCATGAATTTATCCGAAGGCGGACACTTAACGCACGGCTCACCGGTAAATTTTTCAGGAAAGCTTTATCATATCGTTGCGTACGGCGTTGACTCAAATGGTCAAATTGATTATGACGAGCTAGAAAAATTGGCTAAACAATCGCAGCCTAAAATGATTATTGGCGGCTTTTCTGCTTATTCAGGTATTGTTGATTGGAAGAAAATGCGTGAAATTGCCGACAGTGTTAATGCCTATCTATTTGTTGATATGGCCCATGTAGCAGGACTTGTCGCGGCAGATGTCTATCCTAATCCACTGCCTTTTGCCCACGTTGTTACAACAACAACACATAAAACATTGGGTGGTCCTCGTGGTGGTTTGATCTTGGCTAAGGGCGGCAGTGATGAGCTCTATAAAAAATTGAATTCATCGGTTTTTCCAGGTGCGCAAGGTGGCCCATTAATGCACGTGATTGCCGCTAAAGCCGTCGCATTGAAAGAAGCGATGGAACCGGCTTATAAAGCTTATCAGCAGCAAGTGGTGAAAAATTCACAAGCGATGGTTCAAGAAATTATTAAAAGAGGATATAAAGTTGTATCGGGTAGAACACAAAATCATCTCTTTTTGATTGATTTAATTGATAAAAACATAACAGGAAAAGCGGCGGATGCAGCATTAGGGCGCGCCAATATTACTGTGAACAAAAATAGCGTACCCAATGATCCACAAAATCCATTTATTACCTCCGGCATAAGGATTGGTTCTCCTGCAATTACGCGAAGAGGTTTAAAAGAAGCGGAATCTAAACAGCTTGCTAATTGGATTTGTGATATTTTGGACAATATTGATGATGAGCAAATTATTCAGACAGTAAAAGAGCAGGTTTTAGCACTTTGCCGTCGATTCCCTGTCTATGAACATTGATTGGTCTTAGGTGTGTTCCGCCGACAATGTCGGCGGAATGGTAAGATTATTCAGAAGGGCTATTTTCACTTTGCTGCTGTGTTTCTGGTGTAAAATACTGTTCTAAATAACCTTTGTGCCATAACCACCCACCAGTTACACTGATACCGACTACAATGGCTAATAACAAAATGATCATCGGTTTTCTGCGTTTTGTTGTCATAGGGTCGATTAAATTACGTTTCGCATTGTCGGGCAGCTCAGCTTTACTTGTCAGTAACCCACCGAGTAATAAATTAATTTTTACTCGTCCATTAATTGCCCAGCCAGAAGCTTCAAGTAATGGACCCAAGGTTCGTCTGCGTAGTTTTAGCCAAGCTAATACCATAGATGGTCCAGAGATAATTAAAAATAGTCCAATGAAAACTAATGGGAATTGCCACCACTTTAATTCGAAAATTGCTTGAAAAATCGTCGCAAGGGCAGTGCCAATTGCACCAATGGCAAGACCAATAGCAGCGAAAATCCCCACACTTTTACCGATATCGAATTTATTATCGGTGGTTTGAACAGAGACAGCTTGTGTACTTGATTTCTCAATGTCAGCATCTTTACTGCTTGCCCACTTGTTGATTTGTTCAGTAATTAAACGACCTATTCGCTGATAAGGAGCCCAAATGGCTTGGGTAATACTTATTGGCTTAGTAATCATTTTAACCACGCTTGCATCCCAATCATTGCCATCATAATCAATGAATACACCATTACGTCCTTCCATTAAAAGATCGCCATTTCCTGCTGTGATGGCTGCCGCAATGATTTGCTTTTTACCTTTTCGTGTGCATTCACAGTATAAAAGGCAGAGTTCAGAATAATTAGCCAGTGCGATATGTTTATTGATATCATTAACCGACACACAAAGTGTTGCACAGCGCCCATCAATATACAGTTTACCTAGCTGAAATGCCGCTGTTCTATCAAAAGAGAAGAAATCTAAAAAAGAGGTAAAATTAACCAATAATCGATAAAGATGTTTATTAAATAAAACCAAGCGTTCAAGTACTAATACATCCGAGGCTGAAATAGGCGCTTTATTATCTTCATCAACCATTGTTTTAAATTGTTCAATAAAATTACCGGCTAAAATTTTATCAACATCCGATTCCGATAATTCATCAATGACCGAAGTTGGCTTGGTTGTCACATTCAATTCTGTCATACTGGGCTTAGAACGAACAAGCTCCGAATAAGCGGTTAGGTCAGCTTGAATACGTTGCCACTCTTCGCGAGAAAGTTGGGTTGGGTCAGATAACGATGTGTTTACTAGATGAGAGAACCGCTCCACTTTACTGCGCCAAATTGGATTGAGTCCATTAACTAAGTCAAGATTTTTGCCAGCCTCTATTTTTGATAACGGTAAGTCAGCCAACATATCATCTGCCAATAATCCATTCTCTTTGGGTACGATAAATTTCTCATCAACATTGAGCACAGATTGCGCTTGAGGAGCATATTGCGCTAACTCGGTACGTAAAAAATAGTCATCAATTTTAGGCTTTAAGAGTTGAACCAATTTCCAGATTTCAGGTGTTTTATTATTAAACGGTGTTTCGACATTATTAATGTTATGTAGCCAATTTCGCCACGTCTGTAAATCACGGATAAAGGTTGACGCGATTTGTAAGTTAATTCCATCTTGCCCACTGATATCTTTGATTGCGCCAATTATTTTAATTGCCGTTTGAATAAATAGCCGCATATCGTCAGAGAGTTCTGAAGATGGTGGAAAGATAGCATCGCCGTTATACAATTTATTGGCATTAATTTTTAATGATTGTTGCACATCTTGCTGGGTTAAATAATCACGATCTGGTTTATTTAGGCTAGATAAAATACTGTGTGCCGTGGTTAATAATTTTTGGCCTTCCTGAGTTGACGCGTCAATATTCGATAACGGTAAAATTTCTGAGGACTGCAAAATCGTATCAAATGACACTAATTTACTTTTTGCAAAGGCAATTGCATCGAGGATATCAGGAATTCGGATACGGTCATCTTGATCCGTGTCTAACAGTTCAAGGGTTCGCTCGTCAAATTCTAGCCCCTTTGTTGGACAGCTTAGTGCTACCCATAATTTAGGATCGAGCGAGGGTAAATTAATAATATCTTCAGGTTTATTGAAAACAACCTGATCTAATCCCCCAATTCGTTGAAATGTCCACATACGATGTTTCCCCCTCTTACAATGATTAGTGTGATAAGATAGCGATTGTGATAGAATACCGCTTTATACTTTAATATCCAAATAAAACCTCAACATGTCATTAATTAATCTTACGAATGCTTATCTTTCTTTTAGCGATGCTCCTTTACTTGATCATATTGATATGTCAATTGAGCTGAATGAAAGAGTCTGTCTTGTTGGCCGCAATGGTGCGGGTAAATCGACATTGCTTAAAATACTGAACAAAGAAATCCCACTTGATGATGGGCAAATTATTTACGAAAGTAATGTTATTGTATCCCGGTTACAGCAAGATCCGCCTCGAGATATCCAAGGCACGGTGTTTGACTTTGTCGCTGAAGGCTTGCAAGAACAAGCCGCATTATTAAAAGCCTACAACGAATTGTCTCATCGGATCGAGAAAGATCCCAGTGACAGTAATTTACACCAGCTAGCAAATCTGCAAGAACAGCTTGATCACCAAAATGGTTGGCAACTAGAAAATCGTATTCGCAACGTGATCTCGTCGTTGTCACTCAGTCCGGATACTGATTTATCTTCGTTATCGGGTGGATGGCTACGTAAAGCCGCTTTAGCGAAAGCATTAGTTTGCCAGCCAACCGTGTTACTGCTCGATGAGCCAACCAACCACTTGGATATCGAAACGATAAAATGGCTTGAAGACTTTCTGAAAAGTTTTAATGGCAGCATTGTGTTTATTTCGCATGATAGATCGTTTATCCGTGAAATGGCGACGCGCATTATCGATCTTGATCGTGGTAAAACAGCATCGTGGAGTGGTAATTATGACAGTTATCTAATTGGAAAAGAAGAAGCGCTGCGCGTTGAAGAGTTACAAAATGCAGAGTTTGATAAAAAGTTAGCACAAGAAGAAGTGTGGATAAGACAAGGAATTAAAGCAAGGCGCACACGTAATGAAGGTAGAGTACGTGCACTAAAAGCCATGCGCCAAGAGCACTCTGAACGTCGTAAAGTCCTTGGCAGTGCCAATATGCAAATTGAAGAAGCACTTCGTTCCGGTAAAATTGTGTTTGAACTTGAAAATGTCAGTTATCAAATTGAAGATAAATTGCTGGTTAATGATTTGACTGTGCAAGTACTGCGCGGTGATAAAATTGCACTTATTGGGCCAAATGGCGCGGGTAAAACCACTTTATTGAAATTGATGCTAGGTAACTTACAACCGTCTTTAGGATCTGTTCATTGTGGTACAAAACTTGAAGTGGCTTATTTCGATCAGTATCGGCTCGATCTCGATCCCGAAAAAACAGTAATGGATAACCTTGCAGAAGGCAAACAAGAAGTCATGGTTAACGGCCGACAACGCCACGTACTGGGTTATTTACAAGACTTTTTATTCCCACCCAAAAGAGCAAGAACCCCGGTTCGCGCACTATCAGGCGGTGAACGCAATCGCCTATTGCTGGCTAAACTATTTTTAAAACCAAGTAATTTATTGATTCTAGATGAACCGACGAATGATCTGGACATTGAAACACTTGAATTGCTTGAAGAGCTCGTCAATGAGTACCAAGGTACTGTGCTCCTTGTTAGCCATGATAGACAATTTGTGGATAACGTTGTGACGCAGTGTTGGTTCTTTGAAGATAATGGCCACATCGGAATTTATGCGGGTGGTTATATGGACGCGAAACAACAGCAGCTGCAAACAAAACCAGTAAAAACGGTAGCAACAAGTGTTAGTGAAAAAGAGTTAGCTAAGAAAGATGAGGTCAATCCAGCTGAAGGTTCAAATGTGGCTGAAACAAGCAAGAAGATTAAGCTGAGTTATAAAGAGCAGCGAGAACTTGAGCAGTTACCACAACAAATAGAACGATTAGAAAATGAGATAGCCGCTTTACAAACCCAAATGAGCGATAGTGAATTCTTTAATCAACCGCACGAAATAACAAATCAAATACTCGCGCAATTCGCACAGAAAGAAGCTGAATTAGAACAGGTATTTGATCGCTGGGAAACTCTTGAATCTTTAAAAAATTAGCGACAAAAAGAGGCGTGGCCAATCAGCATACGCGTTTTTGTGATTTACCGGTGTTATTAGCTAGTATAGAATAGAGCGAATAGTAAAGGTTATCTATAATATGAAAAATAAACGGTTAAGTATGCTGATGACGATCATAGACAAAAATGAAGGACAATCATGAATATTGATGATACTCATCATTCTGTTTTATGTCCACATTGTGATTTATTGATACAGTTACCACACGTTTCGCTGGAACAAAAAAAGATTGAGCGCAAAGCTGTCTGTCCACGTTGCCGGACATTGTTAGCCAAAAACAACGCAAATATGAAACGGCATACTACCATTTATGCCATTTGTGCGCTTTTGATGTTATTACTGGGCTGCTGCTTTTTTAGTATTGAGATTCGTTTGGTTGGTAATCTCAACAGCATTAGTATTATAGATATTCCTAAAGTCATGTATCTTGATGATTATGGTTATATCTCTTTCCTTTTTACCTTATTTGTGTTGGTTTTTCCTGTATTTAATTTGGCAATCATGACCTTATTGTGTTCAAAATTGTCACTGTACAAACAACGACGGCGTGATCTTTTGATCGTTTATGAAAAGTTTGTTCATTGGTGTATGCCGGAAATATTTTTAGCGGGTATCTTAGTTAGTTTCGTTAAATTGATGAGTTACGGTGAATTAGGGGTAACTTGTACTTTTTGGGCATTTTGTTTATTTGTCTTTTTTTATTTGAAGGCATTTATTACATTTTCTCCAGAAATGATTTGGGATGAGCTTGCGCGTAACAATTATGCCAAGCAGCCTTTACTGCGTGGCAAAACCGGGATCAGCCAAAATCTCAAATTGTGTGGTTGCTGTCAGGCTATTTTACCCAAAGATTTAGCGCGGTGTCCCCGATGCAAACAAAAAAGCCAAATTAGAAATCGAGATAAGATACAGTGGACAATTGCATTACTGATTACGTCATTAATTATTTACGTTCCAGCTAATCTCTTTGGCATCATGATAACTTCGGTCTTTGGGTCAGAGTCGACATCGACCATTATGGATGGGGTGATATATATGTGGCAAGCCGGCGATATCCCGGTTGCTTTAGTAATTTTAACTGCCAGTATTGTGATCCCAATATTAAAGATTATTTCGCTAAGTTGGCTGTGCTTATTTTCGATAACCAATCAACCAACAAATCGAAAAGAATGCCGAAAAATGAATACGATATATAATGCTGTTGAATTTATCGGAAAATGGTCAATGATTGACGTCTTTGTTGTCGCAGTTGTGTGTTCATTAGTGAGAAACCAACAGCTTATGGCGATTTACCCAGATATAGGTATTATTTATTTCGCAACTGTTGTAATTATTACAATGATTGCATCGCAAAAATTTGATCCGCGGTTAATCTGGGATCGTTTACATGTCTAAACCATAGTAGGAAAAGTATGTCACCATCACGCAAATTAGCCAAAGTAGTTAAAGTAAAAGGGATATCGGCTATATGGATCATCCCTATTGTTACCGCTATTGTTGGGCTCTGGATTATTTATTCGCATATTACGAATAAAGGTATTGAATTTACCTTGCTAGCAAAAGATGCCAGTGGGATTGTTGCGGGTAAAACAACGATTAAAAATCGCAGCGTTGATGTCGGTATCATTAACGAAGTGACATTGGCCGATGATTATCAACAAGTGGTAATTAGAGGGCGCCTTTACAAAGATATGGAGCCTTTACTTAAAAATGACTCTTTATTTTGGGTGGTGAGACCCCAAATTGGCCGCGAAGGTATTACTGGACTTGGTACTATTTTATCGGGCAACTATATTGAACTTGTATCGGGCAACGATACAAGTCCTTTTGATAACCGATTATTCACGTTATCAGATACTCCGCCTTTAACCGACCCGAGTGTTCAAGGTATACGATTAAATCTGGAAAGTGATCAAAATGGGGTAATTCCTCGTGGTGCGATAGTCATGTTTAGAGGATATCACGTTGGTAGTGTTGAAACATCGAGTTTTGATGTTGAATCCCGTAAGATGAAATACCAAATTTTTATCAGTAAACCGTATGACGCGCTGGTCACACAAAATGTCCGTTTCTGGAAAGAGGGTGGCGTGAATTTGACCTTATCTTCACGCGGGGCTAATTTAGACATTCCATCTCTTGATGTTTTACTTTCAGGTGGAATCAGTTTTGATTTACCCGAAGGGGCAAAATACGGTGAGGCGGCAAAACAGTTTTCTGTCTATAAACTGTATGAAGATAAAAAAGCTATTCAAGATTCGCAGTATACCGATTACACAGAATTTTTATTAATGTTTCCTGAGTCGATTGCAGGACTTTCTGAAGGTGCAGCTGTTGAGTATCATGGTATAAGGCTGGGTACAGTAAGTCAGGTACCATTTTATACACCTGAAATGCTAAAACAAGCATCGATATTAAATCAAAAAATTCCAGTTTTGATTCGAATCGAACCTGATCGATTATCAGAATTGGTCGATGAAAAAATTGATATTGCATCCCTTATCATCGATGAACAAAAAAATGGTTTAAGAGCCACACTAAAAACAGAGAATATGTTTACCGGAACGCTCTATATTGATTTGGATTTTTACCCTGAGTTAAAAAGCAATTATGACCCTAACAAAACGGAATTGTACGGGTATAAAACGATTGGGACAGCGTCGACAGGTTTAGCACAAATTCAAGCGAAAGTGCTACAGCTGTTAGATAATTTTAACCGTTTACCATTAGATGGCACCGTTGCAGAGTTGAATAAATCGTTAGCTGAAAGTCAAAAATTAATTTCATCATTGAATAAAATGATGAACAGCAAAGAGATACAAGGTCTACCGAATGACTTGCAGCAAACCTTGCGTTCACTGAATGAAACAATTAAAGATTTTCAGCCAGGCTCTGACTTAAATAGTCAAATGAAACAAAGCCTAGAAAAAGTGCAGAAGATGATGGATGAGTTAACTCCACTACTTGGCACATTAAATGATAAAAGTAATGCATTGATTTTTTCAGCACCGTCTAAAAAAGATCCGCAACCTAAAGCGAGAGGACAAAAATAATGAATAAGATTATTGCGGTAGTATTTACCGTATCGTTGATGGCATTAGCGAGCTGTTCGTCTAGTGTGCCGAGTAAAAATTATTTCCAATTAACAACGAATTTAGATAAGGTGCCCTCACAAATGGCACATAAAACCGACCGTTTTATTTTGATTGAATCGGTTGATATTGATGATTTTTTAAATAAAAATGGCATCGTCATTCAAACCGATCCAATAAAATATACAACTGCTGCAAATAATTTATGGACATCGCCGCTGTCGAAACAATTAGAAAACCGGGTTACGCAGGATTTATCTTTATTATTGCCTGATTATTTAGTTTCAACAAAACCGATTAAAGCGCCCTATTTAAAAGTGAAATTATTCATCGAAGGATTTCATGGCAGCTACACTGGTGACGCTGTAATTAAAGGTCGCTGGGTTATCACAAAAAATAGCCACGACATTTACAGTAAGGTCTTTGAACGAAAAGTCCCTCTGACTCATGACGGTTATGACGCATTGGTCAATGCGTTATCAGCAGCTTGGCAACAAGAAGAGTTAGATTTAGCACGCAACTTACAATAGGCGATTTTATAACGCTTTGTTTGTTTGCTCATTATTTTAGCTAACCTAAATTAACTTAGGTTAGCTAATGTCTCATTAGTTAATGTTTGTTCGCGAAATTTTCTAAAGAATCAAAAATAATTGATAGTAATTTTTGATTATCCACCGTTTCAAGTACATTGATTGTCGATGTGGGTAATGTCGGCATGCCAATGGTTAGGCGCAATGTATCTGGCTTCCAACGTCTAGAGCTCCCTCGGGTGTAATCGCCTTGCAGTGCGACATCGACAATATAGGGATTTGAAGTTATAAATGAAGGATCAATCAAATAAGCAACACATAATGCATCATGAATCCAGCATCCCGGTATATGCCGAGTTTGCATTGAATAATCCATCCAAGGTCGCGTTGTTGTCACCAAATATTGACTCAGTGGATCTGCATTAAGGGCAATACGATCTAAATCATGATGGGTTAGCAAGGTGGTTGTTGTCACATCATAAGGGGCGAGTGTTATTTTCGCGCCACTGCTTAGCACAACTTTAGCCGCTTCGGGATCAATCGCAAAATTGGTATCTTTGAGACTACCAGGCACGTTAAACACGCCGCCCATAATAATAATTTCTGCAACGCAATCAACAAATTCGGGATAAAGCTGGATAGTATGCGCAATATTCGTTAACGGCCCTATGGCAACCACCGAAATTTGTTTAGGATTTTGGCAAACCAAATCACCAATCGCTTGCGCTGCATTAATGGTAACGGGACTATTTGAGGAATGTGTTATGCCCTTATCTGACCAAAGGTGCAGTAACCCTTGCTTTTTCACATTATTATCTAAATGTTCCCGCCAAGGAAGCGGAGGTTCAAGTAAAGCTTGCGCCGCACCTTTTGCAACAGGAATATCAAGATTAAGCAAATTCATGATATGTTTAGCCACGCTATATCCCGTATCACGAGGCGTATTGCCAGACACGGTTGTTACCAATTCTAACGATATCTGTGGATTGGCTATTGCTAGTGCAATGGCTAATCCATCATCGACATTGGCGCCGGGAATGCCATTTCCCGGGTCACAATCAATTATTATTCTTTTTACCATATCATTACCCTCGTATATCATTGATTTCTGGCTTAACAAGTCAGAAATCAATGGGGATTAAATTGCATCATTTTGTGAGTTGAGATCACGTCCACGCGTTTCTGGCGCAAAGAAAGTCGTAATAAATCCGATTGTTGCCATAGTACCAAAGTAGATAGCAATTGGCCACCAAGAACCATAGTAACTAAGTAATCCCGCGGCAACGAGCGGTGCTATACCCCCAGATATAATTCCACCCATTTCTTTTGCAAGTGCCATTTTAGTATAACGTGATTTAACACCAAACAATTCAACACCATAAGCAGCTTGAACGCCAAAAATGCCAAGTGAAGCTAAGCATATTCCTGTTACAATAATGGCTCCAACAATCATTGGGTCACGCGTTTCAAGGAACATATAGGCGGGAATTGCATAAAGCATTAATAAGAAGCAGAAAATACGATAAATAATGCGTCGGCCATACTTATCAGAAAGCCAGCCTGAAAATGGGATAACAACAAAACCGAGTAACGAGGCAATAAATACTGAGGTGGTTGGTACGGCTTTGCTGACGCCTAAGATTTTAACAACATAACCAATAACAAAACCTTGTGCTAAATAAGAAGGGCCATTTTCACCGATACGTAATCCAAGCATAACGAAAAAGGCTTTATTGCGCTGAAAGAATGAGCGTGTTTCAGCAGCTTGTTGACTATTTCTTATTGCCATCGGTTGTTTGGTGGTTTGCGTGGCATTATTGGTTTGTTCTTTTTCAAAAACAGGTGTTTCTTTCACATGACGACGAATTAACGTTGCTGAAACTGCGATCAATGCACTTGCAATAAAAGGCACGCGCCAAGCCCAGTCAATAACTGTCTGTTGATCAAGAGTTAATACCAATAACCAAACGCCTGAGGCAACTAACGTACCACTGTTTGACCCAATTCCGATGATTGATGCGATTAATCCGCGACGTTTAGCTGGGGCATATTCACCAAGCATGACCGTTGCGCCAGATAATTCAGCACCGGCACCAAAACCTTGTACAAAGCGCAAAATCACTAAACAAATCGGTGCTAATATTCCGATTGTATGATAACTAGGTATGCAGCCGATAAGTGTTGTCGAAATACCCATTAAAGCGATGGTGATGACAAGGACGATTTTGCGACCTCTTTTATCACCGAGTCGACCAAAGAAAATTGCGCCGATAGGTCTTGCAATAAAGCCAACTGAATAAGTGGCAAAACTTGATAACAACGCAACAGCCGGCGTCACTTCAGGAAAGAATACATCGCCAAAAACAAGTCCTGCTGCAAGGCCATATAAGGCAAAGTCGACGTATTCCATCGTCGTACCTAGCCAACATGCAAGGCATGCTCTTATAAATTCTTTTTTCCCCTCAGGGGTTTTCAGTCGTTCCTCGGCAGCGGAACTCTGATTATGTGTTGATGTTTCAATACTCATTCTAATACTCCGGTCATAATTATAGATTATTTGATAGTTAACATAGAAAACAAAGACGTCATTACAGGTATCATCCAAAGCGGATTCTTTTTATTGCTTTTGTGATAATTATTTTTATAAGGTGTGGCATAAGCTGTCTGATTATTGGTGGGTTTTAATTACTTAAAATGTTATTCAAATGTAAAAGTTTGGTGATTATAGCAAAATAAAAAAACAAATAAATGATAATTGCCTATTTTCATCATAAATAATGTTGTTTTTTTGTTTTTCTATTTTTATCCGCTTTTTTATTTATTATTAAGCGGTAAATAAAAATGAATGCTTAGGCTTTTAATCGCTAAATGCTAACAGCTGATTTATTTGATTCAATTACCAGTCAAAATGCACTGAAAACACTGATTATAACTATGTATAATGGCGTCAAGTCATTAATTGACGCTTGCAATTTATTTTAAATCGAGTATACTCCAAACAAATCTAGCGCGGGGTGGAGCAGCTTGGTAGCTCGTCGGGCTCATAACCCGAAGGTCGTTGGTTCAAATCCAGCCCCCGCAACCACTTAAATTTTCATTCATAACTCAAATCAATTCATTTTGTAACATGAAAGTTCGAATAAAGTGGCTTCATTATAGTTTTATTTTGAATGTAGCCTCGCATGTCGAGGTTTTTTTATTTGTTAAGTTTAGAAAGTAAGTTTAAAAAAATGATGGGCTTTATGCCCTTTTTTATTTTATGCTTTGGAGGTTTGTTTGCTTAATCTTGAACAGCAATTGACTAATATTATTCAAGTGCCCGTTGATGTACTTGGTTTTGAACTTGTTGGTATTGAATATATTCGTGGTCGATATCCCGTACTTCGTGTTTATATTGATAGCGAAAATGGAATTTCAGTTGATAATTGTGCCGATGTCAGTCGTCAAATTAGTGCCGTACTAGATGTAGAAGATCCGATTACTGATGCCTATACCTTAGAGGTTTCTTCTCCTGGAATGGATAGACCTTTATTTACATTGGAACATTATCAACGCTTTATTGGCGAAGAAGTCACATTATCATTACGTATTGCCGTTGCAAATCGTCGAAAATGGAAAGGGCAAATTAAATCTGCTCAAGATGGCATGATTACCCTAAATATCGATGGTAATGATGAAGTATTTGCATTTAGTAATATTCAAAAGGCAAATATTGTCCCTAATTTTAATCTTAAATGAGTGCAGGTGTAGAAGGATGAATAAAGAGATTTTAGCCGTTGTTGAAGCTGTTTCCAACGAAAAATCGCTAACAAGAGATAAAATTTTTGAAGCGTTAGAAACTGCATTAGCAACCGCCACTAAAAAGAAATATACCGTAGATATCGACGTTACTGTAAAAATCGACCATAAAACCGGTGATTATGATACATTTCGTCGATGGTTAGTGGTTAATGATGTCACTCAACCAACGAAAGAAATTACGTTAGATGCGGCACAATATGAAGACCCAACTAAACAATTAGGCGATTATGTTGAAGAACAAATCGAATCGGTTGCCTTTGACCGAATTACAACACAAACAGCTAAACAAGTCATTGTTCAAAAAGTGCGTGAAGCAGAAAGAGCCATGGTTATTGACATGTTTAGACACAGAATCGGTGAGATTGTAACGGGTATAGTCAAAAAAACCAATCGCGACAGTGTTGTTTTAGATCTTGGAAACAATGCGGACGCTGTGATGTCGCGTCACGATATGCTGCCGCGTGAAAATTTCCGTATTGGTGATCGCGTTCGTGGTATTTTATATCTTGTTGAGCAAGATAATAAACCGGCTCAGCTTTGTATCAGTCGTTCAAATCCGGAAATGATGGAAGAATTATTCCGGATCGAGGTGCCAGAAATTGGCGAAGAAGTGATTGATGTAAAAGGGGTCGCTCGCGATCCTGGTTCGCGCGCTAAAATCGCGGTTAGAAGTAATGATCGTCGTATCGATCCCGTTGGTGCTTGTGTTGGTATGCGTGGTGCACGTGTTCAGGCGGTATCGAATGAATTTGGTGGTGAGCGGATTGATATCGTGTTGTGGGATGAAAATCCAGCACAGTACGTTATTAATGCAATGGCACCTGCTGATGTGGCATCAATTGTGGTTGATGAAGATAAACATACCATGGACGTTGCGGTTAACGCCGAAACATTACCACAAGCAATTGGTCGTAATGGACAAAATATTCGATTAGCTTCCCAATTGACGGGATGGACGCTGAATGTAATGAGTACTGAAGCATTACAAGAAAAACACCATGCGGAATCGTTTGCAGCAATCAATAATTTAATGAAATATTTAGATATTGGTGAAGATCTTGCTCAATTGCTTGTCGAAGAAGGATTTACCTCTTTAGAAGAGTTAGCTTATGTTCCTGTCAATGAACTGTTAGAGATTGACGAACTTGATGAAGAACTCGTTGACACTTTAAGAGGTCGAGCAAAAGATGCACTTACGACCATCGCATTATCACACAGCGGTGATAAAAGACCGGCTCAAGAGCTGCTTGATATGCCGGGCATGACACAGGAATTGGCCTATCAATTAGCGCAAAATGATGTGATTACATTGGAAGATTTAGCCGAACAAGGCACCGATGATCTTGCCGATATTGAAGGTTTAACAAGCGAACAAGCTGGCGAGTTTATTATGGCTGCACGTAATATTTGTTGGTTTGCAAATGAATAATTGAGGGATAGTAACACATGACCAAAGTATCAATCGAAACACTGGCTCAAGAAATTAATACCCCAGTGCAAACACTTTTGCAACAGTTTGCTGATGCGGGTATGAAAAAAACCGCATCAGATTTTGTGAGTCAAAAGGAAAAAGAGGACTTACTTGCTCATTTGCATCCTCAGCAAGGTCCAACAAAGCTCACTGTACAGCGAAAAACCCACTCAACATTGAATGTTGCAAGTGGCAGTGGTAAAAGTAAAGAAGTTAAAGTTGAAGTGCGAAAAAAACGGACATTTGTCAAACGCGATCCTGTTGATATAGCTGCTGAGCAAGAAAAAGCAAGACTTGAAGCAGAGCAACAAGCGAAACAAGAAATGGAAGAAAAAGCACGTAAAGAAGCGGAACAAAAGGCTAAAATGGCTGCAGAAGAAGAGAGAAAACGTAAAGAAGCTGAAGCAAAAGCAGCTCAAGTGGCTAAACAACAAGAGTTAGCTGATCCTAAACAAAAGAAAATCCAAGAAGAAAAAGCCCGTTTGGAAGCTGAAGCGAACGAAATTAAACGTAAAGCTGAGGAAGAAAATCGACGCAAATTGGAAGAAGAAGCAAAGCGCGTTGCAGAAGAAGCGCGTCAGCTTGCTGAAAAATACAAAGATGAAACGGATACTCCGCGTTCATCGGATGATGAAGATTATCATGTTACTACATCTAAATACGCAAGAGCTGCTGAAGATGAGACCGACCGCGAAGTAGAAAGTGGACGTGGCCGAGGTCGCAGTAATAAAGCGGTTAAACAGAAAAAAACCAGCAAATTATCAGAAAGTAAAGCAGAGCGAGAAGAAGCAAGAGCGGTAACGCGTGGTGGCCATAAAAAACGTGGCAAAAGCACATTACAGCAAGGCTTTAATAAACCTGTTCAAGCCGTTAACCGTGATGTCGTGATTGGTGAAACAATTACTGTTGCTGAGCTAGCAAACAAAATGGCTGTGAAAGGGTCCGAAGTGATCAAAACCATGATGAAAATGGGGGCAATGGCAACCATCAATCAGGTAATTGACCAAGAAACAGCACAATTAGTTGCTGAAGAGATGGGACATAAAGTGGTGTTGCGCCGTGAAAATGAACTTGAAGAGTCATTAATGAGCGATCGCGATACCGGCGCTGAAAAAGTCTCTCGTGCGCCAGTTGTGACTATCATGGGGCACGTTGATCATGGTAAAACCTCATTGCTAGACTATATTCGTAAAGCGAAAGTGGCATCGGGCGAAGCGGGTGGTATTACTCAGCATATCGGTGCTTATCACGTTAAAACGGCAAATGGCGATATCACATTTTTAGATACTCCAGGCCATGCTGCATTTACTTCGATGCGTGCTCGTGGTGCTAAGGCAACCGACATCGTTGTTCTTGTTGTTGCGGCAGATGATGGTGTGATGCCGCAAACCATTGAAGCGATTCAACATGCGAAAGCAGCGAATGTGCCAATTGTTGTTGCTGTAAATAAAATTGATAAACCTGAAGCGGATCCGGATCGCGTTAAAGGTGAACTTGCTCAATATGGCGTAATGTCAGAAGATTGGGGCGGTGATTCGCAGTTTGTTCATGTATCAGCAAAAGCAGGAACGGGTATCGATCAACTTCTTGAAGCCATTTTACTTCAAGCGGAAGTGCTTGAACTAACCGCTTACGAAACAGGTATGGCGAGCGGCGTTGTAATTGAATCGTTTTTAGATAAAGGACGTGGCCCAGTTGCAACCGTACTTGTTCAGTCAGGTACCTTACATAAAGGTGACATTGTGCTTTGTGGTTTTGAATATGGCCGTATTCGTGCAATGCGTAATGAATTAGGTAAAGAAGTGACTGAAGCCGGTCCTTCGATGCCAGTTGAGATCCTTGGCCTATCGGGTGTTCCTTCAGCGGGTGATGAAGCAACCGTTGTTCGAGATGAGAAAAAGGCACGTGAAGTTGCATTATATCGTCAAGGAAAATTCCGTGACGTGAAACTTGCTCGTCAGCAAAAAGCAAAACTTGAAAATATGTTCACCAATATGACTGAAGGTGATGTTTCTGAGTTAAATATTGTGCTTAAAGCCGATGTTCAAGGATCAGTTGAAGCGATTAATGATGCATTACTCAAACTATCGACAGATGAAGTGAAAGTCAAAATCATCGGTTCAGGTGTGGGTGGAATTACCGAAACAGACGCATCGCTTGCGGCAGCATCGAATGCGATTGTATTAGGATTTAACGTCCGTGCTGATGCGTCTGCGCGTAAAGTGATTGAATCAGAAAATCTTGATTTACGTTATTATTCTGTTATTTATGATTTGATTGATGAAGTTAAACAAGCGATGAGCGGAATGCTTGCACCAGAATACAAACAGCAAATTATCGGTCTTGCTGAAGTACGTGATGTGTTTAAATCACCGAAATTTGGTGCAATTGCAGGTTGTATGGTGACAGAAGGTGTGGTTAAACGTCACAACCCAATTCGCGTACTTCGTGATAACGTGGTTATTTATGAAGGTGAGCTTGAATCATTACGTCGTTTCAAAGATGATGTCAACGAAGTTCGTAACGGAATGGAGTGTGGTATCGGCGTACGTAACTACAATGATGTTCGCGTGGGTGACAACATTGAAGTCTTTGAAACCATTGAAATTAAACGTACAATTTAATTCTAGGTAGATAAAGTAGGGGGGAATTATCCCCTACATTTATTGATGTAATGGCTAGGTAATGTTTTTAAACAATGATAATGATGCCTAGTATTTGTTAATCTTTTTTAGGTATTAGGTTCGAAGAATCAACATTATTTTGTTTTATAGGATAAAGAATTATGGCAAAAACATTTAGTCGAGCGTCAAGAGTTGGGCATGAATTACAAAAAGAAATCGCAATTATACTGCAACGCGAGATAAAAGATCCTAGACTTGGTATGGTCACTGTTTCTGGTGTGGAGTTATCGCGTGATCTTGCCTATGCAAAAGTCTTTGTCACATTTTTAAATGACAGTGATGTAGAGAACATCGAGCAAGGATTAAAAATCCTCAATGATGCAACGCCATATATTCGGTCATTAATTGGCAAAGCGATGAAGTTACGCATTGTTCCTGAGTTAAAGTTTAATTACGATGAGTCACTCGTCAAAGGCATGCAAATGTCTAATTTAGTTTCCGATGTTATCCGACACGATAAAGAGCGACATAAAGAATAGTTGGTCGTTGTTTTCATTGACTAAAAGTTTAGATTATCCACGTATACGCCTTATTTACCTTTATCTAAATCAAGATAAAGTTAACGGGTAACGCGGTTAAGAATACCAATCAATAACGCTAAATAAGATATCGTCCTATGTGTATAAAAAAAATTCGCCGTGATCTTCACGGCGTATTATTATTAGATAAACCGCAAGGTTTAACATCCAATGATGCGCTACAAAAGGTGAAACGGTTATTCCAAGCGAAAAAAGCCGGTCATACCGGCGCTTTGGATCCGTTAGCAATCGGAATGCTCCCGATTTGTTTTGGTGAGGCAACTAAGTTTTCACAATATTTGTTGGATTCAGACAAACGTTATCGTGTGATTGCAAAATTAGGTGAGCGAACAGATACTTCTGATGCGGAAGGCACAATCATAAGTTGCAAACCAGTCAATGTCACACAGCAACAAATTGAACAGGCATTGGTCAATTTCCGTTTTGATGTAATGCAAATACCCACCATGTTCTCGGCTCTAAAACATCAAGGTAAACCCTTATATGAATATGCTCGTCAAGGCATAACCGTTGAGCGAGAAGCAAGGCCGATTACCATTTATCAAAATCAATTCATCCATTTTGATCAAGAAAAAAATACGTTAGAGCTTGATATTCACTGTTCAAAAGGGACTTACATTCGAACCATTGTTGATGATTTAGGTGAGTTACTTGGATGTGGAGCACATGTAATTTATTTGCGGCGCACACAGGTTTCAAATTATCCGATTAATAACATGGTGACATTGGAACAACTTGAAAATATGCATGAACGCGATGATTTGTTAATGCCAGTCGATAGCTCACTGCAAGATTACCCTAAAATTGTCTTAACACAGGGACAAGGTAATCAAATTTTACTTGGCCAACGAATAAAACTTGAGACAAGTAGCGCGAGTGAACAGTTAGTACGAATTTACCAAAATGAACGTTTCATTGGCACTGCAATACACACGCAATTTGATTTAATGCCGAAGCGGCTTGTTGCTGTTATCGCATAGTGAAAATGATTTAAAAGGCCACATTATCTCAAGTGGCCTTATCCGCGGTAGGTATTGTCAATCCAACAAGTTTATAACTTTACTCAGCAAATTTATTTTTGTGATCGTAACGATTAAAGTGAATATCATCACCGACAAGATAATTATAGATATCATCAACAATTTCAATCCCGTCTTTTAAATAAGCTGCTTCGCGCGCTTTCCCTCGTTCTCCGGGAAAATAGACTTGGCTATTTCCTTTTGCAGGTTTTACTTCTTTCAATTGATCAAGCATGGCTGACATCGCAGCTTTAAATGGTTCTTGTCCGATAAAATAGTCTGGATTAATCACGATATGCAGATGTCCAAGTTCACGGCCTTTAGATAAATCTTGATACATTGATGAGACATTTTTACCAAATGGCAAGCCAAGCAAGATCCCTGAAAGCACATCGACCATCATCATCAAACCGTAACCTTTAGCCCCTGAAATTGGTAGTAACGCATTGACTTTGTGCGGATCGGTTGTCGCTTCACCCTGTTCGTCAACTGCCCATGTAGCCGGAATCGCTTCTCCGCGTGAACGTGCATAAAGTACTTTCCCCCAAGCTTGAACCGTCGTCGCCATGTCAAATGAGACAACTCTATTGTCTGCAGTTGGCGCAGCAAAGGCAATGGGGTTAGTACCAAAAAATTCTTCCGCACCGCCAAATGGGACAGCCATCGGATCGGACTGACAAACTGACAGTCCAACTAAATTTTCAGCAGCAGCCATTTCGGTAAAGTAACAAAGCGAGCCACTGTGTGACATTCGGCGAATACCGACCACCGCAACGCCATTTTTTTTTGCCATTTCGATGGCTTTGTCCATGCCTAACTTAGCGGCAACTAAACCACAACCATTATCAAAATCTAAAATGGCACTTGATGGCCCGGTTTCTTTATAGCTAATATTGGGATGAGTGGTCATCCCGCCTTTGGCAATACGTTCACAATAATATTCAACTCGGACAGCGCCATGAGAATGAATGCCCCGTGAATCAGCAAACGCGAGGACATCTGCGGCAATATCAGCATGTTCTTTTGTTAAACCGGCTTTATGCATTTTGTTGGCAATTAACTGATGTAACGTCTTTTTATCAATTCTCATAATCTCTGACTCCTCGTCGTAAGTTGGCCATCTTTAATAACGCTAAGATAGTCAATAAAGGTTATGTAATCTGTGATCTAGGTTGATATTTTCGGTTAATATAATCTATTCTAATTAATGGCTATGTATTGTTAAAAATGCATTATCAATATTTGCTAATAATTGTCCCTTTTGTTCCATTCATCAAGGCTTCGATATCTGTTAGCATGCCAATGTAGGCTTTATTATCAGTCTGCTCAACAAAATCTATTGCCGATTTTACTTTAGGACCAATCGCGCCATCATCGACGGCAAGGGGTTTTAATTTTTCAATATTAACGTGATGTAAGGCAGTTTGCTGTGGGGTACCCCAATTTTCATAAATAGCATCGGCATCGGTTAGAATCATTAAATGATCAGCACCTAGCTGCGTTGCAAGTAATGCCGCGGCGTGATCTTTGTCGATTACCGCTTCAACACCTTGATAGCCGTGCTCACGTTTAACAACCGGGATTCCTCCGCCACCACTACATATGACAATAACATCGTCGGTTAACAATTTTTTTATGGTATCAATCTCGAGGATATGTTGGGGCTTAGGTGACGGCACAACCCGGCGCAAATACTTACCATCTTTTTTAAATTGCCAGCCATACTGATTTTTTAAGACCTGTTCTTCTTCAGGTTGATAAACAGGGCCAACATACTTAGTCGGATTATTGAATGAAGGATCATTTTCATCAACTTCAACTTGTGTTAATAAGGTGATAACCTTATTAATATTGTCATTTTTTTGTAAGCTAGTTGCGATCATATACCCAAGCATACCTTGCGTTTGGGCAACAAGAATATCTAATGGATAAGCCGGGACTACCGAATAAGCGGCATTTTGTAACGCAAGTAAACCGACTTGCGGCCCATTACCATGCACAATAACTAAGCGGTATTTACCCGCTAATTTAGCTATCAATTTTGTTGTTGCATCGATATTTCTATACTGGTTTTCAACCGAAAGCGGTTCATTCCTTTTACAAATTGCATTACCACCTAATGCAATAACAATAAGTTCCATAATTTTTCCTGTGTTGAAATTCAAAAAAATAAACGTAGCTAGGTTGTTGTCTATCTAAGGTTTATTTACTTAGCGGGTATAATGACCTGCATCCAATTACAATTCGATATCACGATGGCAATCTTTAGAGTAAATATAGCTAAGCGGTTCATGACCGACTGCATAACAGGCTTGTAAAGCATAAGCCCCCATAAAAATGTAATCATCTTTTTTAACCGGTATCCACTGATTATCGAGATTATACATTCCCTCACCACTTAAAAAATAAGCACCGTGTTCTTGTACATGTGTTTCGATATAGCCATGGCTTGCCCCAGGGTTAAATGTCAAAATATGGAAATTCATGTCGAATGCCAGTTCTTTAGGAAGGAGATCTTGAATGAGCACATCTTGCATATCTTCATAGTTAACGGCTGGCAATGCATTAACATTTCCTTCGACAACGTAGGGGGAATAACCGTCTAAGTGATGATAACGTCTTTTATACAAAAATAAGCGAGATGTATTAATATTATTTTTGAGATAAAGTTTAGATTCAGCAGGGCAATAAAGATATCCGCCTGTTTTTAATTGATAGGATTTTTCATTGCAACTGGCTGTGATATCCCCCTCAATCACATAAATAAATACCTCAATACCCTCTCCCCCAAAGCCTTGCTGATTATTTGCATCTGCATGCATTGTGACTAAATAATCGACAAAAGAGGCGCCAAGTTTTGGTGATGAAAGGATAGTGATATCGCAATTTTTAAATCCAGGAAGAATATTTTTAACCAGCCCATTTGGCGGTATGAGCGCATAATTACCCCGCTTGATGATGGCTCTTGATGCTAATAAATCTTTTGGATAACCCACATTGTTATTTATATAACCCATTGTATTCTCCTGATTTTAATATGCTGTATTTTGCTTGATAGAGCTTGATTTTCTCGTATTACCGATTAAAACAGCTGCTATTATAAAAAGAATAAATTCATCTCACTCTCCATCCAAGGCATAACAGACAGCAATTTAGGCTAATATCTAAAACCGTTTGATTTGATAGCGTCATTACAACATCTTGCCCCACTATTCTTGATAAGCTAATTGATAAAGTGCATAAGTTAATGCTTTGATGCCCTCAACTAAATCTTCGATTTTTGTCTCTTCAGCTGGATTATGACTGATCCCCTTAATGCTGGGGACAAAAAGCATCGCCGTTGGTACTCTTGGCGCAAAAATTTGTGCATCATGTCCTGCACCACTGTGCATAATGCGGTAATTGAGATTCTCTTTTTTACATTGCTCTTGTAACATTTTTGTTAATTTTAGATCCATCGGGATTGGTGGCTCATCCATCCAACGATTAATTTCTATCTCAAGGCCGAGTTCACTGGCGATACGCTTCATATCGGCTTCAATTTCTTCAGTGAACGAAATAATCGCATTTTGATCGGTATGACGGCAGTCCATGGTAAATACGACTTCGCCCGGCACAACATTAACAACATTCGGCTTAGGATCGACTCGACCGAAAGTCAATACAAGAGGATCACCCAATTCGGTTGCTTTATTAATCGATTCATAACAGATACGACTAAAAGCGTACACAGCATCACGGCGATACCCCATTGGCGTTGTTCCTGCGTGATTAGCTTCTCCAGTTAATCGAATAGTGTAACGGCGCTGACCGACGATACTCGTTACAATGCCAATACTTTTATTTTCTCTTTCTAAAACGCCACCTTGTTCTATATGAAGTTCAACAAAGGCTTTAATATCGTGACGGGCCTCTTTGGTATTAAAGCCAAAGCCACAGGCTTTCATCGCGTCGGTAAAATTAACCCCATCGGCATCTTTGATATTTTCAACTTCTTTAGGATTGGCCAAACCAAACACATTTTTACTGCCCCAAAACACATAAGGAAAACGGCTACCTTCTTCTTCTGCCATCGAAATCACTTCCAATGTTCGAAGGGGTTGGCCGTATTTTTCTTTCAAGTATCTCATTGCTAAAAATGCGCCAACAATGCCCAGTTGTCCATCGAGTTTTCCGCCATTTACAACCGTATCTACGTGTGATCCTGACAGGATAACCTCATCTTTATACTTACTTCCTTCAAAGCGACCGTATAAGTTACCAATATCGTCAAAATAGGTCGTCATTCCATAACGAGACATGCGTTCCTTCAATGCATTTTGCGCATTAAGCCACTGTGTAGAGTAGAGTAATCGTGTTGTTCCCCCGTTATCTAAACCACCAAAGCTTGATATCCACGTTACAATTTCTGCCACATCATCAAGTAAGATATTCATAATTATCCCGTCCGTTTTGCGTTGAAGTTAAAATAATCAGATTTGTTGTATTGTATAAAATATCAACATCTGATTATTTAATCTAATTAAAGTACATTCTACTAAAATTAGATCAATCATACACATCATACTTACTTTTGTATAACATACTTATTTATAACAAAGAATACTGTGATCTAATTAACTAATCGTTTTTATAAAATAAAATTCAATGAATTGTTTTTGTTTGTAAAATTATTTTTAATAAATGGTTAATTAATTGATTTTAATTGTTTTTTAATGGATTTTTATTAAGGGGATTTCTGATATTATTTGGAACGTATTGGGGTTTTTTCGGTAGTATAGAGTGATCATGTTTATTCTATTAATGCTCGTATTTACATTTACTTACATTTATTCACGTTGAGAGGCGATTTCTCATGATTCATGCTTTTATAAAGAAAGGCAGTTTCCAAGATTCAGTCAGCCTAATGCTGATATCAAAGAAACTCAGTAATTTAGACGAGGTTGATGAAGTCTCGGTCATGATGGGGACACCGGCCAATAAATCCTTACTTACTAATACTGGATTTTGGAATGATATTTTTAACCAAGCGACTCCAAATGATATTTGCGTTGCAATTAAAGCCAGTCAAGATTCAACGGGCGTTGTTGAGTTAATTAGTGAGGCATTAGAACAAGCTTTAAAAAATATTGCTCAGCAACAACAAAGTGGAACGCGTTTAGTAAAAGCCCGTCGCTTTGATAGCGCAAAGCAGAAATTACCTGATGCTAATTTAGTGTTGATATCCATTGCCGGTGAGTATGCTGCAAAGCTTGCTGAACAAGCATTAGATAATCAAAAAAATGTCATGATTTTTTCTGATAACGTTTCATTGCAAGATGAAATAGCGCTAAAACAAAAAGCAGCAGATAATGATTTGATTGTAATGGGACCTGATTGTGGTACAGCCATTATTGCTGGTGCACCGCTTGCATTTTCCAATGTCATTCCTAAAGGCAATATTGGCGTAATTGGTGCATCTGGAACGGGGATTCAAGAAGTGATCTCTCAAATTGCCTTATTAGGGCAGGGTATCACTCAAGCAATCGGTTTAGGCGGGCGCGATCTCTCCGCTGAGGTTGGGGGCATAAGTGGCCTTACAGCATTGAAAATGCTAGCGGCAGATAAGCAAAGTCAGGTGATTACTTTTATTTCAAAGCCGCCCGCTGACACGGTTCGGATTAGTGTGATTGCTGCAATGAAAAAAATTAATAAACCCATCGTTGCTCTGTTTCTTGGGGCTAAAGCGGATAAGCCGTGTGATGGAAATATCTACTTTGCCAACACTCTTGATGAAGCTGCGCGTTTATCGGCACAATTAGCCAACGTTGAAAAACAAGCAGATAGCGCATGTGCAGCTGTGGATAAAAAAATATTAGGACTCTATACCGGGGGAACACTCGCGTCTGAAGCGGCGATGTTACTTGCCGAAAAACTCGATGTTACTGTTAGTAAAGATCATCATAAAGGGATCATGCTTGATGCCAAAGGGCACACAATTATTGATCTTGGTGATGATTATTATACTGTTGGACGGCCTCATCCGATGATCGATCCATCGATTCGTGAACAGGAAATCACACATTTAGGTGATCGAATCGATGTCGGTGTATTATTGTTGGATCTTGTGATTGGATATGGTGCTAACGCAAATCCTGCTGAGTCAATCATTAGTGGTGTCGAAAAAGCACGTAAAAAAAGAACAGACAATCAACCACTCAATGTGATTGCAACTGTCACCGGCTCAGAGCAAGATCCTCAAGTTCGATCGTTACAAATTAAGGCTCTGAGAGAGGCGGATATTATTGTGATGGATAACCTACCAGAGGCTGTTTTATTGGCTAAAAAGCTGATTACTCAAGCAGCAGCATCATCGAGTGAAAAAACGTACCCACTGCTAGACAGCGTGGCAGTAATTAATGCCGGATTGCGCAGTTTTGCTGAAGATTTGCAATCAGCCGGCGTTCCTGTCGTTCATTATCAATGGGCACCGATTGCTGGTGGTAATGAGAAACTCGCTCACATTTTAAAAAAATTACAGTAAGAGGTTGAGATATGTACGCATCGATTAATGAAGCAAACCAAGCGGTTATAGATAGAATCAAACAAGCAAGGCCACACTGGCTTGGTGTCATTCCAGCGAAAGACGCTGTAACAACGCTAAATACAGGTAAAAAATTACTGCACGCAGGGCCACCCATTGTGTGGAATGACATGACAGGCCCCATGCAAGGCGCATGCATTGGCGCTTGTTTATTTGAAGGGTGGGCAGAAAATGAAGATGAAGCCTTAGCACTACTCAAAAATAATCATGTTGAATTCATTCCTTGCCACTCTGTTAGCGCTGTTGGACCAATGGGCGGAATCACCTCTGCTAATATGCCAGTTATTGTTGTTGAAAATATCACACAAGGTAACCGTGCCTATTGTAATCTCAATGAAGGTATCGGAAAAGTAATGCGTTTTGGGGCTTATGGGCAAGATGTTCAAGCTCGTCATCGCTGGATGCGTGATTCATTAGGCCCAGCACTTAATGAAGCATTACAGCTGTTTGAAAAAGGGGTAGATTTGACGGCATTAATGGCACAAGCCATTACCATGGGCGATGAGTTCCACCAACGTAATATTGCTGCATCAGCATTACTGTTAAGAATATTGTCACCTAAACTTGCGTTGTTAGAACGTGATAAAGCTGAAATGACCAAAATCTTTGAGTTTTTGAGCGTGACCGATCAATTCTTCTTAAATGTGGCGATGGCCTTTTGTAAATCCGTGATGGACAGTGCCGCGCAAATAGAAGGCGGCACTATTGTGACTGTGATGACGCGTAATGGTAAAGACTTTGGTATCAAAGTGAGCGGCCTGGGTGATGAATGGTTTACTGCCCCGGTTAATACACCACAAGGCTTATTCTTTACTGGTTATTCACAAAACGAAGCAAATTCAGATATAGGCGATAGCGCGATTACCGAAACCTTTGGTATCGGCGGCGCAGCGATGGTTGCCGCCCCCGGTGTGACACGATTTGTTGGTGCAGGAGGCGTTGATGCAGCGATTGAAACGTCGGACGAGATGAGTGAAATCTATCTTGAACATAATCCGTTATTTCAAATTCCATCATGGAACTTTCAAGGTTGCTGTTTAGGATTAGATATTCGGCGCATTGTTGAAACCGGTATTACACCGTTAATTAATACCGGGATCGCTCATAAAAATGCCGGGATTGGTCAAATTGGAGCGGGAACAGTTAGAGCGCCGCTTGCCTGTTTTGAAAAAGCCCTTGAAGCGCTTGCAAAAAAAATGAACGTGACTGATTGATTTTATGTGTGAGATGATTAAACCTCTTGCCATTAGTGCGCATATTACATGCATACCGGGGGAGGTTTTTTGCTTTAGTTTGCATCAAAACGTGATCAATTTACTTGATAGCAATCAAAAAATCATTACATTGCATTCGGTTAATCGCGGCATTAGTCCGATGGGATGGGTAATAAAATCAGATGATTTTTTTGCTATTCATGACATGATTGCGCAGCAGCGGCCCGCTATCAATCGACAGGTAAATGGGGATTTGGTGATAGGAGAGCTTACCCTCTCAAATCAGTGCCGAAAATTAAATTTGACTGTCTTACAACCATTTACGATACAGAAAAAACACGTTTATTGTCAGCTGTCATCGATTAGGCATAAAACAGGATTATTTGGTGAACTAGCAAGTGTATTAACCCAGCCGCTTAATCAAGATTTACAGTCCTTAATGACTCAAATCATTCACTTTATTTATCATCGCCCATTTGATCTAGATAAGTTTATTGGTTTAGGGCCTGGCCTAACGCCTACATTTGATGATATTTTGGTCGGTATATTTTCCGCACTTTATACCGATTCATCATTACGAAAACGCTTACCGATGATGCATTTATATTTAGATGATTCCAAGCTAGAATTATTAACCACCAAAATAAGTGCCACCTTTTTAAGTTATGCATTTAAAGGGATTTTTACACTGAATCTACTTGCAGTCATCTCATCAATTAGGCAATATAATCAACATGGATTATCGATAAAAAAATTACTCGGTTATGGGCATAGTTCTGGTGCTGATTTATTATTAGGTATTTGGATTGGCTCTTTAATTTTAGAGCAATACTATCATGATAAAAAGGGACTAACATGCTAGATATCGAAACAATGCGGACTTTTACAAAAGTGGTCGAATGCAATAGTTTTTCCAAAGCCGCAAAATTGTTATTTAAAACACCCGCTGCGATTAGTTACCGAATTAAATCACTTGAAGCGTCGTTAGGCACGCAACTTTTTGAAAGAACAACGCGCACTGTTTCATTAACGCTCGCAGGCCAACACCTTTATGAAAAATGTTGTCAATGGCTAGTTTGGTTAACAACCATGCCGGAAGAATTACAGCAAATCAGCGATGGGGTAGAAAGGCGTATAAACATCACTATCAATAACCTCTTATTTGATGCTGACGCAGTGGCTGATTTACTGATTCATCTGAAAGCTCGGTTTCCTTTTACCCATTTCAATTTAACTCGGCAAGTTTATATGGGCGTTTGGGATTCCCTGCTTCATGGTGAATTTCATATGGCAATTGGGACAACCGGATGGGAATCACTCGATAACATGATAAATATCCATCCATTTGGCGAAATGAGTTGGGATTTTGTTGTTGGAAAAAATCACCCACTTGCTCAAGTAAATGGCAAATTATCTAACGAGATATTGCGAAATTATCCAGCGATTAACGTTGAAGATACGTCAACGCATATGACTAAACGGGTTGCCTGGTTACTGCCGGGACAAACCGAGATTATCGTCCCAAGTTTAGAAACCAAATTGGCTTGTCATTTAAATGGATTGGGGATTGGCTTTTTACCTAAAACAATCGCTAAGCCGTATATTGAACAAGGTAAATTGGTTAAATGTGATGTGATTAATAAAAGAAAACCCTCCCAATTATCGCTCGCTTGGAAAAAGGCGAATATGGGAAAAGTGATGAACGAAATTGTCAGTTTATTCAGAAATAATCACGCTATTTCAAATAAATTTCTGAAAAATATAGATAAAAAAATTAATTAATTCAATCAAGGAAATTTAAAATGTTCGATATTAAACATTATGATCAGATTAATCCTCCACACCGTTTATTAATGGGGCCTGGACCTATTAACGCCGATCCGAGAGTGACAAGAGCAATGGCCGCACCATTAATTGGTCAATTCGATCCCGTCATGACCGATTATATGAATCAAACGATGGCACTTTACCGTGAAATTTTTCAAACTAAAAATCAACAAACCTTTGTCATTGATGGCACGGCTCGTGCTGGGATTGAAGCGGTATTAATGTCAACCATCCGTCCTGGTGATAAAGTGTTGGTCCCTAATTTTGGGCGATTTGGTTTATTATTGTGTGAAATTGCACGTCGTTGTCGCGCAGAAGTGCACACCATTGAAGTGCCATGGGGGCAAGTTTTCGACCCCAATGTAATTGAAGATGCGATTAAAAAGATTAAGCCACGTTTACTATTATGTGTACAAGGTGATACATCAACAACTATGTTACAACCGCTCGACAAAATCGGTGAAATTTGTCATAAATATGGTGTATTAAGTTATGTGGATGCAACCGCTTCAATCGTGGGTAATGATTTACTGGTGGATAAATGGCAACTGGATGGCGTATCAGTCAGTTTACAAAAATGTTTAAGTGGGCCTCCGGGCGTTGCGCCGTTAACACTAAACGAAAAAATGGTAGAGGTAATTCAAAAACGTAAATGTGTTGAATCGGGCATTCGTAATGAAAGCGATGTTGATGGGTCTGATGAGATTATTTACTCTAACTACTTTGATCTCGATATGATCATACGTTATTGGGGCGCAGAGCGTATCAATCATCACACCGAAGCGACTAGCATGTTATTTGCTGCCAGAGAATGTGCAAGAATCGTTTTACAAGAAGGACTTGATGCAGTAATTAAACGTCACGAAATCAATGGTCGTGCGATGTTAAAAGGACTTCAGGCGATGGGACTTGAAATTTTTGGTGATATCAAACATAAAATGAATAACGTGGTTGGTATTGTACGTCCAGCGAACATTAATGATATGGAAGTCCGTAACTTAATGTTAAATGATTTTGCTATCGAGATTGGCGCTTCATTTGGACCATTGAAAGGCAATGTATGGCGCATAGGCACCATGGGTTACAACGCGCGTAAAGATTGCGTGATGCAAACTTTATCTGCATTTGAAGCTGTGCTTAATAAAGTTGGCTTCAAAACCGTACAAGGCGCAGGATTACAAGCTGCTTGGGACGTTTACAGCCAAGAACAAAAATAATCGTCCACACAAATAAAAAAGGCTTATTGTGGGTAAGCCTTTTTTTATGTTCATCATTCAACGTGCGTAAGCATTATCATGACCTTTGTTCAGCTGATCTTAGTCGATTTGTCGTTGACCATAAACTTGGTAATTAAATAAAAACTCAGTGTTCCTGTCAGTGTAATGATGATGGCCAAATAAAACGCATAGGTTTTTGAGTGCATGATATCTGAAATATAGCCTGTTAATGATGGCACGATAACGGCTGATAACATGCCAAAAAAATTAAAGACACCATAGGTTGTTGCCAATCTTTTTCGAGACGCAAATTGGCTTAACCAAGCAATAATAATTGGCTCAACGACTAACTTGCCGAAAAATCCATAGGCAATAATGCTGATGATAATAATGCCTGTATTGACACTATACACAGCGGTAAATAAACAAATTGATGCCATGATCTCTAATGTGATAATGATTTGAATTTTCTTTTTAAAAAAGATATCGGCAATATAACTGAATAAGAGTGCCCCTGGTATCGCCGAGAAAAAAGCCAGCGATGACATAATGCCGACGAATGCTGGATTGACTGATTTTTCGGTTTCTAAAAAATTGGGTAACCATGTATCAATCAGGTAGTAAGTATATAAGGTTGAAAAGTAGAGAATATATGCTGCAATCATTTGTGGGCGACAGAGTGATTTAAATAAGTTGTTTTCTGCTTTTGCCTGATTGAGAGCCGGTTGTTGATTAACTTGTGAAGACGAGCTTATTAACGGCTTAGTTGATGTTCCGTTTTTTTCTTCAACCATAATGAATTTTCGAAACACAAAAACCATCACCACGATAAAGGCAATTACTATCATGATTAAATGTTGCCAAGCGATAAAATGTTGGCCTGCAAAATAGCTTGATGAAATTAATCCTAAACTGCTACCTGCTGCAATGCCGCTATTAACAATCGCTGTTGCTAAACTTTTTTTATTAGCAGGAACATACTCCGCTGTGAATGAATAGGCCACACCATAAAAAGTACCGCAACCGATTCCTGCAATTAAGCTACCAACATAAACAGCCGTTAGGCTTGACGCTAAGGAAACAATTGCTGCGCCCAGAGCAAAAACTAAAAAACTCGGAACAACAATTTGTTTGCGTCCGATCTTGTCAACTAAGAGTCCCGAGGGAATTTGCATGCAGACATAGCCCAAGAAATAACAACTGGTGATACTGCCTAATTGCACATTGGTTGCCCCACCCAAAAATTCACTAATAATAGGATAGATAGGTACCAACAAAGTTCGGTATGTAAAAATGATCACCCATCCAGCAGTTAATACAAGGATAAGCTTTTTCCAATAAGGTAGGGGCAAATCAGCCGATCGTTTCATTTAAATTCTCATTTTTGATTAAATTACGTCATAGCAATTAATCGATTGCTATTAATATTTCGTCTACGTTAGGATGTGATGGAGTGATCCCCTTTCATCTATGATGATTGCAGTATTCACTTTACATCGTGATAGATTTTATGTGTGCAAAGGCATAACTTACTCGTTTAAGTTTGTGCCAAAGAGAGTTTTTTTAATTAGGTATTATCAAATATGGTGCCTTTTCTAAATGGGGAATCTTTGAATGTATACTTAGTTAATAGATAATAACTTACGCCACCAACAATAAAACCGATGATCCAAGACAGGCTGACTTCGCAAAATGCAGCCCCAGCACCCATAACCATGGCAATAATCGCGACTTTATTGAAACCAACAAATTGTCCTTCATCATTGTAAAGTTCAATGACATTAACATGTTGTTTGCGAAGAATATAATATTCAACTAATAAAATAGCAACAATTGGACCTAAAAATGCAGAGTAAATTAAAATAAATAACCCCAATCCTTTTGCTGAAGAATCTTGGACTAAAATCCAAGGAAACGAGGCAATAGCGAGTAATCCTGTTATTGTGACTGCCGTTTTATATTTTACTTTTGTGATTAAAGTTATAACGTAAGCAGGGGGGATAATATTGGCAACCATATTGACGGCAATCGCACCTAATACAATAAATGAAGATACAGCAACAGTAATATAAGGATTATTAACGATAATTGCGAATGCTTTAACCGGATTAGTGTTACCGGTTACTAAAGCAAGCATAACACCAATAGTCAATACAAAACCATAAGCAATCACGATTGGAACAAAATAAAGCAGTCCTCGTTGTTGATTACTAATTCCGGGTCTTAATTCTCGTGAATAGTCAGCGGCACTTAGAAAGATGGCGGCATAGTTTCCTAAAAACATCATTATAAAGCCGAAAAATGACAGTCCCCATGTTCCTTCGCTTTGTCCCCATTTTTGTATAATTAACTCTTTATGATTCATAAGTAGAATGATAAATACATAGACTAATGCAGATAAGATGACAATTGAAATGAGTATTTCAACCCACTTCACTGCGTGAAATCCATAGAGTGATAAACAAATTTGCACTAAAAGTAATGCGATGAAGCAAATAAAGATGTTATCGAAGCTTGCGGCAAATAAAATTTTGATAATTTCATTAAGTGCAGTGCCGCCAATCCAACTTTGAAAACCATACCACACAATACCCGGAATTCCCCTGAGTAAAGATGATATAACCGATCCTTTGATTCCAAATGACATGCGTAGCTGCATAACATAGGGGATTCCTGTGCGATAACCTAAGCGATCATTAAACATAAAAACAATTGCGGTTATCAGAATTGCAATTAAGGCTGCGACAAAGGTTTGTAGCATATTCATTGTCGCAATGCCAGCAACAACCAAGCTGGCACCTAATGTCATATTACCGAGATTAACACCATCACCTATCCACATAAAAGCGTAAGCGATAGGATTTACCGTTCTTTCAACATCCCTTTTGGGCGCTAACGATTTATCAACATTGAACCATTCTGGCGAAGAAGAACGATCTTTATTATTTGTCATAACTCTTTCCCTGAATTAAGTTGGTACCTATCTCACTGCATGATTAAACTTACCGACGAATAAACTGACCTTTTGCTGTTTGGCTTACCCCTGATTCTAATGAATAGATAGTCTCACCGCGTAAAAATGTTCGTACCACTTGCGCACCGATAGGGCGTCCGACATAAGGACTAAATTTATTTCGATATTCCAAATCTTCCGTTTTTAACACATAACTTGAATTGGGTTTGATAAAAATAAGATCAGCATCTTTGCCAACGGTAATTGAGCCTTTAGATGGCAAATTGAAACGCTCCGCTGGGTTTTTAGCGATAATATCTGCAAATAGTTTTAATGGCATTCCACGTTTTTGAACCGCTTCATCAAAGAAAATATCCACATTGTTTTGTACGCCACTTATTCCACCCCATGCTTCAAATGCATTTTGTTTGTCTTTAAGAGCAAACGTACAAGGTGAGTGATCAGAAACAGCAGTGATAATGTCGCCAGAAAATAGATACTTCCATAACCCGTCTTGAGCGTTTTTATCTCGAATTGGGGGGGAGCATTTTGCCAATGGGCCGATTCCATCTAATTCATCTGTTGTAAAATAGAGGTAGTGAATGCAGGTTTCACACGTGACATCAACCCCTTCGTTGCGTGCTTTGATCACTTCTTCAACCCCTTCAGGACAAGCAACATGACAAATATGAACACGGCAACCGGTTTGTTTAGCAAAGAAAATGGCACGGCGAATGGCTTCTACTTCGGTAAAAACAGGGCGGGTTGCAACATATTGTGAGACTTTGGTTTCACCGCGCTCTTTAGCAAGTTTACCTAACATATCGGTAATCGGCGCATTTTCAGCATGTATCGCTAATAATTTTCCTGTTTGAGCGATTTGTTGCATCCCCTCCCACAGGGCATAATCGTTCACGTTGGCAAAATCCCCTTCAACAGTTGGATTGCCGCAAGTCCCCATAAAACATTTATACGCAGTAACGCCTTCTTGAGCTTGTTCTTTAATCGCCCCACTGGTTAAATTATAAGGGACTAATCCACCGTAAGATGCCACATCAACGTGCAATTTATCCTTCCCTGCTGCATATTTTTGTCGCAACGTGTCTCCACTGGTTGTCGCGGGGAGCTGGTTAAGTGGCATTTCGACAAATGTTGTTACACCACCTTTGGCACATGCACTTGTGCCGGTTTTGTAACCTTCCCATTCCGCTCTGGTTCCACCTGGCTCGGTAATATGAACATGGACATCAACCATACCGGGACTAACAATAAATCCTTTTGCATCAATGATTTCACTGGCACCATCTAATGCGGGGCCAATGGCTGCGATTTTTCCGTTTTTAATGGCAATATCCGTTTGCACATCCCCTGACTCTAAAATGACAATTCCATTTTTAATGATTTTATCGTAGTGCATAATTGATTTCCAAAATTGAGTTGTATAAATATTGATATACTTTTATATCACATAAATATCGAATTGGTATACATCCTGTGTAGTCGATTTAGTATATATGCAAAATTGATGCCAACAAGAATGTACAAATAAAAGCTTAATTAATTGATTTTTCGATTAACTTTTTTCAAAAAAGTGATGATAGCGCCCCATAATGACTCATTTTGCATGATTATTGAACTGTTTTGGTGCATTAATTCACACCTTATTAGCGATAAGCTTGCAGTCTAAATGTTGCTATCAACCCGATATCCACGACCAGATATTGGGTTAGCCAGCCAAATTTACATGATACGCACAGCGACGTTACCGTGTATTAATGATGATTTTATGCACGATAAATGTGAAGTTATAAATCTTTGTTTTGTGATACAGATCAAGTAATTGATGATACAGCCATTTCTATTCAGGAATAATTGGTATTATAATGTGATAAATTGGTATACCAATTTATGGCATAAAATATCCTTCAATTTATTCGCCGAGATAAATAACGTCGTTAAGAGAACAAATCGTGTATCATTGATTAACGTAATAATTATTTTTAATAAGGTCTTATAAACTATGCCGTTATCGAATCGACTTTATCAAGAAATTGGTAATGAACTTAAATCGTTATTGAAATTAGGAACCTATAAAATTGGTGATAGATTACCACCAGAGCGAGATATTGCCGAGACTTTTGGTGTCAGCCGAACGGTTGTTCGTGAAGCGTTAATCATGTTAGAGCTTGAAAAACTGGTTACAGTTAAAAAAGGGTCTGGTGTTTATGTAATTGGTTTACCAAATCAAGCATTGTCAAAAGAGACACAAAGCGATGATTACGGCCCATTTGAATTATTGCAGGCGAGGCAGCTGCTTGAAAGCCATATCACCGGATTTGCAGCCTTGCAAATTACCAAAAACGATATCATGGCGTTACGCGAGATCTTAGAAAAAGAGAAGCAGCAGTTAGCTCAAGGTGTGTTTAACGATTATAGTGCAGATGAGCAGTTCCATACCGTTATTGCGCGTTCGACAAAAAATACGGTGTTAGAAGGCGTGTTATCCGACTTATGGCAAAAAAGGTATGCCAGTAAAATGTGGAATACATTACATAATCGAATTACGGATCATAGCTATCGGACCAAATGGCTCGATGATCACGAAAAAATCTTACAAGCATTGCAGTTGAGAGATGCCAAAGTGGCAAGTCAGGCAATGTGGCAACATTTAGAAAACGTAAAACAGACATTAATGAGGGTATCTGATAGTGAAGATCCGAACTTTGACGGTTACTTATTTGAATCAATACCGACCAGACTTGTCAATGTGTAGAAGATAACAGATAACGATCAGTCTGTTTTTTGTATCAACACAGATCAATAAATAAGTAATCACATAAAGGAGATTAAGATGGAACAAACAATGCGATGGTTTGGACCGAGCGATCCAGTATCACTGGATGATATTAAGCAATCCGGTGCAACCGGTATTGTAACCGCGCTCCATCATATTGCAAATGGTGAAGTTTGGCCTGTGGATCAGATTGAAAAACGAAAAAAAATTATTGAAGACAAAGGACTAACCTGGTCTGTTGTTGAAAGTATTCCTGTTCATGAAGAGATCAAAACCCACTCCGGTAACTATCAACGCTATATTGATAATTATAAACAGTCGATTCGTAACCTTGCAACGTGTGGTATTGATACTGTTTGCTACAATTTTATGCCCGTGCTTGACTGGACACGAACCGATTTAGCCTATCAATTGGCGGATGGATCTCGAGCACTGCGTTTTGATCAAATTGCGTTTGCCGCATTTGATCTTTATATTTTAAAACGAGCGAATGCAGAGCAAGATTATTCATCGCAAGATATTGCGAGTGCAAAAAGCTATTTTGAAACGATGACTCAAGCAGATAAAGATAAATTGGTTGGCAATATCATAGCTGGCTTACCCGGAGCAGAAGAGGGCTATTCCCTTGATCAATTTCGTGCACATCTCAAAATATATGATGGTATTGATAAAGCCAAACTGCGTCAAAATTTTGCCTACTTTTTGAAACAAATCACGCCAGTTGCCAAGGAGGTTGGCATCGTTCTAGCCGTTCATCCAGATGATCCTCCTCGTCCAATTTTAGGTTTACCGCGTATTGTTTCAACGATCGAAGATATGCAGTGGATTAAAGACACGGTTGATACGATCCATAATGGATTTTGTTTTTGTACCGGATCTTATGGTGTGCGCGGGGATAACGATTTAGCTCAAATGGCCGCAGCATTTGCAGATCGCGTACATTTTATTCATTTAAGAGCGACAGTTCGTGAAGAGAATCCGCTCTCATTTCATGAGGGAGATCATTTAGCGGGGGATGTTGATATGTATGCAGTGATTAAAGCGCTGGTTACAGAGGAAGAACGACGCAAACAAAATGGCATAACGCGTTTAATTCCTGTTCGCCCTGATCATGGCCATCAAATGTTAGATGATTTAAAAAAGACGACAAATCCAGGCTACTCAGCCATCGGACGCTTAAGAGGACTGGCCGAAATTCGTGGCGTTGAATATGCGATTAGACGGGCATTTTTTAATTAATCTTTTCAGCTTATAAAACGCGATAATCATGACGTTATCGCGATTATTTCGCTTTAAATGCGTGCAAGTGATTCATCGCAGCTTCGATACCGTGTGATAACATTTTTTGAATGCTATATACCGATTCATCAACGGCTTGATCAATTAATTCTTGTTCGGGTTTTGAAGGTTTATTCAGTACATAACCCACCACTTTGCTTTTATCCCCAGGATGCCCAATTCCAATTCTTAATCGATAAAAATTTAAGTTATTTCCCAATTTATTTGCGATATCTTTTAATCCATTATGACCGCCGTGGCTGCCGCCAAATTTCAACTTAGCAATACCAGGATTAATATCTAATTCATCGTGAGCAACGAGAATTTCATCAGGCTTGATATTATAAAAATTGGCAATCGCTTGTACCGATTTACCACTAAGATTCATGAATGTTGTTGGTACTAACAGGCGAATATCTTGACTTGCGATTGTTATTTTTGAGGTATAACCAAAGAATTTCGGTTCATTTTTTAATGATTGCCCATACTTAGCCGCAAGTGAATTGATCAGCCATTCACCCGCATTGTGGCGAGTTTGTGCATATTCAGAACCTGGATTTGCAAGTCCTACAATAAGTTTAATTGTTGTCATGAGTTATTCAGCTTGAAATAAATGCCTCAATCCCATAAGACGAGGCATTTAGAATAGGAAGTCAATTAATAATGGAACATTGCTGAAATCGATTCTTCATTACTGATTCGTCGAATAGCTTCGGCAAGCATTCCAGATAAAGTAAGTTGTCGAACATTTTTTAACGCTTTAACTTCGGCAGTTAATGGAATAGTGTCACATACAACAACTTCATCAATGACGGAGTTTTTGATATTGGTGATAGCTTTACCTGAGAAGATAGGATGTGTTGCATAAGCAAATACACGTTTTGCACCACGGGCTTTTAATGCATCAGCTGCTTTACAAAGTGTCCCTGCGGTATCAATCATATCATCAACTAAAATACAATCACGATCAGCAACATCACCGATAATGTTCATCACTTCCGCTTCGTTTGCACGTTGGCGACGTTTATCAATAATTGCCATATCGGTATCGTTAAGTAATTTTGCGATTGCACGAGCACGTACAACCCCACCAATATCTGGTGATACAACGATAGGACGTTCAAAATCCCTTTGTAGCATATCGTCTAAAATTACTGGACTACCAAACACGTTATCCACAGGCACATCAAAAAAGCCTTGGATTTGTTCAGCATGTAGATCAACAGTGAGTACTCTATCTACACCGACTGTGGATAAAAAGTCAGCCACTACTTTAGCAGTAATAGGTACACGCGCAGAACGGACACGACGATCTTGTCTTGCATAGCCAAAATAAGGAATTACTGCAGTAATTCGGCCAGCAGATGCGCGACGCATAGCGTCAATCATCACAAGCAGTTCCATTAAATTATCGTTGGTCGGTGCGCAGGTTGATTGGATAATAAAAACATCTTCACCACGGACATTTTCATTAATTTGAACATTAACTTCTCCGTCACTAAAACGGCTGACAATGATGTCACCAAGAGAAGTATAAAGACGATTAGCTATACGTTTTGCTAGTTCTGGTGTGGCATTACCAGCAAAAAGCTTCATATCAGGCACGAGAAATCCTCAAGCATGTTATCATGATTACTTTAATAAGAAAGTAATCGGTTAAATCGGGATCATAATTATATAATTATTTATTAACAGTCCTCAACCATAATATAGAAAATTATATGAATTATTTTTGTTTTTAAACTTAAAGTTTTATGTTAATTCTTGATCAAATCGTATATTGATGGTGTGATTTTGAATAAATGCATGGATAGAGTAAACTACTGCTATTCTTTTTAAGATTAAACTAGAAAAGCCTATGGAACAGATAGATAACCAAAATGAATTACAGACTTCTCTTGATGAGAATAGCAAAGAAAAAAACACAAGAACCATTCGCAGCTTTGTTCTAAGACAAGGCCGCTTAACCAAAGGGCAAGAACAGGCCTTAATTAATTTATGGCCACACTTTGGTATCGATTATGATGCAAATTCACCAATTAAATTTGATGCCAATTTGCCAGTTACATTAGAAATTGGATTTGGTATGGGCGCATCTTTAGTTGAAATGGCGACCAACGCGCCGAACGAACACTTCCTCGGTATTGAAGTTCATAAACCGGGTGTTGGAGCTTGTTTAATGGCAGCAGATGTTAATCAGATATCCAATTTACGCGTGATGTGTCATGATGCGGTTGATGTACTCAATAATATGATAGTCGATAACTCACTGGATAAAGTACAAATATTTTTCCCCGATCCTTGGCATAAAGCAAGACATAATAAGCGCCGTATCATTCAACCTCAATTTGTGCAGCTAATTCGTCAGAAACTAAAAATTGGCGGCGTATTACATTTAGCAACCGATTGGCAAAATTATGCTGAGCATATGTTAGAGGTATTGAATAATGCAGAGGGGCTGACCAATTTATCTAACACAGGTGATTATATACCGAGGCCAAGTTATCGACCAGAAACCAAATTTGAAAAGCGCGGTAAAAATTTAGGTCACGGTGTTTGGGACTTACAATTTCGTAAACAAGCTTAAAAAATAGCACTGAATGATTCATGATTTCTGTCTATTTTGGTTGAATAATGCGATTTAATACCCAAAATTAATACAATCATAAACGATCAGAAAAAAAAGCTTGATACTGTATAATAATACAGTATAATGCATTTTAACACACAACACTTAATTGGAATCATATTATATGAATGAGAACAAGCAACGAGCACTTTCGGCCGCATTAAGTCAAATTGAAAAACAATTTGGTAAAGGTTCTATTATGCGTTTAGGTGATACCCAAACGTTAGATGTCGATTTTGTTTCAACAGGATCGCTTGGGCTTGATATTGCCTTAGGTATTGGCGGCTTACCGATGGGACGCATTGTCGAAATATTTGGGCCTGAATCATCGGGTAAAACGACATTGACACTATCGGTTATTGCGCAAGCTCAGAAAGAAGGAAAAACCTGTGCATTCATTGATGCTGAGCATGCTCTTGATCCTATTTATGCCGCAAAATTAGGTGTACAAGTTGATGATTTACTTGTCTCACAACCTGATACTGGCGAACAAGCGCTTGAGATTTGTGACGCATTAGTACGTTCTGGTGCGGTTGACGTTATCATTGTCGACTCTGTTGCTGCATTGACACCAAAAGCCGAAATTGAAGGCGAAATGGGTGATTCTCATATGGGATTACAAGCCCGTTTAATGTCGCAAGCACTGAGAAAACTTACCGCAAATATCAAAAATGCTAACTGTTTAGTGGTCTTTATCAATCAAATACGAATGAAAATTGGTGTTATGTTTGGTAATCCAGAAACAACAACCGGCGGTAATGCGCTTAAGTTCTATGCTTCGGTTCGTTTGGATATTCGCCGTATTGGTTCAGTTAAAGAGGGCGAAGACATTATTGGTAGCGATACACGTGTAAAAGTAGTCAAAAATAAAGTCGCAGCGCCATTTAGACAGGCCGAATTCCAAATCCTTTATGGATGTGGCATTTCTAAAGAAGGGGAACTTATCGACCTTGGTGTCAAACATAAATTAGTCGATAAAGCAGGGGCTTGGTACAGCTATAACGGCGAAAAAGTGGGACAAGGTAAGGCGAATGCGATTAAGTTTTTACAAGAGCGTTCTGATGTTGCTCAAGAACTTGAAGCAAAATTACGAGATTTGTTACTCAATAGCCCAGCCGTTTTTTCTGAAGATTTAGCTGATACCGACGTTGTGGATGATGACTTGTCATAATGGCTATAGCACTGAATAAAGTTATTTTTGAAAAAGCTGTGCAACTACTTGCACAGCGCGACTATTCCACCAAACAACTCTCTCAAAAATTATTCGTTTTCTTCTCTAAGAAAGATGATCAGTTAGATGCTGAAAGTTTAACTCAAGCGATCAACGATGTTATAACCCGTTGTCAACAAAGTCATTGGTTGGATGATATGCAATATATAAAAAAATATATTGAAATGCGATCACGCAAAGGGTTTGGCAAAAATCGAATTGTCCTCGAATTGAAACAGCGAGGATTAAAGAGAGAAATGATAGATGCATTAATGCAACAAATTGATATCGATTGGGTAGAAATAGCGCTTCATCAACTCAATAAAAAGTTTAAGGAAATTGACAAAAACGATCTTAAACAAAAAAGACAAATTATCCAATTTTTGTTATACCGTGGATTTTCGCAAACGGAGGTGAACTCTGCTTATCGTTTCACTGTATAAAAATGCATAACCTCATGGATTTTCAGTGGAATAATTTTTTCTCTAGCCGACTAATTTTAATAAAATAATGTTTGATAATTTTTTATCAACTTATTGAATATATTTTATCTATAATGTAATAAATATAATATTTGTTTTTACAACTTAAGTTGTAACGAGTATATTATTACTATTAAGAACTTATTATTTTAGTTGGAAGTATAAATGAAAAGTACTGCGCAAATCCGTCAAAATTTTATTGATTTTTTTCACAGTAAAGGCCACGAAATTGTAGCAAGTAGTTCACTTGTTCCTCATAATGATCCCACATTGCTGTTCACAAATGCCGGGATGAATCAGTTCAAAGATGTTTTTCTCGGAATTGATAAACGCCCTTATTCTAGAGCAACAACCTCACAGCGCTGTGTACGTGCCGGCGGAAAACATAACGATCTTGATAATGTCGGTTATACCGCCCGCCATCACACTTTTTTTGAAATGTTAGGTAACTTTAGTTTTGGTGATTATTTTAAACGCGATGCAATTCACTTTGCGTGGGAACTTTTAACCTCTGAAAAATGGTTTAATCTTCCTAAAGACAAATTAACTGTTACGGTTTATCAAACCGATGATGAAGCCTTCCAAATTTGGGAAAATGAAATTGGTGTGCCGAAAGAGCGCATTATTCGAATTGGTGATAACAAAGGTGCACCTTACGCATCGGACAACTTCTGGCAAATGGGCGATACTGGTCCCTGCGGCCCTTGTAGCGAAATATTCTATGATCATGGTGATCACATTTGGGGTGGTCCTCCAGGAAGCCCTGAAGAAGATGGCGATCGTTTTATAGAAATTTGGAACATTGTTTTCATGCAGTTTAACCGTAAACCAGATGGTACAATGGAACCTCTTCCTAAACCTTCTGTTGATACCGGAATGGGGTTAGAACGCATTGCTGCTGTTTTACAACATGTAAATTCGAATTATGATATCGATTTATTTAAAAAACTCATCAACGATGTTGCGAAAGTGACTGGAACGGCAGAATTAGAAAATAAATCATTAAGAGTGATTGCTGATCATATTCGTTCTTGTGCATTTTTGATTTCAGATGGCGTATTACCTTCAAACGAAGGGCGTGGCTATGTGCTGCGTCGCATCATCCGTCGAGCGGTGCGCCATGGTCACATGTTAGGTGCTAAAGATATTTTCTTTTACAAGTTAGTCAAGCCGCTAATCGAAGTGATGGATAGCGCGGCAGTTGAATTAGATAAAAATCGTCAATTAGTTGAAGATACCTTACGAACGGAAGAAGAACAATTCCTCAAAACATTAGAAAGAGGTCTTGTATTACTTGATCAAGAACTGAGCAAAATCAAAGATGATGTCTTACCGGGTGAAGTTGCATTTAAACTGTATGATACCTATGGTTTTCCATTAGATCTTACTGCCGATGTTTGTCGCGAAAGAAACATAAAAATTGATGAGGCGGGTTTCGAGCGTAGCATGGAGCAACAAAGAACCCGTGCACGTGAAGCAAGTTCATTTTCTGCTGATTACAGTAATGTAATTAAGTTAGATGACAAAACTACCTTTGTCGGTTACGAAACCGGTGAAGCAACCGGAAAAGTTATTGCTATCTTCCAAGACGGTAATAAAGTTGAACACGTGAAAGCCGGTGATGAAGCTATCATCATTCTAGATAAAACGCCATTTTATGGTGAATCAGGTGGGCAAATTGGTGATAAAGGGCTATTAACCACCTTAAATAGCAAATTTACTGTGACAGATAGCCAAAAATATGGGCAAACTATTGGTCATATAGGGCAAATCGTTGCAGGTGAAATTAAAGTCGGTGATAACGTTACCGCTGTTATTGACAATGAATTACGCGATCGAATTCGCCGTAATCATTCATCAACGCATTTATTGCAAGCGGCATTGCAGCGGGTACTGGGTAGCCATGTGAATCAAAAAGGATCGCTAGTCAATGAAAATTATTTACGATTCGATTTTTCACATACACAGCCTATCACTCAAGATCAAATTTTAGAAATTGAGAATCTGGTGAATAGACAGATTCGTCGTAATATGCCAGTAAAAATCGAAAATATGCCGATAGAGCAAGCGAAAAAGCAAGGCGCTATGGCATTATTTGGCGAAAAGTATGATGATATTGTTAGAGTATTGACAATGGGCGATTTTTCAATTGAACTTTGTGGGGGCACCCACGTCGAACGAACGGGTGATATTGGCTTATTCAAAATTATTTCTGAATCAAGTATTGCATCGGGAGTTCGCCGCATTGAAGCAACTTCAGGGCAAAGTGCAATTGATTATATCCATTATGATTCAAGTTTATTGAATGATATTGGACAATTAGTAAAAAGTGACAAAACTACAATTTTGAGTCGTGTTGAGCAGTTACAAGAACAGACGAAATCTTTAGAAAAAACAATTGAACAACTTAAAGCACAGCAAGCGAGTCAAGAAAGTACACAGTTGATTCGCCAATGTGAAATAATTAACGACAAAAACGTACTCGTTGCTCAAGTTAATCACGTTGAAGCAAAAGTGTTACGAACTATGATTGATGATTTAAAAAACAAGCTAAAATCAGGCGTTATTGTGTTGGCAACAATTAATGAGGATAAAATTAATTTAGCCGTCGGCGTAACAAATGATCTAATCAATTTGATTAAGGCCGGTGATTTAGTTTCTCAATTAGCGTTAAAAGTGGGGGGGAAAGGTGGTGGTCGACCTGATTTTGCTCAAGCAGGAGGCTTTAATATATCAGCATTACCAGAAGCGTTATCCTCTGTAAAAAAAGAAATCAGTCATAAATTACAAGCAATTTAGTTGTATATAAAACTGAGAATAGGAGGTCTGATGTTAATTTTAACTCGGAGAATAGGTGAAACCTTAATAATTGGTGATGATGTTGTCATCACAGTATTAGGTGTGAAAGGCAATCAAGTTAGAATTGGAATAAATGCACCCAAAGAAATTTCAATTCATAGGGAAGAAATTTACAACAGAATCCATCATTCAATTGATAAATTAAGTGATGAGATTGTATAGAAATAATCTTAGTTGTATGTGAAATATACAACTAAGACGTATTTTTAAAAAAATATTTGACTTATTTTTTCTAAACCGTAATATGTGCCCCACGCATTATGATTTTGCTGTTAACAAGTGAAGTGATAATCGTACGGTGAGATGGCCGAGAGGCTGAAGGCGCTCCCCTGCTAAGGGAGTATGCGGTCAAAAGCTGCATCGAGGGTTCGAATCCCTCTCTCACCGCCATAAGTTATAATTAGTGCATCCGTAGCTCAGCTGGATAGAGTACCCGGCTACGAACCGGGCGGTCAGGGGTTCGAATCCCTTCGGATGCACCATTTTATAAGCACTTGTACTATGCATCCGTAGCTCAGCTGGATAGAGTACCCGGCTACGAACCGGGCGGTCAGGGGTTCGAATCCCTTCGGATGCACCATTTTTTTTACGAACTTACAAGCATCCGTAGCTCAGCTGGATAGAGCACTCGGCTTCGAACCGAGCGGTCAGGGGTTCGAATCCCTTCGGGTGCACCATTTCAGTTGAATCAGAATTCAATTCTTGTATACTAAGCTTTCTAATCTTATTTATAACAGTGCTTCGTTTCTATCGCATTATATTGTGTTAGTGCAGCAGCGGTGGCGAAGTATTATATTCTCATAATGAAAAATGGATATTTGCTATGTTAGATCCTAATTTACTCCGAAATGATTTAGACCTTGTTGCGAATAAGCTTGCACGCCGTGGGTTTAAATTAGACGTTGATACACTTCGTCAATTAGAAGAAAAACGAAAGGTATTACAAGTTGAAACAGAATCATTACAAGCTGAGCGTAATGCACGTTCGAAATCGATTGGTGAAGCAAAAGCGCGCGGTGAAGATATATCCGCGCTGCGTGAAGAAGTGAATAAATTAGGCGAAAAGCTTGATAAAGCGAAAGCTGAACTTGATATCTTACTGAACAAAATTAAAGAAATTGCTCTGAGCATTCCAAATACGCCAGACGACTCAGTACCTGATGGCAAAGATGAAAATGATAACGTAGAAGTACTACGTTTTGGAACGCCAAGAACATTTGATTTCCCTGTTCAAGATCATGTGTCACTTGGCGAAGGCATGAATGGCCTTGATTTCGCTGCTGGAGTTAAGTTAACTGGTGCGCGATTTGTTGTTATGAAATCGCAAATTGCACGTATGCATCGTGCTTTAGCTCAGTTTATGCTTGACCTACATACAGATAAACATGGTTACACCGAAACGTATGTGCCTTATTTAGTTAACCATGCAACGTTATTTGGTACAGGGCAATTACCTAAATTTGCCGGTGATCTATTCCATACTCGTCCACTTGATGAAGAATCTGAAACCAGTAATTATGCCCTTATACCAACGGCAGAAGTGCCTGTTACCAATCTTGTGCGTGATGAAATACTCAGTGAAGATGCATTGCCGATGAAAATGGTTGCTCACACCCCGTGTTTCCGCTCTGAAGCGGGATCTTATGGTAAAGATACCCGTGGTTTAATTCGCATGCATCAATTCGACAAAGTCGAACTTGTGCAGATTGTAAAGCCAGAGGACTCTATGGCCGCGCTAGAAGAGCTTACAGGCCACGCAGAGAAAGTATTGCAGTTACTTGAGCTACCTTATCGTAAAATCGTTCTATGTACCGGTGACATGGGCTTTGGGTCATGTAAAACCTATGATCTTGAAGTATGGGTTCCTGCTCAAAATACTTATAGAGAAATTTCGTCTTGTTCAAACATGTGGGATTTCCAAGCTCGTCGTATGCAAGCGCGTTATCGAAGTAAGGCAGATAACAAAACCCAGTTAGTTCATACCTTAAACGGTTCAGGCTTAGCTGTTGGCCGTACCTTGGTTGCTGTGTTGGAAAATTATCAGCAAGCCGATGGAAGAATTAAGGTTCCATCAGTATTAGTCCCTTATATGAATGGTATGGAATATATCGGATAATTTTTTTGGGATAATAGTTTACGATAGTGATAACTATTATCCCATAGTGGTTGAAAGTATGGTTAAAGGTGTTGTCTTTTCTATCTTGGCCTCATGTCTTTTTGGGGTGGTGTATTATTATCCCGTCTTATTAAATCCATTATCAGTAATAGATATATTTTGCTGGCGATTATTAATGTCATTTCCTGCAATCCTCCTTTTGGTCGCAATACAAAATCAATGGCAAACACTTTTTGACTTAGCATTACGGATAAAAAATCAACCTTGTCTTTTGATTGGTCTTATCTTCTCTTCTGGTTTACTTGCTATCCAAATGCTCATTTTTGTTTGGGCACCGTTAAACGGGCATGGACTATCAGCATCGCTCGGTTATTTTCTATTGCCTATCACCATGGTGATTTGTGGCAAGCTTTTTTATAAAGAACGATTAAGTGTATTTCAACAGTTAGCGGTGGTTTGTGCATCAATTGGCGTTGTTATCGAAATTTATCTCACCGGTGCATTTTCAATCGAGACGGCAATTATAGCGCTGGGTTACCCGCTTTATTTCATGATAAGGAGAAAATTGAGAATTGAAGGCATAGCCGGTATTTTTTCAGATTTCTTGTTTATTTTCATCGGCTGTCTGATTTATTTCATTGTCAATGAAAAGCCCGTTAAGCTGCTCAATGATCTAAGGGCATTCAATATCTACATCCCATTATTCGGTTTTATCACAGCGATCGCATACAGCTTCTATTTTGGAGCACGGCGCGCATTACCGTTAGGCTTGTTTGGCCTTTTAGGCTACGTTGAGCCGATGTTGTTAACGCTTGTTTCGATTCTCTTTTTGCATGAATCGCTAACATCAAGCGACATTGCTTCTTATGGTTTTATTTGGTTTTCAGTAATTATACTTGCAGGTGAAGCGGGAATTTATGCGCTTAAAGCACTTAAACGAAAGCGAAAATTACGATGAAAGGTTTGATTGATTGAGATTCGGTTTTATTTGGCTGGGGTACCAGGATTCGAACCTGGGAGTGGCGGGATCAAAACCCGCTGCCT
>JAVSBY010000014.1:0-9376 GCA_031960925.1 Gilliamella sp. CRA003912
TACCTGCTAATCTGACACCCCATTTATTGGGGCATGTCAGATTTAAGTAAACGCTACTCTTTAATTGTCTTCCTAAATCGATGTTTTTATAAGTTGAAAATAAACCTGAGACAGATATCGACATCACACATCTGTTTGACAGTATAAATAAATTCTGTTTTAGCCATCCCTTTTGCTTACAAAATAAAATATAGCTGTTGACGTTATCTATACCGAGCTAGTTTTTTTTGACGATCTGCAATTTAACATCGTTCACTGTCAAAAAAGTCATTAATTTTAACTCACGATGGGAATCTATCTATTCCCATAGTCCACTTTTTTACCTGTTTTATCATCCCTTACGCCCCATTCTAATCGGCTGTCTAATATCGCTTGCTGCACATTCGGCGGGTAATCTGACAACTGAGTTGTTGGTGGTATAGGTTTACCTGCTAATCCCGCTTGACGGATCACTTTCGGCCAGCGCGGCTGCCAACATAAACATTCCGAAATAAAATAACCAAGGGTGTAAACCGGTAATAAAATTAAAAATACCGGGATCAACATCAGCACCCAAAATAGGCTTTTATGGGTTTTAAGCATGTGTAACATGGGTTTGATATGCCCATCGATACCATGAAATGGCATCGGTAAATGGGTGCTTAAGCGTGGTTTAGGTAAGTTTTCGAGACCATGCTCCATATAGCGGCGGATAAACTCCCACTCATCTTTATAATCTTGAGCGTGATAAGTATTTTTACCTATCCCTACCGAATGGGCTACAGGGAATCCGGTTTTATAAGGGTGAAAAGCAATAAGGTTAACCATATTTGTACCATCCATATCCGACCCCTCCTCACCAAAATTACCGGGCATAATATCTTGCCACCGTAAAATAACGGTTCCTCCACAATACTTAGGTCGCTGAACATAAACTTGCTGCGTGATCCGGTTAAAACGGACGCGAATATGACGAATGGTAAACAGCTCAAGTCGATAGACATAACGAAAATAACGGATAAATAGGTAAAGTGAAATAACAAAAAATATCAAGAAAAATATCACTGCGAAAATGGCTGATGCAATCGTTGTTTTATCATCATCATATATTTGTAATGCAAAACCAATACAGAAATAACTAGATGTAAAAGGCATCATGAAAAAGACAAATAATGTGATTAAAGTAACAATTCCCCTAAAATTCTCAAACATGCCGCCTCGGATCTCTAAATAACGTTGATTATACGCATAGTAAGGACCGATCGGTCGGGGATTATTACTCACTGACTCTTTGGTATAATCTTTTTGAACCTCGCTTAAAAGCATGTCCTTATTTAAATACCCCATCTGCATTTTCTTGCGAGTCGAAGATTTGAGTGAGTTACCAAACCATAATAAAAATTCACCGATATACATTAAAAACTCCCTTGAATAACTTGATGAAACTCAGTTAATTCCTCGCCTAAATCGTTAAAAATCTCTCGCTCCTGTTGTTTACTAAAACAGCAACGATCAAACCATTTTTGTAGTGCATTATCATCTAAAATAAGGATAATGACAGTCAGAAACGCAATAATTAAGGTGGCATACACGTTTATCATACTCAGTGTTGCCTCGACCGATGCCAGCAAAGCAAATCGACCTAAAAATAGCCCTAACTCAACGAAAGCGATCCACAGTGTGCGTCGGGTACTTTCAGCTAATATCCGCTGTAACCAAGGGGTAATGGTTGCAAAAGCAGTTAAAAACTGTGAAATACTTAATGCCAATGTTGCGCCTGCTCTAGTAAAATAGGCAATAGCCAAAACACCATTTCTTTTTACAAACTGCCTATATACGTCCATACTATCAAACACAGCCGACATTGATCCCGCTATCGCACTTAAAGAAGCTCCCCATAAAAAAATACGCCCAAATGCGTTATAGGTCACGATTGCAGTGCGTGAGTTGGGGTTATTACCTACGGTTGCTTCAATATAGCTTATACCAACTTGAAATGCGGCTGCCGTTGTCGTCACAATCGAGGCGGTTAGCTCTGCTTTTTCACGCGTGCCAAGCGGTTTGTCTGACATCAGTTTATTTATAGCTAAAAAACCATTAAACAAGAATAACAGCGTAGCAATTCGGCTATTAACTAAATCGCTATTTTCTAAATTAGTGCGTGCAACACGATTAATTTGCGGCACAGCACGCGGTGCATAACTGTTAAAGTTTTTACCATTTATGTTGTAACCTAATCGGTACATATTTCTGGCTTCTCGATCGATACTCGATAAAATCAGATTACCTAATCGGTTTTTTATAGCCTGTTCACCTGATGTGGTGGTTAGATGCAAAAAACGACGCATTAAATCTGAGAGTGATACAGATAAAAAAGCAACCGGAAACCCACTACGAGATATGATGTCGCTAACCGTATTAACTTCAGATAAATGGCCTGTTATTTTTTCTAATAAATCGATAACGGTTGTTAGCTCAGGCATAGACCCTGAGGAATCAAACTCACCTTGAATAGATACGCTATCTTGATGCTGAATATACCGATTTACCTCATCAATGATAATTTGATTATTATAAAGGTAAGATCGCCAGCATAAGTTATTACGCTTTATTTGCTGCGCAGACCACCAATTATCTAACACGTCCCTTAATATAGGTGAACTACTCACCCCAAATAAACAAATATTCACTTGGAGACTAAATTTGACCCCTTGAACCTTACTATCTTGATCATAATGATCTAAGGCTTTTAATAACTGCTCAGACAATAACCACATTTTTAAATCTTGGCTTCGACTCTCCGCTAATTGTTCGGCTTGTTTTGTATTTTTTTCAAATTCTTGCCTAAATTGGTCTATCTTAGGTTGAGATAAACGAGACCAATATTTTTGTTCAAATTCTTGCTCAGCTATTTCAGATGTATAGTCTTTGTTAATACTGTCAACGTATGGCTCATAAGTTCGACGGTAAGTACTATTTGACATAACTTGATACTGTTCATTAAGTGAATAACGCTTATTATATAATTCGAGTAAATCACCATGCTCTTTATGCTTTTTCATCATCTGTACTAAGCGTTTTTCACGAAATGATGCCTTGAGAGAATCCAACTCATTTAATATGATTAAGCGGTGTTCGTTGGAGATTTTTTCACTATCTTTCGTTTGCATCCAAACTTTCATTTTCCGCTGTAAAGCATCATGACGACGGTTATTCAAGCTTTGAGTTATACCTATTGGGTCATTAACAACAATTGCTGCGCCTTGTCGTTTTTTTAGCTTCTTATACAGTGAGAGGTAACGCAAAAAATTATTATCACAATATTGACCCGGCTTTAATAAATTTTGGTCATGGAATAAAGTTCGAGTTTGGTATAAATATCGAATCTTCTGTTTTTGGGTGAATGCCGGATCTCGTTCGCCTGATTTGAATTCATGAGAAAGTTTACTATTCAAAATTTGTTCTTGCCGTGCAAGATTTTCAGCAACAGAAAATTCTAAAATATGAGGGAAAAAGTCATCAGGCAATAATGATTTTGTCCCTTTCCTAATTTCATCGGGTGTTGCGCCATCAAGTAAATATAGCCCTTCATCTTGATAAAAATCAAGTTTACTGTATTCAATTTTATCCGGTGAAAAAATAAAATAAATTTTTATGATAGATTCACTCTGTTTGAAAGCAATATAAGAAGCATCGGCCCCCTCAAGATCAATATTACAAGTGTATGTAGGAGGGACATTACTCACACGTTTAGGATCTCGATGTTCAATTAAACACCCTTCAGGGCTCGAAGTAAATACTCGCCATTTTTTACCCTCAACTCGATGCTCTAACACATAAAGGTAACCCTGACGCAGTATTTGTAAGCAATATTGTGAATGTTTTAGAGGCAAATCCTCAACTTTTTCTAAAGCAAATTTAGGTAACTGTGGAATATCCTCTTTTTTAATCATCCCTCCTATCGATAATCGAGTCGGTAACACGAATAAGTTACCCTCTTTATTTTGACAGCTAGGGCAACGTTTACCGGCATTCGTTGCATTGACTTTGCTCATCAATAACAAATTAAGTAAATTTTCCAATGAAGCCATGTATTATTCCTTCTCCTTGTTGATCTATATATTGTTTAACTCCAAGAATATTTTTATTATTCATTACGTCATGAATTTGGTCATAATCGAATAAATCAAAGTATTGATTATTTTCAATGATGATTGTATTAACAAGAAATTCCAGTTTTTCCTTATCGGGACGGTGATAAGTTGATAAAAATGCAAACTCCACTAATTTCTTCAACTTTTCACATTGAAAATGAGTTAAAGGGAAATTTTGTCGCTGCACAATAACATGTTCATAATAATTATATGATTGTGCAATTGTGAGGCGATTAAACTGTTGGTATGTTATTTTATAATCAATATCAGCTATAACCATATTAGATTTGTGTTGTAATTCGCAATATTGATGATTATCCCCAAAATACCAATATTCAATTACGCCAAGTAAATTATTCAATTGTTTTTTATTAAAAATTGTCACTAAATGTCTTAGAACATATGGATCATAAAACCGAAGAAAATACTTATTAGCTTCATATTGTAAAAACATAGCATTACTGATGTGTTTTTGAATATCCTTATTTGAGTATGATGAAAATAATATTCCAATCACCGAAGATTCTTTATCTTTTAAAAGGTTAATAATCTCTTTAAGACTAACTTGTTGCAAATTTATCGTGTAAATTTGTAAACACTCATTATCACCCGAAACCGTATCTTGCCTATCTCGTATAGGTAACATAGATTGATAATCGACGGGCCTTGTAAATAAAAACTCATCATTGATTTTAGGGTCGACAAGCAAATGGAACTGACGATAGCGTTGTACTTGATTGCCTATTTGCTTTTGAATATCCGCATCAGCTATGGATGTTATTTTCATTTTCGCTCCATAAAAATTGCATGTTCATCAGCAGCTTTCTGCTGAGCTCCCGAGCATATCGGTGGCAGCGTATTTTTTATATTCATATTTGCCGGCCCCATTTTCTGCATGGCAATCGATTTGATGGTGACGTTACTGCTGGTACCGAGCTCAATTCCACCACTGTTGATTTTGATGTACGAGCCGCCAGCCAGTAATGAAATTCCCTTTTCGGCACTAATCGTGACCGAGCCATCGACACTGTCTATCTTAACATCTTGCTTAGCGGCCAGCGCCATGGCGTCGTTTTGTGCTTGCATCTCAACCTTGCCTTGGTTGGCAAATAGCTTCATACCTGACTTGTGTGCCAGAATGCCAACTGACTCGCCGGCAGATAAGGTGACATTTTTAAGTGCCGTCACGTCAGTCTGATTTTCAGTGATAACACTGACACTGTTACCACTCGATAATTGAATGTTTTCATCACTAGTGAGGGCTATTCCCTCCGGGGCATAAGCAATAATGCCAGCTCGGGTTAGCTGCTTAAGTGCCACTTGTAACTGTTTTTGGCTGTCGGTATCTGCTTGATGCGCTTGCGCAGTTTGGGCAGCGTTATGTAGCGCTTTGGCAATTGATAGCGCATTTTCCAGCTGCGTAATCGCCCCTTGCATATCAAGCTGTTTGCCTTGCGCTTTCGGTTCAGTTTGCGCGGTGAGATACAGTCCTTTATTTGCCGCGATAGCGCCCCATTCATCGGTTCGCAGTTCAAACCCTTCGCCACGCTGCTGTTTGTTTTGGTTTACCAAGTGACCTAAGTTAAGCTGGGTTTTACCGTATTCGCTGGCCAGTTTGATATGCTCTTGACCGCGCTTATCATCCATGCGCAGTTTGTTATTAGCAGGGGTGCGAATGACGTTGCGGTGTTTATTCGCAGTTGCCACAGGGTCAGGGTGGGTGCTGTCATGCATAGCATGGGCAATGTAAGGACGGTCTGGATTGCCACCCATAAACGCTATCGCGACTTCGGTACCATCGATTAAGGGGAAGTGAAAACCATAGGTATCACCGGCATAAGGTTTGGCAAGTCTAACCCATAAGCTTTCTTCACCGTTTTTCCAGCTTTTTAGGTCAAAGTTAAACTTAACACGGTATCGTCCTTGGGTGTCAATATACCCATAGGTGTCATTATCAGGACTGGTCACTCTCGCTGGCAAAGTGCCTGCCACTTGGGGCCAAGGGAGTGGCGCTGGCCGGTAGGGGGTTAATACGTCATAGGGAATAGCTATAAAATGCGTTTGGTAAGACTCGCTGCGGTCACCGTGACTTTGCGTTGAGAGGATAATTATCCCTTCACTCAGATTATTAATCGGGTTATTGCTAATGATAATACGTTGCCCTGGGGTTAAGGTATAATCATTACTGCAACCACCAATCACAACTTTGTCACTGATATAGTGTTGATGGCGAATTTTAGCATACCATTGACCACTTTCAATTTGATTATCATCACCTTGTGTTTTGTAATGCTCACCGTAACGATAATCGGTGCCTACAGTTGTGTTATCTTGGGGTAATGAATTGACACGCGAATGCAGGTTTGCTTCCGCTGAACGATAGTTATAATCTTGCGTTGCAACTTCGTGTTCAACTATTTTACTTTGTAACTGCAAATCCCAAACACTGTTCAATTGACCATCAACCATGTTGCTTGGCGCTTTAAAAGTGATAGTCCCTGCGTTTTCAAAACCTTGCTCATAATCGCTGAGCACCAGCACATCACAATGGTGCTCAGTATGCGTTTCAAATCGGAACCAAATTCCCACGTCACTCAGCAGTCGCTGAATAAACGCGAGGTCGCTCTCTTGCCACTGAGTAATCAACTCGCGCACAGGGTAGCTGTCTTTTAGCTCAAGGCGATAATCAACGCCTGTAAAACCATGCCGCCTGAGTATTTCCTCAACGACGCTAACGACACTTTGATTCTGATAAATAGCGCTGTAGTGGTCGTTCGCAAATAAAGCCAGCCGAGGCTGTAAGACGACACAGTAACGGGCTTCGTCTTTACTGACAGATAACAAACTAAATTCAGTAATCACACCGTACAAGGTGCGTGGTTGTGTTGGTTTTTCAAGGGAGCTGATTTTAGTTAATTGCTCAGTAAGATGAGGGGCTTCAAAGGTTAAGGAGGCTGATTGGTTGAGTATTGAACGGGTTTTAATCTGTTTGTTCGCACAGGTAAAGTGAATCTCATAACGCCAAGGTTGATTCAACCATTCCTGCCCACTCAATGAGTGTACTGATAACGCAAGATTAAGATTGTCAACCGTTAACGTATAATCATTATGCGCAGTACCATTTGCAGAGGCGAGTTTACCTGCAATCTGTTCTATTGAAGCCATGCTATTCCCTTATCATTCCAACTCAACGTTTATTATTGTTTGCTTATTGAGTATTTGCTATTCAATAAAGATTATCTAATTAATCTCTAATAAGATAGGGGATTTTTTAGAACAGATCAATGAAATTTTAATTAAGTCATCACGGTAATTTGTTGTTTGTGCTAATAATTTTCAAATACGGATCATTGTAGACAACATTAAGAATCAGCATTGTCGGGGCATCGAATAGATAACCATGCACTTTCTTAGTGCTTTTTGAAACTTCAACTGCACATGTCCAAATGCTGTAAGCATCCTCATAAGCAGATAAATTTCGATGACGCGTTTTGCGAAATTGCGATTGCGTCAGTTTACTTATGATGAGCCGTGGATTAAGATGGTGGTATAGTTGGTTTCTTGTTCAAAAAAGAGATAAAAAACAGCCAAAAAAAGGGGCAAGCTAACCTTATTGTCACTGACAAACTACGCGGTTTTAGCCATGTGACTTAAGAATGAGTGCAAGACAACGCGTTATAGGCCGAACGACATACTCAGTGTTGTTCAACACTTGCACAGTACTACTAAAAATGTTGTTAGTTATATTTCTTTAGTCAGAACGATTTTTGTTCTTAACACTTAAAAGTGGAGGTTCATTGTGGTTATTAAAAAATCAATTGTTAAAACGGTATTTGCATGTAGTTTGCTCGCGGCGGGAGTCGGTGCAAATGCCCAGACTCAGTACAATGGAGATAAAGTCGGTGGCATTCCTGTTATTACAAAACTCGATGTTAATGATCTCGAAGCAGGTAAGCGTCACGATTTTTACTTTCAAAGCTCACAACAAAGTTTGGGGCAAAGTTGGTATGTGCCTGTGATTGTTATCAAAGGTGCGTCTGATGGTAAAAAAATATTGCTCAACACCGGTGTACATGGTAACGAGCTCAATGGCTTGCAGGTAATTCATGATGTAATTAAAGAGATCGATCCTCAAAAGCTATCAGGCACCCTTGTTGCTATTCCAGCATCCAATCCTGCGGGTACGCTTAGTGCAACGCGAACCATACCTGTTCGTGACGATAACGATATGAAGACAAACCTCAACAGGGTTTTCCCAGGCGAAGAAAACGGTAATATCGCTCAGCGACATGCATGGCTTTTGTGGAACAATCTTTACGCTGGAAATGCCGATTACGTCTATGATTTGCATTCAAACATTATTCTAGGCCAATTTCCTGTATTTGTGTATGCTGATTACTCCAATGCTGAAGTTCGCCGTATGGCTGAAATGATTCCTGCTGATATGATTGATACTGATCAACAAGGCACAAAAGGGACTTTAGAGACAGAGTTTGTTCGTGCTGGCATTCCTGCTATTACACTCGAGATTGGTGAAGCGCGTCAGTTTGGTCAAGACTATGTTAAACGCTCAGTTATCGGCATTCACAATATGATGATTGATTTGAAAATGTTAGAGGGCACCATTACACACACAGCAGAAACACAAAAGTCATTTGTGGGTAACACCATTTATGATTATCAAGCCAGAGCATCTGGGGTGATTGTACCATTTGTGAAATTAGGTGATAAAGTCAAAGCAGGGCAGGTTATTGTTGTACAAAAAGACATCTTTGGCAAAGTGGTGCATGAGTATAAATCTGAAGCTGATGGCGTCATTGCCGCACTGACTACAGATGCGCTACGTAATTATGGTAACTATTTGTTCTTTGTGTTGACACAAAGGGATGACGCTGAATGTGAAAAAGGCTGCTGGTTAACGCGCTAATTTTACCTGTCGACTTCATTTTAACAACGATGATAGAAGCAGCAAAATTATTTTGAATTGATTTACTAGCAATTCGATAAAAGCCCTTGACTATATCAATATCGTCAAGGGCTCTTTTATGTTTTGTAATCTCTGGAACTGAAATATGTAATATCGACCGAATCAAATTGCTATGCAGCAGCTATTGAGTAGTACATTGAATAGCTGTTTTTCGTTTTTGACTTGTTTTTAATATTATCGAGTAATCTAAAAAAATAATCACCCCCCCTAATCCTATGAGTGAAACGTGCGTAGACTTGTTATCGCGATCTGGTTC
>JAVSBY010000014.1:9476-30058 GCA_031960925.1 Gilliamella sp. CRA003912
CCCCCCCTAATCCTATGAGTGAAACGTGCGTAGACTTGTTATCGCGATCTGGTTCCTTTGTAATATAGCATCAACGGAACGTAAAACGTTCGCGATGAAACTGCATTTTTGGCAGTCCTAATCGGGTCAATTGTTTACCTAGAGCCTGACCGAACTGAGTTGGCCCACAAAACCAGACACTGGTTTGACTCAAATTGTTATGACCGATTATGCTTACGATGTGGCTGCATTCCAGCCGTTGACCGTTTTCGGTTATGACCCGATGCAAGGTGACATTTGCTTGTTTGCATAGCTTATCTAACTCTGCTGGAAAATGATTTTGATTTTCATCCCTAGTTGAATACCAAAGATCAATCTTTTTGTCATTTACCAAATGAGCAGGGCGTAAGCTAAGCGCTTGAAGCCTTGCAATGAACGGCGCGATGCCAATGCCTCCAGCAATCCATACCTGATTCGGTTGATTATCTTCAAAATCAAAGCAGCCATAAGGACCTTCGACTACTACCGGCTGTTCAGGTTTAATCAACGTAGCCATTTTATTTGTAAAGTGGCCAGAAGGTTTAATTGTGCAGCAAAGGTGACCGGCTGATGTTATTGAGGCAATAGTAAACGGATGAGCGCCGTCAATCGGTTTGAAATCGATGAAAATAAATTGCCCAGCCTGACTTTTGAAGTCTTTTTTATCGGTGATCGCTAATTCAAGAGAGATAATCCCAGTCTCATCTGTTTTGATCGCATTCACCTTTGAACGATAACTGTTTTTTTTGTGGTGAATCTTAAAAATTGCACTAAATGCGCCATAAGTACCGGCGAAAGCTAACACAAGGATTAGGTAAGCAGCCGGCGTGCTCCACCAACTTGCGGGTAATAGAATGAGACTATGCAGTGCAATGAAAACATAAAAAAAGGCGATAAAGCGGTGAATTTTCTGAAAAACCAAATAGGGAATTTTCGAGAGTAACGCTGACAGTACAAAAGCGATGATAAAGTAAAAACTGTATTCGCCCAGTAACTTTGCTGGTGTTGTTAGCTGCGCTAAACTAAGGCCGGTTGATACACCGTGTGGGGTAGCGGTTCTTGGCGGAAAGTTAAAGATACCTGAGAGAAACAGAAATTTGATACCTTGACTGCTTATCCAGTGAATAATCGCAATAATGAACGAATTGATCGCCAACCATTTGTGAAAATACATCATCTTGTCTAATCCACCCGATAATTTTTCAAGCGTGTGTGAGCGAATCGTAAAAATCATGCACAGCGACATTAAAACAAAGGCGAGAATCCCCGTAAATAACACGACGGCTTTACGATACCACCAAAATCCAGTCCCTTCGATCCCGTGTAAACTCATCACATAAATCACGATGGCATAAAGCGTAGCAAGTGACATAATTTGATTAATCGTTAATTGTTTAATAGTTCTCATAAATCCAACTTATAAAGTAAAAAAATACATCCCTAAAATTGTGCCTTGTGTTGATTATTTTGCCTATAAATCAACGTTGATTAACAGCTGTCAATCTGTGAATACAATATGGCTATTTTGGGCGTTTAGGTTCTCGATGCGGTTTATGGTGAGAACGTCGCACCTGATCAGGTTTGTCATCGATATACGCTTTTGCATTGACTTGCAGCGCTTCAATCAGTTTGTCCAACAGCGCGGCTAACGCGGTTTGATCCTCGGCTGAAACACCTGCAAAAAGATCGGCTGCCCGTTTGTTCCGGTATTGTTCAATTTCTTCAACCAATTGGCGCCCATTTTCGGTAATGAACACGTTACTCACGCGTCTGTCTGTTTCATCTTGACGACGTTCAAGCAAATTACTGGATTCTAATTTTGTCAATAATTCAGCCATAGATGAAGGTCTAATATCGAGCAAATCCGCTAATGAATGTTGACTTATCCCATCATTTTGATTGAGTAAACGTAATGTTCGACCTTGGCCGCGATGCAGCTCTTTGCCTTTTAACACATTAGTCGGTGAATGATGTATGCGTTGCAGTAAATTAGAACAGTGATGTAGCTGATAATAAAGTTTTTCAGTAGTAGAGAGGGTCATTATCGTTTCCTTAACCTTGACTAAGTTCGAGGTGAATTTAATATTAGGTACCTAAGTATTTCGGCATTGTAAGGTACCTAAGTATTTAAGTCAATATCGTTCGGTACCTAATAATTTAACGGTGTCGAATAGGTGGTTAATAATTATTCGTAAAATTGCAGGTTGATACGCGATTAAGCTTAATTGTGATGGTTTTTTGTTTATTTCATAAACGAACTCGATTTAATTCTATTTTTTATCAACATAACACGATATCCTAGTAAAAATTTTTTTTACAATAAACAAATGGGCATTAATCTAACATTCGATAAGGTAATTAATGACTCAATTTTAATGGATATAAACGGGAGGTTTGATCATGAAACGCGTATTTATTATGGTTCTTGACTCTTTTGGGATAGGCTGTTCAAAGGATGCGGAAAAATATGGTGACCAAGGTTCTGATACATTAGGTCATATTGCAGAAAAATGTGCAAATGGCGAGGCAAATACTGGCCGAACAGGCAATTTGACATTACCCAACTTAACTCAATTAGGGTTAGCAGAGGCTGCCCGTGAATCAACAGGCCATTATCCTAAAGGAATGGAGAGCAAAGGCCCAATTATTGGGGCTTATGGTTATGCCAGTGAGATTTCAACGGGTAAAGATACACCATCGGGTCACTGGGAAATCGCTGGGGTTCCGGTTCTGTTCGACTGGGGATATTTTACTCAATTAACCAACAGCTTCCCTAAAGAACTACTCGATAATATTGTGGCCCGCGCAAAATTGACCGGTTATCTTGGCAATTGTCACTCCTCGGGTACCCAAATTCTCGATGAACTTGGTGAAGAGCACATGAAGTCCGGCAAACCGATTTTTTATACGTCAGCGGACTCGGTGTTCCAAATTGCGTGTCATGAAGAAACCTATGGCTTAGACAAGTTGTATGATCTATGTGAAATCGCTCGGGATGAACTCAATAAAGGTGGCTACAACATTGGCCGAGTTATTGCTCGTCCATTTATTGGAGATAAACCGGGGCATTTTGTGCGTACAGGTAATCGTCATGATTTAGCCGTTGAGCCGCCAGCGCCAACGGTACTGAAAAAATTAGTGGAAGAAAAGAACGGCCGCGTTGTATCAATCGGTAAAATTGCCGACATTTATGCCAACGTTGGCATTACAGACAAAGTGAAAGCAACTGGGCTTAAAGCGCTTTGCGATGCGACATTGGTTGAAATTGAAAAAGCCCAAGATAACACCATTGTGTTTACTAATTTAGTTGATTTTGATTCGTCATACGGACATCGCCGTGATGTGGCTGGTTATGCGGCCGCATTAGAATATTTTGATTCAAGACTGCCCGAAATTATTGCTGCGATGGCGCCAAATGATGTCCTAATTTTAACGGCTGATCACGGTTGTGATCCTACTTGGCCTGGATCTGACCATACACGTGAGAATGTACCTGTTCTTGTCTATGGAACACAAATCCCCGCAGGCTCACTCGGACATCGCCAAACATTTGCTGATATTGGACAAAGTATTGCCAGTTATTTTGACCTATCACCCATGGATTATGGTCTATCATTTATTCACAAAAAATAAATTCTAGTTAACAGGGAATAACACGTTAGGAGACAATTATGACAACCCCTCATATTAATGCTGCCGATAATGCTTTTGCGCAAACGGTACTGATGCCAGGCGATCCGTTAAGAGCAAAATTTATTGCTGAAAACTTTCTGGATAACGCCAAAGAAGTGACGAATGTTCGAGCCATGCTTGGTTTCACCGGTTACTACAAAGATAAACTTGTTTCTGTTATGGGGCATGGCATGGGGATCCCATCTTGTTCTATTTATGCAACTGAGCTTATCAAATTTTATGGTGTTAAAAATATTATTCGTATTGGGTCTTGTGGCGCTATCAGTACTGATGTCAATTTAGGTGATGTTGTGGTTGGAATGGGGGCTTGCACCGACTCTAAAGTCAATCGCATTCGCTTTAAAGACAATGATTTTGCTGCCATCGCGGATTTCAATTTAACGCGTAATGCCGTTGATGCAGCAAATCAATTAGGCGTGCCGGTTAAAGTCGGTAATTTATTTTCTGCCGATCTGTTTTACAGCCCAGATCCAACCATGTTCGATTTAATGGAAAAATACAACATCTTAGGTGTTGAAATGGAAGCAGCAGGCATTTATGGTGTGGCGGCGGAATTTGGCGCTAAAGCATTAGCTATTTGTACTGTGTCTGATCATATTCGAACTGGCGCTGCAATGTCTTCTGAGCAGCGACAATTGGGCTTTAAAGATATGATTACTGTTGCCTTGGAGTCGGTATTGTTAAACCAACAATAAAATAAAATGAGCATTTATGTGTTGTGTCTTGTGCGCATGTAAACGCTCGCCTTTTTACAATTATAGCGATTCGCTTAAAATCTTGCAAAGATCGGGGATTGTAAACGTGATTTGAATTCGCATCGCGATTTTTTTATTAATAAAGTGTCAATAGCTAGTTATATCAAATTAGGGATTATCAGTAATGAATATTAAATCGAAGCTTAAAATCATTATCTTTTTACAGTTTTTTATTTGGGGAAGTTGGTTAATCACACTTGGCTCGTACATGATTAACATATTGGGTTTTTCGGGTATCGAAGTCGGATCTATTTATGGCATGATGGGCATTGCTTCATTAATCATGCCAAGTTTGTTAGGCATTATCGCCGATAAATGGCTACCGGCTAATCGGCTTTATCTGCTTTGCCACTTAATTGGCGCAATCACCTTATTTTTAGCCGCATCCGTTACAACGCCACTGCTTATGACTGTTGTGATGCTTGCACATTGCCTTGCTTTTATGCCAACCATTGCGATGTCAAATTCGATCTCTTATTTTTGTTTGGAATCGAAAGGATACGATGTCATTAGTACCTTTCCACCCATAAGGGCTTGCGGCACCGTCGGTTTTATTGTTGCGATGTGGGCGGTGAGTTTATTGAAATTAGAGCTCAGTAGTATCCAACTTTATATCGCCGCCGCCGCCTCTATCCTACTTTGTCTCTCAGCGCTCTCTTTACCTACTGTTCCTGTCTCCTCAAAACAAGATTCTTCCCAAAAACGCGGTTTGATAAGTCTATTAGGCTTAGATGCGTTTGTTTTGTTAAAACAACCCAGAATGGCAACGTTTTTTCTATTTTCGGTTTTATTAGGTGCGGTGCTACAGGTGACTAACACATTTGGTAGTCCTTTCTTGCACGACTTTGCTCTTGTTCCTGAATTCAAAGAAAGCTTAGTGGTGCAATATCCTTCAATCTTACTTTCAGTATCTCAAATATCGGAAGTGGTGTTTATTCTATTTGTTCCGTTCTTTTTGAAACGTTTTGGTATCAAATACATCATGCTGATCAGTATGTTAGCTTGGACCGCACGTTTTGGTTTATTTGTTTTTGGAGATCCTTCACCGGTTGGTTTTGGATTATTACTGTTATCGATGATTGTCTATGGCTGTGCCTTCGATTTTTATAATATTTCTGGTTCGATTTATGTTGAAAAATCGGTTGACCCTAAAATTCGCAGTAGTGCACAGGGATTATTCATGACGATGACCAATGGCGTAGGGGCTTATTTTGGCGCGATAAGCAGTGGACTTGTTGTCGACCATTTTACGCATGAGGGCATTAAAGACTGGCCATCAATCTGGCTCGTTTTTGCAAGCTATACGCTAGTTCTTGCAATCGTATTTATGTTCATGTTCAAAAACGATAAACAAGAGTTTGATAAAAATAAGTAAAAAATTGGATTTAACGTTTAAAGATGACTAACATATCGGGGATATTTTGTTGCGTAACCCATCAATATTCCCCGATAGCGATTTACTCAGACAAACAAATATCACCTTGTATTCATCAACTTGATTTAAACATCGAGTCAATAGTAACGGAGACAGACATGCAAATAACAAAACTGATTGAATTAGCAAAACAGGCACGTGATAAAGCTTACATTCCTTATTCCAAATTTGGCGTAGGTGCTGTGCTGGTGACGGAAGATGATGAGGTGGTTTTAGGCTGCAATATCGAAAATGCATCTTATGGATTATCTAACTGCGCGGAGAGAACCGCAATCTTTAAAGCGGTGTCAGAAGGCAAACGTCGATTTAAAATGTTAGTTGTGATTGGTGATACCGACGGGCCTATCTCACCTTGTGGCGCTTGCCGCCAAGTTATCAGCGAATTTTGTCCGCAAGATATGCCGGTCATTTTGACCAACTTGAAAGGGGACAAACAAGAAACAACGGTTGCAAAACTGTTACCGTTTGCCTTTTTACCGAAAGATCTCGATTAACCAATAGGGTATATCAAATTTAATCAATATTTGCGCCGCTTGTTAGCGACGTAAATATTATCCATAGGAACGAAAAACAAAAGCACTAATTTGCATGCTTTTTTATGTAGGAGATACAAGATGAGAATTGTGGATATTATTGAAAAAAAACGTGATGGCTTTGAACTTTCAACCGAAGAAATTCAGTTTTTTATCACACACTATACTGACGGTACCATCCCTGATTATCAAGTGAGTGCATTATTAATGGCAATCTATTTCCAAGGCATGACAGAAAAAGAGTGTGCCGATCTAACCAGTGCAATGATGTATTCCGGCGAAACTATTGACCTATCAGCAATCGATGGCATCAAAGTGGATAAACATTCAACCGGTGGCGTTGGTGATACAACCACGCTCGTGTTAGCGCCATTAGTTGCTGCGTTAGATGTGCCTGTGGCTAAAATGTCTGGCCGTGGACTTGGTCATACAGGTGGAACTACCGACAAATTTGAATCGATTCCTGGTTTCAAAATTGAATTAAACAAACAAGAATTCATTGATCAAGTCAACCATAGCCGCGTTGCCGTGATTGGGCAGTCAGGCAATTTAACCCCTGCTGACAAAAAGCTTTATGCGCTACGAGATGTGACAGGAACTGTCAATTCGATTCCATTAATCGCCAGTTCGATTATGAGCAAAAAGTTAGCAGCAGGCGCAGATGCGATAGTTCTGGATGTTAAAACCGGCGATGGCGCATTTATGAAAACCGATGAAGAAGCACGAAAATTAGCCAAGGCCATGGTTAACATCGGTAATAACATAGGGCGCCGCACGATGGCGATTATTTCTGATATGTCTCAGCCCCTCGGTTTTGCAATTGGTAATGCGCTAGAATTAAAAGAAGCGATCGATACACTCAAAGGAAAAGGTCCTGCGGATTTAACCGAATTAGTATTAACCCTAGGTAGCCAAATGGTTGTACTAGGCGGTAAGGCGTCAACGCTTGACAGCGCAAGGGAAAAACTGCAACACGTGATTGCAAATGGTAAGGCTGCCGAGAAATTAAAAACCTTGATTGAAGCACAAGGTGGCGATAGTTCGATTGTTGATCACCCTGAAAAATTAGCCAAAGCCCCTTATCAAATCGAACTTCCCGCTAAAGAGTCCGGTTATGTTGGACGGATTATCGCCGATAAAGTGGGTATTGTTGCGATGCAACTCGGTGCTGGCCGTGCAACCAAAGAGGATATTATCGATCCTGCTGTTGGCCTTGTTTTACACAAAAAAGTTGGCGATAAAGTCGAAGTTGGGGAGTCACTCTTAACTATTCATGCCAATACTGATAAGTTAGATGAGATCAAAACCCGATTGTATGAATATATCACCGTGACTTCACATGCCCAGCAGCCCAAGTTAATCCATGAGATTATTACTAAATAGTGAGCTTACTCACAATTTAGTTGTAGACTCAGTCGAATCATGGTTACAAGCTACATGTTTTGTAACCATTGCATTATAATAAGTAGCGAACCTTGTGCGAATCCAAGGTTATCTTGGAAGGAATAACGCTATTAAGAGATCAGTAAAAAGGGGATAATATGCGACACGTTAGCTCAACATCGACAGGTTTATTGGCTGGACTCATTTTATTTATCTTGCAAATGACTTATGCTGCATGGGCTGCCCCTGAAAACACTCCGCATTGGGAAAAAGATAAACCTTATTCCATCACCGTATTACATACCAATGATCATCATGGCCGCTTTTGGCAAAATGATATCGGAGAGTATGGCTTATCGGCACAAAAAACGCTGGTTGATCAGATCAGAAAAGAAGTCAGTACAAATGGCGGTGAATTGCTCATTTTATCGGGGGGCGATGTCAATACTGGCGTTCCTGAATCGGACATACTGCATGCTGAACCTGATTTCAAAGCCATGAACAAAATAGGTTACGATGCCATGGCAGTTGGCAATCATGAATTTGATCATGAGCTTCCGGTTATCTGGCAGCAGCAGAAGTGGGCTGGCTTTCCATTCTTATCCGCGAATATCTATTTTAGAGACAGCGGAAAACGGGTTTTTTCACCCTATAAAATATTTAATAGGCAAGGCGTAAAAATTGCGGTATTTGGCTTAACTACCGATGATACTGACATCCTTGCATCGCCCAACAACACCAAAGGCATTGAATTTCGGCCAACCTTGCCCGAAGCTCAGCGCGTTATCGCTGAAATTAAACAGAATGAAAATCCCGATATCATCATCGCAGTGACCCATATGGGACATTACACGGACGGTAACCACGGTTCAATGGCGCCGGGTGATGTGACATTAGCAAGAGGCCTGCCTACGGGAGATTTAGATATGATCGTCGGTGGACACTCTCAAAATCCGGTTTGTATGGAAAGTAAAAATGAGCGTATTGATGATTACGTACCCGCTACGCCATGCGTTCCCGATCAGCAAAACGGCACCTGGATTGTTCAAGCACACGAGTGGGGTAAGTACATCGGCCGGGCGGACTTTACCTTTTTTAATGGCAAATTAACGCTAAAAAATTATCAACTTATTCCAATTAACTTAAAAAAAGAAGTCGATAATGGTGATGGCACTAAGCATTTAGCTTTTTATACCCACCAAATAGAACAAGATCCGGCGATGCTTGCATTCCTAACGCCTTATCAACAAAAAGCTGAGCAGCAATTATTGACCGTGATAGGTCGGTTAAATGGCCGTTTTGAAGGCGATCGAAGTAAAACCCGCTATCAACAAACTAACCTAGGTCAAATGTTATTAAGTGCGCTAATTGAGCGAACCAAGGCTGATGTCGGCGTTATGACAGGCGGCATGATTCGTGATTCGATGATTGAAGGCAATATCTCGTATCGCGATATTTTAAAGGTTGAACCGTTTGGCAATCAAGTGGTATACGCTGATTTAACCGGCAGTGAGTTAATCAATTATCTGCAAGTTGCGATAAACAAAAAAATTGGCAGTGGTGGATACGGTCATTTTCGTAATGTGAGCATTACGGTAGATGACGACAATACCATTACTGAGGTTAAAGTTAAAAATAAACCCTTAAAACGAGATGAAACCTACCGCCTTGTGACACTCGATTTTTTAGCCGCAGGGGGCGATGGCTATCCAATTTTAAAAACGCTGCCGACTTATGTAGACACAGGGTACTTGGATGCAGAAGTGGTTAAACACTATTTCCAAATTCATTCGCCCATCAATGCGAGCGAGTATGATCCCGAAGGCGTTATTATAAAAAAACAGGACGATTAAGCCATGCAGACAATGCGATGGCATGAGAGATAACTAAAAGCAGATAATTTTAATTGGAGAAAACCCACGTGAAGAATATGACGCCTTTTCAAGAGCAATGTTACCGAATCATTACTGATCCCAATTTATCCTCTAAACAAAAAGCGAACCAATTAGCATTAGCTGCTGAAAACAATTTACCTTACGTCGACCTTGATGCCCCAACGCAAAAAGCGCTCGATGATCGCCTAATTTGTGATATGTATGAAGGAAATGCACCTTACAAACCGCGCTATGTGCTACCTGATTATGCGAAGTTTTTAACACAAGGATCGGCGTGGTTAGAGCTTTTGCCCGCTCAAGATTTTGATGATGCATTAAATATGCTAACGATCATTTATCATCACGTTCCTTCAGTTACAGGCATGCCAGTTTATTTAGGTTGCTTAGATCAGTTATTGTTACCCTATGTCGGTTCGCTTAGTGAAGCGCAGTTATATCAAAAACTCAAACGTTTTTGGATAATGCTTGATCGTAATTTACCCGATGCGTTTATGCATGCCAATATTGGCCCAACCGACAATATCATTTGTCGATTGATTTTACGTATTGACAGAGAACTTCACCAAATTGCCCCTAATTTGACCCTGTTTTATGATAAAGAGGTGACACCAGAATCGTTATTAACTTTGGCGATCGATTCTATCTGTGAAACAGGAAAACCGCATGTTGCTAACTATGCAATGATGAAAAAAGATTTTGATGAAAAAGGATTTGGTGTGGTGAGTTGTTACAACTCGCTGCCTATTGCTGGCGGTGGGAGCACCTTGTCTCGAATTAATTTAAAACAAGTCGCTTTAGTCAGTGAAAACAGAGCCGATTTTTTATCTAAGCAGTTGCCATATTATTGCCAGTTACAACTCAATTTAATTGAGGCGAGATCACAATTTTTATATTGCCAATCGCACTTTTTTGAACATGATTTTCTGGTGACAGAAGGCTTAATTGATCCAGCCCGCTTTGCGCCAATGTTTGGTATTTTTGGCCTTGCCGATGCGGTCAATATACTGCAAGAAAAAGCCCAATTATCTGGCCGTTATGGTCAAGATGAACAAGCGAACGCGCTTGCGCTGCAAATCACGCAGCAGTTGGCTGAATTTGTTGACACACACAAAGTAACTTATGGCTGGCATAATAAAGCCTTATTGCATTCGCAGTCTGGCATTAGTACCGATCATGGGGTTACCCCAGGTGCGCGCATTCCTTATGGTGAAGAGCCCGATCCAGTTAATCATATTTTAGCGGTGTATGCACATCACCCTTATTATAAATCAGGAATTAGTGACATTTTAACCATTGATCCCACCATCAAAAATAATCGAGAAGCATTACTTAAAATTTGCCTTGCCGCCTTTGAAATTGGCATGCGTGAATTTACCGCCAATATTTCGGGTAATGATTTAGTGCGCGTAACAGGCTATATGGTCAGATTATCTGATATTGAAAAATTTAAAGCCCAAGGTTCACGTATCAATACGACAGCCTTAGGTAGCGAGGCTGCTAGCTGCCAAGATGGCTTTTTACACCGTAGGCCAAGAGTGATTAGTCATGAACAAAGCATGGGCAACCGTTAATAAAATTATTCCCTTTTCATGTGTTGATGGTCCAGGGAATCGGCTGGTTATTTTTTTGCAGGGCTGCAATTTTAACTGCTTAAATTGTCACAACCCTTATACGATAAGGTTATGTCAACATTGCGGCGATTGTGTAGACAATTGTCCGCATCGAGCCCTTCGTTTTGAACATGGAAAAACGATATGGCAAAGCGAACATTGTCAGTCATGTGATACGTGTATTAGGCACTGTCAGCATCAATCAACCCCGATGACCTATCGCTATAGCGTTGATGATCTGCTCGGTATTATTCGGAAATATTTGCCATTTTTAAATGGGATTACATTTAGTGGTGGCGAAGCAACATTACAGCTGCCTTTTATTCACGCCGTTTTTTCTGAAATTAAGCAATCGCAAGATCTTGAGCAGTTAAGTTGCTTTATTGACAGTAATGGTTATTTATCACAGCAAGGATGGCAAAAAGTGATTGATGTCACTGATGGGGCGATGATTGACCTTAAAGCATGGGATAATCAGATTCATAAACAGTTAACCGGACGGGATAATGAACGGGTCAAGGCATCTATTCGTTATTTGGCTGAGCGAGATAAACTGCATGAAGTACGATTATTATTGATACCAACGCATACCGACCTTGAACAACATGCCGACGAGTTAGCCCAGTTTTTGCTTGGGCTATCACAAACTATCCGAGTGCGCATTAATGCGTTCCATACTCATGGTGTGACAGGCGCTGCAGCAACCTGGCAAAGTGCAACAAAGCACGATGTCGAGCGTTTTAGCACAGCCTTAATGCGAAACGGTATCACCCAAATTACCACGCCAACGGTTTATCTACTGTAATTTCCATCATAAAAGTAAACAATAAATCCGCAACGGGTATCGATTTAAGGATATCTCGATTGATTTATTGCTAATCAGAGATAAAATTAATCCTCATTATGCAGTGAATTACAAGGAAAATAAAAAATGAACAGTTATGCAAAATATATCGACCACACGCTACTTGCCATGGATGCAACTGAGCCGCAAATAAAGAAAATCTGTGAAGAAGCCAAAACGCATCATTTCTACTCGGTTTGTGTTAATTCAAGTTATGTGCCACTGGTTGCGTCACAATTGGCTGGAAGCGATGTTAAAGTGTGCTCAGTGATTGGTTTCCCTTTAGGCGCAATGTTAACAAGCTGCAAAGTGTTCGAAACTAAAGCGGCAATTGACGCTGGCGCGCAAGAAATCGATATGGTGATAAATGTGGGGCAACTAAAAAGTGGTCACTGGCAACAAGTAGAACAAGACATTCAAGCCGTTTATGAGGCAGCAGGTGACGTTCCGTTAAAAGTGATTATTGAAGCGTGCTTATTAAATCAAGATGAAATAGTTAAAGTTTGTACTATCTGCAAACAAATTGGGGTGGCATTTGTCAAAACATCAACCGGATTTAGCCGCTCAGGTGCAAGCGAAGAAGATGTGCAGTTAATGCGAAAAACCGTTGGAGAACATATCGGCGTTAAAGCGTCGGGCGGAATTCGTGATCAGCTAACGGCACAAAATATGATTAACGCTGGCGCAAACCGTTTAGGGACAAGTGCTGGTGTTGCCATTGTTAACAACGGTTCATCAACACAAGATTATTAATTATCCCTTTTTCAATTTGATGACTTATCATCACTTGAATTGCGTGGTTAATATTCAATTCAAGTGATTAATATCTACTTTGTTCGATTTTCACTGTAACTCTAATTTGGCTATTCATTCTAAATATTCTTACGGACTATCTTCGAGATGATACCGTTGCCATATTTAATAAAAACATGTTATTAATCGTACTTATTCGATAGAGTAAGCATCTGAAAAAAAATTAGAATAACATCACACTCTCTTATTTTTATTCTTTTTTTATTGATTAAATGCCTCTACTATTAGCGACATTATTAGTAAAATTATCTCGATAAGAAGAGTGATGAAAATACATAAAATATTAAATAATAATGTGGTTGTCACGTTAGAACAATCCGGTAATGAACTTATCATAATGGGGCGAGGTATTGGTTTTAAAAAAAAGGAAGGTGATGAGGTTGACGCCGCCTTAGTTGAAAAACAATTTTGTTCAACCAATAAAGAAACGTTACCTAAATTTGCAGCGCTATTATCCGAAATCCCGATGGAGGTTGTGCAGCTCAGCGAAAAAATTATTGACTATGCGAAGTCAATCGTTGGCGAAAAACTGCAAGACAGTATTTATATTTCACTCACAGATCATATCCACTTTGCCATTTTGCGTCATCAACAAGGCTGTGATATTCCCAATGGTTTTTTGTGGGAAATCAAAAAATTCTATCCGCAAGAATTCAAAATTGGGCAATACGCACTTTTGCTTATCAAAAAACACGTTAACGTAGATCTTGCCGAAGATGAAGCGGGGTTTATTGCCTTTCACATTATCAATGCGCAATTAAATGATACGATACCGCACATTATGGCCATGACAAACATCATTCGTGAAATTTTGCATATTGTTAAATACCATTTCAAATTTGAATTTGATGAACAAAGTCTGACTTATCAACGGGTAATTACCCACTTGAAATTTTTTGCGCATCGCTTATTAAATGACAATGCAGTGCCATGTTTAGATCAATCACTCTACGACATTGTCAAAGAGAAATATCATCAATCTTATCTGTGTATTAAGCGAATTGATTTATATTTAATTAAACAATACCAACGTCCTTTAACTGACGATGAAAGCCTGTATTTAACGATCCATATTGAACGATTGAAAAATGAATTGAATCATCAGACCGTTCGCAGTAATTTGTGAGTTTTCTCACAAAATTAAATTTTGCTCGTGAATTTACTTTTAAAAATCGGCTAATTAATGTTAGCCTACCAAAAATGATTGGATTGTTACTGCTAGTTAACAGGCAAAACCTAAATTTCTCAGTGATGGGGGATTTAGGTTTTTTTTTGTCTAAAAAAGGATTTCTTTATGAACAACAAAGCACTTTCAGAGGCAATAATCGAGTACGTAGGGGGAGAAAACAATATTATCAGCCTTGTTCACTGCGCAACGCGATTACGATTTGCCTTAAAAGATCAGACATTGGCCAATGCGGATGCCTTGAAAAAACAAAAAGGCGTGATTATGGTTGTCGAAAGTGGTGGGCAATTTCAGGTCGTTATTGGGAATAACGTCAATGATATTTACAACGACATTATGGCTCTGATTAAGTTAGACGAAAACCCTAATGAAGGCGTCTCGAAAACAGGTAATCTCTTTTCACGGTTGATTGATATTGTGTCCGGTATTTTTGCCCCGACACTATCGGTACTCGTTACAGCAGGGATTTTCAAAGGCCTCCTTTCTTTTTTATGCATATGTGGTGTGCTAGCCGAAGATTCGTCAACCTATCAATTCCTATTTGTCATTGCTGATGCTGCCTTTTATTATTTACCCATTATCCTTGGGTATTGTGCAGTAAAGAAATTTGGCGGCAATCCGTTTATAGGTATGGCGCTAGGTGGGGCATTAGTTCATCCTATGATCCAATCGATGTTTGGTTCGGATTTACATGCACAAACCTCATTTTTATCAATTCCAATCACTCTTGTGCCGTACCAATCTTCTGTCATTCCAGTTATTTTAGCGGCTTGGTTTTATTCATTTTTAGAAAAACGCTTCAATCATCTGTTTCATGATTCATTCAAGCGTTTTATAGCGCCATTATGTGGTTTAATCATTACCGTACCGTTGACATTTATTGTTATTGGGCCAATTGCGATGCTGTTGAGTGATTCAATTGCCAGCGGCATTATGTTTGTTTATCAGCTAACCCCCGTGATTGCATCTATGCTTTTAGCCGCGCTCTGGCAAGTCTTAGTCATCTTTGGTATCCACTGGGGAATGATCCCTGTTTTTATGAATAACATTACCGTTTCGGGCACCGATTTTATCATCCCAGTCTTAATGCCTGCTGTTTTTGGTCAGACAGGGGCAACGTTAGGGGTTATGCTTGGCACTAAAAATAAAGATCTCAAAAGTCTGGCTAGTTCATCGGTTTTTTCAGGGCTATTTGGTGTGACAGAGCCGGCTATTTATGGTGTCAATTTGCCCAACAAAAAACCATTTATATTCGGTTGTCTTAGCGCTGCGATCGGCGGCGGCATCATTGGTTCGTATCAGACGTTAATTTACTCTTTTGGGTTTGCCAATATTTTCACCTTCATTCAGATCATTCCGCCTTCAGGCATAAACAGCGCATTTTATGCCGCGGTGTTCGGTACCTTATTTTCATTTGTTTTTGCAGCTCTACTCAGTTATTTTTGGGGTTTACCAAAGTCAATTGACAGTGATGATAATGTGCACAATGCGCAATCTACAGCGCAGCGCAATTCCATTAGATACATGCAAATTAGCAGTCCACTCACCGGCACAGTTATGCCTTTATCACAGGTTGACGATCCCACTTTTGCCAGTGAATTAATGGGTAAAGGTGTTGCGATTATTCCAACGGTTGGCGAGGTGGTTGCACCAGAAAATGGCGAAATTGTGTCCCTATTTAGAACCAAACACGCGATTGGCTTTTTAACTGATAAAGGGGTTGAACTCTTGATTCATGTCGGTATAGATACCGTCAAACTTGATGGTCAATATTTCCAAACTCATGTCGAAATGGGGGACAAAGTTACTAAAGGCCATAAATTAGTCAGTTTTGATATTAACGCAATCAAAGATGCCGGCTTTGCAATAACTACCCCAGTTATTATTACCAACAGCGATAATTATCGAGAAATCAGTACCATTATTAACAAAGAAACGGTTGTTTCGGGTGAATTATTGTTACAACTTTCACAAAATAAGGAGTCGTAAATGTCTAGGCAATTTCCCAATCACTTTTTATGGGGCGGCGCGTTGGCTGCAAATCAAGTTGAAGGCGCATATTTGACAGATGGAAAAGGGTTATCGACAGCTGATTGTACGACAGAAGGCATTTTCAGCGAAATCATTGATCGTGATAAAGTGGATATCAGTGCGATTAAAGATGTCGCTATTGATTTTTATCACCGCTATCCTGAAGATATCGCACTCTTTGCTGAAATGGGCTTTAACTGTTTACGTGTATCCTTGGCTTGGTCACGGATTTTTCCTTATGGTGATGAGCTGCTTCCTAATGAAAAGGGACTGGAATATTATGATAAGTTGTTTGATGAATTGGCTAAATACGCCATTACGCCACTTGTTACACTTTCACACTATGAAATGCCTTATCAGTTAATCAAGCAATATGGCGGCTGGGGCAATCGTCAACTTATCAAATTTTTCTCTCATTATGCAAAAGTCGTTTTTGAGCGTTATCAACATAAAGTCAAATATTGGTTAACCTTTAATGAAGTTAACATGTCATTGCATGAACCATTCACGGGGGTTGGATTACCGAGAGAGAGCAGTAAGCAAGCCATTTATCAAGCGATTCATCACCAATTGGTTGCCAGCAGCCTTGCAGTCAAACTTTGTCATGAAATGATTCCAGACGCTAAAATCGGAAATATGTTGCTGGGCGCGATTGCGTATCCACTTTCAGCTAAACCCGAAGATGTTTGGGCGGCACACTGCGAAAATCATCATTGGTTGTATTTTGGAGATGTACAAGCCAGAGGTGAATACCCAAGCTATATGAAACGTTATTTCAGAGACAATGGCATAAAGCTTGATATTTCTGAGCAAGATAAAATCGATTTAAATCATACCGTCGATTTTATCTCATTTAGTTATTACATGAGCTGCTGCGCAACTGCCGATCAAACAAAACGTCAAAAAGGAAATATTTTAGATATGGTGCCAAACCCCCATTTAACAGCATCGGAATGGGGCTGGCAAATCGATCCTATCGGTCTGCGTTATCTGCTCAATTTTCTTTATGAACGTTACCAAAAACCTTTATTTATTGTCGAAAATGGACTGGGTGCAAAAGATGTCGTCGACGATGACGGGAATATCAATGATGATTATCGTATCAACTATCTCAATGATCATTTGCTGCAAGTGCATGAAGCGATTCTCGATGGTGTTGACATTCTCGGTTATACCAGCTGGGGACCTATCGATTTAGTCAGCGCATCGAAAGCAGAAATGTCCAAACGTTATGGTTTTATTTATGTTGATCGTAACGATGATGGAACCGGCACATTAACACGAACCCGTAAAAAAAGTTTTTACTGGTATCAATCTGTCATTAAATCTAATGGACGGACGTTAACCTAATTCAATAGGTGCGAGGGATAACAATGAAGAAGATATTATGGATGCTTGGCTTGCTAACATTAACACTAATGAGTATTAGCTGTGCTCATCAAACGAAATCACAAGACAAAACAGTAACCCTCTATTTTGCACGTCATGGTAAAACATTGTTCAATACCTTTGATCTCGTGCAAGGATGGTGTGATTCCCCACTGACTGATCAGGGCATTGAAATTGCCCGTTATTTAGGCGAAGGCTTAAAGGAGATTAAGTTTGATGCTTATTATACCAGTGATGCTGGCCGTCAGCGCGAAACCATGCACGTTATTTTAAATCAAATGGGTATTAGCGATTATAAAATCAATGAGCTTCGCGGATTGAGGGAAGTCTTTTTTGGCGGGTATGAAGGTGGGCCTAACAGCAAAGTCATTTCAGAAAGCATGGCACAGTTAAGTTATCATTCGCTTGATCACTATTTTCAAGATTATAAAGCCGGAAAACTCCCCATAAAGTCCATGATCGATGCGATTGCAAAGGTTGATTCCAAAGGACTTGCTGAGAATTTTGAACAAGTACACCTAAGAACAAAACAGGCCTTAGATTTGATGGTTAACACGGCACTGAACAATGGCGATAAAACGATTTTGGCTGTGTCATCGGGCATGTCAATGCAAGTGATGATAGCTGATCTAACCGATGATATAAGTAAAAATAAACCGCTGAGCAATGCAACAGTCATCAAAATCACTTACCGAAATGGACAATATCATGTGGATGAAATAGGGAGTATGGATTACGTTAACAAAGGAAAACAGCGGTTAGCTCAAGAGGTAATGTGATCGTCATGACTTAAACACAATGCAGTTTATCTCTGCAATGGTTCACAAATAGGATTGTTACTGTAACAACAGGCAAAACCTAACTTATCAAGTATCTTTTTATTTGGTTAGTTAGGTTTTTTTATTTTAAGGAATGGAATATGAACAATAATAAAAAAATAGTTTGGGGCGTGATGTTAATCGCGCTGTCTTTGCCAGCGATGGCATCTGATCATCATCAATTTGTTGATACCTTAGCCAATGACCCATTTTTTAAAAATACAAAAATGGATTTAGTTGCTAGAAATTATTGGAAATATTTAAAAGAAGATGAATCATCAAAAAAAATCGTGCACAGCGCTTGGGGACAATCTTTTGCGCTTGATTATAAATCGGGTTATTTTATGGATTTGATTGGCTTTGATGCGATAGCAACCGGGGCCATCAAACTCGGTGCAAGTGAAAACTTTGCGTCACGAGGCATTTTATATCGAACCGATAACAACAAAGCGAGGGGATTTAGCAAAATTGGACAGCGATACGTTAAAGTCAAATTAGCTAACGATTTTGTTCAGTTTTATGGCAAAGTCGGTTGGCAAATTCTTAAAAATTACGGTGTGTTAACCGCTTCTAATCGATTATCTCAAAATAGCTATTTGGGATATAGCGGCTCATTACATTACGATGAGTTAACCTTAGACATGGCGTATATCCGCTCAGCAATAAACCGTGACTCATCGCATAAAGTCCATTTCACAACCAAACAAGGTCAAGCAATTGATCATATCACAACCGGCGGACTGACCTATAAAAACAAAATCGTACAACTGGCTTATGCTTATGGTGAATCAGAGGACTACATCCGACGTCATGTCATTGAATCAACCTACAAACTAACGCAAAAATTAACCTTAGGTATGCAACTGTATGGCAGCTATGCCTTGGATGAGTATAAAAAAATGACGAGCAATAAACGCGAGTTTGATAAACATGCTTGGCATTATGCATCAGATATCAAATGGAAAGAAAACGACTGGAGCTTAAAATTCGGTGTGGCTTATACCGATGCGAATAAAAAAGAAGGACTGGGTTATTATGATCGTCATTTAGCTAAAAATATGCGAGGGCGATTTAATGCGTTAACCTCGGCCGGTGCCGATTATATGCGTGATGGTGAACTTGCGTTAACCGCACTTGGCACCTACGATTTCATTGATGATTTAACTACTGGATTACAGATTAATTATGGTCAATTTGACTATAAAGGTCATGAAATTTGGACAGGCGAAGTCACGCTGCTTAATCACTGGAAACCGAGTGATTCAAGATTAAAAAAATTATCCCTGTTTTCCATGTTTGGTGTTGGCCGGTCTTATAAAAATAAAAATAGAACGCCGACATTAAACAAGGGAAAACCGCAATCTTCGCCTAATTTATCGGGTGAAGTTATTATTGAGTATCGCTTTAACTTACTTTAATCATCTCATGACAACACGAACAGGAGAATATTATGAAAACATTATTACGTTCCGTCAGTGCTATTTTTATCTTTATTTTTTCATTTTCAAATGCATTTGCTGCCGATGTCTATCTGTATGTCACTCGCCATGGTAAAACCATGTTTAACACAACCCACCGAGTACAAGGTTGGTCAGACACCCCCCTAACTAAACCCGGCATTGATGTTGCACAGCAATTGGGTCGAGGTTTAAACGGTATCAACTTTATTGCCGTCTATTCAAGTGATCTTGGGCGAGCGAGACAAACGGCAAGGGTGATTTTGGAGGCCAAAGGCGATAACAATCCTATTATCGAAATGGAGGGATTACGAGAAACGTGTTTTGGATTATACGAAGGCGATCTTGATCCCAACATGTGGGGACCGGCTGCTAAATATTTAAAATATCCATCTGATAAAGCGCTAATGGACGATTTTGCCGCAGGTAACATCACGATTGATAAAATGATGAATGCATTAAAAGCGGTTGAAAAATCAGGAGAATCAGAAGATTATCAGCAAGTTAAACAGCGCATGCAAAGCGCTTTAACCATGATTGCAAAGCAGGCTCAACAAAAAGGGGGCGGTAATGTATTAGTCGTATCTCACGGTATGGCAATATTAGCGATGATTAATGAAATGACCGACAAACCGGTTAACAGCCAACTTGGCAATGCCAGTGTCACTAAAATTCGTTATACCGACCAAGGTAAATTTATTGTAGAAAGTATTGGTGATATG
>JAVSBY010000015.1:0-5402 GCA_031960925.1 Gilliamella sp. CRA003912
AATAGAGAAAAAACCGTCAGCCCATCGCCACCGTCAAGCGTGGTTGATAATTTTAGATACGCAAGTCAATTAGGCATGTCAACGATCCCCGCATGTGGAAAACAATCAAATGGCGCTTGTACAAGAGGAGAAGCCTGCCCATGCAAAAAATGATTGAGCAATTACAATGTCAAGTTAAAACCACATTGCCAGCATTTGATCCGCTGTTATCAACTTGGTTTTTATTAGATAGAGTACGTGGCAAAAAAACATTAAATCAGTTCTATCAAAACAGCAATATGGACGTCATAGCTTACATTCAACCTTTACTGCAAAACACAGTGCACAGTTATTTGATTGAGGCCAGTCCATTGCTGATCAAGGTGAACCCTACTCAGCTTTCTGAGGAAATTTATCAGTGCATACAAGATGAGCGCAGTGGTTTATTTATTCAATCACAATGTGACGATATCTTATCTCATCTAAACCATTTATTTATCATGCAAAGTGAGACACAAGGTAAAGTGTATACCCGATTCTATGACCCTATTTGCTGGGCGGCGTTACAGCTTAGTTGCGTCGATCAAATGGATGTGATTTGGGGACCGCTTGATAAAGTGTATACACCATCGGCACAAAGCCATATTGATAAGTTGTCTTACTATAATTGGTCTCGTTCAACAACGTACAATGAAAGTGACCATACATTGAATGCGATCTTACTTGGTGCGCCTTTTGATAACGCAAATCAAACCGTTCAGCTGATGTATTTTGCTTATGAAGCGGCGCGTTTACAATCCATTCATATCGATGATAGCCAAGTGATGCATACGTTACTGAACTTAAAGCAAATGGTTAAACATGGCTTACAAAATTCACTATACAAAATGATAAAGCCTTGTGTTGAAATCCCTTGTTTTACTCAAGATGAGCGAGTTCAACAACTACTTCTATCGGATATGGTGGAATTTAAAAAAAGGGATCAACTTATCGAACTTGCTAAAGGAATAGGACAAAAATGTCAGATATCAAATTAACAGACTTAGGCGAACTACTTAAGCAAAAAGCGAGTGAAGCACTCAATTGTATTGGAATGACAGTTGGAACGGGTTGCAGCCTTGACCAATACGAAGACATTATGTATGTCACATCACAAAAAAAGTTTTGGTTATTACCTGAAAATCTCGCTACTCAGCTCAAACAAAATGCAGAAAAATTAGCCGAAGATGTCTCAATCGCAGATAAACCAGCAAGGCTGCAAAATTTAGAAAAATCAGGACTAATCCATTGCATTGCAACCCCAAAACTTATCTCCTTTTTAAGCGAGGAAGAACAAAAAAGTTACATTGATGCAAAATGGCTACTTGACGAAGAATTGGCGGTTGATGCCGATATAAAAATGATCTATGTTGGCCTAATATCTGCAAATCGGTTTGGGTATGGGTTTAAAATCAAGATAAAAGAATCTTATCATCCAAAAGCCAAGCAGTTTTTAACGCAGCTTTCTAATGAGTTGGAAATCAGCGGCTATAGACAACTAGATTATGAACAAGATGTTAATAAAAGCCAATCTGCATTTTATCATCAATGTACCCCGGAACGAAATTTGCTAAAAAAGTTGACTGAAAAGGCGGAAAAACAGGCTTACGCGGCTGGATATCAAATTCAAGAAAATAAGATCTATACCCCAGAACAAATTAGAATTAAACAACTGATTGATGACTATTTAAAAAATCAAGACATTCTACAAGAACATGAAACGATATCCAGTGATGGAAGTGGTAACATATTTGAGGCAATTGCCAAATATAAAGAAAATATCACCTATCTTAAATCACTTTATGAAAACCCAACTCAACTCATGGGCAATGGGCAATTAAATGTGGTTAGCGCCACGGTATATCAAGAATCAACGGTCGATGAGTTACAGCAAACTATTGAAAAACAATGTGAATGTATCATTGAATTAGCCAATTTAGGCATTGCGGTGCCAGAATTTGCCTTAGGGGATAAAGACCCACAAAAAGGCATGCAACAATTTCATAAACTACGCTGTTTACAACTTGGGCAAGAACAAGCTGTACAAGCGCTACGCGATCAGTTTGATATTTTTTATAAAGCCTCTGGCAGCTTAATTGTGCCGCCACTGCCTATTTTTGATAATTATATTGCAGCTATTATAACCTTTGATGATCAAATTAATGAAATCAAAAAAAGCGCCGAAAAAAGCGTCTCTGACTCGGTGCCGCCAATGTTGTTATTTTGGGATCCTAGCGCTTTTATCCCCAAAGAAGCACAGTGGTTAGTCAAGGGGGATATGCCTTTAAGAGAATTTACAATTGCCTCGGGCGATAAAGCCTTGCTTTCTCATATTAGTTTGTATGACGTTGTAGCTAAAAATACGGCGCTGTTTAATGCACTTAATGTAGCCAGCCAACACATAAAAAGTCTTAACGATGTTGATAGCCATTTTGAAAGCTACTTAAGAGAAAACCTTGCCTATCCAATAGAATTTGATACTGATTGGTATGATGAAGAAAAATCGACATTTAAGGCAGAAACCTTTTTTAGCTACCTCGATACAAAGGGATTTAAAGTTAAATCGATTGAAAGTGACGCACAGCGCACTGAGTGGACTAAAACATTAAATGCAATCATATTTGATGAAAACGTAAAGCGGCATATTATGGGCTTTGATTCAAGCCTATCAGGCGCATTTATTCGTTTACTTGGCGGATCAGACATGGCACAAATGAGCTTTGAGACAAAAGGCCCGACCATGGAAAATCTCACCGGTAGCGCGATTGAACTCAAACTTAATGTAGCGCCGCTGCACGGACAAGTTGACCTGTTTAATTTTAATCTACCAAAGCCGACATCGGCCGTTAATATCACCTTGCCTTATTACACCTATCGAGGCGAACAAAAGCAGCTGGATTTAGGTCGCTTCTATATGAATTTAAAAGCTAAAGCGTGGGGATTTGCAGGCGTTAGCTTAATGGCGGGGGCGCAGGTATCGTTGTCCGATGATTTAGGTAAAGTTGGCATAAAAGTGACCGATACCGCAACGGCTAAATCGAGTGCAAAAACGGGGACTGGTGCGACCACCGAATTTAGTTTGTTTGCCGGTGTACAAGCGGGTATTGAAATGACCGCTGAATTGATGTGGCAGCCGCCTGCTAATCTCACAACCTTTGAGAGTATTTACCCAAAAATGGAAAATGCCACTCAAACATTAACCCCAACCTTTAAAACGCTATCTAAAATCCAAGGGGATGTCGCAGGGCAATTGGGCGCCAGCTTGTCGGCAGGATTTGGCATTATTTTAAAAGACGGTAAACTACATGTCGCCTTCAAAATCAATGCAGCATGGGGCATGGGGGGCGAAATAAAAGCCATGTTCGAAGTCGATTACCGCAGTATTGGCCAACTTGTTCAAATTGTTTGCAAAGCACTGATTGATAATGATATGCAGCCATTAGCGTGGGTTGCAAATGATGCGCTTGATCAATTACTGAAAATAGGCGTACTAGGGGTGGCGTTTCCAACCGTAACCTACTGGTCATTTTGGGCAGCAACCAAATTGGACGAATTTTATCAATCCATTATCTGTAATGGCAATGGGGGAATTGTTGGTTACTATATGATGCAACCTGAGTATCAGCAGCAATTCGAAGAGTGGTTTATGATATTACCGGCTCAGTCAATTGGGCCGCTGCTATGGACTTTAACTGGCACGCCTAAAGCTTTTGTTATTGAGGGCGTCTCTCGAAAACTGACGAATAAAGAGTATGCCTTGGTTTATCAGCAACAAGCGATTAACCTTTGTCTTGGTTGGATAAAGCAGCGAGCCGGCGGCCCTTTTAGTCAACATATGCCAAATTTAGCCCAACGTTTGTTTGAATCGGCTGTGTGCCGAATGAATGTTCATGGTGTTATCGACACTAATCAAGACATGCAAAATATGGAATATTGTAAAAATCGTTTTGGTCGATTGGAAAAAACCATGACACTGCAATCGGATAAAGATGATGAATTTTCTCCAAAAAGTAGTCAACTTGAACTTAATAAATACCACGTATTGATTAAAGATCTCGGCTGTCATAAAGATCATCACTGTGTTGCCGTTTCGCCAACTATCTATTTTTACAATAAAAAGGAGATAACGTAATGAGGTTAATCACACTATTATTACTGGTTATGCTTTGGCTACCGCAAGTTAGCTTTGCAGTGGAGTTAACCCCAGAGCAGCAGCAAGCTAAGCAGCAAGGAATAGCCTCGTTTATGCAGCGCTGGAATTTAAAAGCGATCCCTTTATTAGAGCCGGCCGCCAATGCGGGCGATAGTGATGCGCAGTATTACCTGGCAGAATCGATTCGTCTTCATCACCGCTATATCAATGCCGAAGCTTATCATTGGTACGAGCTGGCGGCGGAGCAAGGGGACTTATACGCGATGATACGGCTAGGCAGTAGCCCTGATTTTTGCCGGTTGTTTGGCAACTGCACCTACCCGCCAAAAACGTGGCTAGCAAAAGCCAAAGAGCAAGCATTAACGCGCGCAAAGCAAGGCGATGCCGAGGCGATGGGATTGTTAACAACACTAACAAAAGAGGTTAGTTGGTTAGAAAAGTCAGCGAAAGCGGGTAATGGGTATTATCAATATCTATTGGCTAATTACTATATGGATGATGACTACGCAGGTGAATTGACATCGATACAAGAAAGAAAAGCGGCACAAAAAAAATGGACGATAGCGGCAGCTCAATCAGGCTATGTGCCAGCCATGTACGAATGTGGTTATTATTTTGCTGAAGATGGTGATATTGAACAAGGTCGACAGTGGGTATTAAAAGCGGTTGATGCGGGGAATATTAATTCTATAATCGCTTATGCAACGCTTATAACAGATGAAGTTTTAAGCAAGAAATACAATATATTTCAATTCCCATTAGATCGAATTAAAGGTTATGCATTAGCAAGCCTTGTTGTTGAAATAGGGGGCGGTTCAGGTGATACCGCTAAATTTATACTAGGTCAAGTTTCAGCCCAAATGACCCCAGAAGAAATTGAACAAGCAAAAGCGTATGCAGAGCAGTGGCGTAACACTCACCCGCCATTATCTGAGTTTACGCCAAAATTGTGGTATTAATGTAATGAAATTAATCACACTATTATTACTGGTTATGCTTTGGCTACCGCAAGTTAGCTTTGCAGTGGAGTTAACCCCAGAGCAGCAGCAAGCTAAGCAGCAAGGAATAGCGCTGTTTATGCAGGGACATGAAGCAAAAGCCGATTTAGAGATAGCGGCGAAAGCCGGTGATAGTGATGCGCAGTATTATCTAGCAGAATCAATACGAATGGATAATCGCTATATCAATGCCGAAGCTTATCACTGGTACGAGCTGGCGGCGGAGCAAGGGG
>JAVSBY010000016.1:0-12406 GCA_031960925.1 Gilliamella sp. CRA003912
CGACTGTATTTAAAGGCAATACGATCGAGGTGATATCATCGAGCTCACAAAGAGCGAAAGACACCGCTGAAACATTTATTCAACCATTTAAAGCTAAATACCCTGATATTACCATCAAACAGCAACCGGAAAATGCGCAGACACTGTTGCGTTTTTTTGAATATTCACCGGCTTATAAACATTATAAAAATGATGACAAGCTCAAAGCATTAATTCAGTCTATACAAGATGCCCCTAAAACTGAAGCAATCAGCCATAGCGTTGCTGAAAGAATCTTTAATCCAGCGTTTTTAGCCAAACTCGACAACGGCATTGAACATATTGCAAAATCGAAGATTGATACCAGTGATTTTGTGCTCGCCCTTTATGCGCTTTATCAGGAATTATTGTCGTTCTCACCGCAAATGTTGGCCGATAATTATTTAGACTTCAGCCCTTTTTTCTCTGCGTCTGAAAGCGAGTGGTTAACCACGGTGATTACGGCTAAAAATTATTTACAAATTGGTCCAGCTTTTGATCCCAACGGGATTCAAATAAAAATTGCGGCACCACTGTTATGGGATATGCTAAATTCAGCAGATAAGGCCATTGACACTAATACCATTGATGCTAATCTGCGCTTTGCCCATGCCGAAACCGTATCCCCACTGGCAACACTACTTGAAATTGAAGGAACGTCATCGATAACCCCGATATTTTTTTATTATCCTCGTGTCTGGAATGCCGAAAAAATCATTCCGATGTCGGCCAATATTCAATTGATTTTTTACCGAAGCAGCCTCGCAAACCAACCGATTTTAGTTAAAGTACTGCTCAATGAACGAGAAGTTCATATTCCGGTTCAAACCGATAATTACCCGTATTATCGCTGGAATGAGGTCAAACGTTTTTATGTCAATAAACTCAATAAACTTGGATTACCAAATGATATCGATCCGTTAACATTGTTAACCACATTGCAATAATTGCTGCCCTAGCGAGGAGGATGGTGCTATCCTCCTCGTTTATTATTCACCATAAAAACCGGTGTACAGCTCGGTAACCGCCTGCCCAACTCTGGGTCCCATACCTAGAATGAGTGACTGATCAATTGACACAATTCGCTTATTCTTCCACGCAGTTGTCTGCTCGATGCCGGCAATTTTAGCTAAATTAGCTATGCCGCCTATTGCCTCAACCGATTGTGAGGTTACCACTAACACATCTGGGTTTGCTAAAATGAGCGCTTCGCTGCTGTAATTTTTATAGTTATTGTGCGTTGCCATATTATGGCCACCAGCCAAAGCAATTAAGCTATCTGCAACGGTATGTTTACCGGCAATTTGCGTAATACCTGACATACTCAGTAAAAATAAAACGTTCGGTTTATCAGCCTGCTTGTTAACGCGCTGCGCTAGGGCATCCATCTGTTTCGAAATGCCTAACACGCAGTGTTTGGCTTCTTCACTTTTACCCATTTTATCGCCTATTTTTTGAATATTGGTATACAGCAATGCAAGATTGTTGGGTACACGCTGTAAAGTCAGCACATCAACGTTTGCCGAGGCTAATTGCTCAAAAATTTGTGTCGGTCCCGCATCTTGCCAACTAATAAAAAGACTCGGTTTTAACGATAAAATACCTTCAATACTCAGCTGTTTCCAATAGCCAACTTGGGGCACAGATTTCACCTCAGGTGGATAGGTACTGCTCATGTCAACCCCCACCAGTTTGTCGTTTGCCTTTAGCAAGTAAATCACTTCAGTAATCGATCCACCGGCGGTGACAATTCGCTGCTGGGAGAACGATAACGGAGAAAATAACGCAAACATTGCGATGATTGCATATCTAAATAACGTCATGATGGAATGATCCTTATAATTTAAAAGTTAATGCCAGCACTAATGACCGCATTGAATTTCGCCGCTGGAATGGTTTCTCTTGCTGTTGTGTAGTCTTTATTGAGCAAATTATTCAAATCCAGACCGAGTTGATATTGGCGCTCATGACCAAATGAAGCGCTAACTGACAGGTTTAAGGTAGCAAATCCAGCATAGTGATAGTTTTTATCACCGCTGCGTTTGGTTGTCGCAACAGCTGTGCGCACAAAGAGATGGCTATCTAAATCGGCATTAATAGCATCTAAGATTGTGGTATTTTTTACACCTAAATTACCTGAAAAAGCCGGACTGCCGCTGTTGAACGTCTTATAACTAGCTGTTTCGATTTTACGCCGCATATAATTGGCATTCAGATAAGGAATAATTTCCCAACCTATGTATTCAATCGATAATTCAGCGCCATAGGTTTTGGCTTTATCAGCATTAAGATAGTATTGATTGGTTGAACCGACAGAACCATTACATATCGCCGAACCATTACAGTATGCATCGGTAATATAATTTTTAGCATCCGAATGATAAAGTGCGGTATCGATAAGAAAAAGGTTATTATTGAAACGCAAACCAATTTCATAATTATTTGATTTTTCAGGCTTTAAATTTGGATTGCCATACAGTACTTGCGAGTGTGCCGATGTCACACCATAAAGGTGTGCCAAGGTTGGATAAACATAGCCTTGCCCGAAGGAAGCGCGCAGCAAGGTATTTTTAATACCTTGATAAGCCAGCCCAGTTGCCACAACAAAATGATTATCTCGGTCCGTTCTGGTTTTATCGCTTGTCGTCACATCACCGCGCTCGCCCGAAACCGGAATTCTCGATTTAGTATTACGCCCTTTTTTCAATTCTGACTCGATCCAGTACTGGCGAATACCAAAATTCCAATTAATATCGTTGGTCAGCGCCCAATCATTTTGTGCAAAAATCGCCATGGTCGATTGCTGCCATTTATTTTTGAGTAAAGAGGTTGAGGTATAGTCCCGAGCCGGTTTGCCGGTATCAAACGTATTGGTGGTTAATGAGGTCTGCTTTACGTGATCTTGTTCATACTGCGCACCAGTTATCAAGTTGATATCAGGCCCGACTTTCCAGTTGATTTGCCCAGTCAATCCCACGCTATTTTGCGTATCATCGGTCTTGGTTTTCGTGCCAATATTCATGGTTGGAATCGGCACAACTAATACATTATTTCTAAATTGACGTTGTAATCGTTGATAATAACCATCAAAATGAATTTTATCCACAAACCGGTTATCGATATCATAATCATAAAAAAGCCCGATTTTGTCTCTATCGAGCTTGGGGATTTTGACCGAAAAATCTTTCAGCTCAGGGCTACTTCCATCGAGTTTGTAGTAAGTATTGGTATCAAGCTTATAATGATCAAGCGACAGACCTAACTTGTGTTCATCAAGACGATAGCCCAACCAAGCGCTAGCACTGTTGTTGGTAAAATCGGTATTTTTGAGACGTCCTTGTCGGGTTTTACGCTCATCTTGATCGGAGTAGGTTCCACTTAGTCGGTAATCGAAATCATTGACGGTGCCATAAACTGAACCCTGCTGAGTAAAGCCATCGGTTGCACCGTTGTAAATCGATTTATAGTGGGCATTGAATGGCTGTTGATTTTTAGCCCCTTTACGTGTAATAAAATTAACAATGCCGCCTATTGCTTGTGAACCATATAAAACTGAGTTAGGCCCTTTAACCACTTCGATGCGTTCAACTGATTCCATATCAATCAATGCACCAGCACTCGAACCGTGTCCCGAGCGGTGATAGGTGAGTTCTTGTCCATCAATTAAAACCAGTACGCGCGATGGGTCTTCACCTCGAATGATAATTTGTTTTCGTCCGGCTAAGGAATTATCACTGATTTCAACCCCAGGAATATCACGCAATGTCTCGATGATCGAATCACCGTTTTGTTTTTTTATCTCTTCGCTATCAACAACAGCGACCGGCATTGCACTTTCCCAGCGTGAATATTCACGGCGATTAGATGTAACAACAAGGGTGTCTGGTGACGATGAGGATCGGGATTTGATTGTATCATTAGCGCTCGATTCAGCTACCGCCGTGGTCATCGGCATCACAGCAAATAACATCACTAAACAAGACAAATCGCGTGGACGAAATAACAACATAATGATAAACCTTCCTTAAACGCAAATGAGAATTGTTATCAATTATATTGTAAGAATAGCGTAAATCAAGCATAAAAATAAATTAAATTTCATATTGTCAAATGATAATGATTATCGTTTAATAGAATTAACACGATTTGGAGAATGTAATGAACTTAGATTTATCCCCTTTTTTTGCTAATCTTGACGGTACGCCATTTGCTAAACGGTGGGCGGTGATGCCTTTTCGTGGCGCAGTGCCGGTTGCAGCGGATAACGTTCAAGATAGCTGGAATCAGCTACACAGTCAGACAATCCGTCAAAATAAACGTTTGCTCTATGTGCATATCCCCTTTTGTGCAACGCACTGTTTATTCTGTGGATTTTATCAAAACCCATTAGAAAAGCATGATACCGAAACCTATACACGCTACCTTTTGCAAGATATTTTGCTTAATGCTGATTCAAAATTAACAACGTCAGGGCCGGTTCATGCCGTCTATTTCGGTGGCGGCACACCCAGCGCCTTAAGTGCAACGCAATTACATCAAATTATCACAACAATTCAGCAGAATTATCCCCTCGCACCCGACTGTGAAATCACCATTGAAGGACGTGTACTCAATTTTGATGCTGAAAAAATTGACGCCTGTCTTGACGCCGGTGCGAACCGATTTTCAATCGGGGTACAAACCTTTAACACCGCCATTCGCCAGCGGCTTGGGCGAACATCGGATAAAAAACAAACTATTGATTTTATTACACAACTTGGCCTGCGCGATAAAGCCGCTGTGGTGTGTGATTTAATATTTGGCCTGCCGAAACAAACGATCGAAACGTGGCGCGAAGATTTAGCAATTATTCGTGATTTACCGTTAGATGGGGTTGACCTTTACGCACTCAATTTGCTACCCACGACCCCGCTGTTTAAAAGCGTTGAAAATAAACGCATGGATATTCCAACCGCTGCCAGTAATTATCAGCGCTACCAAATGGGCGCTGATACATTAGCCGATTATGGCTGGCATCAGCTATCAAACAGCCATTGGGGTAAAAATACACGCGAACGAAATTTATACAATATGTTGATAAAACAAGGAGCCGATTATTTCGCTTTTGGATCGTGCGCAGGAGGCAAGTTAAACGATAAATCGTTCATGCTACAACGCAATTTATCCGATTATTATGCCGATTTGGATCACGGTAAAAAACCCTTAGCGATGTTATTACACGGCAATAAAGAGCTGAAATGGTTACACGCACTTCAAGGTGGCATTGAATGCGGCCGAGTTGACCTTTGCGCACTAACTACGCAGCCAGAGCGGCTTGAACCCCTTATCGCACAGTGGTATCAAGCCGGTCTGCTCATTGAAAATAGTCTCTGTTTCAAATTAACCACACAAGGTCGTTTTTGGGCCAGCAACTTATTAAGTGCATTACAAACGTTATTATTGCAAATTAATGAACCGGAATTGATGGCATTGGCAACGCAGCATCCACACCGCATGGCAATGAAAGCGGACTCAGCGGCAAACCATGCACAAGCAAAGCATGGCCACATGGCTCAGTCTTAAATGGCTGAGCACGGAACATGATCTCTATCGACGATGTTATTAAGGATAAAAAATGAATGAGTTAACACTGACAGAATTTATACAAATCCATCCCAATAGTGCATTAGAAAGTATCGCAGCAACATATCGCGTTTCGCTATTAGAGGTGATTAAAGCATCGTCAAATTATCACCTGTTATCAGGTAAGCATTTTGACACGGTATGCCAAAACGTTGAAACATGGGGCGACGTCACCATTATCGTCAATACACCTGACATTATATTTGAATTTTATGGTCATATGCCAAGCGGTAAACATGGACACGGTTATTACAATTTACAAGGTAAAGAAGGACTCACTGGTCATATCAAAGCAGAGCATTGCCAGCATATCGCCTTTGTTGAGCGCAAATTTATGGGTGTAGATACCGCTTCGATTATTTTTCTTAATCATCAAGGGCAAGGCATGTTTAAAATTTTTGTGCGTCGAGATGAGCAGCGTAATTTAGATTCAACGCAGCTTAATGCCTTTCATCAGCTCACCCAAATCAATGAGGAATGATCAATGAATTCACTGTTAATCTTTGGGGCTTCTAAAGGGACGGGGGCTTACATTGTCAACTATGCCCTGCAACACGGTTACCGCTGTATCACCGTTGTACGTAACCAGAGCGATGTTGATAGACTGCGTCAGTTAGGCGCATTGCCTCTATTGGGCGATGCTAATGATGCAACTATCGTTGATAAAGCCTGCCAACTAGCCGGCCCGAACAGCACAATTATTTCAACGCTCGGTGGCGTTAATGCCAATTACCAACCACAAATGACTATCATCAATCATGCCGAAAAGCACCAGATTAAGCAGATGGTGCTTGTAACATCCCTCGGTTGTGGTGATAGCTGGTCAACCTTAAGCGAACGTGCTAAAGCCGCCTTTGGTTATGCCGTGCGTGAAAAGACACTGGCAGAATCGTGGTTACAAACCAGCCATTTAAATTACTGTATTTTACGCCCAGGGGGATTAATTGATGGCGATCCAACCAACAATGCACGTTGTTATGCAAACCAAGAAGTGCACGGTTATGTGATGCGCAGTGATTTAGCACTGATTATCTTAGATAAAATCAAGCATGCCTTATTAGATAATCGTGTGCACAGTGTGGTTGATCCTGATTTAAATTATGAACGCCCTAAACGTTAGCATTAGCCTAATAAGACTGATGAAATCGATACGAATATGAAACAATACGTACTTTATGGGTTAGGTATCGCCTTAGTTATTCTGATAATTAGCGCCGTGAATATGGGCGCGTTATCATTATCTATTACTGATTTATGGGATAAACCATTCACCGATCCGCTTTGGGATATCTGGCTCAATATTCGCCTACCAAGGGTGTTACTTGCCGTGCTTGTTGGTGCAGCGCTAGCAACGTCAGGCGTTGTTATGCAAGGCATTTTTCGCAATCCACTTGCCGATGCAGGCTTACTCGGCATTAGCAGCGGCGCAGCCCTTTTTGTTGGATTACTGATTGTTTTTCCATTTCATTTACCGACTTTTTTTAAACCCTATGAACAAATCACCGCCGGATTTATCGGTGGCTCGGTTGTGTGTAGCATTATCTATTTCCTAAGTCACAGTAAAACTAATTCGATTACTAAATTGCTGCTAGCAGGAATTGCTATCAATGCCTTAACTGCCTCGTTAACCGGAATTATCAGTTATATTGCCGATGATCAAGAGTTACGTCAGTTTTCATTATGGACCATGGGACATTTGGGTAAAGGTCAGTGGCAATATGTGATTATCTCAGCCATGTTTATTATTCCAACGATCCTCGTCATCATTAGCATGAGCCGCTCGCTTAATCTATTACAACTCGGGGATGAAGATGCCCATTATCTCGGTATCAATGTTCAAAAAACCAAACGAATCTTATTGTTACTCAGTGCATTATTGATTGGTACTGCGGTGTCAATGAGCGGCATTATTGCATTTGTTGGCTTAGCGGTGCCACATATGCTAAGGCTTCAAGTTGGCGCCGATCATCGGTTACTTGTGCCAGCAACCGTTTTAGGCGGTGGGTGCTTATTGCTGCTTGCCGATACCATCGCCCGCATAGCGGTTGCCCCAAACGAAATTCCAGTTGGTTTATTAACCAGTTTAATTGGTGGACCGTATTTTATGTGGTTAATTTTACGAAACAGGCCCCTTATATGATACTAAAAGCCAATAAAATCACCTATCAACTCGGCACAAAGCCCTTAATTAATCAGCTTTCTCTTGAACTTAAACACGGTGAACTTTCTGTTATCATCGGTACCAACGGCGCCGGTAAATCGACCTTATTACGCCTTTTAACCGGATTTTTACAGCCAACCGACGGCGAATGCACGTTGCTCGGCAAACCGCTTAAGGCATGGTGTCGTAAACAATTATCACAAACACGAACCGTGATGCGGCAAACTAGCGGGCTTTCATTTCCCTTCTTGGTTGAGGAAGTGATTGCCATGGGACGTTCACCTTACGGTAAAAAGCATTTTCAGCAAGCCATGGCCGATGTGATTGAAAAAACCCATTGCCAATCACTTTGTCATAAACGTTACCCACAATTGTCCGGAGGTGAGCAGCAGCGCGTGCAATTGGCCAGAGTGCTTGCACAATTATGGACGCCGGAAAAACACCCTAAATTACTGTTTTTAGATGAGCCGACTTCGGCGCTCGATCTCTATCACCAGCAGCAGATGCTACGATTATTAAAAAAGCTGACCCAAACCGAATCCTACAGTATATGTTGTGTGTTGCATGATCTCAATTTAGCCTCATTATACGCTGATCGCATCTTTCTCATTGATCAAGGAAAATTAGTCTTGCAAGGTAAACCCGCCGATATTCTTACCACCCAAAATTTAACCACCTGGTACAAAGCTGATTTAAACGTGCACGCCCATCCCATGCATAATGTGCCACAGATTTTTTTAGCCCCGTAATCAAAAGCCAAAAACAGAGGTTGTTTAAACAAGGAAGCACGCATCTTGCTACCCACCATTTAAAAATAAGCACAATGAAATATCCCCCTATTTAATATAAACCAATTATATTCCTTGTTATTACACGGTATAATGATAATAAGTTAACGTTAACTAAAAACGCTTTCACGGCAGCGCGATTCAAACAATTATTACGCGTTATAATCCCGCTGATTAACTTGTGTTTTATATTGTATGCAGCAGTGATATTATCTACAACGATAATGCATTAACGACTTGTTACTAAAAACAGGAATAATTGAATTATGGCTTCACTAAAGGATGTCGCAAAATTAGCATCCGTTTCTTTAATGACGGTATCTCGTGCGATTAATGATCCTGAAAAACTCAATAAAGAGACCTATAAACGCGTCAAACTCGCCATTGAGCAACTCAATTATGTGCCCGATATGTCAGCGCGAAAAATTCGAGGCGATAACAGTGGACCAAGAGCGATTGGCGTTTTAGCATTGGAAACCGCAACCACACCATTTTCCGTTGAATTACTGCAAGCGATAGAAAAAACGGCGCAGCAGCATAACTGGAATACCTTTATCGTCAATTTATTTGATGATAAACACGCCGATCATGCGATTAACACGCTATTATCCTATCGCCCTGATGGCATCATTTACACAACAATGGGATTACGCAAAGTCACGCTTCCTGAAAAATTGCTCGGTGAAAATTTAGTGCTTGCTAATTGTACAACCGATTGTGAAAAACTGGCTTGTTATATTCCCGATGATTACGCTGGCCAATATCAGGCAATGCAGCGCGTTATTGAAAAAGGCTACAAAAAACCACTTTGCATTTATTTATCACAAGAAACATTAGCCGGTAATATCCGCCGGCAAGCGGTGGAAAAGGCCTGGCTAGATGCGGGAAAATTATTAAATACGATTACAAGCTATCATGCGCCTTATTTACCTTTGCATCTTGAGCTAGAATACCGCGTCACCCTCGATATATTAAAAAAACATTGTTCAACTAAACCCGATTTTGATGTGCTGGTGTGTGGGAATGATAGAATCGCCTTTATGGCATATCAATTTTTACTTGGCCAGGGATTAAGTATCCCCAAAGACATTGCGGTACTGGGTTATGATAATATGGTTGGCACTGGTGAGCTATTTTACCCGCCATTAACCACCGTACAATTACCCCATTACGCGATTGGTGAACAAGCGGCACTGCATATCATTCAAGGCAAAACCAGCAACGAAATCAACTTGGTCGCTTGCCCTTATTTAGAGCGAGACTCACTATAACCGCCAAAAAATCAGACATAAAAAAACGCCGGATAATTCCGGCACATTTTTGTTTAGCGGCACATTTAGGCATAAATCGATTTTAACTGCCAGCTGTCTAATTGCGTGATTTTAGCACTGCCATTTTCAGCAAATAGGTTCACCCAGCGCTCAGCCGGTAGCTGTGGATAAATTCGGCTACTGAAGCTGTACAAATCATCATTAACAAAAATTTCTACCGAGGATGCATCAACATAAACATGTAATGTTAACTTGTCGGTCTTAGGTAGCTGTGCACTGCGATATCCTTTTAATTCAAGGCCAGACAGGCTACGATCAAGCACGATACGATGAGATTGTAAATCGACATACAATAATGTCGCTTGTTTACCGTCTTTGGTTGCAGCAAGCTGTAAACCAAAACGTTCCGCATCACTTTGCGTAAGATCCAATTCCACTTTCAGTTCACACGCCGTAGACTCAATATTGGTATGACGTAACTCGTTTTTCAACGTAATATCAGATAACCCGCGGTGATTTTCACGTAACGCTTCAAGCTCTTTAATTGGACGGTTACGCACGTTATTATCGCTATCTAAAATAAGCTCTCTTGGTAAGGTAAATGATCCCATCCATTTGTCTTTTTTACTCGGCATAACCGATTCCCACATATCCATCCAAGCAAAAAACAGCCGACGACCGTCAGCGGCTACAAAAGATTGCGGTGCATAAAAATCATGGCCAAGATCCATCTCTTGAAAAGGTTTAATGATGGTGAATTTTTGACCCGGTTTCCAGTCACCGACAATGTAACCCGATTGGAATAAACTGCGGTATTGGTAACCTTTTGCTTTCATCCCTTGAGGCGAGAACATCAAAACCCATTTATCACCAATTCGGAAAAAGTCTGGACATTCAAGCATATACACATCCGGATCAATATCACTGACCACAATATGATCGAACGTCCAACTTTTCAGATCGTCTGAACGATAAAGTAAGATTTGCCCAACATCATCGACCGTGCGCTGGCCGACAACCATCCACCATTTACCGTCTTGTTGCCACACTTTAGGATCTCTAAAGTGCATAATACCGTCTTCAGGAACTAAAACCGTGCCTTGCTTTTCAAAGTGCACGCCATCTTTACTGGTTGCAAGGCACTGGGTTTGATGAATAATTTCTGATTTACCCGAGCCAGAAATCCAAATATGGCCCGTATAGAGTAATGCTAATTCACCATTATTATCAACGGCTGAACCTGAAAAGCAGCCACTTTTATCAAAATCATGATCGGGGGCAATAGCGATAGGTAATCGGCGCCATGTCACAAGGTCATCACTCACAACATGTCCCCAGTGCATCGGTCCCCAGTTTTCGTCATAAGGATGATGTTGATAAAATGCGTGGTATTCACCATTAAAATAAATCAATCCATTAGGATCATTCATCCAACCCGATGTGGGTGCCACATGAAAACGAGGATAATATTGTTTGTTCATTATTTGTTCCAATCCCTGAACCGCATTATTTGCTTTATCAATTGCCGTAGACATAAAAACCCCTTTATATTCTGTTATTGACCTTTCAATACTCATACTATATCAATTTCACTGTTAACGTTAACTGTTCGTGCAATTAAACATAAAATGTGTGATGATAATCACATAATTTTAACGTTAACAATGATTTTTTTTCTAATTAATTTAGTCTATGCCAATCTATTTTAAAACGTTAACGTTATTTGGCTATAACCTAATCGAGTTACAACATGAATAATACAAAAGTTTGGTCTCTTGGAGATGCTGTTATTGATTTATTACCATTTGGAAATATGAACTATCAAGCGTGTGCAGGTGGAGCGCCAGCTAATGTCGCGATAGGTGTGGCTAAATTAGGTTTAGCTTCTGCGTTTATCGGCCGAGTTGGCAATGACCCTTTCGGTCATTTTATGGAAAAAACGTTTCTTGATCATCACGTTGATTGCCAAAGCCTTGAAAAAGACGATCAACATAAAACCAGCACCGTTGTGGTTGATCTCGGTAAAAATGGCGAACGCAGCTTTACGTTTCTTGTGTCACCATCTGCCGATCAGTTTTTATCCGAAAAAGCGATTCCTGATTTTAATCAAGATATTTTGCATTTTTGTTCATTAGCGTTGGTTGGCACCGCTTGTCGTCAAACCCTTAAAACCGCGATTGAAAAACTAAAAGCCAAGCAAGGCTTTATCAGTTTTGATGTTAATTTGCGCGAACAAATGTGGGCAGATAAAACGGAAATGCACACAATCATCAATCAATTTTGTCACGATGCAGATATCTTAAAATTATCCGATGAAGAGCTATTTTGGTTAACCAAATCAACCGACTGGAATGTCGCTCTTGACCGGTTGAAGCTGCACTACGCAGCGCCGTTAAAGCTAGTCACGAAAGGGGGAGAAGGAAGCATTGTATTATGGAAAGATACCGTATTTTCATTCGACTCATATCGCGTAAGTAGCGTTGACACAACCGGCGCAGGTGATGCCTTTGTTGCTGGTTTACTCAGCAGCATTGCTTCATCGGGCA
>JAVSBY010000016.1:12506-29596 GCA_031960925.1 Gilliamella sp. CRA003912
GGCGCAGGTGATGCCTTTGTTGCTGGTTTACTCAGCAGCATTGCTTCATCGGGCATGCCTGAAGATAAATTGATGTTAGAAAGTATGATGACAATCGCCAGTGCCTGTGGTGCGCTAGCGACGACCAAAAAAGGTGCATTAACTGCTTTACCTGATAGTCGTTTTTTACAAGAATTTATTAGCGATAATCCTGCATTATTAGCCAAAAAAATGCTATAATGAAACCGTTCTCTCAGCGGCGTAAAAAATATTTTATTAAAATTAATTTTTCCTATTTTTAAATTTTTTGTAATATTGTTTACGCCACTGCGGGCTTTATTCAACTCACTCTTGACGCCATTTTCCTCGAATTGGTCTGCCAAAATGAGCAAGCACCGCAATCATACAGATTTCAATAGATACACCCCAATAAATGTGCCCTAGAATTTCACTCCAAAGTTCATATCTATTCAGGTTCCATAACCAGCCGGTTACACCATTATCATAGATAGGGTTTCTAAAACCTAACAAGGGGATTAAAAAACCATGCATCACAACCGTAATGATAATGCCATACAGCGCGCCATACCATAATCTTATCTTGTTACAATAAAAAGCCCCAACCACATAAACCATTGCAAAAGCAAAACTAAACAACCAATGGTATAACGTCACAGCGCCTAACACCGTCGCACCTTGATAAACGTAGTCAAGAGAATGCGAATTAAAACCCAGCCAACCAAACCACGCATCAATATGTGCGCCAGGAGGCGAGATTTCACCAGGAACCCGTGGCGGCATATTCACTTCCGACCCCCACTTAACCAGTGAGCTCATAAATCCACCAATAAGAGTTGTCCAGATAATAACTTGACGATTAATTTTATTGCCAAACATATCGATACCGATCCCTTAGCAAGCTAAAATAAGCTGCATTAAATAAATACCAAAATTATCATGTGATATGTACATTTATTGATGAAATAACGCCATCTCATCAACAGATGAACGCGCTTTACTTCGTTTAACCTATTTAGATAAAATCAACAGGCTAATTACGAGCTTTTCTTTTTTGCAATAAGCCATAACCCAATAAAAATAGCCACTGCATAAAGACTTTTATAGCCTATCACAAAAAGTAAACCAATACAGATTATTGTACTGATTCCCGCGAGTATTTTCATTTTTCCGTTTAATAATTTGATCGCAGCTATCATCGCGAGCAAGTAAATTAACACAAAAACCCCGTTTGCGTATTCCAACAAATTGTGCAGAGAAATCGAATAGAAATGGGTCGCAAATAAAGAAGCTAATGAACATGCTATAACAACACTAAGCGCAAAAAATGGCGTTTGCCGCACCGACAGTTTGGCAAGTCGACTCGTTGGATAATCCTCACTCGCCTGCGCCCAAATTAGACGTGCAAAACTTTGACTGTAAATATTCACCGAGGCAAAACAAGCCAAATAGCCAATTAGACAAAAAATCCATAGCGCTTTTTGTCCAAATAGTAACGATACAATAGCCGGTAAGGCCATGGCTGGTTTGGTAACGTCTGGCGCAAAAAAAAGAACCGCTGCGGTGCACGCCCAATAGACAAATCCGGCAACCAAAAGCCCCATGATTAATGCACGTGGAAAATCACGCTCAGGATGTTTAAATTCTGTCGTTAAATGCACAAATGCTTCAAGCCCAACAAAGCACCAAAACATGACCGATAAGGCATTAAGCACCGGTAAAGCATGAATATCAGACAGTGGCATCCAGTCTATCATAACAACCGACGGCGATGTGGCAAAACATATCGTTAACACTAACCCTATAATTAATAAAGCAATAATAGACTGAATCCAACCGCTGGCCCCTGCGCCCCAACGTCCCAAGACCCAAATCAATAACAGCGTGGTGATTTGTATCATAAGTTCGCCAGTTGGTGAGAGCTGAAACAGTGATTGCCAAAATCCGGTTGAAATCACTAATGCCGCCGGTAATCCAACCGGAATCACCGATAAAAATAACCACGCCGTCACGCGGCCAAGCCGAGCATTAAAGGCACTTGTTATAAAATAAGCAACGCCGCCTGCACTGGGGTAATGTTTGCCTAGCTCAGCAAAAATAATGGCTATGGGAAACACTAACACCAATAAAATTGGCCATGCCCACAAACTTGAAAGCCCGGCAATACCAGCGATGATAGCCGGCACAGCAAAGATCCCTGTGCCGAGTAAAGATGTCGACAATAAGCCGACACCTTGTAAAAATCCTAACTCTTTGTTTAACTCACTCATGATAAACACGCTCATAATCGTCATTTTAAAATTATAACAATAAGCAATAAAATTGGCACAAATTAAAATGCCTAAGCAATTTGGGCTGATTAGTTAGCTCAGTCCGCTAAAAAAACGCGATATCACAAAACCCAACGATTGCGGGAATATTCCGTCTAATTGAGTTATACTGTTTGTCATTGAGTTAAATACTGCCTAACCAACATTGAGTAACTATCATGTCAAATCATACACCAATTATCTTAATTGACGGATCATCTTACCTTTACCGTGCTTTTTTTGCATGTCCCCCGCTAACTAATGCGCAAGGTGAACCAACGGGCGCTATTTATGGCGTAATCAATATGATCCGCAGTTTAATCAACCAATACCAACCGTCACATATTGCGGTGGTATTTGATGCGAAAGGTGGATCATTTCGAAACACAATCTACAGCGAATATAAAGCCACGCGTGATGCCATGCCGGAAAACCTGCGCCCGCAAGTTGAGCCAATTCACACCATTTTAAAAGCGATGGGACTACCTTTACTTTGTATTGAAGGCGTTGAAGCGGATGATGTTATTGGCACACTGGCAAGGCAAGCTGAAAAAGAAGATCGTGAAGTTTTGATCAGCACTGGTGATAAAGACATGGCACAATTAGTGAGTGATAAAATCACCTTGATTAACACCATGAACAATGCCGTACTTAATCCGCAAGGCGTGATAGATAAATTTGGTATTCCGCCCGAAAAGATTATTGACTACTTGGCCTTAATGGGCGATGCCTCCGACAATATTCCGGGCGTGCCTGGCGTTGGTGAAAAAACAGCGCAAAGCCTACTTGCACAGTTTGATGGCGTCAAAGACATTTATCAACGCCTTGATGAGATTGAAAACTTAAAAATTCGCGGCGCAAAATCATTAAAACAAAAACTGATTGATAATAAAGACAATGCTGAATTGTCTTACTTGCTGGCAACCATTAAAGTGGATGTTGAACTGGATTTTTCAAGTGAACAGCTGCAAGCTAAACCAATCGATGGTGAGCAGCTTTCACAGCTTTTTGCCTATTACAGTTTTCATCGCTGGCAAAAAGAGTTACAAACCGGTACTTTTTTAAAGCAGCAACAAAAAATGACGATAGATTCGGTCGCCGATTCATCAATGCGTGCAGGTATCACCCCCAAAAAAGAGGTCGATTATCAGTGCATATTAACCCCAAAGCAGCTTGATGATGTGGTGGATAAATTATCACAAAGCTCGCTGTTTGCGTTTGATACAGAAACTGACAGTGTGGATCACGTTCATGCTCGACTCGTTGGTATTTCACTGTCTATCACGCCGCACCAAGCGATGTACATTCCGCTCACACATCACTATTTAGGTGTACCCGAGCAATTACCCATCGATCTGGTGATTGCTAAATTAAAACCGATTTTTGAAAATGCCGATATCAAAAAAATTGGGCAAAATGTCAAGTTTGATTACAGCGTGCTTGCCAATTATGGTATCAAGGTACAAGGCATCGCATTTGATACCATGCTCGAATCCTACGTATTAAACAGTACCGATCGCCATGATATGGACACGTTAGCAAGTCGCCATTTAAACCATAAAACCATCACTTATGATGAATTAACCAAGCTCGACAAAAAACGCATCACTATCGACCAAGTTGAGATCGAAAAAACCACCGAGTATGCGGCCGAAGACGCCGATATCACCTTACAACTTCACCAGCATCTTTGGCCAACGCTGGAGCAAAATGGCCAATTAACCAAGCTGTTTACCGATATCGAAATGCCACTGGCTATTGTTCTTGCAGAAATGGAAAGAACCGGTGTGCTAGTTGATGCAAAGCAGCTTAATGAGTATTCCAATGAACTGGCTAAAAAATTAACTGACACGCAGGCGCAGTTACACCTGTTAGCGGGCGAAAATTTTAACCCAGCATCACCTAAGCAAATACAAACGATTTTATTTGAAAAACATAATTTGCCGATCTTAAAAAAGACCCCAAAAGGCGATCCCTCAACCAGTGAAGAAGTGTTAAGCGAACTTGCCAATGAGTATGAATTACCTCGCATGATCTTATTTTATCGTGGGCTTGCTAAACTCAAAAACACCTATACCGACAAATTGCCACTGATGATAAGCCCTAACGATCAGCGAATTCATACCAATTACAATCAAATTGGAACAGTAACTGGCCGTTTATCGTCTAACGATCCGAACTTACAAAATATCCCGGTTCGTAATGAAGAAGGCCGCCGCATACGCCAAGCTTTTATCGCCCCCGAAGGCTATAAAATTATTTCAGCTGACTATTCACAAATTGAACTGCGCATCATGGCGCATTTATCGCAAGATAACAGCTTACTCAATGCATTTGCTAACGATAAAGACATTCACCGCGTTACCGCCAGTGAAATTTTAGGTAAAGCAGAAACCGACGTAACAGCCGAAGAACGACGACGAGCCAAAGCGGTTAACTTTGGATTAATTTATGGGATGAGCGCATTTGGTTTGTCAAAACAGATCAATATCCCACGTAAAGAAGCGCAATTTTATATTGACCGCTATTTTGAACGTTACCCAGGCGTGCAAACTTACATGGAAAAAACCCGTGAATCGGCTGCCGAACAAGGCTATGTTGAAACCCTATCTGGGCGACGTTTGTACTTACCTAAAATTCGATCAACCAATGCAATGGAGCGACGCGGCGCTGAGCGTGCAGCAATCAATGCCCCAATGCAAGGCACTGCCGCAGACATTATCAAAACGGCCATGATAAGAATGAGTGAATGGTTAAAAACGCAAGATACCAATAATATTAAAATGGTGATGCAAGTGCACGATGAATTGGTTTTTGAAGTGAAAGCGGAGTATGTCGAACAATACCGCGACAAAATTAAATCCATCATGGAAAATTGTTATCAATTATCAGTGCCACTTCGCGTTGATGCAGGGGTTGGTAGCAACTGGGATGAAGCCCACTAAAACAGCGCATACAAATTACCCATCACGCTAATTTGATGGGTAATTTTATATTTATTGCGCCGCGCCCTCACTAAATAGCTGCATTTACCCCTCCTTTTCGACATAAGCGCCCCTCTGTTTAGTTCAACACTAACGCAGCCCCTTTTGGCGAGTACCTTGCTAACAACAAAAAATACGCTAGAGACAAACCGTTACCGCTCACGTAAAATGGGCGAAAATTTAAGCGAGGAGATGATACAATGTGTTGTGATAAAACCTACCCTGTCGATCTGCATATGCACACAATAGCTAGCTCGCATGCGTATAGCACAGTGCACGAATATGTACAAATTGCAAAAAGTAAAGGACTTAACATGATTGCGATTACCGATCATGGCACCTTAATACCGGACAGTCCACATCGCTGGCACTTTATCAATCAACGGGCGATTCCAAGAGTGATTGAAGGAATTATTGTGCTGCGCGGTATCGAAGCCAATATTGTCAATATTCAAGGTGAAATCGATTGTGATGATGACATGTATCGTCAATTAGATATGGTCATTGCCGGTTTCCATGATCCGGTGCTGGCATCAATGGATATCGATAAAAACACACAAGCGATGATTGCAACTATCAAGAACCCGAAAGTTAATATCATCAGCCACCCGGGAAACCCACGCTATCCGATTGATATTGATGCCGTTGCCTGCGCAGCTAAAGAAAATCATGTCGCACTTGAAATCAATAATTCCTCATTTATGTCACGCCCGGGCAGTGATGAAAACTGCAAAAAAGTCGCGCAAGCAGTCAAAAAGGCAGGAGGCTACCTTTCATTTGGATCGGATTCACACATTGCCTATACGGTGGGGGATTTTACACATTGTCTTGCATTAATTGAAGATATCGATTTTCCGTGCGAGCGCATTATTAATCGAGATATACATACCACACTGCAGTTTTTCGCCCTAAAGACAGGGAAAGCGATCGATTACTTTGCGGGTATAAAATAGAGCCTAACCATCAAGGCAAACATCGCTCAAATCGAGGGATAACGCCAGTAAACATCTCCTTGCTTATTTGCCAAACAAGGAGATGGCTTTATTGATTAATGATGATCAATAAAAATAAATTTTAACACAAACAGCAGCGCAACAACCACGACACAAAGATTCAACTCTTTAAATTTACCGGTGAATGTTTTTAACACCACATAAGAAATAAATCCAAGCGCCACCCCTTCGGTGATAGCAAAAGCAAATGGCATCATCAAAGCGGTGATAAAGGCAGGTGTTGCATCGGTTAAGTCAGCCCAATTAACTTTGACTAAACTTGAAACCATTAAAATCCCAACAAAAATTAACGCTCCTGAGGTTGCATAGCTTGGCACTAAATGGGCAAGTGGTGATAAGAAGATAACCACTAAAAATAACAGTCCAACCACAACCGATGTTAAGCCCGTGCGGCCACCTACCGACACGCCAGCTGAGCTTTCAATGTAAGTAAGTACTGACGAGGTACCAAATAATCCACCTAATGTGGAACTAAAACTATCGACTAACAGGGCTTGTCTCATTTTAGGAAAGCGGCCTTTTTCATCAGAAATGCCGGCTTTATCTGTCACCGCTAAAATGGTACCTGATGAATCGAATAAGCTAACAATCATAATGGAAAAGATAACGCCCATAATGCCAATATTTAATGAACCGGCTAAATCAATATGACCAACAACGGTTGTGATATCCGGCGGCATAGAGATAATGCCTTCATAATGGATATTAGGATCTAGCCAAAGCGCAAGTAAGGTGACAATTAAAATAGAGACCAAGACTGCAGCATGAAAATGACGTGCCGACAAAATCACAATAATAAAAAAGCCCAATGATCCAAGCAATACATTAATCGATAAAATATTACCTATCGTCAATAACGTTGCTGGGGAAGACTTAACAATCCCCATGTTTTGAAAGCCCATAAAAGCAATAAATAGTCCAATCCCTGCACTGATCCCAACGCGTAAGCATTGCGGGATATGCTCAATTAACCAGTGACGAACTTTGAACAGTGACAAGAGGAAAAAGGCAAACGATCCCCAAAATATTGCCCCCATTGCGATTTGCCAAGAATAGCCCATTGCGCCACAAATACCATAAGCGAGAAAAGCATTAAGTCCCATGGCTGGGGCAAGTGCGATCGGTAAATTGGCTGCCACGCCCATCAAAATACTGGCGAAGGCAGTAACAAGGCAAGTTAACACAAACACGGCCGATGTATCCATGCCGGTTGCAGATAAAATCGCTGGATTAACAAAGATGATATACACCATGGTAAGGAATGTGGTACAACCTGCAATAATTTCGGTTCCCACTGTGGATTTTTTTTCTTTCAATTGAAATATTTTTTCAAATATAGAATTCATAAGTTAAAGCCTAATTAGGTTAATTATAATCAATGTTTCTGTCTGTTAGAACGACACGTTTTTTATCAGTGACAAATGATAAAAATAGAGAGGGCGTAAGGGAAACCCTTACACCCTAAAAAATGTCTCTGGTCTATTGTCGATTAAGCCATGACCCAGAGCAACAATCATTTATTATGAACGTCATAAATGCTTATTCTATTGGACTCCCTTGCCCAGCTGGTAAATTAGCATTAAATGGAATATTTAATTTCGCTTTCTTTTTGATCTTATCCGCTTCTTGCGAATCAGGTTGATTAACCGCTTCATCTAACTGCAATAATTCGAGGATATGTTTTGCGATTTCTTCCTCACCGGTAATCACTTTGGTTGCGCCATGCTCAGCAATATACTCGACTTCATCAGCATGAAAAGCGCGCACGTAGATATCTAAATCAGGGCACATCTCCCTTGCATGCTGCGAAATTTCACCCGCTTCATAACCATTTGGCGTTGAAATAATCAACCATTTTGCCGTTTCTAAATGCGCCAGCTCAAGCACTTCGGTTTTCGCCGCATTGCCAAATACCGCAATCCGCCCTTCATGACGTAATTGTTCAATTAAGGTCAATGAACTGTCGATAACCACAAACGGAATCTCTCGCTTATCTAATTGCTTAGCAATGGTGCTACCTAAACGTCCATGCCCAACCAAAATTGCATGCCCAGATAAACCAAGTGGAATCAGTTGATTAATTTCAGCAATAGGGTCAATCATTTTATCAACAATATTTTCGGTGCGAGAAAGGTAATGCTCAACGATATTGAATAAAAAGGGATTGATGACAATTGAAATAATTGATCCGGCTAAAATCAGGCTGTGTGCTTCTTTCGGGAAGATATTAAGCATAATACCTAATGCAGCAAGAATATAAGCAAATTCACCGATTTGCGCCAAACTGGCCGAAATGGTTAACGCAGTTCGCTTAGAATGACCAAATAACCGAACAATCAAATAAGCCGCAATCGATTTACCAATCACAATAATGATGATGGTTGATAGCGTTGCAATCGGGTGCTCAAGTAAAATATGCGGATCGAATAACATCCCAACCGAGACAAAAAACAGCACAGCAAAGGCATCTTTCAATGGCAAAATATTATTGGCTGCGCGGTGACTAAGCTCCGATTCGGTTAACACCATACCGGCAAAAAAGGCACCTAACGCAAAAGACGCGCCAAATAATTGCACAGCGGCCAGTGCGATACCTAATGCAATACCCAGCACCGATAAGGTAAATAACTCATCCGATCCGGTACTTGCACTTTTCGCCAGTAACCAAGGAATTACCCGGCGACCAATTAAAATCATGATTGCAATAAACAAAATCACAAGGCCAACCGTTTTTGCCACTTCGGTTAATATCGCCATCAAATTGTAGTTTTCGTTATCACCAAACATAGTGGCTATTGCCGGTAATAACACCAGCGTTAACACCATCACTAAATCTTCAACGATTAACCAACCAACGGCAATTCGACCTCGCTGACTTTCAACTAAGCTACGTTCTTCTAACGCCCTTAGTAACACAACGGTACTTGCCGTTGATAAACACAGACCAAAAACCAGCCCGGTTAAGGTTGACCAGCCCATAACATAAGCCATACCCATGCCTAGCAATGTGGCAACACTGATTTGTACAACCGCACCGGGGATCGCAATATTTTTCACTTCCATCAAATCTTTTAGCGAAAAATGTAACCCGACACCAAACATCAATAAGATAATGCCTATTTCAGCCAGTTCTTGAATGATAGCGGTATCAGCAACAAAACCCGGTGTTGCGGGACCAAAAATAATCCCGGCAATTAAATAGCCGACTAATGGTGAAATTCGTAAACGATTAGCAAGTAAACCAAGAATCGCTGCTAAAACAATACCTCCGATTATTGCGATGAGTAACGGACCTGTATCATGCATGCATACCTCCTTGCTTTGTTATTGCTAAAGTGATGATTAATTGTTTAATCATTGGGGGGGTTAGGGTTTTATTGTACTATAACATTATGATTATTCAATAATTAAATAACATTAAATTTTTTTTGGAGAAATATCAGGGATGTAAGTCGAGGAGAACAAAAATAAACCAATTGTATTGCTGTGATACCGCTCAGCTGAGTGATATATAAACTCAGCTAAACAGATAAGTGACGACCGATTCAATCGATAATCAATTAAGAGACAAGATTAGGATCGGTCTGTGTGATTTTGACTTTAACAATGCGGTGACTTTCAACATCAATCACTTCAAACAGATAATTATCAATTTGGATTGTTTCATTCACATTAAGTAGGTGCTGTGCTTTTTCCATTAAAAGCCCACCAAGGGTATGGTATTCTCGTTTTTCATCGAGATGAATCGGCACAAACCGAACCAACTCTTCAACCGGAATGTACCCATTGGCAATCCAACAATGATCATCAATGCACTGAATATCATGCCTTGCATCAATATCTTCGCCTTCGGTTGGAAACTCACCGGCAATGGTTTCAATAATATCGGTGACCGACACAATACCTTGCATCGAACCAAACTCATCAACCACAAAAGCAAAATGGGTTTTGGCTTGCTTAAATTGCTCAAGCGCCACTAATAATGAGACCGTTTCAGGGAAAATCAGCGGCTGTTTGATAAGGCTATTGATATCAATATCATGTCTATCTTTCAACACCGATTTTAACAGATCATTGACTTGAATAATGCCTAATGGTTCATCGATTGATGCATTATCAGTCACAACCAAACGCGTATGCGGATTGTCAAAAATCTCTTGCAAAATAACGCTTCGATCATCATTGATATTGATCATATCAACATCAAGTCTTGAGGTCATAATGCTACTGACGGTGCGCTGCGCTAAACCGAGTACGCGCTCAACCATATTGAGTTCTTGATGGTTAAAGACTGACGTATTTTTATTGGCATCGGCAACTAAATCAGCCGTATGATTGTCAAAATCCTCTTCCACATCACCTTTTAACAAATGCAAAATCGCCTCGGCGGTGCGTTCACGCAGTGGTTTTTTATGCAAAAACTTACGGCGATTGAACGTGGTTAATTGATTGAAAAATTCAATCATGATCGAGAAACCAATCGCGGCGTATAAATACCCTTTCGGGATCGAGAAACCAAAACCTTCGGCAACCAAGCTAAAGCCAATCATCAATAAAAAGCTTAAGCAAAGAATAACTATCGTTGGGTGCGTATTAACAAAGTTTGCAAGCGGTTTACTTGCCACCATCATAATTGCCATAGCAACACATACCGCAATAATCATCACCGGAATGTGCTCAACCATGCCCACTGCGGTAATCACCGAATCAAGTGAGAATACGGCATCTAATGCAACAATTTGGGCTACTACTGTCCAAAAATGCGAAGTCTTTTTTGGTTTGGTTGTGTCATGCTGCTCACCTTCAAGGCGCTCATTCAGCTCCATGGTGGCTTTGAACAGTAAAAATACCCCACCGATTAGCATAATCAGTTGTCGGGCATTAAATCCCATACCAGAGACGGTGAATAAAGGGGCAGTTAATGTGACTAACCATCCGGTAAACATCAATAAAACAATGCGCATAACCAATGCAAAGCCAAGGCCTGTAACGCGTGCTTTATCTCGTAGGTGTGGTGGGAGTTTCTCGGCAAGAATGGCAATAAAAATGATGTTATCAATACCAAGGACGATTTCAAGTACAATCAGTGTGGATAAGCCAATCCAGATTGTAGGATCCATGATCCATTCCATATGTCAGGTGATTACCTCAATAAACACAGCACATGCTGCGTCAGTAATTTTGGCTTTAATTGACTAAATAATCAATAAAATATTAAAAAAATTTTATATATAATCTGTTAACGTAATTATTTTTTTAACGGCATATTTAGCGTCAATCGCGTATAATTTATCAAGATTTAAGGTTTTCTTATGCAATATTTGGCATTATGATGAACAAATCCCACAAAAAAGTTAAGGGAATACGATGAGCAAACCCAAAAACAGGATGAGTCGGCGCAGTTTTTTACAAAAATCGATAACCATTGGCACCGCAGCGGCAGCAGTCAGTCATTTACCGTTGCCATTTTGCCATGCCAGTGAAGCAGAGACATCAAATCAGGTTAAAAGCGATGATCAAGAACACATTCATTACAGTGCTTGCTTAGTCAATTGCGGTAGCCGTTGTCCGCTTAAAGTGCACGTTAAAAATGATATCATCACCAAAATTTCAGCGGAAGACGGCATCAATGAACCGGTTTTTGGGCAACATCAGATAAGACCTTGTCTTCGTGGTCGTTCAGTGCGCTGGCGAACGTATGATCCTGAGCGCCTAAAATACCCAATGCAACGCATTGGTAAGCGCGGCGAAGGGAAATTTAAACGTATTTCGTGGGCACAAGCCATCGATTTGCTGGCTGAAAAACTTAACGATACTATTAGCCGTTACGGCAATGAAGCCATTTATTATCAATACGGCACAGGCACAACCGGTGCCAATCTATCTGGGCGCAGCTGTTGTCGCCGCTTTTTAAGTACTCTTGGTGGCTATTTAAATTATCATGGTGACTATTCTAGCGGACAAATTTCAGCCATTCGTCCTTTTCTATTTGGTCATGCCAAAGAATCATTACTTGATCAAATTAAACACGCTGATTTGGTTGTCATGTTTGGGCACAATATTGCTGAAACCCGCATGTCAGGCGGCGGACAAGTCACCGAACTGTATCATGCATTAGAACAAAGCCATGCCAGAGTGATAATGATTGATCCGCGGCTAAATGAAAGTGTGGTTGCTTATAATGCAACGTGGATCCCAATTATTCCCGGCACCGACGCCGCTTTAGTTGCCGCAATCGCTTATGCCTTGCTCGAGGAAGATCGCATTGATGATGAGATGCTCAATCAGTACTGCGTAGGCTGGAATGCCGATTCTCTGCCTGACAGCGCGCCCCCTTTTAGCGATTATAAATCGTATCTCTTAGGCTTAGGCGATGACAGAACGCCGAAAACCCCAGAATGGGCAGCCAAAAAAACCGGCATTCCCGCTGATCAAATTCGCCAATTAGCCCTTGATATTGTTAATGCTAAAGCGGCATGGATTTCGCAAGGTTATGGTGTTCAGCGCTGGCAAAACGGCGAGCATACCGCGCGCGCTATTATGACGCTGCCTATCATCACCGGACAATTTGGTAAACCGGGCACCAATATGGGTACCTGGGGCGGCAATGCGAGTTATTTTGTGCCAGATATCAATATCCAAAATCCAATAAAAACCAGTATTTCGTTTTTCCTTTGGACCCAAGCGATTGACGATGCCCCGAGTGTGACGGCGCAAAATTCGTATTTAAAAGGCAAAGACAAATTGGATGTTGGCATTAAATTTCTCTGGAATTACGCAAGTAATGTGATGGGCAATCAACATTCTGATCTCAACCGTACTCATCACATTTTACAAGATGAATCGAAGTGTGAATTTATTCTCGTTTGGGATACGCATATGACGGCGTCAGCAAAATATGCCGATCTACTGCTGCCGGATGTGTCATCGGTTGAAACTAATGATTTAATTAATAATTCTTATTCAACCGGTGCTTATCACTATATGATCCGTATGCAAAATGCGATTAAACCGCTTTGGGAAAATCGCCCTGCTTATGATGTCCTAACGGAGTTATCCGAAAAGATGGGCGTAAAAGATAAATTTACCGAAGGACGCACACAGCAGCAATGGATTGAATACTGCTACGAAAAACTGCGCAAACGCGATTCCACGTTACCGCCGTTTGAACAAACCGATGGCATGGGCGTCATTGCTCGAAAATTAGCCGACAGCGATGCGCAAATCGCCCTTAAATCTTTTCGCGACGATCCTAAGCGCAATCCGCTCAGTACCCCATCAGGCAAAATTGAGCTGTATTCGGAAGCATTAGCCCAAATCGCACAGGATTGGACGCTGCAAGATGATGACCGACTTTACCCGATTCCCGCTTATTTGCCAGCTATCGAAGGCAGTGAAGATGCAGAAATTAAGCAAAAATACCCGCTACAGTTGATTGGCTTTCATACCAAAGGTCATTGCCACTCGTCTTACGCCAACTTACCTCAACTGCGCGAGGCGGTGGCTGACAGTGTATGGATTAATCCTGTCGATGCAACGCCGCGGCAAATTAAGCACGGACAATTGGTTGAAGTCTATAATGATCGGGGGCGGCTGTATATTCCAGCCAAAATCACCCCGCGGATTTTACCGGGTGTGATTGCGATGCCTCAAGGCATGTGGGCAAAAACCAATAGCGAAGGGGTGGATGTTGGCGGCTGCATTAATCGCTTAACCTCCTTGCGCCCAAGTGTGCTGGCCAAATCGAATCCTCAGCATACTAATTTAGTTGAAATAAAACCGTTTACCGGTCAGGCATCTTTATAATCCATGACGAGGAAAATCCCAATGCAATATGGCTTTTATATTAATTCGTCAAAATGCACCGGCTGCAAAACGTGTCAAGTCAGCTGCAAAGATGAAAAAGATAATGCGCTCGGTATTCACTACCGCCGCGTGTATGAATATGGCGGGGGGAAATGGCAAAACGTTGACGGCTTTTGGCAAAATACGACGTTCACCTATTATCTCTCGATCGCTTGCAATCACTGTGAAAAACCAACTTGTGTGCAAGGTTGCCCAACTGGAGCGATGCATAAACGCCAACAAGATGGACTGGTTGTTGTCAATCAAGATGTCTGTATTGGCTGTCGATACTGTGAAATGCGTTGTCCTTATGGTGCTCCGCAGTTTGATCATCAAAAACGGGTTATGTCGAAATGTGATGGCTGCTATGAACGCGTAGCACAGGGCCACAAACCGGTTTGCGTCGAATCTTGTCCGCAGCGCGCTCTGGATTTTGACCAAATTGCGGTTTTACGACAAAAATACGGCCAGCAGTGCAATATTGCGCCGCTGCCAAACGCCGAGCTAACCAAACCCAACATAGTCATTACGCCACATGCTAACGCCAAAGCATCAGGGGATACGCTCGGTCAAGTCCTCAATCCCGAGGAGGTCTAACATGCATGAATTACCGCTCGTCTTTTTTACCGTATTTGGTCAGTTAGCCGCTGGCGCTCTCGTTATCACAGCGATCTCCTCTTTGCTGACTGCGCAATCTGTGGCGATTGTTCTCAAAATTAATAGCGCTGCCTTGGTTATTATGGCACTGGCAATGTTTATCGCGTCATTCCATTTGGGCCATCCATTTCGCGCTTTCAATGTCATTTTTGGTATCGGCCGCTCCCCGATGAGTAATGAGATTTTTACCTTTGGGCTATTATTTGGCTTAACCGCAGGCAACGTTATTTTACTGTACCTGAAACAAAATCACCTTGCCCATGCCCCTGTTACCTTAAAAAAAATGCAGGCCGTTGTCAATCGCATCGCGCATTTACCAACCATATTCGCCGCGTTACAGATTGTTTTGAGCCTATTTTTTGTTTGGACTATCGTATTAACCTATAAATTACCCACCGTGCCGACATGGGATACCCCTTATACCGCAATTTTTATGTACACAACCTTGTTCACCTTAGGCGGGGCACTGTGTGCATTATTCGGCTTAGGCCGCCTTGCTATCACAATTTTTTTTATCAGCACAAGCCTTTCAATCTTGCTAACGATGCCTTATTTCACGCTGATAGCATCGATTGCCCCCGATTTAGCGCAGCAGCACGTTGTCTGGTTTATTGCAAAAAGCGCCTTGCTTATTACCTCGCTGATATTGGGTTTATTCACTCTATGCGGCAAGCCCAAAGCGGTCACTATGTCGATAACAATCAAAGCGGTTATTTTTATTCTGGCGCTGCAAGGTGAGCTTTGTGGTCGGATTGCATTTTATAATTTATGGCAAATTGCCATGTAACGGCCATAACCCTGTGCAACTAAACACGGGATCAATTAAGGAATGACTGTGGATAACGCAACCTATTCGATGCTAGCTCGGTTACTTGGCGTTTTTTTTTACTATCCGCCAAATAGCCCTATCACACGCCCTGTAACTCACGTGCTTTTACAATTAGATCAGCTTGCTCACTGGCAAAATCCCGATCTAATTGCGCAGCAATGCCAACAATTAGCCGATCATATCACCCATCCCGAACTCGATTACCACTATTCGGTGCTGTTTGAAGGGCAAGGCCACATGATTGCGCCGCCATGGGGATCGGTCTATCTGGATAAAGAAGGCCTATTGATGGGTGAGTCAGAAGCAGGCTATCGGGCATTTTTACAGCAGCACGGCCTGAAACTTGATACAGGAATCAATGAACCCGAAGATCACTTTGGTTTAATGTTAATGGCATTTGCCTTATTCATCGAACAAAATAAGATAGCGGCGGCTAAACAGTTACTTGAGCAGCATCTTATGTGCTTTGCGCCCAGCTATTTACACAAGTTAACCGACAACGGCGTGAGCCCGTTTTATCAATCACTGGCAATCATTGCGCGTGAATACCTGACTGCTGTGTGTCTGGGATTTTTGCATCTTGACCCGAAACACGTATAATCCACGCATGATCATAACAACTGATGATTGAATTATGTTAGCTTACTTACAACTTATGCGACTTGATAAACCTATCGGCACCTTGCTGCTACTTTGGCCAACACTTTGGGCGATTTGGTTAACTGGCGAGCCTTCACTGTTTATTACCTCCATTTTAGTGCTTGGCGTGGTTGTGATGCGGGCTGCTGGCTGCGTGGTCAATGACTATGCCGATCGCCATTTTGATGGCCACGTAGAACGCACCAAACATCGCCCACTTGCGCGCGGTGCATTAAATGAAAAACACGCATTAATGACCTTGTTTGTATTATTGCTATTCGCGCTAGTGTTAATGCTTATGCTTAATCCACTCTGTTGGTTAATTGCTTGCTTTGCCCTGTTCACCGCGCTGATCTACCCATTTATGAAACGTTTTATTCACGTTCCGCAAGTGGTACTTGGCATTGCATTTAGTTGGGGAATTCCAATGGCTTACGCGGCAACGATTGAACAATTCCCACTCACTTGTTGGTTACTGTTTTTTGCTAATCTTTGCTGGACGGTTGCTTACGACACCGAATATGCGATGGTTGATCGTGATGATGATTTGAAAATTGGCATCAAATCCACCGCGATATTATTTGACCAATATGACAAATTAATTATTGGATTGTTGCAACTATTCACCATCATAACGTTTTTTATCATTGCCAAAATCAATCTACTCAGCGCGCCCTTTTATGGCTGCTTAGCGGTGTGCTTGGCGCTGTTTGTCTATCAGCAGTGGTTAATTCGCCATCGGCAGCGGCAAGCATGTTTTAAGGCATTTTTAAATAATAATTATGTCGGATTTTTACTCTTCATTGGGATTATATTC
>JAVSBY010000016.1:29696-45274 GCA_031960925.1 Gilliamella sp. CRA003912
GGCATTTTTAAATAATAATTATGTCGGATTTTTACTCTTCATTGGGATTATATTCGCATCACTTTAGTGTGCGATAACGTGATAATCATCCTATAACACGCGATAACCGATAATTGAATAACCTGTGGTTACCCAATTATCGTAAACGCTCCCGATTAAAGCAAGGTTCTGTGCTTTGTAAGATGCCGATTTAGCCTAATGCGGCGCCACCTTAAAATAGGACAAATCGTAAACGTCATCAAAAAACTCGGTTAGCTCTTGCTGGTGCGTTATCACAATCACGGTCGTGTCGGGTAATGCCATTTTAAGCAGTGACATCATGCGTTTTGCTGATGGCAGATCTAAATTGCTGGTCGCCTCATCCATAAAAAGCACATCCGGCCGGGCAATCAGTGCTCTTGCCAATGCAATGCGCTGACGCTCTCCGCCAGAAAAGACATGCTGCCAATCTTTAGTCACTGTCAGCCACGGTTTACGATCACCTAATTCAACGGCCTCTAAAGCCTGATACACGGGGTTAATATCCTCTGGCACAGCATTGGGATAACACAGTATTTCAGCTAACGTTCCTTGCCCTAAATAACTTTGTTGTGGCAAAAATAAGGTGTTACCACTCAGTGCTTGCCAATCGCCGCGATAATACGGCCACAGCCCACACAAGGTTCGCAGTAATGTCGACTTGCCAATCCCCCCAGGGCCTGACAGTTGATGCCATTTACCCTTTGTCAGGCTTAATGATATCTCACTGAGTAAAACCTCATTATGCGGCGTTAGTAGCGTTAATTTATCTAACCGTAATTGATGACCATAGTGCACGGTTTGACTATTTTGTTGCAACGCATTCACTTCGTGTTGAAATTGACTTAAACGCTGCATACTTGCCGACAATTCGACTAAGCCATAATACATATTAATAAACCAACTCAACGCACCATGCACTTGCCCAAATGCACTGCGAATTTGCATCAGTCCACCAAAGGTGACCACCTTGGTTAAATAGGCCGGTAGCGCGGCAAAGATAGGAATAATCAGACTGATTCGAGCATAGCCAACGGTGAAAAAGCTCAAATTACGTTCCGCATTCATCAATTGCCGCCAATTTAAAATAATTTGCCAAAATCCATTTTTAAGCTGCTGTGTTTCTTGCGCTTCACCGCCATAAAACGCAATTTGTTCGGCATTATCTTGTTTACGGATCAAACTGGCTCGAAAATCAGCTTCAGCCTTCTGTTTTTGATAATTAATTTTATGCAGTTTTTTACCAATTACGTGCGTCAGCACACTGCCAAATAAGGTGTATAGCAAAACAATCCAAACGAGGTAACCATGGATCACAAACTCTTGACCCCATAAGGTAAATCGCTGCACACCTGATAACGTCCATAAGATAATGGTAAATGAAAATAACCGGGTCAACGTTGACACCAGTGAGATCGACAAGCGAACCACTTTTTCAACAAACAGATCGATATCTTGGGCAATGCGCTGATCGGGATTATCCATGGTGCCTTTTAACGCCATCGAATAAAACGCACGCTCGGCAAACCACGATTGAATAAAAGCGCGTGTCATGGCACTTCGCCAGCGAATAATCAAGAATTTAGTTAACCATTCTTGATACACAACAACAACAATATAAATCGCGATATAAACACTGTACTCTTTAATCAAATCATAAATCAGTGACGTGTTAAATGCACCAAGTGCATCATAAAACTGCTGGCTCCATGCATTAATTCTGACATTTAAATAAACAACCGTACTGCCTAACCCGACAATGAACACAAATAAAGCCCAAATGTACCATTGACTTAAGCGACCTAAATAAGGGCGGCTTAATCGAAAAAGCTGGGAAAAAAACGTTACCATGATGATTATTGTTCCTGCTGTGGCGTGTTGATATTAATTACCACGTTGTCTGGATTAAATAATAAACCGGCCATTTGCTTGACACGCGACAAATCAATGTGGTCAGCTAAGGTATCAACGCGGGATAAGTAACTGGGATCGCCATAATGCCTGTCACTTAACATAAGCCGCGTTTGTAACGATAAAATTGCCTGCTTTTTGAGTTGTTCTTGCATGATAAATTGGCGTTTTTCCTGTTCGATTTGAGTCGCGGTCAATTTATCTGGCAAGTGCTTAAATACCGCTTCGATTTTCTCTATCAATTGTTGATAGCGCTCAGGGGCACAGGTAAAGCTGATTTCTGTTTCAATGCGCTGCGTTTTTTCATTCAAGGTGCTATTTGTCCTTATGCGGTATATCTCTTGCATTTCATCCCTTAATGCTGTTTTCAAATAATATTGCATAAGCTGCTTTGCAACATAAACATTGGCCGCAAATTCGGGTTGCCATTGGTAGGGCGTAAAGCTCCAAATTGTCACATTGGCTCTCGGTTCAATATTGGTTGCGTTGACAACGGTCTTGCTTCCTGGCAATGCCAAATACGGCGTTGCTGGCTTTATTGTATTGCGGGGAATACCGGCTAAATAACGTTCAATCAGCGGCTTAACGGCTGTTTTATCAAGGTGACCGATGAGATAAAAGGTAGTTGGTGTGCTAAACACCTTTTTAAACTGTGCCAATAATGTCTCGGCTTGCAGCTCATTTAGCTGCGAAATAGTGGGTGGCAAGTAGGGTAACTGACCATAACGAAGCAGGGCTAATGACTGCATTGGATCGGTTGAGGCTTTATTGACCACATGTTGCCTTGCATAGGCAATTAAGCTCTCTTTCATACTGATTGGATCAATATAAGGTGAATCATAAAGCGCGGTATAGATTTTTAAGTAGGTGCCAAGCGCATTTTGATTAAACTGACCACGAACTTGTAATTCCTGTTTAGACAATTCGGCATTAAAGCTTAGCTGATTATCAGCAAGCCAACGTTTAAAAGTCTCAAGGTTAAACCCACGCGGGCCATTTTGCTTAATTAACTGAACAGCCAATTGCGATTGCCAAGGGTTAACATCCGATGACAAATACCCCGCTTGGCTATTTGCGGTAAAATAAATCTTATCTTTGGCAAGCTCGCTGTTTAAAAAGACAACGCGGTCACCATTACTCAATTGCCAAACTGTTGTTTGTTGCTGTGGATAATCCTGCTCGGCAACAATTTTACCGGCAAAAGGGATATCTGGGAACGGACTAAAGGTTAACGCGGGTTTTGGCTTTGGTGCCGCTAACCGTTGATTTGCAATCGTTTGCCACGTCATTTCAATGTGTTGGGATGCTGGCAAGGTAAATGCGGTATTACCTGGCACGGCAAATTGAACCACGCGATCGCCTGCCGATAACCAATTAGCTAAGTTGGTTTCGATCTCTTTTTGCGTAATTTGCGGTAAGATTTGCTGAGCCCACAAGCCAATTTGCTGGCTCGAAATATAGGGTTCACCGTTTAACAGGGGTAATGTTAATTTTTGAATCCAATCGCCATAGTCACGCAGCTCTTGACTCATTGCCATTTTATCAGCTGTTTCTAACAAATCGGCTTTGGTTTCTTCAAGATCGTCATTGGATAAAGGATACTGTTTTAAGCGCTCAATATCGCTCAGTAATGCCGTTAATCCAACGCTATGCATCTCAGGTAACACATTGGCAAAAAAGCCAATTGCGACAGTGTTCTTGCCGATATCAGATTTGCGGATAACAAGTGAACTTACTCCATCAGGTAAATCATTTTGCTGACGACGAAGCTGCTTGGTCACAACACTCAAGGTAATTTGATTAATCAGTCGCTGCTTGACTCCGTCAAAATCCGGTTGTTTAGCGCGAGAATCATCTAACCGATACACAACCGATACTTGGCTTGACCCACTTTGGCTGTCTTGCAGTAAGGTTGTTTTAAGCTGTTGATCAAGCTTTGGCTCATAGTAATCTCGTTCGGGTAAATCCCGTTTTTTTAGTGAAGAAAAGTGCTGCCTGATTTGTTCACTGACCTGCATCACATCAATATCACCAATAATTAATAGGCGCATATTACTGGGCACATACCATTTTTGATAAAAATCAGCTTGTTTTAATACATTCGCTTGCAAAATGCCTTGCTCGGTGCCTATAGTCGGTCTGACCGGATAACGCGACCCTTGCCGAATTGACTTAACGCGCTGCTGATTCATTCGATTAGCAACACCTAATCCCCCGCGCCACTCCTCATAAACAATTTTCTGTTCTTTTTTCCAATCTTCAGCATTAAATTGGGCGGATCCCATCATTTGCGCGATAATATCGAGCGTATCATCAAGTCCAGCATTGCCATTTGGCGGACTAAACATGTATTGTGTGCGTTCATAATTAGTCACTGCATTATAGTGCTGACCTCTTACCCAGCCGTTATCCCCCATTTTTTGAGCAATGCCTTGTGGGTATTTTTGCGAGGCATGAAAAAGCATATGTTCGATGATATGGGCAATCCCAATTTCATCATCGAGCTCGTCAACTGACCCCACATCAACTTGAATTCGAACATCAACCCGACCTTTATCACCGTTTTCAAGTGGCACTAAAACAAACTGAAATCCATTATCTAATTTGCCATAAAAGATATCGGGTAATGGCGAGGTCGCTTGCGAGGATATCGGCGTCAACAGGCCAATCATGAATAAGAATAAACCGGTTACACCGAGTTTCATTTTAGATTTGTAAAAAAACATAATAACATCCTGTAAATTACCACGTATAAGCGACATCTAACCAAAATTGGCGGCCGAGGGTATAACTGTCTTTACTTAATTGATTGGTTCTATCAAGTACGTTAATCACATCCAATCCAATCACTAAATTTTGTTTATTAAATGTTGGATAGGTATAGGTAAAGCGCCAATCCCATGAAATATTATCGCCATATTTGACTTCACCGTATTCATCATAAACACCGCGCCCGCTACAGCGACTATCGACCGAACAATCGACCGTTCCGATTTTTTCAAGACTTCGATAAGGACCAACTAAGCTTAAGCGATTAGTCCAGTCAAAATGAAAATCGGGGATTTCAGTATTTAATTCAACAAATGCGGTCCATGGGCGATTGTAATTACTTGCTGGTAAACCCAGTTTTGAGGTCAGTTTGCCTTTATACATAACGGTTTCATCATCGGCATTATCGTCGTACGAGTCATTCGATGAGTGATTACGCGTAATGCTGCCACCAACAAGCCAGCTCATGTTGACCAGTTTCCAACTTATCGGCGAGACCGGCTCAACCGTCAATGTGTAGGTGTTTGAACTCGATTTACCGTCATTAGTCATGACGTAATAACCATCGGCGTCTTTCTTATCGGAGCGAGAAAACTGATCTTTACCTTTTCGATAAACCCATTTTGCCGTCCAAATAGTGTCGAACAGTTGCTGACGTAATCCTAAATTGACTTCATCACTGTAAGGGGTATCTAACGATGAGTAGTGATATTTATTACCAATAATTGATCCATTTTTCCAATACGCCCAATCGGTTAAATTGCCGTTGGACTGCCTAACGCGTTTTTCGTAATACGATTCTTTGCGCGCTTCGCGCAGTTTATACGCCAAAATATTGCCAGCATAGTAACGGTTTACCCCACCAAATAATTCTGTTCGGTGATCACCAAGCACGTCATAAATCGCGGCAAGCCTTGGTGAGATATTATTGTTTTTCATATAATCGTCATAATCAAAACGAATACCTGGCGTTAATGTTAAGCGTGACCAGCTGATTTCATCTTGCAGATAAAGCCCATAACTGTTGGTTTTAACCGAGGTATTTTCTTTCGCGTAAACCGTTCGCATTGATGCATATTGTTCTCCATTAATGCAGCCAAGGCTACCTTGACAATTGACCGATGAATTGACTAATGGCGTTGAATAGCTGTAAGAATCATTCTTTCGTTTATATTTGGCCTTACTTAAATCGATATCAAATCCACTGCTCACTTGATGGAGAGTGTTACCAAGGTTAAATGCGTTAAAATCCCAATCTTGCTTGAGATTCAATCCTTGCTGCTCAGTCTCACGATCACCATAACCGCCTTCTTGCGCATTGGTGCCACTGCTTGACCAACCGATACTTGGGGTCGAGTTTTTCCACGTGTAAAAATCGGTGTGATCACGGATGGTATTTTCGTTGTTTTTCCATGCGATTTGCGTTTTAACGTCCGCCCACTTATTTTGATTAAGCCACTGCCAGTTAATGTTGTATCCCCCACCTTCAACACTAAAATCAGAGTTAATCACATTTTTACGCACAAAGGTCGATGAATGCGGCGAATACATCAAGGTTAAGTTATATCGGTTATCACTGTCTGCTTGCCATGTGCCTTTTAATAGATACGTTTCTGACAATCTTTCTTGATTGTCCCATTTTTGCAAAATATTTTGCCAATAGGGAATTTTAGATTCTTGCCGGCTATAGGCAAAAATCAGCCCAGCATTATCACTTAAGGGTTGATTGAGATTAATACTGTAGAAGTTTTTCTTAAATTTGGGTTGATTTTTTAACTGTGAGGCTTGTTCAAAGGTCTCTTTTTGGCTGTCATCAATATGATACTTGACCCATGCATCACGGCTTGTGCGCCAAGAAACCGATCCGGATGATTCAACAAATGACGCTTCTTTCAATTTTGCATCAACTACACCACCGGTAAATTGACCGTATTTAGCTGATACATTACTGTCAAACACAGACACACTATCCACTAATTGACTTGGGATCCAAAATGCTTCGGGATGCCCAGATGGCATATCATTGGCTTTATAACCATTGGGGCTGTTTGTCGAGTTAGATAAATTGTCACCGGGATTTAAGCGGTCATTATTGGATAAACCATCGACAATAAAATTATTGTTATAAAACTTTTCACCGTGAAATGAAATGGTTTCGGGGGCAATTTCACCTGGATTTGTACTGGTATTACTCGACTCAGAATACTGTACATTAGGGTTGGTTTTTAATAAGCCAGTTATCGAATTATTGGTTTGTGGCATTTTACTGATGCTTGTTGCATCAAGCTGCTGGCTACCAATTTCCATGGTTCGTGTAATATGTGTTTGTATGTGATTAACAATGATGGTGTCATCGGTATTGGACTGAGCAAGTGCCACTTGCTTGCTTGATGTAATCTCGCTGGCATAAATATCTGTTTTGCTTAATAAGCGCGTTAAAGCTTGCTGTGGTGAGTATGTTCCTTCAACTGCACTTGCCGTTTTGCCACTTAATAAAGTCCGATCGACATCAAACTGAATTTGCGTTTTATGAGAAAAGGCATCAAGTGCTGAGGATAAAGGTTGAGATGGGATATTGAAATAAATGGCCCCTTCGTCAGCATTCGCGTTAGAAACAGCACAAACCGCCACCACAAAAACCGCCGCGTTTAAAAGATATTTTTTATGCATCACTGTCATTATCTGATAATTAAACAAGGCGCGAATGATAATGCAAATGATAACTATTTTCAATAGCTTTTATGCTAAATGCCGCTGAGTTATCTGGTTTTAATCGGATAAAATCGTGCTATCAACATTCACAAGGATGAGAATAAATGACTGATTTTGTTTGATAAGTGATACGAAGCAACAATAAAGTAGGTAATCACTAACCTTACTTTATTGTTCTATAAAGGTAGGCGATTAATCGCGTTCTGCTAGCATTGCCTGCACAATGCGCAGTGCATCAAATGTCTCTTTAACATCATGAACACGAATAATTTTTGCGCCTTTCATCGCAGCCATCACCGCACACGATACGCTGCCAATCATGCGTTTTTCGGGCTCGACATTAAGCACTTGTCCAATCATCGATTTACGTGACATACCGACTAATAGCGGTAAGTTAAAATGGTGGAACTTTTCAAGGTTTGCAAGTAAACGGTAATTATGTGCCAAGGTTTTACCAAAACCAAATCCGGGATCTAAGATAATTTTTTGGCGGTCAATCCCTGCTTCGATGCAGCGCTCAATATGGTTTAAGAAAAATTGATCCACTTCGTGATAAATATCTTGCTTATAGTGAGGAGCTTGTTGCATGGTTTTAGGATCACCTTGCATATGCATGATACAAACCGGCAATCCCGTTTTTTGCGCCGCATCAAGTGCTCCAGGCTCGGTTAGTGCGCGCACATCATTAATCAAGTGAGCCCCCACTTTTGCCGCTTCGGTAATAACTTGTGCTTTCGAGGTGTCGACCGAAATCCAAATGTCAAAATAGTTAGCCACTTTTTCAACAACGGGAATGACGCGTTCAAGTTCTTGTTCGACAGAAACCTCGCTCGCACCCGGCCTTGTTGATTCGCCACCAATATCAATAAATGTCGCGCCAGCTTGAATCATACTGTCAACATGACGCAGCGCCGCATCGAGGTTATTGTATTTTCCGCCATCAGAAAACGAATCTGGGGTCATATTGACAATTCCCATCACATGGGGAAAAGAAAGATCAAGCGTGTGCTGATTAAATGTTATTTCCATCTTTAATCACCTTAATTGAGTTACAAAAAAACGCGCCTAAGCGCGTTTTAATCCGAATTGAGATTAGTTATTGTCAAAACGGTTATCATCCGGTTCGATATCAACGTTATCCGTTGATTTTTTCTCACCTTCAACTGGCGTTTTGTGTGACGCATTCTCATCTTTTTCTGTCCAACCATCCGGAGGTGTAATAGGCTCACGGTTCATTAGCTGTTTTATCTGCTCAGCGCCAATCGTTTCATACTTAAGTAGTGCATCTTTCATGGCGTGCAAAATATCAATATTATCCGTTAATATTTTATACGCTCTATCATAATTACGCTTAATAATCGCTTGCACATCTTCATCGATAATGCGCGCGGTCTCATCGGAAATTTTCTTCATCGGGCCATAAGATGACTCTTCATACTCAAAAAAGATTGGGGCTAAACGGTCAGAAAAGCCCCATTCGGTCACCATCGCACGCGCAACATTTGACGCGTAACGAATATCGCTCGATGCCCCCGAGGTGATTTTGTCTTCACCATAAATCAGTCCTTCAGCAATTCGCCCAGCATAAGCCGTTGAAATCATTGATTCTAACTTAGTGCGGCTTTGACTAATTTGATCACCTTCTGGTAAGAAAAATGCCACACCGAGCGCACGTCCACGCGGGATAATAGTCACCTTATGCAGCGGATCGTGTTCAGGCATTAAATAACCGACGATGGCATGTCCTGATTCATGGTAAGCCGTGTTGGTTAATTGCTCAGTTGTCATGGTTAACGAACGGCGCTCAGTACCCATGTTGATTTTATCTTTCGCATCTTCAAACTCATCCATTGAAACAAGGCGTTTATTGCGACGCGCCGCAAATAGAGCCGCTTCATTAACTAAGTTTGCTAAGTCCGCACCCGAGTACCCCGGTGTTCCTCGTGCAAGTACTGATAAGTTTACATTAGTATCTAATGGCACTTTACGGATATGAACGCCTAAAATTTGTTCACGCCCTTTCATGTCCGGAAGCCCGATTTGCACTTGACGGTCAAAACGGCCTGGACGCAATAATGCCGGATCTAAAATATCAACTCGGTTAGTTGCGGCAATAATAATAATGCCACTGTTAGTTTCAAAGCCGTCCATCTCAACCAGCATTTGGTTTAGCGTTTGTTCACGCTCATCATGCCCGCCCATTGACCCTGCGCCGCGTTTACGCCCTACTGCATCAATCTCGTCAATAAAGATGATACATGGCGCATGTTTACGCGCTTGCTCAAACAGATCACGCACGCGAGATGCTCCAACCCCAACAAACATTTCGACGAAATCAGAACCTGACATACTAAAGAACGGAACGTTAGCTTCGCCAGCAATGGCTTTAGCCAGTAACGTTTTACCGGTTCCCGGAGGCCCAACCATAAGCACACCTTTAGGAATGCGGCCACCGAGTTTTTGGTATTTACTTGGATCCCTCAAAAAGTCAACAACTTCTGTGACTTCTTGTTTGGCTTCTTCGCTACCTGCAACATCGTTAAACTTGGTTTTAATTTGATCTGGCGTTAACATTTTGGCTTTGCTTTTGCCAACCGACATTGGGCCACCTTTACCGCCGCCTTGCATCTGCCGCATCATAAACAGCCAAAAACCAATAAGGAGCACTATTGGGAACCAAGAAATTAAAATATTGAGTAACAAGCTTGGCTTTTCATCCGGTGTACCAAACACGTTGACTTTATGGAGAACAAGGTCATCCATTAATTTTTGATCAAAATAAGGGATATACGTGACATAACTGCCGTTATTTTTGGTTGTTGCGACAATTTCACGTCCATTTATACGCACTTCTTGAAGTTTACCGCTCGTAATGTCGGAATTAAACTGCGTATAGTTGACCTGAGATCCGTTATTTGAAACAGAACCAAATTGATTAAAGACAGCGATTAACACCACTGCAATAATCCCCCAGATCACTAAATTCTTTACCATGTCGTTCAAAAGAAAAACCTCTCAAAGATAATTAACGTTACGACTGAAACTTAATAATTTTATGGTACTACAAAATTATACTACTGGCTACTTCATCCCTGTTGCGACAATATAAACTTCACGCGAACGCAAGCGCGATGCTTCGGGTTTTCGGATTTTGACTGTTTTGAAAAGGCTTCTCACTTCCTTTAAGTACGTTTCAAAACCTTCGCCCTGAAAGACTTTGACAATAAAGCTGCCATTTTTGGCTAGCACATCACGGCACATTTCTAAAGCTAGTTCAACAAGGTACATGGCTCTTGGAATATCAACTGCCGGCTGTCCACTCATATTGGGTGCCATATCTGACATCACAACTTGGACTTTGTCTTCGCCAACACGGTCAAGCAGAGCCTTTAAAACGGCTTCATCACGAAAATCACCTTGCAGAAAATCGACCCCAACAATCGGATCCATCGGCAGTAAGTCGCAGGCAATGATGCGTCCTTTTTGGCCTATTTGCGAGGCGACGTATTGTGACCAGCCACCCGGCGCTGCACCTAAGTCAACAACGGTCATATTGGGCCTAAACAGTTTATCGGTTTGCTGAATTTCATCTAACTTAAACCAAGCCCGTGATCGTAATCCTTTTTTTTGTGCCTGCAGCACAAAACGATCCTTAAAATGTTCGTTTAACCAACGCGTTGAACTGGCTGAGCGTTTTTTATTACTCACAAGGAAATCCTTAACATTATTTTAAAGTACACTTTTTTATTTAACTTGCTTAACCCAAATACCTGTAAAAGCTACGTATCTTCAGGTTGATTGGATATTTATATGAGGGTAGAATAACAAAATTACAACTTTGATGTGATAAAAAATTAATGAATTTATCTAATAGACAAAAACAATACTTAAAAAGTGAAGCCCATCACTTAAAACCAACCGTGATGATTGGGGCAAATGGCTTTACCCAAGGCGTGCTTGCTGAAATCGAAAACGCACTGACTTTTCATGAATTAATTAAAATTAAAGTTTCTGCTGAAGATCGTGAAACCAAAAAATTAATTTGTGATGCCATTATCCGCGAAACAAAAGCGGTATCGGTTCAACTTGTTGGTTCGATTTTTACTATTTTTAGACCAAGTGAAGAAAAGAAGATTTCTTTACCTAAATAAATTGCCTAACTGTTTGCTTCAGGTTTATCAATGAGCCTGCACTAAAACAGTCAACCAAAAAGGATTGCGTTATCTGTGCAATCCTTTTTTTATATTGATTAAAGCGTAAATTGCCCGCTCTCTAATTAGATATACTCGACACCGGTAATATCAAATTCCACATCACCACCAGGCGTTTTAATTTGAACGGTATCACCATCTTCTTTACCAATTAAACCACGCGCAATCGGCGAATTAACTGAGATTAGATTTTGTCTAAAATCGGCTTCATCATCACCCACGATGCGGTAAGTGATCTCTTCATCGGTATCGGTATTAATCACCGTGACGGTGGCGCCAAAAATTACACGTCCGGTATTTTTCACTTTGGTGATATCAATAATTTGTGCTTGAGAGAGTTTTCCTTCTATCTCTTGAATTCGACCTTCACAAAATCCTTGTTGCTCTCTCGCTGCATGGTATTCCGCATTTTCTTTTAAATCGCCATGGGCTCTAGCTTCAGCAATCGCGGTTATAATTTGTGGACGTTTAACATTTTTTAGCTCTTCAAGTTCAGCTCGTAATAATTCAGCTCCCTTTACGGTCATTGGGATTTGTTTCATTTCTTCATTCTCTCATCTGGTGTAAACAAAAATAACAATAATTGATCTAAGCATCATTCAAACATAGGCTAAGCCTGAATTCAATGGTTTATTTCAATTTAAAAATCACCTGCTTTTTTATATATTAACTGTAAAATAGCGCGAATCACAAATTATTTATATTGAAATTAGATGCTATTTTTTTAAAATCAAGTATCGTGATATAATTACTAACATTTTATTTATCTTATTATTTGTTATGCGCCAAATACGATTTTATTTTCTTATTCTTATTGCCATTACGTGGTTTTTGGTGTTAGTGCCTTATTTTTTGGCACAAACATCTTATGGCGCAACAATAATTAGTGAACAGTTGTCTCAACGAAGTCCGTACACCATCTCAATTGGTCAAATTCATCACTCAATTAGCCAGCCTTTTCAAGTGACTTTTGATCATGTCGTTGTCACCAAAAAAACAGACGATAATCCATCTGAATCACAGCAGATTGCCAATGTTGGGGAGTTAATAATTGGTATTGATCAAAACGATCCATGGCAGTTAACCCACTTTGATTATATTACCGTTATCAATGGCGTGGTTAATCGCCTTGATCAAGGTGAAAATTATATCACCGCCAATACCCTTAAATTTGTTAATTCAACCATTAACGCTCACTTTGACGATGATACGCTTGCATTGCAGTCTGTCGATGGTGGTATTAAGCCTTTCACTTTCACCGGTGAACCGTATCAATTTGATTTAACAGCACAAACGGTTCTATTTAATGGTTTTCCACTCAAATCCGTCCTGATTCAAGGTTTTCAGCAAGATGGAAGCATCAATTTAACCAATGTTGGCGGGAATATTCATAACGGCTTTTTTGTTGGTAAACTCAGCATATTACCCAATAATCATTTGGATATTTCGCAATTAAAAGTGAATAACATTAATGTACAATCAGACGTTGAATTAGTTGATTTAAATGAACTTTTTGGTATTTTACCGGATATAAATATTCATCAATTTTCACTGATTGACAGTAGCCTTAGTTTGCCGGGATTGTCGATTGAAAAAGGCAATATTGAAGCAACCGATTTAAGTTATGACGATGGCTGGCATTTGAATCAAGGGACATTGGTTTTTAATGCTGATAACTTAGTTTATCATGATAATCTATTTTCTTCGCCCCTTATCGAACTGCATTCAAGCCAAGATAAAATCGCCATCGAAAAAGCGATCGCAACATGGAATAAAGGGAATATCAACGCAACCGGTAGCTGGCAAAATAACCATTTACAGCTTGACCAATTACTGATTGCAGGTGTTCGCTATGAATTGCCCACTCAACCGAATGCCACTTGGCTACCTGAGCTATTTCAGCAAATAACCATTGATCACCTCATGGTGTTACCAAGCTTAGTGATAAATACCGATGCCAACTCACCTTTTGTGTTTACTAATTTTGAATTATCCGGTAATGATGTTGATATCCGAAAAGACAACAAGTGGGGTATTACTTCTGGTACCTTATTTTTAAGAGCTGAAAGTGGAACCTATAAAGGCGTCGATGTCAAATACCCTGATTTAAGCGTCGAATTTTTATCAGATAATAGCAGTGAATTTAACTTTAGTACCCTGCTTAATAACGGTTTATTTGAAACAATGGCCATCATCGATCCGACAAAAACACAGTTCACCACATTTAAAATTAATGCTTATAACGTCAACAGTACTATTTTGACCAAATGGCAACTTGCCCAAAATCCCCCTATTGTTGATAATTTTAGTGCTGACTTTCATGGCGATATTTCCCCCTTCGGTTTATCAGGAACGCTTTCGTCAAATGAAAATCAGTATTCAATAGAGCCACAGCATTGATTTAATCACAATCATCCTCATATTAATCTAACACAGGTTGACACTGACCGTTAACTGACAGAGAAACGATTAATAGCAATGAGAACGTCATGGAACCAGTAAGATTAGATAAATGGTTATGGGCTGCCCGTTTTTATAAAACCCGAGCGCTCGCCAGAGAGATGGTTGACGGCGGAAAAGTCCATTATCAAGGGCAGCGCAGTAAGCCTAGTAAACTCGTTGAAATTGGTGCAATCGTTAAACTGCGCCAAGGAAGTGACACAAAAGAAGTCAAAATAGTCGCGATTAGCGCTCAGCGAAAATCGGCCCCTGACGCAATGCTTCTCTATCAAGAAACAGCAGAAAGTGTGGTTAAGCGTGAACACATTGCGCAAGCACGAAAACTCGGCGCACTCACCATGCCACACCCTGATCGTAAGCCAGATAAAAAAGAACGTCGAGATTTAATTAAATTTAAGCAGACCAAAAATGACTAAAAAATGACCATGTAATTTATTTTTACATCCTAAAAATCCACGGGATAAAATGACTTACGCGATTAATAACACACAGACTAATGAGACTATTCATGGATACTTTAAATCGATTTTTATTTGATAATCTTCCTGTTCGAGGTGAAATCACGCGCCTTCAAGACACTTATCAAGCTATTTTAGACAATCACAACTACCCTGTTGCTGTTCAAAACCTATTAGGTGAGCTGCTTGTTGCAACCAGTTTACTAACCGCCACCTTAAAATTTGAAGGCGATATTGCGGTTCAACTGCAAGGTGATGGTCCGTTAACGCTTGCCGTTGTTAACGGTAATAACCATCAAGAGCTACGTGGCGTTGCTCGAGTTAATGGAGAAATTACTGATAACGCTTCGCTCAAAGAGATGGTTGGCAAAGGGTATATTGTTATCACCATCACCCCTAAAAAAGGGGAGCGTTATCAGGGTATTGTTGGACTTGAAAAAGAGACCTTACTTGAGTGTATTGAAAGTTATTTTTTTAAATCCGAGCAGTTACCAACGCGCCTATTTATCAAAACCGGTGTCTATCAAAACAAACCGATTGCCGCAGGGATTTTACTCCAAGTTTTACCCGAAAATGATAACAGTAACAGCGCATTTGAGCATTTAACCACGCTAACAACAACCATTACCCGTGATGAGCTGTTTCAATTAGCCACCGATGAGGTGTTATACCGCCTTTACAATCAAGAAGAAGTAAGGTTATTTGAAACACAATCGGTGATATTTAAATGTGGCTGTTCTACTGAGCGCTGTGAAAATGCGTTAATGACCTTACCGTCTGATGAAGTTGATCACATTTTGAATGAAGACGGTAAAATCGAAATGCATTGCGATTATTGTGGCACTAACTACCTGTTTGACAAAATCGATATTGATAATCTCCGCACCAAAAAAGCGCCTTCTTATCACTAAGCCAAATCGCACACCAAAAAAAACCACTAATATAAATATTAGTGGCAAATGTGAAATATAGGGAATTAAACCCACATAGAATTTACCATATTGGTAGAAATAAACAACCTATTTTCGCTTATTCTTAG
>JAVSBY010000016.1:45374-83982 GCA_031960925.1 Gilliamella sp. CRA003912
ACTCGATTACTCTAACTGCTGGAGGTAACTTTTGCCACCAAGATTATTGATTTGAGTGCGGATCCACGCTGCTTTTTTTTGTACATAGCTGCTTGGGCTTGTCGGACTCCATTTCCTTGGATTGGGTAAGATTGCCGCAAGTAAACTGGCTTGTTGCACCGTGAGCTGCTTAGCGCTGACATTGAAATAGTGGCGCGAAGCGGCTTCAATACCAAAAATACCTTCCCCCCATTCAGCGCTGTTTAAATAAATTTCAAGGATACGCTGCTTTGACCAGATCATTTCAATCCAAAGTGTAAACCACGACTCGATACCTTTACGTAACCAGCTGCGCGATGACCATAAGAAGATATTTTTAGCCACTTGCTGAGAAATGGTGCTTGCACCGCGCACTTTTTTGCTGTTTTTGTTATGATTTAACGCAATATTGATGGCTTTCAAATCGAAACCAAAATGGGTTGAAAAACGCTGATCTTCCGAGGCAATCACCGCAATTTTAATATTATCAGAAATATCATCCCAGTCTTTCCATGTTCTTTGCTGATGTAAGCTCCAATTGGTGAGTTTACGTTCAAGCATGATCATCGAGCCGATGGGGTCTATCCAACGCATTAATAAAATCAATAAAACCGAGATCAGCATCAACCCAATCAGAATCTTTTTGGCGGTGCTAACCACTTTTGTGAATAAATCGCGCATATAAATTAAACGGTAACTCAGTTGGTGAGCTCAATGATGGATTTAAGATACGATATATTATTCATCAAATAAATGTTTTTTTATCAATTGAACAATTTGATCGGGCTGATTAATATCAAGTACTGGCACTGAAACCGTTAAATTATCGTCACTTGCAACAGCAAGGGTCAAGGCATCAATATAAAGCGGGTGCAGCGCTGCTTTGCGATGACAAATAATTTTAGGTAGCATTTCGTCTTTAAACCCTTCAACTAAAATCAAATCGACGTCAGTAAACTTATCCAGTAATGCTGTTAATTGAACCGGCTTATCTTCTGTTTCACAAATCATCGCATAACGATTATTACAGGCAACCATCGTTTGAACTGCCCCCGCTCTACGCAGCTCATAGCTGTCTTTACCGGGGATATCAATGTCGATATCATGGTGGGCATGTTTAATCATGCCAACAGCTAAACCTTGCGCTTTAAGTAATGGGATAACTTTTTTTAACAAGGTTGTTTTGCCACTATTACTGTAACCACTGATTGCAATGACTTTTTTACCCTTCATCTTGTTGCTCCCAATAGGCCAAGTTGTCAGGGGTATTGATATTGGTAAATGCGATTTGTTGATCACTAAAATCGACCGCAATCGCGTTAATTTGGGTTAAAAAAAGCATTAATTTACGGTTTCCATTGTCTAAATAGGCTTTGAGCTGGGGTACTAGTCGCTTATGGATGAGCAAAATCGTTGGATGATCTTGCTCACCATCAAACGCATAAGCCGCATCATGATCAGCAATATGTGCTAAAAAGCGGGATACTAAATCACTCGGCAAAAATGGGGTGTCACAGCTAACAAATAAATTCCACGGCGTATCACTGCGTAATAACCCACTGTAAATACCGGATAAAGGTCCCAAATAACCAGTTAACACATCGTGGAATGTTGGATAACCGGCTAATTGATAGCGCTCGATATGGCGATTACAATTAATCATGACAAAATTCACTTGATGTGCAATTCGACAAATCACGTGTTGATAGAGCGGCTTATTGTTCAACACCACAAGCCCTTTATCTTGCCCCCCCATGCGTGAACCTTGTCCTCCAGCTAAAACAATCGCTGTGATAGCGTGGTTTATCATAATTATTACTCTTTATTGATTGCGAAAAAACAAAATAACATTACTATATACCAATATTTTTGAAACATGTAGTCTCACTATATGTTAACTAATCATGATAAAAGGTTTTTACTATGAAATGTCACCGTATTGATGAGTTAATTGAACTGTTGCAAGCCGCTTGGGAAAAAGAGTCTGATCTGAATTTATTGCAATTTTTAGCCAAACTAGGGAACGAAGCTGGATTTAAAGGTGAGTTAAATGACCTTAGCGATGAAGTGCTCATTTATCATTTAAAAATGCGCGATTCAGACAAGCATGATGTTATTCCTGGATTAAAAAAAGATTATGAAGAGGATTTTAAAACAGCCCTTTTAAAAGCCCGTGGAATTATTAAAGAGTAAGGAGAATCATTATGATCAAAAAAACACTTATCGCAATTAGCGCATTACTGTTTTCATTACATTGTTTTGCTGATGACGCGACACAAACCACATCAGCATCGCCAGCTACAACAGCTGCGCCGGCGGCCGCAGATATTGTCGCAGGTAAGCAATATGTTGTACTGCCAAGTGTACAATCACCGGATAAAGAGGTAATTGAATTTTTCTCATTCAACTGCCCAAGCTGCTATCTTTTTGAAAACGAGTTTCATGGACCACAAACTATTGAAAAAGGCTTACCCGAGGGAGTGAAATTTAAACGTTATCACTTAGATGATTTTGGGTTTCTCGGAAAAGAACTCTCGGAGGCCTGGGCAATTGCTAATGTTCTTGGCATACAAGATAAAGCGTCACAAGCACTCTATGTGGCAGTTCAAAAAGAACACAGAATAAAAACAGCCGATGATATCAAAGCACTGTTTGCAACGCTTGGTGTTGATGCTGAAACATATGATAAAACCAAAGATAACTTCTTAGTCGCTGCATTTTTAGCGCAGCAAACCAGTGCCATTAATGAATTAAAACCGCGGGCTATTCCTGCTGTTGTTGTCAATCGTAAATACTATATTATTGCAAGGGGACTTGACCAAACCAGCAATGAGAGCGTGATTAACGATTACGCGCGCGTTGCCGCTTTTCTTTCTGAGTTAAAAGCCGACGGTACATCCGCCCCTGCGCAAGATAACTAGTCTTCATTTTACCCTCTCAATTGTGAGAGGGTCATTTCAACGTATTAAATTCAGTGAAAACTGGTTAGCGATTTAGCAATCAACCCCTTATTCTCGTTCAAGCGCATAAATAGGATCGAGTTTGGCGGCCCGCTTTGCTGGAAAATAACCAAATACCACCCCGATGAAACTTGAGCACGTAAAAGCGGCTAAAATAGCAACAAGCGAAAAACTCATCGCAAAAGAAGAGACAAAATAATCAAAAATAAATCCGATAAGAAAAGAGAGTAAAATCCCCAGTGTTCCACCTATCAAACAAACTAGCACCGCTTCGATTAAAAATTGCTGTAAAATGTCACTAGAGCGTGCGCCAACCGCCATTCTCACACCAATTTCACGCGTTCGCTCCGTAACCGACACCAACATGATATTCATCACGCCAATTCCGCCAACAATCAGTGATATTAAAGCAATGGCTGAAACCAGTAACGTCATGGTCGCGGTGGTCGATTCAATCGTTTGCCTGATACTATCTGAATTAAATATGAAGAAATCTTGCGTGCCGTGTCGCTGAAGCATAATTTTATTAATCGCTTGCTCAGCCACATTCAAATCAACATTATCAGCAACGCGCACCGTGATGCTTTTTAGCGAGGTTTGGCCTATCATGCGATTAATTACGGTGGTATAAGGTAACCAAACATTTAAGCTTTCATTACTACCAAAGCCCTGTTGCTGTTTGACGGCAACGCCGATGATTTTGACCGGCAATTTGCCCACCATTAATATTTGGCCAATTGGATTTTGGTTAGGAAAAAGTCGCTTAACGGTATTATCATCGATCACCGCGTCTTGCTCTGATTGTGCAACGCTGCGTGCATCGAAGGCTTTACCTTCAATAATCGAATAGCCCCTCACCGAAAAGAATTGTTCACTCACACCGTTTGCCGTGCCAGTTAAGGCTAGATTATTAATTCGAAAATACACGTTGGTCGACACATTAGGCGTTGCGCTATGAATATAACTTTGCTGGGCTAAAAAATCAGCATCTTGGGAACGTAGTGTATTAATTTTACTCGAATTACGATCACCAAATCCGGTGCCAGGATAAATTTCAAGGGTGCTTGTGCCCATCGAGCTGATATCAGACAGAATTTTTTGCCGTGACCCTTCACCCAGAGCGACAACCGACACCACGGATGCAATACCAATAATAATCCCTAGCATGGTCAAAAAGGTACGTAATCGCTGTGAAAGCATCGATAAGATTGCCATTTTAAACGCTTCACGAAAACGATCGCAGCGAGTTGCAAATGTATCGTTGGTTTTTTTACTCTCAATCTGTTTCACTTGCCGCTGCGTAGCTTGCGCAGTCGGGTAATTGGGATTAAGTGTATCAGAGACAATATTGCCATCACTGATTTCAACAATGCGCTCTGCGCTTTGCGCAATATTAGAATCGTGCGTCACAATAATCACGGTGTGGCCTTGCTGGTGCAGCTCACGTAAAATAGCCATCACTTCTTGGCCACTTTTTTTATCTAATGCGCCAGTTGGCTCATCCGCTAATATGATTTGTCCGCCATTAATTAGCGCACGGGCAATACTCACACGCTGCTGCTGTCCGCCTGATAGCTGCGTCGGCTTATTATCAATTTTATCAGCCAGTCCTAGGCGTGTTAAAATATCTGCGGCCTCTTTTTGACGTACTTGGCTATCCACTCCGGCATAAATCGCCGGTATTTCAACGTTACCTTGCGCAGTTAATGCATTAAGTAAATGATAGCGCTGAAAGATAAAACCAAAGTGCTCTCGTCGCAGCTCTGCAAGTTCATCGGGTAATAATTGGCTGGTGACGCGCCCTCCAACGGTGTAGGTTCCGGTTGTCGGTTTATCTAAGCAGCCTAAAATATTCATCAAGGTTGATTTGCCTGAACCCGACGCGCCAATAATGGCAACCATTTCGCCGGCATGAATGGTGAGATTAACCTGTTTAAGTACTTGTATTTTAGTATCACCGGCATCGAATTCACGGACAATATTATCAAGTTGAATTAAGGGTGTATTTTTTTCTGTCATTAGAATCGAATCCTCGGCGCTTTGGCACTGACTGAAGCGCCATTACTGCTACTGACGACCACTTTTTCACCTTCTTTCAAGCCCGATGTTATCTCGACATTGACATTGTTGTTGACACCTAATGTCACCTCTCGCTCTTCAACTTGTCCTTTATCATTAAGTAAATACACCACCGCGTTATTGTCTGCACGCTGTTTCTGAATAGCTTGTGATGGCATATAAAGCACATCTTTTGCTTCAGCAAGCACGATATAAACTTGCGCTGTCATCGAAATACGTAAAATATGGTCAGGATTATCGACATCAAACAGGCCGTTATAATAGACAGCTGATGTTGAACTGCTTGATGATGAACTGGTGCTTGAACTGCTTTCGGTGTTAATTGAATCGGGTGCAGGCTCAATCGCACGTAAGGTTAAGCCACCAAAACGGTCATTTTGTCGACCTAAGATAGTGAAATAAACCGGCATCCCTTTTTTGACATTAATCACATCGGCTTCAGAAATTTGGGCTTCAATTGTCATCTTGTCAAGTTGAGCCACTTTGACAATCGTTGGCGCGCTTTGAACTGAGTTTACGGTTTGACCTTCATCAACCGGATTGGCAACAATCACACCGTCTATTGGCGAGGTGATTTTCGTGTAACCAAGATTGACTGTTGCGGTGTCAACGGCAATATTGGCGCTGATGATATTGGCATCAAGCGCGGCAATATCGGCCTTTATCGCATCTAAATTAGCTTTCGCTAAATCCAAATCAGATTGTACCCCAACCCCTTTGTTAACTAATTTTAATTGCCTATCATAGGTGAGCTGATTATTAATTAGGTTGGCTTCTTTTGACTTACGCTGCGCTTCAAGGCTCGCCAGTGAGGCTTCAGCTTGTTTCAAGTCATTTTTTTGTTTTAAATCATCAATTTCAGCAATCATGTCGCCACGTTTGACTTCATCACCTAACGCGACATATAACTTTTTAATTTGGCCAGACACCTGCGCACCAACGCTAACTTGTTTGAATGCACTGATCGTGCCATCGGCCAATACCGTTTTTTCGATATTGCCTTTACTGACTGTTGCTGTGATATAACTGGGCTGGGCTGATGATGGCATAATTAATTTTATCACCAAATAAAGGGCTAAAACCACCCCAACTAGAATAATCAAATACTTAATTTTTATATATTTTAACAAAGTTATCCATCCTTTTACCGTAAATGCCATTTTACTGACATTGTATCGTAATTTAAAAAATAGTAATGATAACTATTCGCAATAAATTGTAATAATTACGAAAACCTTATTCTTAAATCAACCGCTTTACTATCAAAATGATACAGCTTAGCCAGAAAAAGAAAACCGCTATTTTAGTTAAATCAGGGAGAGAAGAGAAAAAAGGCTGAACATACGGTGTCGATACAAAAAGCAATGCTAAAAAAGCCATAAACTGAAGGATTGTGTGGAATCAACTTCGCGCGCTATTTTATTGTTTAAACAATAAAATAGCTTAACACCGCAATCAGTGATTGCGGGATTTTTGGAAATAGTCATCCACTTGACGCCGCGCCCACTGGTCAATCACAAAGACGTCATCAATCGATGTCGGTGCAGAAAAGGAAAGCTTGTCTAAGACATATGACACGGTATCGGCGATCGCCATAAAGCCAATTCTATTGTTCAAAAATGCCTCTACCGCCACTTCATTAGCCGCATTTAGCGCGGTTGTTGCTGCTTGACCTTGATTTGCCGCTTCAATAGCGAGTTTCAAACAGGGGTAACGATCAAAATCTGGCGATTTAAAGGTGAGTGCCGATAGCGTTGTAAAATCAAGTGGTGGCACAGTTGAGAATATACGCTCTGGGTATGACATTGAGTAGGCAATTGGCGTACACATATCGGGATTACCAAGCTCTGCAATCACGCTACCATCTTGGTAACGCACCATCGAATGAATAATCGATTGTGGATGAACGATAATTTCCATCTCATTGTCACTTGCATTAAATAAGTAACGTGCCTCGATATATTCAAGTCCTTTATTCATCATGGTGGCAGAATCAACCGATATTTTTTTGCCCATCGACCAATTAGGATGTGCAATCGCTTGTGCTGGCGTCACGTGATAGAGCTTGGCAAGTTCGGTATCTCTAAAAGGGCCACCTGATCCGGTTAGAACAATCTTAGTAATGCCGTGATTGCGTAATGTTGCAAACCCTAAATTATGTTGAACCGCGACCGGTAAGCTTTGGAAAATCGCATTATGCTCACTATCAACCGGTAATAACTGTGCCCCATGGTCTTTTACCGCTTGCATAAACAGCTGCCCACACGTTACCAGTGACTCTTTATTGGCAAGTAACACTCGTTTCCCTTTTAAGATCGCAGCAAGCGTTGGTTTTAACCCCGCTGCGCCAACAATCGCCGCCATGACTTGGTCAACCTCGGGTAGCTGCGCTAAATCACAAATTGCTTGCTCACCGCTTACCACTTCACAGTGCATATTTAAACTTGCGAGATTTTGCTTGAGCAGTGCAGCTGCAGCGGCACTGGCCATTGCTACATATTTGGGCTTAAACTCAATGCATTGCTCGATCATTTTCGTCACATTACGGTTACCCACTAACGCATATGCATTATAAAGCTCTGGATTTTGACGAATAACGGCAAGTGTGCTACAACCGATTGAACCTGTAGAACCAAGAATTGTGATGTTTTGCATAAGATAGTTGACTGATTAGAGAGTGTTAAACATTTTATATCAGCATTGGGCTTGTCTGACAAACAAAAAATTATTCAGGGCAATGCACCCTGAATAACTAAAAAAATTAAAATTCCATCAGCTCTTTTTCTTTATCTGCAAGCACTGAATCTAATTTTTTAATGGCCGCATCGGTCGCTTTTTGAATAATATCTTGTGATTTACGTTCATCATCTTCCGAGATTTCTTTCTCTTTTAATAATGCTTTGATTTGATCATTGGCATCACGGCGAATATTGCGGATGGAAACACGCCCTTGTTCTGCTTCGTTACGCACAATTTTAGTTAAATCACGGCGACGCTCTTCTGTCAGCGGTGGCAATGGTACACGAATAACCGTACCTGCTGATGCAGGATTAAGACCTAAATCAGAGGATAAAATCGCTTTTTCAATCGCTGGCGTTAAAGATTTATCAAAGACAGAAACAGCTAGCGTTCTCGCATCTTCGGCAACCACATTGGCTAATTGACGAAGCGGGGTTGCGCTTCCGTAATAATCAACCATAATGCCATCTAACAAACTCGGGGATGCACGGCCTGTTCTGATTTTAGAAATGTGAGTATGAAACGCTTCAATACTTTTTTCCATACGCGTTTGTGCGTCTTTTTGAATCTCATTTAGCATAATAAAAACCTTTTATAAATAGTTACAAACTAACAAACAGTTGTTGTTGCTGTGTTATTAATTAATGTCCCTTCTTGCTCGCCTAAAATAACGCGACGCAATGCGCCTGGTTTATTCATATTAAATACGCAAATGGGTAAGTTATGATCTCTAGCCAAGGTAAATGCCGCTAAATCCATCACTTTAAGCTCATCATCAAGTACTTTTTCATAATTTAATGTTTTGTAGAGTGTTGCATCAGGATGTTTAACCGGATCAGCAGAATAAACGCCATCGACTTTTGTTGCTTTTAAGACAACATCGGCCTCGATTTCAATACCGCGTAAACAAGCCGCAGAATCGGTTGTAAAAAACGGATTGCCTGTTCCAGCAGATAAAATCACAACTTTACCGTGACGCAGCAAACTGATAGCTTCTGTCCAGCGATAATCATCACACACACCATTAAGTGGAATGGCTGACATTAAGCGCGCATTCACCTCAATACGATGTAATGCATCACGCATAGCAAGGCCATTCATAACGGTTGCCAGCATGCCCATATGGTCACCAACAACACGATTCATGCCCGCTTTAGCAAGGCCAGCACCGCGGAAAAGGTTACCACCACCAATGACGACAGCGACTTCAACACCCATGTCGATAAGTTCTTTTATCTCTTGAGCCATACGATCAAGGATCGTTGCATCAATACCAAAACCTTCGTCACCTTGTAGTGCTTCACCACTGAGTTTAAGAAGAACACGTTTATAAAAAGGAGAGGCGTTAGTTGTCATAGTGAAATCCTACAGTAGCTATGATAATTAAATAGATATATCTTCGTTTATTTTGCAAAATAAGTAAATTATAAGAATAATGTTAAAATAGTTTGCAGATAAACAAAACCGCCTTAACGGCGGTTTTTGCAAAACAATTAAGACTGTTTCGACATCGCAGCAACTTCGGCTGCAAAATCAACTTCAACCTTTTCGATACCTTCACCCACTTCAAAGCGGATAAATGTTGCGACAGCAGCTTTATGTTCTTTCAACAAATCGCCGACTGTTTTGCTCGGATCCATAACAAATGGTTGACCGGTTAAAGACACTTCACCAGTGAATTTACGCATACGGCCTTCAACCATTTTTTCAGCGATTTCACGTGGTTTACCTGATTGCATTGCGATATCAATTTGGATTTGACGTTCATGTGCAACAACGTCCGCAGGAACATCATCAGGATTAACATATTCTGGTTTGCTTGCTGCAACGTGCATTGCAATGTGCTTAACAAGTTCGTCTTGTGCATCACTTGCCGCAACTAATACACCAATACGCGCACCATGTTGATAAGCGCCAACGATATCGCCTGAAATTTCAGCAATACGGCGAATACCGATGTTCTCACCGATTTTAGCAACAAGCGCTGTGCGCTCTTCTTCGAATTGTGCTTGTAGTGCAGCAACATCGCTGATACGACCCGCTAATGCCGCGTTAGCCACTTTTTCACTGAATGCTAAAAAGCCAGCATCTTTCGCAACGAAGTCAGTTTCACAGTTGATTTCTAAAATCACACCAAAACGTTTATCATCAGCAATTTTTGTAACAATCACGCCTTCAGCGGCAACACGACCTGCTTTTTTAGCCGCTTTTGCTTGACCTGATTTACGCATGTTGTCGATAGCAAGCTCGATATCACCGTTTGCTTCAACTAATGCTTTTTTACATTCCATCATGCCTGCGCCCGTTCTTTCGCGCAGTTCTTTTACCATAGAAGCGGTAACTTCAGCCATTTTTTAATCCTCTTTTAACCGTTGCAAATACGATCTGCAATCTCTATTAAAATGTGATTTTCACATAAAACGGGTCGAAAATGTTCGACCCAACTATATATAGACTTTTATTCAAACACCGGAAATACAGTGCTGATAGATTTTAAAGACAATTACTCAGCAGCTGTCTCTTCAACAAAGCTTTCTTCAACTGGTGATTGATTTTGTTCACGACCAACACGCACAGCATTTGCAACAGCGTTTGCGTATAATTGGATCGCACGAATCGCATCATCATTACCAGGAACAACATAATCAATGCCATCTGGATCTGAGTTAGTATCAACAATTGCAACAACCGGAATACCTAGGTTATTAGCTTCTTTGATAGCAATATGTTCATGATCTGCGCCAATAACGAAAAGAACGTCTGGCAAACCACCCATATTTTTAATACCGCCCAAGCTATTTTCTAATTTAGCCATTTCACGAGTACGCATTAACGCTTCTTTTTTGGTTAATTTTTCAAATGTACCGTCAGCAGCTTGAGTCTCTAAATCTTTTAAACGTTTAATTGATTGACGAACCGTTTTCCAGTTAGTCAACATACCACCTAACCAGCGATGGTTTACATAGTACTGACCACAGCTTTCAGCCGCTTGTTTAATCGCTTCACCCGCAGCACGTTTTGTACCAACAAATAACACTTTACCTTTACGAGCAGCAATTTTATTTAACTCAGCTAATGCTTCATTAAACATCGGTACTGTTTTTTCAAGGTTGATGATATGAACTTTATTACGTGAACCAAAAATAAATGGTTTCATTTTTGGGTTCCAATAACGAGTTTGGTGTCCGAAGTGTACGCCTGCTTGTAGCATATCGCGCATAGATACGTTAATTGTCATGATGTCCTCATTTTGACGTTGGGGTTATGCCTCCACATATTCGCTTCAACCGACTGATTTGTTTCATTTCTCATGATACAAACAAGCACCCCGGCGAAGAGTGATAATATGTGTGTGTTATAACGTTAATTAATTAATTTGTTTGTTTTACGCTGTTATTTCACGGGATTATTAAAAAAAGTAATAAGAGTGAAATAATAGCGCGCGTTTTATACCATATTTTTAAAATTATTACCAGTTTTATTAGCTAAAAATTTTGTGGAATTGTAAGCAGAGCCAGTCCCAAACGCGGCCAAAAAAGCCCGCTTCGTTGACATCTTGTAAGGCAACTAAAGACTGTTCACCAATCACTTTATCATCAAGCATAAACTGCATGGTTCCCACTTTAGTCCCTTTGCTAATTGGCGCATTGATATAGCCGTCAACCGTATATTTGACTTGAAGATCAGCGGAGCGACCTTTAGGCACGGTGACATACGCCCCATCAATTGAACCTAACTGGATGGTATTTTCATCACCATACCAAATCGATTCTGACACCAGTGGGGTATTTGCTTTAACTGGATTTGCGGTTTCAAAAAAGCGGAAGCCCCAAACTAGCAGTTTTTTACTCTCTTCTTCACGGCCTTTATAAGTATGTCCACCTAACACTGCCGAAATTAAACGTGTATTACCATCAACCGCTGATGCAACAAGATTATAGCCTGCGGCATTGGTATGGCCGGTTTTAATTCCATCAACATTTAATGTGGTGTCCCAAAGTAATCCGTTACGGTTCATTTGAGGTTTAGACAGATTGTAGGTAAATTCTTTTTCTCTATAAATGGCGTATTCACTCGGTAGATCACGAATTAATGCACGGCCTAAAAACGCCATATCTTTGGCCGTTGTATACTGCCCCGGTGCATCAAGGCCATGCACTGTTTCAAAGTGAGTGTGGGTTAACCCAATTTGTTTTGCATAATCATTCATTAAGTTAACAAAGGCACCTTGGCTACCGGCCACATGCTCAGCCATTGCGATGCAGGCATCGTTACCCGACTGAATGATAATCCCTTTATTGAGATCAGCAACCGATACTGTTTTGCCAACTTCTAAAAACATTAATGAGGACCCTTTCAAGGCAGGATTCCCTGTTGCCCATGCATCTTTACTCACAACCACCATATCGTCATTTTTAATACGGCCAGATTGTAATGCTTTGCCAACCACATAACCGGTCATCATTTTAGTCAAACTGGCAGGATCGCGCTGCTGCTCGGCATTGTATTGGGCTAAAATTTCGCCTGATTTTGCATCAATCAGGATGTACGCCTCAGCATCAAGTTGAGGGATATCGGGGATTGGAAACGCCATTTCAGCGGACGCTGTTGAACAAAGCGCAAGTGATAAGATTGCAAAAGACAATTTTAGTTTCTTTTTCATTTAGTTAAATTCCGTTAAATATTTTTAGATAACATATACCGATGTGTGTGGATTGACATCATGATGCCAAAACTTGCCATCAACACCACTAAAGACGAGCCCCCATAACTAATTAGTGGCAATGGTACACCAACTACAGGCAATATTCCACTGACCATACCAATATTAATAAAGACATACACAAAAAAGACTAAAACAAGTCCGCCAGCAAGTATTCGTCCAAATGTGGTTTGTGCTTGGGATGCAATAATTAGGCCTCGACCAATCAAACACAAAAAGAGAATAAGCAGCACAATTGATCCAATAAAACCAAATTCTTCGGCAATAACCGAAAAGATAAAATCGGTGTGCCTTTCGGGTAAAAATTCCAATTGAGATTGCGTGCCTTGCAGCCAACCTTTGCCCCAAAGTCCGCCCGAACCAATTGCGGTTTTTGACTGCAAAATATGGTAACCGGTGCCCAGCGGATCGCGCTCAGGATTAAACAGTGTTAACACGCGGCCTCGTTGATAATCATGCATCAAGAAAAACCACATAATCGGGACAAAAGCAGCAATTAAAACAAGCGCCACTAAAATTAGCCGCCAATCGATGCCGGCGAGGAAAATAATAAATACCCCTGACATAGCAATTAAAATGGCGGTTCCTAAATCCGGTTGCATCGCAACTAATAAGGTTGGAACACCAATAATGGCTAAAGTTTGAATGGTTGTTTTAAAGGGCGGAGGACAACCTTCGCGGTTAATGAATTTTGCCACCATCAGTGGCACAGCAATTTTAGCGATTTCAGAAGGTTGAAAGCGTATAAAACCGAGATCAAGCCAACGCTGAGCGCCTTTACTTGTATAACCAAACACATCCACTAAAAACAGAATGATAAGGCAGACGATATAAAGATAAGGCGCCCATTTTTCATACGTTCTGGGCGAGAACTGAGCGAGAATTATCATCACAACAAAGCCAAGTACAATCTGAGTGACTCTTTTTTGCATCATATCGATATCTTGCCCACTTGCACTCCAAAGAATACCCAGGCTATAACCTAACAATAAAATGATAAATAAAAGAAACAAGGGATCGATATGCAATTTATACCAAAACGATTTTTTTTCATTATTCATACTAATCTTCATGTCCTGTCGTTTGGGATGTTTCATCTAACGCTGTAGAATCATCGCCAACCAGATAATAATCGAGAATCTTACGAGCAACCGCGCCGCCATTAGTACTTCCGCCGCCGGCATTTTCGAGCACAATGGCTAATGCAATGGTCGGTTTGTCGTAGGGCGCAAACGCAATAAAAAGGGCATGGTCTCGTAACCGCTCAGGGATTTTTTGGGCGTTATAGACTTCATCTTGCTTTAATCCATAGACCTGTGCAGTACCGGATTTGCCGGCCGCTTGATATTTCGCATCAGCATACAATTTACGCGCGGTTCCCCGGCTACCAAACATAACACGGTGCATCCCTTCTTTTGCCAGTGACCAGTAAGATTTATTAATGTTTGCTAAACTATTTTCATCACTCGGCACTTCCTCAGGAACTTGGGGCGAGGTATGATTGAGTAGATCACTTTTTTTGTATAATAAAAAGTGAGGGGTAAAAATTTTACCTTCATTGATCAAAATGGTTAACGCTTTTGCCATCTGAATTGGGGTCACTGTCCAATATCCTTGACCAATACCAACAGGAATGGTATCCCCTTGTAGCCACGGCTTTTTATAACGCTGCATCTTCCATTCGCGGCTAGGCATCACAGCGCGCGCTTCTTCTGATGGTGAAATGTCAATGCCGGTTCGTTCACCATAGCCAAACTTTGTCATCCACTGATGCAATCTATCGATCCCCATATCATAGGCAACTTGATAAAAATAGGTATCAACTGACTCCTCAATCGCTTTCATCACATCAACGCGCCCATGCCCCCAGCGTAGCCAGTCACGGTAGCGTTTATCGGTACCCGGCAGTTCCCACCAGCCCGGATCATTGACCACACTTTTTGCCGTAATAAGTCCCTCACCTAACGCCGCAACGGAAATATAAGGTTTGACGGTTGAAGCAGGCGGATAAGCACCGAGTAGTGCTCGGTTGAAAAGCGGTTTATCCGGATCGGAGAGTAACGCATTATATTTGGCACTCGAAATCCCGCCCACAAAGGGATTAGGATCATAACTTGGACTAGACACCAGCGCTAAAATTTCACCGTTATTGGGATCAATGGCGACAACTGCCGCTTTACGCCCGGTCAATAATTGTTCGATATAGAGTTGTAATTTCAGATTAATCGATAAATAAATATCTTCACCGGCTTGCGGCGCGTGCTTATTGAGCTGACGAACAATACGTCCTCGGCTATTTACTTCAACCTCTTCATACCCCGGAACACCGTGCAGCACATTTTCATAATAGCGCTCAATCCCCATCTTACCGATATTGGCAGTGCCAACGTAGTAACTGGATTTATTTTCATCCTCTAATCGCTGTTTGTCTTGGCTATTGATTTTTGAAACGTAGCCAATAATATGCGTTAACGAACTGGCATAAGGATAATAGCGATGTAATGTGCCGGTGATTGAGACAAAAGGATAACGGTGCTGATCGACTACAAAACGGGCAATTTCTTGCTGAGTCAGGTTATCTTTTAATGGCACTGGGCGATGCGCTTTATAATTTCGTCGCTCTTTTTGAAAAGTTTCAATATCTTCATCGGTTAAATCAACAATTTTTTTAAGCTCATCAAACTGCGCACTTAAATTTTTAATCTTATCGGGAATGATATTAAGTTGATAGGTTGTATTATTGATCGCAAGAGGCGTGCCATTACGATCGTAGATCATGCCGCGATTCGGGGGAATGGGAATAATTTCAATCCGATTATTATTGGATTTAGTACTGTAATAACTAAAATTCGATATTTGCAAATTAGCCAAATTAGCAAGCAGCACCGAAATCAATAATATAATCATCAAAAAAGCAAAGAGTGCTCGTCTTAAGAACAAATTTGCTTCGGCTGAGTGATCTCTTATCGTTGTTCGATTTTTTTTACGTGTGATAGGGATAATAAGACTCCTTTACTGATGGCTCTCAGTATGATGTTTACGTTGTTCACTTGCTTCCCATTGCTCGTAAGCATTGACTATCCGAGCGACAACAGGATGACGCACAACATCTTCACTTTGGAAAAAATTAAAACTAATGTCATCAACCGCGCTTAAAACCTCAATGGCATGACGTAATCCCGATTTTTGGTGACGGGGTAAGTCAATTTGGGTAATATCACCGGTGATAACCGCTTTGGAGTTAAAGCCAATACGGGTTAAAAACATTTTCATCTGTTCGATGGTCGTATTTTGACTCTCATCAAGGATGATAAAGGCATCGTTCAATGTGCGTCCGCGCATGTAAGCCAGCGGCGCAACTTCAATCACGCTTTTTTCAATTAACTTTTCGACTTTCTCAAAACCTAACATTTCAAATAGAGCATCATAAAGAGGACGCAAGTAAGGATCGACCTTTTGACTTAAATCACCCGGTAAGAATCCCAATTTTTCGCCGGCTTCAACCGCCGGGCGCGTTAACACAATGCGGCGTATTTGCTGCTTTTCAAGCGCATCAACCGCGGCAGCAACGGCTAAATAGGTTTTACCGGTTCCAGCAGGTCCAATCCCAAAGGTGATATCGTAATCTAAAACATGCGCAATATACTGTGCTTGATTCGGCGTTCTTGGCTTAATCACACCGCGTTTGGTTTTTATCATGACCAGTTTACCGCCATCATGATCAACATAAGCAGGGCGATGTGCTTGCGCTTTTTCAAGTGCGCCAGATTCTTTAATCGCTAAATGAATTTGCTCCGGTTCAATATCAACCACAGCGCCTTTTACGTTGGTTTGCTGATAAAGCGACACCAAGATTTCACCGGCCGCCTTCGCGCAAATCGCCTCACCGGTGATTGAAAATAGGTGACCGCGATGATTTATTTCAATGCCAAGTCTGCGCTCTAATTGTTTTATGTTGTTATCATAAGGACCACAAAGGCCATTTAACCGTCCATTGTCAGCCGGTTCAAGCGTTATTTCCTGTGTCACAATATTCAAATACAAGCCCTCAAATCATCATTCCAGTTATAAGGTCAAGCCGCTGCATTTCACAGCGGGAGATAAAAAGTGTCTAAGGTTGATAAATACCAACACCCAACTCATTTTCCTTACGCGTTCTTGAAATCACCGAGTTCGGTGACTCGCTCACACGTAAATCCATTTCATCTTCGGTTCGAACAATATTACCGCGCAACGAGTTTGGGTAGACATCGGTAATTTCAACATCGACAAATTTACCGATCATATCCGGGCTACCTTCGAAATTGACAATACGATTATTCTCAGTCCGTCCGGTTAATTCCATCACGTCTTTTTTAGATGGCCCTTCAACCAAAATACGTTGTACGGTATTTAACATGCGGCGACTAAATTGCATCGCTTGTTGATTGATTCGCTCTTGTAAAATGTACAAGCGCTGCTTTTTCTCATCTTCTGATACGTTATCTTCCATCTCAGCAGCTGGTGTACCTGGCCTTGCTGAATAAACAAAGCTGTAACTCACATCAAAATTGACATCGGCAATCAGTTTCATTGTTTGCTCAAAGTCCTCTTGCGTTTCGCCCGGGAACCCAACAATAAAATCGGAGCTAATTTGAATATCCGGACGCACTTTACGCAATTTTCGGATAATTGATTTATATTCAAGTGCGGTGTGGGTACGTTTCATTAAATTAAGTACCCTATCTGAGCCACTTTGCACCGGTAAATGTAAAAAGTTCACCAGCTCTGGCGTGTCGCGATAAACATCGATAATATCATCTGTAAATTCAATAGGATGACTGGTTGTAAAGCGAATACGATCGATACCATCGATAGCCGCAACTAAGCGTAATAATTCAGCAAATGAGCAAATCCCGCCATCAAACGTTGGGCCTCGATACGCATTCACGTTTTGGCCAAGTAGATTGACTTCACGCACACCTTGCGCTGCAAGCTGAGCGATTTCATAAATCACATCATCACAAGGGCGACTGACTTCTTCGCCACGGGTATAAGGCACAACGCAGTAGGTACAATATTTATTGCATCCTTCCATAATAGAAACAAACGCGGTAGGACCTTCGCTGCGCGGTTCAGGCAGACGATCGAATTTTTCGATCTCAGGAAAACTGACATCAACAACATGATTACCATTACCGCTGCGAATTTTTTCGATCATTTCAGGCAAACGGTGAAAGGTTTGCGGCCCAAAAATAATATCGACAAAAGGGGCTCGTTTACGAATATGGGCACCTTCTTGAGACGCCACGCAGCCACCAACGCCAATAATGATATTGGGATTATGTTTTTTTATGTTTTTCCAGCGTCCTAACTGATGAAACACTTTCTCTTGTGCCTTTTCTCGAATTGAGCAGGTGTTTAGAAGGAGTATGTCAGCGTCTTTTGCGTCATCAGTTAAGGTTAAACCGTGGGTTGATTCAAGGAGATCTGCCATTTTTGATGAATCGTATTCGTTCATCTGACAGCCCCAAGTTTTGATATGTAATTTTTTGCTCATCAATAACTCAGCTATTTTTAGTTGTTAAAATGAAAACGGCTTTAAATCCGCGATTTTAGCGAGCCATATTGTAATCCTTTGTTCAAGTAGGGTCTAGCGTAAAATAAAGACTCTTTGCTATCTATATCGAAAAATTTTGTGATATGATTGCCGGCAAAATTTCGATCAAAAGTCTTTGGATATGTCAAAACCCTTTAGTTCAACCAGACGTTTTTTAATTAAAGGAATTGTTGCGACTTGTTTGCTATCTGTAACAAGGGTCGGCTTTGCGGCTATGGCACAAGTTGCAGCTGTGCGTATTTGGCCTTCATCGACCTATACGCGTATTACATTAGAATCGAATGTGTTACTTGCTTATAAACGCTTTTCTTTAAGCAATCCTGAACGCATTGTAATTGACATTGATAATGTTAACTTAAATAACACCTTCCGCAATTTATCATCACAAGTGCTCAGCGATGATCCGTATATAAAAACCTTGCGCGTTGCCCAGTTTAATCCGAAAACAGTCAGAATGGTGATTGAACTCAAGCAAGGCGTCAAACCGAATTTATTTACCCTACCACCGGTTGCTAAGTTTAAACACCGTTTAGTGATAGATCTGTATCCATCGCGCCCTGTTTCGGTTGATGATGATCCTTTGCTAGCCTTGCTTGAAGAGTATAACAAGGGCGATTTGAACAAAAAAGAAACTAGCTTGATTGTGCCAACCAAAAATAAAAACGATAAAGTGATTGTCATGCTCGATCCCGGTCATGGTGGCGAAGATCCGGGGGCTATTGGGTATAATAAAACCCGCGAAAAAGATGTCGTGTTACAAATCGCGCGGCGCGTGCGTAATTTACTTAAAAATGAACCCAAAATAAAAGTGTACATGACGCGCAATGAAGATGTCTTTTTACCGTTAAAAGTGCGCGTTGAAAAAGCGCGAGCGCTGCATGCAGATCTGTTTATTTCAATCCATGCCGATGCATTTACAAGTCGCTCAGTGAAAGGATCATCGGTATTTGCGTTATCAACCCGTGGAGCGAGTAGCTCTGCCGCCAGCTACCTTGCACAAACGCAAAATGAGGCAGATGACATTGGTGGGGTTAGTCGCAGCGGTGATAAATATTTGGATCACACGATATTGGATCTGGTGCAAAAAACCACATTGGGTAATGGCGTTTTATTAGGTACATCAATCCTTAATCGCATGAAAAATGTCAATAAACTGCATAAGCCATCGATTGAGAAAGCCGGCTTTGCGGTGTTAAAAGCGCCGGATATTCCGTCTGTTTTAGTGGAAACTGCCTTTATTAGTAATCCCGCTGAAGAGCAAAAACTCAAAACAGCCGCGTTTCAAAATCAAGTATCGAAAGCGATTGTTGATGGGATTAAAGACTACATCAAAAAACGCAAAAATTAGTTGCAATCACCGCGTTTATGCCCTACACAGTTAGCGCGCTATGCTCACCCAAAATAAAAACGGATACGCCATCGCAGGCGGTATCCGTTTTTTTCAGAGATAAATAGCTAATAACATTAACACTCGGATTTATTGCGTTAAATGATTAGTGATAATCCAATCACAACCGCTGATGAAAAAATGGCAGCAATCACATCATCAATCATAATGCCAAATCCGCCCGGCACTTTGCTGTCAAACCAGCGAATTGGCCACGGCTTTGCCATATCAAAAAGACGAAAAGCAATAAAGGCGATGACAATCCAAAAAACGCTAACGCTTGGGATAAAAAACAGCGTCATCCACATACCGATAAATTCATCCCAGACAATATGACCCGAATCATGGGTATGGGTATCATCCGACGTTTTTTGGCAAATAAAGCAACCAAACGCAAAGGCAACAATAATAAAGATCCAATATAAAATCGGTGGCAAAGCGCAAAACAAAAACCACAGCGGGATAGCCATTAACGATCCCATGGTGCCAGGCATAATAGGTGACATGCCACTACCAAGCCCAACGGCTAAAAAATGGATCGGGTTGGTTAATCGTAGGTATTTTTTAAAATCTCTGTTTTGATCTTGTTTGGTCATGGTGTGATTTTATTCTCAAATGATAGATATCATGCCGTTAAGCCATCGCTTTAGACAATACCAATTCGATGTTATGCAATCTAATCAGTACGCTTTACGGCATTTTGCGGTTGAATGGATATATTATTGATCTTTACTCAATGTTGCAACCATCACCGCTTTGATCGTGTGTAGACGATTTTCCGCTTCATCAAATACAATGCTGTGTGAAGATTCAAACACATCATGAGTCACTTCAAGCCCGTTATTTAAGCCATACTGCTCAGCCATCTGTTTACCAACGGTTGTGTTCATATCATGAAACGCCGGTAAACAGTGCATAAACTTCACATTGGGGTTAGCGGTTAGATCAATGACATGTTGATTAATTTGGTAAGGGGTTAAGAGTTTAACGCGCTCATCCCAAACCTCTTTAGGTTCCCCCATTGATACCCAAACATCAGTGTATAAAAAATCAACATCTTTAACGCCTTGTGCCACATCGTCGGTCAAGGTAATTTTAGCGCCGGTTTTGTTAGCAATTTCTTGACACTGATTGACTAGTTCAGCCTCGGGCTGACAGGCTTTAGGTGCTACTAAACGGATATCCATTCCCATTATTGCCGCCCCATCCATCAGTGAATTGCCCATGTTATTGCGTGCATCGCCTAAATACGCAAATTTGACACTGCTTAACTTACGATCGCCAATGTGTTCTTTCATGGTCATAAAATCAGCTAAAATTTGAGTTGGGTGGGCTTGGGTGGTTAAGCCATTCCAAACAGGTACACCGGCATAGTTAGCAAGCGTTTCAACGATGTCTTGTCCATAACCTCGATATTCAATGCCATCATACATTCGTCCAAGTACCCGCGCGGTATCGGCAATCGATTCTTTATGCCCAATTTGGCTGCCACTTGGCCCTAAATAGGTCACATTTGCGCCCTGATCAAATGCCCCAACTTCAAACGCGCAGCGTGTACGGGTTGAATCTTTTTCGAAGATTAATGCAATATTTTTACCAACTAGGTATTGCTGTTCGGTTCCTTGTTTTTTAGCTTTCTTTAATTCAATAGATAAATCAATAAGTTGATTAATTTCGGTGGGAGTAAAATCAAGTAATCGTAGAAAATGACGCTGATAAAAACCGTACATAATGTGCTCCTAAGGTCATAAAGATAGCAACGATTCTATTTGAATAATTATTCAAATTCAAGTTAAACCTATGCGGTTTGTGGCGTTATTGGCAAAACATCCGCTAAGTCTCAAAAATTAGACGATATTATGCATATTATTTTCACAATAAATCGTGTTTAAATTAAAATAATTTAACAAATCAGTTGAGAATTCTGGTTGGTGATGTAAACTTAATTGAATTTATATTCATTTTAAATAATTTTTTATTCAAGGAATATACCGCTATGCACACTTATGCACTGCTCATTTTACAAGATGGTTCACAATTTGTCGGTAAATCAATAGGTGCAAATGGCCAAGCTATTGGGGAAGTGGTGTTTAATACTTCAATGACCGGTTATCAAGAAATCCTGACCGACCCGTCTTACGCAAGGCAAATGGTGACGTTAACCTATCCGCATATTGGCAATGTCGGTATTAATCAGGATGATGCCGAATCAGATCACATTTATGCAACAGCGCTCATTATCCGAGATCTCCCCCTACTTGCCAGCAATTATCGTTGCCAACTTGATCTATCAACGTATTTAAAACAGCAAAATATTATTGCAATTGCCGATATCGATACGCGGCGATTAACCCGTATTTTGCGAGAAAAAGGGGCACTTCATGGCGTGATAATCACCGGTGAAAGCCAAGCTGAGTTGCATGCAAAAGCCGATGCTGCCAAGCAACAGGCCATCGAATTTAACGGACTTAGTGGCCTTGATTTAGCCAAAGAAGTGACATGCAAAACCCCTTATATGTGGACACAAGGTTCGTGGACGTTATCGCACGGATTTCAATCTCCCATAGATGAACATCAATTGCCTTACCATGTTGTCGCTTATGATTTTGGCGTGAAACGCAATATTTTGCGTATGTTAGTCGATCGGGGGTGTAAATTGACAGTGGTGCCGGCTAAAACGGCGGCAGCAGACGTTTTGGCGTTAAATCCAGATGGTATATTTTTATCAAATGGCCCTGGTGATCCCGCACCTTGTACCTATGCCATTGAAGCTATTGAGCAATTTTTAACTACCCGTATCCCCATCTTTGGTATCTGCTTAGGTCACCAATTATTAGCGCTGGCGAGCGGGGCGAAAACGGTAAAAATGAAATTTGGTCATCATGGCGGCAACCATCCGGTTAAAGATCTTGAAAATAATCGCGTGATTATCACCGCACAAAATCATGGCTTTGCCGTTGAAGAGAGCAGTTTGCCAGCGCATCTACGCGCAACCCATAAATCATTATTTGATGGTTCACTGCAAGGGATTCATCATAATTTGAAACCGGCATTTAGCTTTCAAGGTCACCCAGAAGCAAGCCCCGGTCCACATGATGCCGCCCCGCTTTTTGACCACTTTATCGAATTAATCCAGATTTACCAGCAGGAGCAACGCAATGGCTAAGCGAACAGATATTAAAAGCATTTTACTTATTGGCGCAGGGCCTATTGTAATTGGTCAAGCTTGTGAATTTGACTATTCAGGTGCACAGGCATGTAAAGCGCTGCGCGAAGAAGGCTATCGCGTCATTTTAGTTAACTCAAATCCCGCAACCATTATGACCGATTCGGAAATGGCCGATGCGACGTATATCGAGCCGATTCACTGGACAACCGTTGCAAAGATTATTGAAAAAGAGCGCCCTGATGCAATCTTACCCACCATGGGGGGACAAACCGCACTTAACTGTGCGTTAGAGCTTGAAAAGCAAGGCATACTTAGCAAATTTAATGTCGAAATGATCGGGGCAACCGCTGATGCGATTGATAAAGCGGAAGATCGCCGCCGTTTTGATATCGCGATGAAAAAAATCGGACTTGATACCGCACGCTCAGGGATTGCCCATACCTTAGAGGAAGCCTATAGCGTACTTGATATGGTGGGGTTTCCTTGCATTATTCGCCCGTCATTTACTATGGGTGGAAGTGGTGGCGGCATTGCTTACAACCGTGAAGAGTTTGATGAGATTTGTACGCGTGGACTTGATCTGTCACCAACCAATGAACTGCTGATTGATGAGTCGTTAATCGGCTGGAAAGAGTACGAAATGGAAGTGGTTCGTGACAAGAATGATAATTGCATTATTGTCTGCTCGATTGAAAATTTTGATCCTATGGGGATTCACACTGGCGACTCGATTACCGTCGCCCCAGCACAGACTTTAACCGATAAAGAGTATCAAATCATGCGTAATGCATCAATTGAGGTGCTACGTGAAATTGGCGTTGAAACGGGCGGTTCAAATGTGCAGTTTTCGGTTGATCCAAACAGCGGTCGTTTAATTGTGATTGAAATGAACCCGAGGGTGTCGCGTTCATCGGCGTTAGCCTCAAAAGCAACCGGATTCCCGATTGCTAAAATCGCGGCGAAACTCGCGGTGGGTTACACGCTTGATGAGCTTTCAAACGAGATAACGGGCGGCAAAACCCCGGCGTCTTTTGAACCCGCAATCGATTATGTTGTGACAAAAATCCCACGCTTTAACTTTGAAAAATTTGCGGGCTGTAATGATCGCTTAACCACCCAAATGAAATCGGTGGGTGAAGTGATGGCAATAGGCCGGACGTTCCAAGAATCGCTGCAAAAAGCGTTACGAGGTCTTGAAGTTGGTGCATCAGGGTTCGATCCTAAAATCGATAATTATCGCGATGAGAAAAATCTCGCTAAAATCCGTTATGAACTGCAAGAAGCAGGGGCTGAGCGTATTTGGTATATCGCCGATGCGTTTAGAGCAGGCATGCAATTAGATGAGGTATTTTTATTAACCCATATCGATCGCTGGTTTTTAGTTCAAATTGAAGAGTTAGTGAATATCGAGAATAATCTAACTCAAAAATCGCTTAATCAGCTTGATTACGATGCATTATGGCAACTCAAACGTAAAGGCTTTTCTGACCTTCGCCTTGCAACATTACTCAATGTAAAAGAGCAAGCGGTACGCGACTTACGTCATCAATTTAATCTTCACCCTGTTTATAAACGGGTCGATACCTGTGCCGCTGAATTTGCAACAAATACGGCTTATCTCTATTCAACTTATGAACAAGAGTGCGAAGCTCAGCCACAGTTTTCTCGCCCCAAAATAATGATCCTTGGTGGCGGGCCAAACCGTATTGGTCAAGGCATTGAGTTTGATTACTGCTGCGTGCATGCCGCGCTCGCACTGCGTGAAGATGGCTTTGAAACCATTATGGTTAACTGTAATCCAGAGACAGTTTCAACCGATTATGATACCTCTGACCGGCTTTACTTTGAACCGGTGACACTTGAAGATGTCCTTGAGATTGCTCACCTAGAAAAACCAACTGGCGTTATTGTGCAATACGGTGGGCAAACGCCCCTTAAATTAGCGCGTGCGTTAGAAGCCGCCGGGATTCCAATTATAGGTACCTCACCCGATGCCATTGATCGTGCTGAAGATCGAAAGCGTTTTCAAGAGGTGGTTGAAAAGTTGCAATTAAAGCAACCGGTTAATGCAACAGTCACTGATCTCGATGAGGCGATTGTACAGGCTGAAAAAATCGGTTATCCGCTGGTTGTTCGTCCATCTTATGTCCTTGGTGGCAGAGCCATGGAGATCGTTTATAACGAGCACGATTTGCAGCGTTACTTTAAAACCGCCGTTAGCGAATCAAATAATGCTCCGGTACTGCTTGACCATTTTTTAGATAATGCCATTGAAGTCGATATTGATGTGATTGCCGATGGTGAGCAAGTCGTGATTGGCGGTATTATGGAACATATTGAGCAAGCGGGAATTCACTCCGGTGATTCGGCATGTTCATTGCCAACCCACACATTAAGCCCCAAGATTTTAGCCCAATTACGTGAACAGGCAAAGCAGCTTGCTATTGAGCTTAATGTAAACGGTTTAATGAATGGACAATTTGCTATCAAAGATGACACGATTTATCTGATTGAAATCAATCCACGGGCCGCACGCACCGTGCCATTTGTCTCAAAAGCAACCGGATTGCCACTGGCTAAAATTGCTGCTCGCGTGATGGTGGGGCAATCGCTTGCAAAACAGCAAGTGACTAAAGAAGTGATACCGCCTTATTACGCGGTTAAAGAAGTGGTGCTACCGTTTAATAAATTCAGTGGTGTCGATCCGATTTTAGGGCCCGAAATGCGATCGACCGGTGAAGTCATGGGGGTTGGCAAAACCTTTGCCGAGGCATTTGCTAAAGCGCAGCTTGGCAGTTTATCAACGATGAAAAAATCAGGTAGAGCCCTGCTTTCTGTACGTGATGAAGACAAAACCCGAATGCTACAAGTCGCAAAACGATTAATTGCTCATGGCTTTACCCTTGATGCAACCTCTGGCACCGCTGGCGTTTTAAAACAAGCGGGAATTGAATGTCAAATCGTAAGAAAAGAGAATGAAGGCAGGCCGAATATTCACGACCATATCAAAAATGGTAAGTATTGCTATATTCTCAATACGACATCAGGACGAGCCGCTATTGAAGCGTCAAAAATTCTGCGTCGTAGTGCGATTCAATACAAAGTGCATTATGATACGACCCTAAACGCTGGCTACGCAACAAGCGCAGCTTTAGATTATGATCCCGCGAGTTCTGTCATCTCATTACAGGCGCTTTATCGCCATTAACGGGGTGATGATGATCGCAAATAAAAAACCGTCACTGGTGAGTGGCGGCTTTTTTTGCTTACTTTTAGAACAAACTGACTATTAATTTGTTTTTTACTCAAAAAGGTCTTGCATTATTATTTTATTCATATAATATAGCGACCTCTCTGACGCGGGGTGGAGCAGCTTGGTAGCTCGTCGGGCTCATAACCCGAAGGTCGTTGGTTCAAATCCAGCCCCCGCAACCAATTCAAACCGACTTTCCCTTATTTATTCACTTTGACCAGCTTATTATCCTGCTTTTGGAATATCGAGTAACGTAGAAACGGCTTCGCTAATGCGCCTTGCTATATAGCTATTATTCATGGTGTATAAATGGATACCATCCACATTTTGTGAGATTAAATCAACAATCTGATCGATAGCATAAGCAATCCCAGCATCACGAAATGCATGAGGATGATGTTCATATTTATCCATCATTTGCTTGAATTTTTTAGGTAAATTAACCCCGCACATGGACACCATTCGTTCAATTTGATTTTTGTTGGTGACAGGCATAATGCCCGCTTCAATCGGTACAGCGATGCCCATGTCCTGCGCTTTATCTAAAAAAGCATAAAAATAGTCATTATCGAAAAACAGCTGTGAAATCAGTTGATCGGTGCCTGCATTGACTTTCTCTTTTAAATTAATGAGATCTTGTTTAACGGTTGAGGCTTCAAGGTGCCCTTCGGGATAACACGCGCCAATCACATTAAAATCGCCATTTTGTTTGATAAAAGAGACCAGTTCACTGGCATACTTAAAATCACTTTTCGGCTCAATATTGGGATTAATATCACCGCGCAGTGCAAGTACATTATCAATGCCTGCACATTTCAAATCGGTCAGGATTTTTTGCATTTCATTTTTGCTAAAATTAATACCGGGTAGATGTGCGACACTTTCGATACCATAAGTGTGCTTAACTGCATGAGCAATATCAATGGTGGTTTGTCCATTTAAGCTTCCGCCTGCGCCATAGGTGACACTAATAAAATCCGGTTTAAAGTAGCCAAGTTCACGCAATGTGCTGTAAATCGTCTCGAGCGGTGAGGTCTTTTTAGGTGGAAATACCTCAAACGAAAATACGGTTTTTTTATCAAATAATTGGTTCGTTTTCATCTCTCTCATTCCTTTATCTGCAAATCGAGCCGGCATATCACTAAGTCGGCTCGGTTTGTTTCGACTTAAACGCCAGCTTTGCAAGTGCGTGTCATTTGCCAAGCTAAACGTAAAACGAAAACATTAATTGAGGGTTTTTCTCACTTCTAATGTCGCTTGCACTAAGTGTTTTAAGCTTTCAACCACCTCTTTTTCGCCGCGCGTTTTTAAGCCACAATCAGGATTAATCCATAATTTTTGCGTATCAATTTTTGAAAGCAATTTTTCAATGGTAGCTTTAATTTCACTGACTGGTGGCACGCGCGGTGAGTGAATATCATAAACACCCGGCCCGACTTGGGTTTTAAAGTTATTGGCTTTTAACACATCAATAAGTTGTAAATTAGAACGTGACGCTTCAAACGAAATCACATCGGCATCCATCGCATCAATGTCTTTAATGATATCGGCAAATTCGCTATAACACATGTGGGTATGAATTTGTGTGTCGGCTTGTACTTTGCTGTGCACTAATCGAAATGATGGAATCGCCCAATCAAGGTATTCGCTGTTCCAATCGGCATGACGAAGTGGCAGCTTTTCTTTCAATGCCGCTTCATCGATTTGGATAATTTTAATGCCCGCCGCTTCAAGATCTAACACTTCATCCCCAATGGCGAGAGCTATTTGGAATACCGACTCTTTTTGTGAAATATCTTCACGCGGGAACGACCAATTTAAAATAGTCACTGGGCCAGTTAACATGCCTTTGACCGGTTTATCAGTCAGGCTTTGTGCGTACTTTGAATACTCAACGGTAATCGCTTTCGATCGTGAAATATCACCCCAAACAATCGGCGGCTTAACGCAGCGGGTTCCATAAGATTGTACCCACGCTTTTTCAGTAAAAACAAACCCATTTAAGCTTTCACCAAAATATTCGACCATGTCATTACGTTCAAATTCACCGTGAACCAGTACATCAATGCCGATTTGTTCTTGCAGTTTTATGCACTCGGCAATTTTTTGTTGATTAAATTGGGTATAGTCGTTTAAGCAAATTTCCCCTTTTTTGAATTTGGCGCGATTTAAACGAACATCAGGCGTTTGTGGGAACGATCCAATTGTTGTTGTTGGCAGTACTGGTAAATTAAAAGTTTTCTTTTGTGCCGCTTCACGCGCAGAAAACTCAGGTAAACGAATAAAATCAGACGCGGTTAGTGCCGCAACTTTATCACGGACAACTTGATTTTTACCTTCACGTTCACGGGTGAATAAGGTTTGGTTTGCTTTATATGCCGCATGATTTTCTGGATTGGCTTCATTAAGCAGTTGACCCAGCTCGGCAAGTTCTTGCAATTTTTCTTGCGCAAACGCAAAGTAAGCACGCTGTTGAATGGTTAATTTTGTTTCATTTTGTAAGGTATAAGGAACATGCAGCAGCGAGCAAGATGTGTTTATTACAACAGTTGCTGCTTTTTGTTTGATCTTGCCAAGTAGAGCAAGTGTTTTTTGGTAGTTATTTTTCCAAATATTTTTACCATTAACGGCACCAGCAAACAAGGCTTTGTCAGCCGGAAACCCATGACTTTCAAGCAGTGCTAATGATTGCTTACCTTCTACAAAATCTAAGCCAATCCCATCAAAAGGCAGTGCAACTAACGCGTTATAGCAATCACGTACATCGCCAAAATAGGTTTGTAAAACAATTTTCGTGTTACCTTTAATAGATAAAATGGCTTGATAAAGTTCAGTAAATAATTCGATGTCGTCTTTATGAAGATCGGTCACTAAAATCGGCTCGTCGATTTGAATCCAATTAGCACCAAGCGCTGCAAATTTTTCAATGATTTGTTGGTAGGCATTAATAATATCTTGTTTAATATCGGTAATGTTCTTATTGCCTAAATATTGGGCCAATTTAAAGAAAGTTAATGGGCCAATAACAACCGGTTTAGTTTGAATGCCAAGCGCTTTGGCTTCTTGATATTCATCAAACGGTTTGGTACCTGCTAATTTGATTTGCACTGAGTCTTCAATTTCTGGCACGAGGTAATGGTAGTTGGTGTTAAACCACTTTTTCATCGCAAGCGCGCGTACATCACCTTTTTCACCTTGATAACCCCGTGCCATTGCAAAATAACGGTCAAGCTCCGGTAAATCGAGATCTTGATAACGTTTTGGGATAACATTGAGTAAACAGGCTGTATCGAGCATTGCATCATAAAATGAAAAATCATTTGATGAGATAAAGGCGATCTTTTGTAATGCTTGTTGTTTTAAATGTTCGGCGCGTAATGCTTTTGCTTCGCTTAATAACTCAGCTTGTGTTTTATTGCCTTTAAAATAGGCTTCGGTTGCAAATTTGAGTTCTCGAAGCTTACCAACGCGTGGATAACCAATAACCGCTGTATTCATTGTTTGTTTCCTCATAACCATTTTTTATCAGTAAAAAGAAGATAACAAAAAAATTGGGTATTGAATAATTCTCATTTTTTATTAATCGCTATAGCTATAAACTATACCAATGAATAAAAGGCCAACAATATGCTGAATAAAAAGGCGAATTATGCTGACGATACAGTCATTTTATGACAGGGAAAAGGGTGACAATACGGTATGTCACCCTCTGTTTTTATTTACGTTTGATAATGACAAGGCAACGATCAGCATCTAATTCAGGGATCGTTAAGTTGATCGTTTGAGTGATCAAAAATCCCTCTGGCACACTGTCGATCTCCGATCCTTTTAAGGCATAAAAAGATCCGCTTTCATTAGGTAAATGCTGACACCAACTGAGCATATCATGCAATGAGGCAAATGCCCGACTTATCACACCATCAAAATGTTTTTCGGTATACTGCTCAATGCGCGATTGAATCGGGGTGATATTGTCCAATTTTAACTCAAACTGGACTTGCTTTAAAAAGCGCACTCGCTTGCCAAGGCTATCAACAAGGTCAAATTGCTTATCAGGGTTTATGATGGCAAGGGGAATACCGGGTAACCCCGGCCCTGTTCCAACATCGATAAAGGTACTGCCGAGTAAATAAGGGGAAACCACAATGCTATCCATGATATGCTTGATTAGCATGTCACTGGGATCGCGCACTGCCGTTAAATTATACGCTTTATTCCACTTATCAAGCATTTCAACATAAGCAACAAGGCTATCGATTTGCTGATCGCGAATAATAAGATCGGTTTTATCAATCAGTTTATGCAGTTTCTTTTTTAACATAATTTTTCTTTTTTAAATAAACTAATAACATAGAAATAGCAGCCGGCGTAATGCCAGAGATACGAGAAGCTTGCCCGATAGAAACCGGTTTATGCTGCTTCAATTTTATCACCACCTCATTTGATAAACCTGATATTTCGGCATAATCAATATCCGCCGGAATTAAGGTCTCTTCATTGCGTTTTTGCCGTTCAATTTCTTCGATTTGAAGTTTGATATACCCATCATATTTGACCTGAATTTCAACTTGTTCAGCCGCTTGCTGATCGGTTAATCCTGGCGCAAAAATGGACAGTGATTTTAAGGTTTGATAAGTCATTTCAGGGCGTTTTAACAGATCTTCGCCATTGGCTTCTTTGGTTAATGCTGTTTTTAATACTGAATTCACTTCATCGATAGCTTCAATGTGCGGATGGACCCAAATATCACGCAGACGCGCACGTTCTTGCTCAATCGATTCCAATTTTTGGTTAAACTGTTGCCAGCGGTAATCATCAACTAAGCCTAGCTGACGACCAATTTCAGTTAAACGAATATCAGCATTATCTTCACGTAACATCAAACGGTATTCGGCGCGTGAGGTGAACATGCGATAAGGCTCATTGGTGCCTAACGTGCAAAGATCATCAACAAGTACGCCTAAATAAGCTTGATCCCGTGTTGGGAACCACTGATCTTTTTCATGCGCATACCGTGCGGCATTTAGCCCTGCAAGTAGCCCTTGCGCGGCCGCTTCTTCATATCCCGTTGTGCCATTAATTTGACCTGCTAGAAATAGCCCTGTGATCACTTTACTTTCTAGAGTCGGTTTAAGATCACGCGGATCAAAATAATCGTATTCGATAGCATAGCCTGGCCTTATGATATTGGCATTTTCAAGTCCTTTCATGCTGCGCACAAATTCGAGCTGCGTATCAAACGGTAAACTGGTTGAAATGCCGTTTGGATAGATCTCATTGCTATCTAATCCTTCAGGCTCTAAATAGATCTGATGCGATGATCTATCAGCAAAGCGCATGATCTTATCTTCAATCGATGGACAGTAACGCGGACCAATTCCTTCAATAACGCCAGTATACATTGGGCTGCGATCCAAACTTCCACGAATGATCTCGTGCGTTTTTTCGTTGGTGCTTGTCACGTAGCATGCGATCTGTTTAGGATGATCCGATCGTTTGCCTAAAAATGAGAATACCGGCGTTGGATCATCGCCATACTGCGGATCTAATTGTGTAAAATCGATCGTTCTTGCATCTATTCGGGGTGGGGTGCCTGTTTTTAAGCGTCCCATGCGAAATGCATATTGATGCAGTGATTTTGATAAGCCAACAGATGCAGGATCGCCCGTGCGTCCCCCACTGTAATTATTCAGTCCGATGTGAATTTTGCCATCTAAAAATGTGCCAGCGGTTAAGACTACCGCTTTGGCTTTAAATGAGACGCCCATTTGCGTTTTAACGCCTGTTATCCGATCATTTTCAATGATCACATCTTCAACCGATTGTTGAAATAGCATTAAGTTTTGTTGATTTTCAAGCGCAATTCGAACTGCTTTTCGATATAAGGATCGATCCGCTTGCGCGCGGGTTGCTCTTACCGCTGGACCTTTACTGCCATTTAAGATCCTAAACTGGATCCCCGCAAGATCGGTTGCCTGTGCCATTAATCCGCCTAGTGCATCGATCTCTTTAACTAGATGTCCTTTACCAATGCCGCCGATTGCTGGATTACAAGACATTTGTCCTAACGTGTTGATATTATGGGTTAAAAGTAAGGTTTTTCGTCCCATTCTTGCTGATGCCATCGCCGCTTCGGTTCCTGCATGACCTCCTCCAACAATGATGACATCAAAAAGATCTGGATAAAACATAAAAAAGAACCTCGTGGTTATTTGTGTATAACGGATAATGTTTATTTAGCGTAGGGAATTTTACTCGCCTTTTTAATTACGTCAAATGATCTCTTTTTTGGATCCTTTAAATTAAATAAGATCTTTTTAAGGATCTTTTTATTTTTATTACTATTACGATCATCCTTTTTTGTGATTAACTTGTATTTATGATGATATTTTATCGAGTTAGCGATCGTTTAACTGTGTGAATGGATCGATCTTTTGCCATTTATAGTCTGTGCATAATCGCAGCGTTTATCCACATGACGATCCGTATGTAAAGTTATTAATAACATGATCACAGTGTTAACAGCCTATTTGTCACAGAGTTATCCACAAAAAAGGGGATAAAAAAGGATAATTCTCGTGATCGTTCGCTTGTTTTTTGAACAAAGATCCACGCGATCAGGATCGTTTAAAGCTCATGATCTGGGTTATTTTTTAGCTATGAATAATTTAAAAATAAACTTATTGATTTTTATTAAAGCAAATTTATACTTACTGTGATTTCTCTTTGTTGTGAGGTTTTTTTATTACTTTTTCACAGTTGCCGTTACCACTTTCATTACCCGATAATGAAACCTTTACTAGTTTTTATGTCGGTCAAAATCAATTGTTGATTGATTCGTTGACCACAAGTGTGAATGAAACAGGTTTTCGTGTTTTTTATATGTGGTCTACAGATGTCGCCGGACGAACGCACTTATTGAATGCAGCAAGTCAACATAAGCTTGCCAGTTACATTCCACTTAAGCAGCATTATCACTTAGTGCCTGATATTTTATTGGGGCTTGATAATTATGACGTCGTTTGTCTTGATGATATTCATTGCATTGCCGGTAATATTGACTGGGAAGTCGGTATTTTTGATCTGTTTAATAAATTAACAGAGAAAAATATCAGTAAATTACTGATTACAGCTAATGCGCCGCCTAAGCAAATTCCTTTTGTATTGCCAGATTTGGTGTCTCGCTTATCGTGGGGACAAGTTTACCAATTAAAAGCCCTTGCTGATGACGATAAACTCAAAGCCCTGCAATTAAGGGCACAATTAAGTGGATTTGAATTACCCACCGAAGTTGGCCTTTTTCTATTAAAAAGGGTAAATCGGGATATGAAAACCCTTTTTTCATTGTTAGAGAAATTTGAAACAGCAACCTTGATAGAGCAACGAAAATTAACCATTCCTTTTATCAAAAATATTTTAGGTTTATAAAATGAATAAAAAACCCGATGCAATTGTTTTCTTTGATTTAGATGGTACCTTGTTTAACAGTCAAGTTGAGGTGTTAGCCAGTTCGATTGAGGCGATTCAAACCCTTTTGCGCAATAACATTATCCCCATGATTGCAACCGGTCGAACCGCATGCGAAGTGACGGAGTTGATGAAACAAACCCAGATTGATTCAATTGTTGCCATGAATGGTCAAGCGGTTTTGTATCAAGGTGAAACGGTGTTTACTAATGACATTGATAAAGGGCTGATAGAGCGCGTTTATCAATTTTCTAAGCAGCAAACTGGGATTCCTTTATCATTTTACAATGTTAACTTAATGCGGGTTTCTAAAGACAGTGAACCGGCTAAGGTTTTTTACCATCACCTTAAACAGCCCGTTCCGCCAGTTGATGATAAGATTTATTTAACCTGCGATATACAGATGCTGTTACTGCTGTGCCAGTCAGGCGAGGCCGTTTACCGGGAGGCGTTTCCTGAATTAACTTTTATCCGTAATACCCCTTATTGCGTTGATGTGTTTAATCAAGGCGGCTCAAAAGGGTATGGGATAACTAAACTACTTGAAACGAAAGGGTTTACCGATGTGCCAACCTATGCCTTTGGCGATGGCATGAATGATATGGAAATGTTTGCAACGGTTGATCATCCTATTGCAATGGCAAATGCGGTTGATAAGCTCAAAGAGCGCGCAGAATTTATTACCGATACCAATGATAATGATGGTATTGCAAAAGCACTGAAAAAGTTCGGTTTGATTTAAGGGGATATAAAAACATCATCTAACTTAATCGATTAGATGATGTTTTTTTATGTAACTGACTCTTTTCTTTAATTATAAACGCTGTGGTGTTTAAAACCGACCGTGTTATTTCCAAAGCAGTGATCGTAATCAAAGCCAGTTAATTGTTTTATTAAGGTTCTTATTTCTGGCGTGGCATCTTGTTTTTTGCCGCCATTTTTGAGTCTTTCTAATTCTTTAATGACCTGTGCATGGGTTGATTTATCCAGTTTCATTCGGTAAGTAAATATAATCCCCAAAATAGCCATGCCGCAGACGCCAAATAGCATCACAAGATTAATCGCCGTGGTTGCACTTTCTGGTTGAACGCTGTTTGTTCCTGATACAAATCCTGAAAATTTCAAAACAAGCCCTAACACAAATACGACGGTTGCTCGCATTAATTTTCCTGCCATGGTCATCGCGCCAGCATAGATGCCTTCTCTGCGTCGCCCCGTCAGCACTTCGTCAATATCGGCTAAGAAAGTGTAAACGCTCCAAGGAATGTAATAAACGCCGCCGGTACCCAGCCCAAACCAGATAGTGATGGCAACCACGAGCCATGTAACATGAGGTAAATTGAAATGATAAATCCCCACGTAGCCAATTACCGATGAAATAACAATTAAAATTGCGATAACAAAAGGTCGTTTAAACCCGCGTTTTGCGCACCATGCCATGAAAATAGCGGTTGAAATAAGCTGACAAATACTGCTTAAGCTATTCATTTCTGAAACAAAAGCCTTTGGTTGACCTAAGTTGAAAACGATAAAATAAGTAAATGTTGCGGCAAATAGCCACTCAGCGCCAAAACCAAAAAGGTACATGCCTAAATGATTTCTAAACGTTTTAAGTCTAAAAGTTGAGTAAACGTCACAAAATAGTTTCATAATTCCTTCAAAAAAGCCTTTTGTGGTCTCATTTTCAACTTCATCAGGTGATTTTTCCCAGCTATTAACGTAAAGTAAAATGAGGGCAATTGCCATGATGGTTGCATAGGTTATGCCGGTAAGTAAAAAGGGGGTTGGCGAGTCCTTACCATGAAATGCGTAGAAAAATACGCCTGGAATTGCAGCAGCTAAGAAATTGGCAACTTTACCGAACATCGCTTTTGAGCCGGCTAAATAGGTTCGCTGATCAAAGTTTTTGGTCATTTCAACCGGTAAGGTATTATAAGGAATCATGATCATGGTGTAGATCAACTCAAATAAAATATAGGTTGTTAGGTAGTACCAAAAGTTCATGCCATCAATCCAAAGTAACGGATAGATAACCATACAAGGAATTGCAATTAAAATAAAAAAGCGACGACGACCAAAGCGGCGTCCAAGCCGTGTTTGATTAAAATTATCAGTAATAAATCCCATTAATGGATTTAAAATAACATCTAAGTAAGTTGCGATGGAAAAAATAAGGGTTGCTTGAAAAGCAGACAGCCCACAAAATGTGGTGTAAAAATAGAGAAGCCATGCGGCACTGATCGCCAGTGCACCACTTCCAATCAAATTGCCACTCCCATATGAAAAACGCGTCAATAGGGTTATTCTTTTCGGTTGATCAGCCATAAATCCATTCCCTTCAAATATTAAAATGTCGTTTTAAAATAATTATTAGAAGATACTAAATTTAATAAATTATGTTATTTGTTTTTGATAGAAATGTGACAGTGTTAACAAATTATTTTATTTTAGTGATGTTTTATTTTTGATTTTTATTGTTTATTTAGTTAATAATCAATTAGATAAAATTATTTCATTATCTATTTTTTAAATTGTGATCTTATTAACAGAAATTTTATTTTAAAAGATAAAAAATTATGAAACTAAATTTCAAAAAAATAATTAACAAAATAGGAATGGGATGATGTGTCATAAAAAATTAAAAAGTACGTCTTTTTTGGTTTTTATCTGTTCATGTTCAGGCTATGTTCATGCTGATTCTGCGCCAACCACGTTTCAATATGAGCACAATTGGAAGTCGATGGATAGAATACATGCTGACACATTGAAATTGATTAAGAAAACCGATGATAACTGGCAATTTGAATTTAAATTCAGTGCTTCGGCCGGCGGCGGCAATCAGCGGGATGTTTTTTATGATGATATGCAGGGGGGATCGGGAGGCGTTGTTATTCAAAAGACTTATAATCTCCCCAATAAATTGGGTTCTCTTATTCCTTCCTTCGAACTCGGTTTTAGTAAAGACACCACGTTATATCAGCCCGGCCTCAAATACAGTTATAAAATTAATAATGATTGGTCTACCAGTTTACGTTATCGCTATGAGTTTAAGAAAGTATCACAAGCTGAGCGATATAAAATGGCTAAAATCTCCGGTGAGCAAGTCAAATATATCTCAAGCAGTAATGCGGGTCGAAACCGCATTGATTGGGCGCTGATGTACTCGGGCATTAAAGCACTCGGTCTTGCTTATACCTTTAATTATTATATCGGTGATTATACCAACAACTCTTATAAAGTGATTAATAAACAACTTGTTAAAAATGAATATCAAGTTTACAACAACAAGAAAACTGATTACGAACAAGAATTTAAAATCACGTGGAACTATTCAAAACTCTTTCGTCCTTATTTTTCGCTCTCTGATGTTTCAAAAAATAAAACCAATGACACAAGGCAAGCTAAATTTAAAATTGGTTTCAATTATGCCTTTGATCAGTCAAGTAATCCGGATACCGATTTTGCCTATCAAACCTACTTTAAATACATGCACCATTATGGACTCAGTTCACATTATCACGGTGACAATTTTGGATTACTGATTGACTTTGATAAAGACGCTTATCTTGGCATTGAAATGAGCACCTATAACCAGCTTAAAAATAGGCTGTTTTTTGATGATGTTGTTTCAAGTTACTATCAAATGTACGGCGGTTACCATTTTTATTTAACCGATCAATTGGTGTTAACCCCGAATATGGAAGTGAGATTCTATTCTGGCGGCGGATATAAAGCCAAAGCAACGGATAATTTACCCAAATACCAAGTCGGCGATGTCAGTGAGTCACAGCGCCCTGGTGCACGCTATGCACCCGGATTGAAACTGGCCTTTTTATATAGCGACACGCTGTCTTTTTATAGCCAATACCGCTTTGAATATCGAAAAGTATCAAGAAATAAACGTGATGACAGTGTTCAAGGCTATGTGGGTAATCGATCTCGTCATCGCGTTGATATTGGAACGGATTTTACTCCGTTAACCGATTGGAATATGGGATATCGCCTTTCTTACTTAAAAGGTAACTATATTTTACAAAATGATGAAAGACATGATTACGAGCAAGAACTTGATGTGAATTGGCAAGCCACTAAAGATTGGCAAATTAACCTTGCTGCGCAAGATGTGGCAAAACGTCTTCATTCTGATTCAAGAGAAGCTAAATTGGGACTGGGTGTCACATATTTATTTTAATTATAGGTTGATGACAGTATGAAAAAAGGCGTATTGCTGTTTACACTGCTCTTTAGTTGGCCACTTTGGGCTAGCCATTATGATGCCATTGTTAGCCCATCACCCAGTGATGGGCAGTTTAGGACCATTAATCAAGCGATAGCATCAATAAAACCAACTCGTTCTGACAGGCCGTACACCATTTTGATTAAAAATGGGGTTTATCATGAAAAGATTAACCTGACTGAGCCTAATTTGTACTTAATTGGCGAAGATCAAGATAAGACAGTGATTGAATATCCTTTAGCAGCAGGCATGCTAAATGACCAAGGAAACAAAGTGGGCACATCAGGGTCAGCGATATTTATTGTCAGTGCTTCAAACATCATGGTGAAGAATTTGACGATTAGCAATCGTTTTGATTATCCCGCCAATCAAGCGTTATCTAAACAAGATCCGAACCGGTTGACCGATACACAGGCTGTTGCGGTATTAATCAATGGTAATAGTGATCGTGTTCGTTTTGATAAAGTGAGAATAGAGGGGTTTCAAGATACCTTATATTTAAAAAATAATAGCCGCAGTTATTTTACACGTTCGGTTATTTCGGGCCATGTGGATTTTATTTTTGGTGGCGGCACGGCGGTCATTAATGATTGTGAATTGATAGCAAGGGCTCGAGCTGATGTGAGTCCCGGTGAGGTCTATGGTTATATCACCGCACCAAGCACCCCTATCAAACAGCCTTTTGGCTTAATTATTATAAGTAGCCGGTTAAGTCGAGAAAAAGGGGTACCTGCAAATAGCTTTGCGTTAGGCCGCCCTTGGCATCCAACTACGACGTTTGCCGATGGCAAATACGCCGATCCCAATGCAGTTGGTATGAGTGCATATATTAATAATGAGATTGATGAACATATTTACGGGTGGGACAAGATGTCGGGCAAGAATATCACCGGACAAAAAATATGGTTTTATCCTGAAGATAGCCGTTTTTATGAATTTAATAATCACGGTTTAGGTGCTAAAAAAGAGGGTAATCG